>JAYZAL010000088.1:0-173675 GCA_036339735.1 Candidatus Poribacteria bacterium
GGCTTTCTCCCGCCATTTGAAGACTGGCAAAGTGGAGCAGTCCCTTATTGGTTGCTAGTCGTTGCCCAATTTCTGATAATTTTAGTCTGCTTAATAGTCATCCTAAAGATTTCTCTTGGTCGTGTAATTCCTAGAAATAGAACAGGGAAAATTTGTTTATTCTTGGGAGCAATTTATTTGATGGTAATGCTATTTCGGTTGATTGTTGGATTGACCATCGCCCCAGAACATAGCTGGTTTGGGGCTAGAATTCCAACATTTTTTCATACTGTATTAGCTTCTTTTTTAGTTACAGTCGGTGTATTTCATTACCAACATGGTAAACAAGAAAATTATAGAAACGCACTTCAGGGAAGTAATAATGCCAATACTCAATGATCGGATGAGAAGTATCGTTGCATGGACGGCCTATCCAGTAGTAATCATACTTGCCCTAGTTTTGTATCAATTGCTCCTAAAAAACACACCCTATTCCTCGAAGATTGTAGCCTACATACCAGTTGTATTCGGCGCAGCGATTATCACATTTTTAGAATCTTATTTTCCCTACAGAGGTGAATGGACTCCAGAAATTTCAGATATTGGAAATGATCTTACCTTTATGGTTTTTATTCAGATTGTCTTACCTAAACTTCTTTCTTTTCTGTTCGCTAGTACATTGCTATCTTACCTTCAAACCAAGGAGATTATCTTAAAGGGGTTTTGGCCACACCAATTTCCATCTTTTATTCAAGCTATCTTGATGCTTTTTCTAGCTGATTTGCTTCGATACTGGTTACATAGAGCAGCTCATGAGTGGGAGCCTTTGTGGCGTTTACATGCTGTACACCACTCTCCACACAAACTTTACTGGGTGAATGTGGGGCGCTTCCATCCACTAGATAAGGCCTTACAATTCCTCTTGGACGCTTTCCCTTTTATCATTGTTGGTGTTTCAGAAGAAGTCTTAAGTATCTATTTTGTCTTCTATGCTATTAATGGATTCTTCCAACATTGCAACATCAATCTAAGACTTGGCTTCCTCAACTATTTGATTAGTGGTCCAGAACTACATAGATGGCACCATTCAATTCTGATTAGGGAATCCAACAGGAATTACGGAAATAATTTGATTGTCTGGGATCTGCTATTCGGGACTTGGTTCTTACCAAAAGAAAAATCAGTTGACGGGTTGGGACTAAAAAATCGCCAATACCCTTTAGATTTCGCTAGCCAAATTCGAACACCTTTTATCAAAGGCCTAGATAAACAACAAGGATAAGAAAATGCTGAATTCGTTACTGAATTTACTAATGTTTTTTAGAATGTTGATTATGAAGTCTCGCCTATGGAATCCGGTCATATTACAGACTCAAAAACCACTGGAAACCCAAAACCGTCTCTTAGATAAAATCTTGGCTGCAAACAAGAATACTCGTTTTGGTCAAGAACATAATTTCGAAAAAATATCCTCTTATCAAGAATTTAGGCAAGCTGTTGGCATTCAGTCATATGAAGAATTAAGGCCATATATCGACAAACAAGAGGACGAAGGAGAAGCTTACCTCAACCGTGAGCAACCAGTAATGTATGCTCAAACCAGTGGGACTACAGATACCCCTAAGTATGTACCAATCCTAGAAGACACTATTTCAGACTATAAGAGGAGTCAGAAAATATTTTCGTATGCTCTTTACACCTCGATACCGGGTGTTTATGATGGCAAAATAATGGGAATTGTTAGTCCTGCAGTAGAAGGTAATTTGGAAACTGGTACTCCGTTCGGATCCATGTCTGGTTTGATTTACAAAAGTATGCCTTCTATTGTACGGTCGAAGTATGTTGTTCCAGCGGAAGTCTTTGAAATTGAGGATTATGAACTCAAATATTACCTAATTTCTGCATTTGCCTTAGCAGACGAAAATATTACCCTAATAGGTACAGCAAACCCGACTTCTATACTAAAAATTATAAAGCTGATTAAAACTGAAGGCGACCAGCTAATTAGGGATATTAAAAATGGTACCCTGGAAAAATTGGTGTCAAGTTCGAAGGAAATACAGGCAGAAAGACAAACCAGCGATGACATCGAACAAATTTTGGCCCGTTTCAAAAGTAACCCAGACAGAGCCAGGCAATTGGAAAGAATAGAATCAGAGAAAGGTAGTTTAACCTTCGCTGATGTATGGCCAAACCTGAAGGCAATTGCAACTTGGACAAATGGTAGTTGTCGAGTCTTAATTCCATCAATCCAAAACCAGCTTAGTTCTTCCACCCGTATTGTTGAGTTAGGATACTTATCCAGCGAATTTAGAGGAAACATAACGCTAGACGTCCTAAACAACCAAGGAATTCCTACCATAGATGAAAATTTTTTCGAATTTGTAGAACAACAAGAGTGGGAAAGTGAACAGCATAATTTTTTGACAGTAGATCAAATTGAAGAAGGAAAACAGTATTACATTTTTGCTACTACCCAAAATGGACTTTACCGTTACTTTATCAACGATATAATCGAGGTTAATGGCCGATTTAACAATACACCAACAATTCGATTTGTACAAAAAGGTAAAGGTGTCACCAATATTACCGGAGAAAAACTCTACGAAAATCATCTGATTGAAGCAATCGCAGAAGTGAAGCAAAAGCTAGGTGTAGATATTCAATTCTTCATCATGTTTGCTATGCCTGATAACCTCCAATACCATCTCTATCTTGAACTTGATCTTGCAGAATTGCCAAATGATGATTATCAGTCAGAGATTGTTAAAGAGGTGGAAGAAAGTCTCTGTAAATTAAACATCGAATATAAAAGTAAGAGAGAAAGCCAGCGCTTACAACCAGTAAAAGTTACTTTTTTAGCAGAAGGAACAAGCGAGGCTTATAAAAGAGATTGTATAGAAAATGGACAAAGAGAAGCCCAATTCAAGATTGTACACCTTCAGTACGAAAAAGATTGTTCCTTTGATTTTGATCAACAATCGCTGTGAGATCGAAAATGAAAATTGACCAGATACAGATAAAAAGATTAGAGATTCCTTTCAATGTCAATTTTAAGCATTCTTCAGCTGAACGTAATATAACTGAAAGTGTTTTAGTGAAAGTTCGATCAGCTGAAGGTTCCTACGGGTTGGGAGAAGGATGTCCCCGAAGCTATGTAACCGGAGAAACTGTTGGCAGTGTCATATCTTTCTTTGAAAAGCATAAATTATCCATTCAACAGATAAGAAGCCTCTCTGATCTAAGTGAATGGATGACTCAACACAAAAAGAGTATAGACAATAATTTATCAGCTTGGTGTGCTATTGAATTAGCTTTATTGGATGTATTAGCCAAAGAAGAAGGAAAATCTGTTGAAGATCTTCTGTCTCTTCCAAGACTATCGGGTGAATTTCGCTACACCGCGGTTTTGGGTGTGAATAACTTAGATGTATTCGAAAAACAACTTCAACAATACATTTACCTAGGATTTAGTGATTTCAAAATTAAAGTTTCGGGAAAATTAGAACAAGACAAGCAAAATTTAGAATTGATAACAAACTTAGTTAAGAACGTCAGGATTCGAATCGACGCTAATAATCTCTGGACAGACGTGGAAGAGGCGATAGATTATCTGAAAAAATTGGAAAAAGATTTTTGGGCAGTAGAAGAACCCATTGATGCCAAACAGTATGATTTATTTAGACAAATTGCTACAGTCCTTGACACCAAAATTTTATTAGATGAGAGTTTCATTGTTAAAGAGCAATTTAATCACCTCCAGACCAATACTGATAAATGGATCGTAAATGTAAGAATTTCAAAGATGGGTGGAATATTACGTTCGCTGGAGATCGCCCAAACGGCCAAAAAAATGGGTATTCCTATAATTGTTGGCGCTCAAGTCGGTGAAACTAGTATTCTGACACGAGCAGCATTAACTGTAGCTAGCACGTTTCGGGATATTCTTCTCGCTCAGGAAGGAGGATTTGGTACATACTTGTTAAAGCACGACATTGTAGAGCCATCACTGATGATAGGAAAGGGTGCAAAACTTTCGATTGATTCCATCACTGACGATTCAGGATTCGGATTAGATTATCTTCCTACATCGTAACAAAAGTGTAAGTCGGCAAATTCCAACTAGTTTAAGAAAAAATCGTAGGTCTATTCTCGAGAGGATCTTTCTGAATTAGATGGTTCGAGCGTAGATTATTGAGCTTAAGGTCTATTAGTTATATGAACTAGCGCAAACAATCAATCTTTCTTCTCAAGTTATTTATGGTTGATAGAAAAATGTAGTATTTGACTTCTTTTCGATTATGCAACCTTTATTCCAGCTGAAAGTGGGGACAACTTATCATGGAAGCACTTTTGAATTATTGTGAACAGGTGCCGCTTTGGCACAAAGTTACTCTTATCGTCCTCTGTTTTATGATCTTTTCACAACTCGAGAGGATCAGACCTGTGAGTATCTTCAACTATAAGAAATGGAATCATGCAGGTCTGAACTTGGTCTTCCTGTTGTTCAATTCAGCCATTAACATCTTGTTTGGGATTATCATGGTCGGTATTTTTCAGTGGATCGGTAAAAATGAGATAGGGCTTCTGCATTTCTTTACATTACCAATTTGGGTTGAGTTATTAATTGGAACTCTGTTGCTAGATTTCTTTTCCCAATATTTGGCCCATTACTTGATACATCAAATTCCTTTTTTATGGAATTTTCATACCATTCATCACTCTGATTCTGAAGTGGATGTTAGTACTGGAACCAGACATCATCCTGGAGATTTTTTAGTTCGAGAAGTCTTTGCTTTAGTAGCGATTGTTTTGGGCGGGATACCCATGACCTACTACGTTTTTTACCGTTTATGCACAATCTTTTTTACTTATTTCACTCATGCCAATATTCTGATGCCAAGTTGGTTAGACCGTCCATTGAGCTGGGTTTTCATTACACCCAATATACATAAATTTCATCACCATGCGACTCAACCTTGGACTGATTCAAATTTTGGTAATGTTTTTTCATTTTGGGATAGAATATTCGGCACCTTGATCTATGATGATCCCAGAAAAGTTAGTTTCGGCCTAGATGTATTTGATAAAGAGGGAAAAGACCAGTTAACCGCCTTACTTAAACATCCATTTTCTGGTTCAAGATCATTGTCAGAGAGCTAGAAGGATAAATACTCGCATACTTTCCAATTAGGATTACTTTCGTACTATTCTTGAGTCGGCACGCAGGCACTAAATAAATGTTTTTATCTATAAGAAACCGTTCAAATACTCAGTCAACACCTATAGTACAAGACTTAACTATAGTCATATTGATGGTTACTTTTCAACTTTTGTCAGGCTGTGTGTCTGTCTACGACCTTGCAACCCGATCACTCTTGCCTAACGAAGGTGTTAGAGTTTCATCTTATAACGTCAAAACTAAACGGCTTGTTGGGTTTACAACCAGCGATGGTGTAAGGCTAATATCAGATATCCATTTCCCGAAGAAAAACGGGAAAACACCAACAATCCTAGTCAGAATTCCGCTGACTAATAAATTGGGTAATCGAGTTCGCGCTGATGTTATTGGTCGTTACTGGGCCCGTCGTGGATACACAGCAATTATTCAAGGAACTAGAGGTCGGTACGGATCAGGTGGGAAGTTTTATCCTCTTTTATACGAACGTCAAGATGGAATTGAGACGCTAGAATGGATCAAAAAACAACCTTGGTTTGATGGAAATGTATTCATGTGGGGAGCATCTTCATTCGGTCATTCTCAATGGTGTATCTCAGATCGACCTGACCTCGGTCTAAAAGCCTTATTTGTTCAAATAGCAAGCACTAGTTTTAGAAGGATGTTTCATGATGGTGGTGCATTCTCGCTAGAGAGTGGTTTGTTTTGGGCTATCAGGAGTCGAGGAAGTCAAGATCGAGAAGTCAAAATGACCAATTTGGACCAAGCGGTTCAAGATTTTCCATTGATCGAAGCTGATGACCGAGCAATCGGAGACACACCTTTTTTCAACGATTGGGTACTAAACCAAAATGATAACAAATACTGGCAGAAAATCGATGGTGTGAACCGAACACATACACTTCAAGTTCCCATACTCTTGATGGCAGGATGGTTTGATCCGTTTCTTCCTACACAAATTGAAGATTTTAATCAAGTGATCAATAATGCCAATGACAATGTGGCCACAGAAACACGTCTTATTATTGGACCTTGGGGGCACGCAAATGAAGTAACATTACCCGGTAGCCAACAATCATTGCCTTACAGGCCAGCTAGCTTAGCTCCGAGTATCCCTTGGTTTGACTATAACCTTGGAATTGGAAAAGACAAATTCGATTTGCCGAAGGTTAAAATATTTGTTCTTGGTCATAACCAATGGCGTAATGAAAAAGAATGGCCTTTAGAACGTACACAGTATACACCTTTCTATCTACATAGTAATGGTAAGGCTAACTCTGTTTCAGGTGGTGGATGGTTAGATGAAAAAATTCCTCAATCTGAAGAACCTTCAGATTCATTCCTATACGATCCGCTAAATCCTGTACCTTCTGCTGGTGGAGCCATGCTGGGGCCAAGGTCAGGAATTCACCTTCAAAATTCTATTGAATTGAGAGATGATGTACTAATTTATTCTACGCATACCCTATCTGAACCAGTTGAGGTCACAGGTCCGGTTCGTTTAATCATTTATGTCCATACCAACGTCGTCTGTACCGATTTTACTGCTAAGCTAGTTGACGTGTATCCTAATGGAAACGCGTACAATCTCTGCGATGGAATACTTCGACGTAATTATCAGCCGAGCAAGAATACTGAAAAAGTGCCAACCAAAATCGAAATTGATTTATGGCCGACGAGTAATGTATTTATGAAAGGACATAAAATAAGATTAGAAATTTCTAGTAGTAACTTTCCCCGTTATGACCGAAATCCAAATACTGGAGAATTCATACCGGAAGCTACTAAAACCGTTACAGCAAAACAAACTATCTTCCATTCCAATCAATTCCCTTCACACTTGATGCTACCAATTATTCCAAACTAGATTTAGATTATCAAAAATCAGAGTTTGGAAAAGGTCTCAAAACAAGTTGTGTTTCCCACTTCAAAATTAACTTAGCTTGTGTACAATGTCTTTTTAGGCAAGCCTTCTGAAGATCTTCCACGACAGACCATTTCTAGAACCATCAATTAGAACAGAGAGAAATTGGCCAAAATTGCATCATTGATACAATGAGATAATTTTCAAAAATTGAAGCGATCTCACCCGATTAGTAGGTCGTAGAAAAATGGCTAAATCGACTCAAATTTAGATTAAAAATCAAATAGCAGCCAGTACAGTACCGAATAAACTTGACAGGTTTGATGCTGTACTGTAGCATCCGAACCTGGGTTTTAGATTTGCTCTTACTATTTTAAATTCGAGTGTTATGACCTTTTATTAGGTTCCTGTGATGCAAGATTATAAGTCTCACACAGAGTGGTCTAGGTAAGAATTAAGAAGTAAAGTTCAAGCTGAAAGATAGTTGAGCAATAATCCACTTTGTTATTAGGATCGTACATTGAAATTCTCTCGTCTTTCGTTTTGTGGTCTTTTTCTGTTCGTTGTTGGATGGGTTTTTCTGTTCCAACCACTGTTCCAATCCCCAATTATTTTGTTACGTGGTTTTGCTTTTCCTTGTCTCATAGTATCAGTACTAATGTTGACTTCTTGTATTGAATCTCCACTTTTTTCTAAATTTATCTTTGGTATATCAACAGTTGGGATATCCGTTGGCCTAGTCTGTTTATTCCTACCGACTCAACGTACTTACTCGATACATTTACTTGCCGTTTCTGCTCTTGCATTGGGCATTTCAACTCCTTTTCGTCGGACCACTGCTGCATTTGGAGCTATTCTTTCGGCGACTGGATTAATATTCTTATTGCCATTACCACTTTTAATCTACCAGTCTGAACCGTTAGCGAGAAGTAACCAACTGCGTCCGTTCGCCTTACCCCTGATATTGACCGGATTTTTTCTGTTTTCTTTGTCATCATCGCGAAAAATATTGGTTGAACGATTGGCTCTAGGTGGGATCGCTAGTGGACTTATTTTTCTTTGTCAACCATTCTGGGAAGGATTTTATCAGGCAGGGTTCCAAATCCTACTAAGTGGATTGGTTGGTTTTATCACTATCTCGCATCGTTAGCCAAATCCACAATTGTAGTATTAGTAACCCAAATATTAGTCCACTACATAGCAGGTAGGGACTATGCGGGTCTTGTGTCTGATCGGCCATCCACCCGCCAGATAAAGGTCCTAACAGGGCACCACTACCTAGAATAGCCTCGTGCCAACCGGTTTGTTCACCCTTACCGTCTTTATCCTTTATCTGTGGACCGTCAACTAGACCATAATACATGCTACTAAAATAGGTCGTAGCTACTGAAACCCCAAGCAACCCAAAAACAATAAACCAAATAGAAAATTGATATGATTTTCCCATAATGAACATGCCTATGACCACAGCAATTTGTGGACCCCACAAAGGTAGTAACCGGTAGTGAAAAACAATCGATTTTTTTGATCCATACCAGATATAGGTCAGAAGTTGCATGATCCCTAACGCTGCAATTAATTTTGCATATTGACTGGGCTGAATATTCATTTGTTCAGTTGCTAGCTTTGGAGTTATTAACTGTAAGATTCTAAGTGTAAACCAAGAACCAAAGTTGGCAATTCGACTCATATATAAGAATGAACGATTTATATATATTGGTCTTTGAGGAACAGAATTAGTTATTTGTTGATCAGTCTCGATTAAATTTTGCTGGCTAAATTTTGGACGATAACTGATCATCCACCAATTCAAAATGGATAATCCACCAACTAGATAAAAAGGGAAATTAGGGCTCGGTGTTTTTTGAACATAGCTGGATAGTAGGGGGCCAAGAGTAATGCCGGAACACCAAAACAAGTTGAATAAACATAAACGTTGAATTAATGTTTCTTCTCCTTGGCGTTCAGCAAGCCAGGCTTCGTAGGTTGGCCAAAATAAGGCTTGGCTAACACCTAGCCATGGGTAGATGGTTAATAGATGAAAAGAATTTCTGCATTGGGGAAGAGCTAAACTAACAGCCATAACTAACAAGCAACCAGCTCCTAGTAAAATTGGCCTACCTACTCGGTCAGATAATCGGCCAAACGGAATAGCAAATATAGAAAATAGTAAAGTAGAAATTGCTCCCAGTGTACCAATAAAAGATGCACTTAAAGATAAAGAGGTAGAAAAAAAAGCAGTATTAGTCATGATCGTACCCAAACAGAAATCCATCACTAAAGCAGGAAAATACGGAATCAGTCTTCGCATCAGTTACACGTATATATGAAGTAAAAAACGGCTGAAGCCAAGTGGGTAAACTACTTAGCTTCAGCCGTTTTGGGTCTGTTTGGAATTTAAACGAAATATACTATTGGTTATCTTTTATCCAGCTCATCATGCTGCGTAATTCTTTTCCGACTGATTCAACCTGATGAGTTCTCTCCTGTCGGCGTAAAGCTTGTAACGTTGGTTGGTTGGCTTGGTTTTCTAGGACCCACTCGCGGGCAAATTTTCCGCTCTGAACTTCAGCCAATAATTCTTTCATCCGTTCTTTTACACCTTCATCAACGATACGAGGACCGCGAGTTAAATCGCCATATTCAGCCGTATTGCTGATTGAGTGTCTCATCCAAGTTAATCCACCTTCGTAGATTAAATCGACAATCAATTTTAGTTCGTGTAGACATTCAAAATAAGCCATCTCTGGCTGATAGCCAGCCTCGACTAAAGTTTCAAAAGCCGCTTTTATCAATGCTGTAGTCCCACCACACAACACTGCTTGTTCGCCGAATAAGTCAGTCTCTGTTTCTTCTTGAAACGTAGTTTCTATTACACCAGCTCTAGTTCCACCAATCCCTTTAGCATAAGCTAAGGCAACATCTCTAGCTAGACCGGTTGCGTCTTGATGCAGCGCTAGTAGACAAGGTGTTCCTGCCCCCTCTGTGAAAACGCGTCTTACCAAATGACCAGGAGCTTTAGGAGCAATCATTGCTACATCTACTCCTTCTGAAGGTACAATTTGTCCAAAGTGGATACTGAATCCGTGCGAAAACAAAAGCATATTGCCTTCTGATAAATTGGGTTCAATCTGGTTTTTATAAACTGAACCTTGTAATTCGTCTGGAATTAGAACCTGAACGATATCCCCTTCAGCTGCAGCTTCTTCGACTGACTTGACGGTCAAACCATTAGCTTCCGCTTCATCTACTGATTTGCTAGACGGTCGTAATCCGACAATAACATTCGCGCCGCTCTCTTTTAAATTCAGCGCTTGAGCATGGCCTTGACTTCCGTAACCAATTACCGAAACGACCCGTTCCTTAAGCAAATCAAAATCTGCATCACTATCATAATAAATAGTTGCCATATTATCTCCCTCGTATATTGTTGGCTATCTTCCCTTCACAATCATCGACTATTGTTCCATCCATTTACTCAACCCATTGGACTACGTAACATAGCGATCTTACCGGTTTTGACAATCTGTTTAATACCGTAAGGACGTAACATATCCAAGAAGGCACACACTTTATCTGAGTCACCAGTAACTTCAATAGTCACGTCACTGGTCGTCACATCCACGGTCTTAGCTCGAAAAATATCAACTATCTGCAGAATTTCAGCCCGTTCTTGAGTGTCACATCCCACTTTTACCAACGCCAATTCCCGCTCCACGTGCTTCTCAGTTGTTAGGTCGCGTACCTTAATTACATCAATCAACCGGTTAAGTTGTTTTTCTATCTGTTCAATAATCTGTGTATCACCATTTGTGACAATAGTCATACTAGATACTTTGGGGTCATCGGTTTCAGCAACTGACAGACTATCAATATTGAAGTTGCGACCGCTAAATAAACCTGCGACCCGAGCTAAAACACCAAACCGGTTTTCGACCAAAACAGAAAAAATGTGGGTTTCTGTTACTGGCTTTGACATTAGGCTAAACCCCGGATTAGTTGATCTAACCCGGCACCAGAAGGCACCATAGGATAGACGTTTTCTTCTTCATCCACAATAAAGTCTATTACCACTGGCCCATCGTCAATTTCTTTAGCTCTCTCCATGGCAGGTCGGACATCTTCCGGCCGATCGACTCTAATGCCTGTAGCACCGAAAGCGTCAGCGAGTTTGGCAAAATCCGGATTGTCGTGGTAATCCACAGCGGAATATCTTTGGTTAAAAAACAGCTCTTGCCATTGTCGCACCATACCTAAATACATATTGTTAATGATGAAAATTTTAAGAGGCAACTTCATAGTAACGGCTGGTACTAATTCTTGAATATTCATGATATAGGAACCGTCTCCATTGATATTGACCAAAGTCTTGTCGGGCCTCCCTAACTGTGCGCCGATGGTAGCAGGTAGACTAAAGCCCATTGTACCTAATCCACCAGAATTTATCCATTGTCTGTGTTCAGTATACTTAAAATATTGGGCTGCCCACATCTGATGTTGGCCTACATCCGCAGTGATAATTGCGTCAGGAAACAGGTCATAAGTCTGTTCAATTACATACTGTGGCATGATGTTATCTCCGTTTTGTCGGTACTCAAACGGGTATTTGTCTTGCCATTCTTGAATTTGTTTCATCCAAGGTTCAATTTGTGCAGGTTGTGCCATTTCATTCATATCGCTTAAAATACGCTTAGCATCTCCGACGATTGGCACATCAACTGCTACATTTTTACCGATACAAGAAGGATCAATATCAATATGAATTTTCTTGGATTTTTGAGCAAATCTATCCAAATTTCCGGTAACTCGATCATCAAACCTAGCACCAACAGCAATAATCAAGTCAGCATCCGTAAAAGCATAATTCGCACAGCAAGAACCATGCATTCCAGGCATTTGCATCGCGAGAGGATGAGTTTCTGGAAAAGCTCCTAGTCCCATAAGTGTAACAGTGATTGGAATACCGGTTTTATAAGCGAATTGACGTAATTCCTGATGCGCATTAGACAGCGTAACACCACCTCCCGCATAAATCATCGGGCGCTTAGCCTGTTTAATTAGGTCCATCGCCTTCTTGATCTGGCCAGGATGTCCATTTAGGGTTGGGTTGTAGCTACGAAGATGAACTGATTCAGGATAATGAAACTCTGACTCTTGAATTTGAGCGTCTTTCGCAAAATCAATCACCACGGGTCCAGGACGACCAGTACTGGCAATGTGAAAAGCCTCGGCCACCACATCTGCTACTTCGCTACTATCTTTTATCAGGTAGCTGTGCTTGCAGATTGGTCGAGTAACTCCGAGGACATCACACTCTTGAAATGCATCATTGCCCATTAGATGCGTTGGAACCTGTCCAGTGATAGCCACCATGGGAATTGAATCCATATGGGCATTAGCAATACCTGTTACCAAGTTGGTTGCTCCAGGACCGGAAGTTGCCAGTACAACACCAACTTTACCTGTTGCTCGGGCATAGCCATCAGCAGCGTGAGCAGTTCCTTGCTCATGCCGCATTGTGATGAGTTTGAGCCCCTCGACAGCATATAACTCATCAAAAATCGGCATAGCAGCTCCACCCTGTACGCCAAAAATATATTCAACTTCTGCCTTCTTAAGGCTCTCGATCAGAATCTTTGCACCTTTCATTTGCGAACTTGGTAGGTTTCCCATTAGTTTTTGGCTCCGGAAAGTATTTATCTATTGGTATGTTTTAACACAATAAAAACAGGCGAGCTAAATCAAGGCAACAAAAAAGCCTTTCTCTCTCTCAACCAGAAGACATCTAGTTTTGGAGACGAGAAAGGCTTAAAACTCTTTTCCCCGCGGTACCACTCCACTTCTTCGCCTAGACGGGCGAAGCGCTCGTTCGATGCTATCACGGGCATCAGCCGATCGTCCTTACACACGGGCGCCCGGTTGGGGACAACAGCTCCTGAGCGACGTTCAGCCGTTGAACTTGAGGGAACTTCTCAGCTGACTAGCTCCCCTCTCTTGCAAGCCAATTCGGCCTACTCTTCTCATTCATCACTTTTTGACACGGGCTAAAGTATACCCAGTGCAAATAAGGCTGTCAAACTAATTTATTTCGATCTTGAAGCTGAATAAATTAGCTTTTCGCGCTAGCGTACAGTTCGTTGACCTTATTCCAATTTATGAAACTGATAAAGTCACTGACATAACTTGGACGAAGGTTCTGATACTTTAAGTAATAAGCATGTTCCCAAACATCCAGACCAATGATAGGAGTATCACCTTTCATCAGTGGACTATCTTGGTTAGCGGTAGAGTAAATTTCCAAATTACCGCTACTATTCACAACAAGCCAAGCCCAACCAGAACCAAACCTAGTACCAGCTGCAGTTCCGAACTGATCTCTGGCTGAATCTAGCGAACCGAAAGTAGCAACTAAATCCGATACTAGTTCGGCTGAAGGTTCACCGCTGCCACCTGGGGCGAGAATTTCCCAGAATAAAGAATGGTTGGCGTGTCCACCACCGTTGTTAATAACGGCCTGTTTTTTTTCATCTGGTACACTATCAATCTGTCCGAGTAAATCTTCAATTGATAAATCGGCAAGATCACTTAGGCCCTCTAAGGCAGCGTTTAGATTAGTTACGTACCCATTGTGGTGTTTACTATGATGGATTTCCATTGTCTGAGCCCCAACGAAATCGTCAAGGTCTGCGTAATCGTACGGAAGTGCTGGAAGTGTATGTGCCATAAATCTATTCCTTAGAAACTATAAACAAACTGAGTTAACTACAACGTCAGTTATTATATCATAGATAAAAAGATTGAATCCAAAAGTTTTGTAAGAAAAACATTTTTGTAACTGTTACTAGCCATAATTTAACAGAATTGGTCATTATTAGCCACCCTTCCCGTCAAACTGAAAGCTTGACATGAAAATGACCTGGTCTGGCTTATCAAAATGGTACCAGTAAAAAGCTTCAAACTGGGCTTTAGAGGTAGCCTTGTAGCGAGAAGTAATGATGAGCCGCTTTTCGCTTGAATTGTTAGTATAATCCGAATTGACGTTAAGTGATTCGTACCGGCAGGCTAAGTGAAAGTTTGGGCTCCATCTGTACTTAAATTCCACAGAAAGGCCGTTACTATCAATAGTACGTAATCTGCGACGAGCTCGGACGTCATACTCGCCCTCGATTGACAATCTACCGAAATTGGCTGTTATGAAAGGTGCAGTTAAGGTTTCCACTACTTGTTCCGGTTTATCAATCAAGTGAGAAATTCCGAACCGGAAATTAGAAAACCGACCACCTATGGTAGCCATAAAACCTTTGTGCTGGTTGGTTTCGAACTCTTGCCGATTACCGTTAAAAACGGCAGCGTTGAAGAAAAAGTCTTCAACATGACCGGTCATTGCAATACCGATATCACGTTTATTAGATCCAATGTTATTACCTGATCTTAGTAAATGATTGTGATCCTTATGTGGAATAGCAAAAGGGAGTTCGAATTTTCCAAACTTTACATGTAGTTGATCTTTATAAAGTTTAAGCAGGCCATAGGCATCCAAGGTTTCTCCTAAGTTGTTAGCAATAGTAACACTTGCCCGTTCAGAGATTACGGCGTGGGCACGTAATTCTGACTTCATTAAAATGAAACTATCAAAGCCTGAGTGGCAGGAAACACAGCCAGGCTGTTGTGGGTTTTCAGATTTAACTTCAGTTGTTTTAATGTAGGCATTTCTCACATTACCACTGAATTGTATTTTAGTGTCTACTGACTCTTCTTCTATTTTATGTTCTATAGAGAAGTCCTCTGGAAAGGTGAAGCCGTTATCTTCATAAATTTTTCCGATTTTGTTTCTTTCTCCGCCACCATCGGGATCAAAGTGGCAGGTAAGGCAGTTGGTCTCTTCCTGAGCAGCAAACTCTGGTAATGCGTTTACCTTGCAGACGCATAGAATCAATAGATTAGCAAATATCAGGAAATAAATTTTATTCATAGACAAAGGGAGGGTTAGGGGTTGACTGGTAAAAAATTTTGATAGTGTCGACGGATCCAATTGTTTTATCGGATTTTATTATATTTTAAAGTTAATTTTCTATTAGAAACAGAGACCAACCATATTGTGTATTGGTACATAAAACATGTCCAGTTTATTTTTCAGTCCGTATAGCTAATAGGTTATAAAGTAAATTTTGACTTCTAATAAAATAGATCGATAAGTCAACTCCAATTCATAAGCTTTACAAGTCTTCACAAACCTTAACGAATTGAATTAGGATGAAGGGCTAGCAGAGAGATGTAAAGTTTGAAAATCTTGTTTGTTTTTGAAATCGTATATATGAAATCGACTGTTAGAGTAAAATCAACATTAACCGAATTTGATAAAATAAAAACTTCCCACCCTTGATTAGTTCCGTTTGGGGGCATAGAACAAAATTTTATAACTCGGCCTTGATAGTCTGAATTTTTGATTTTAGAATGATTTCGTTTTCTATCTCCAGCTGAATATCCATTTTCATCTGGTTATTACTAGGTAAATTTGAGTATTTGGTCGGTAATTGACAGTCATGAGGAAAAGTGATATTTTGACTCTGTAGTCCATTATTTGAGTGGCTTAAAGAGATCGATATAATTTATTGCCACTGACGATACAGCCACAGTTAGCAACTAAAAATCAATTCAGTTCTTTAATAAAAAATGGGAGTTAGTGATGATAAAATCGGTGTTTGAGTCGATTGTGATTGTGTGTTTGTTTGTCTCTATTAGTTCGGCTGAACTCAAGGATGGATTAATCGGTTATTGGAAATTTGATGAAGGAAAAGGGGATAAGGTCCAGGACAAATCAGACAAAGAACACCATGGAGAAGTAGTAGAAGGAAAGTCCGAATGGGTAAAAGGGAAAGAAAAAACAGGTTTCTATTTTGCGAACACAGATATCAAAGTCAATGATCACAAAGATTTTCACCTAGAGCAAGGGGTTTCAGTTGCCTTGTGGGCTAAACCCGATGGTCCACAAGCTGACTGGGCAAAGTTTGTATGTAAACAGAAAACCGGCGAATATCCGTATTCATTACAATATGATAATGCCCAATCGATTTTTGCCACAGTTAACGCGTCCGGCCGAATTGATACTGCGCCCAAATTACCAAGTTTCAAAGAATGGTCCCACTTATGCTTTACCTACGATGGTGAAGCAATTGTCTTATACAAAGACGGAAAAGAAGTAGCTAGAACTGAAGGTAAGGGTAAGTTACAACAAAACCAAGAACCTATCTCTATCGGTGGTCGTCTCAATTCGGGGCAAGATTTTAAGGGATCAATCGACGAAGTCATGCTATACAACCGTGGTTTAACAGCTGAAGAAGTAATAACTATTTACAAAGGCGGAAACCTGTTTGATATTGATCCAACTTCCGATAAATTATCTTTGACTTGGAGTTGGATTAAGTACAAATAGCTACAGTGTTAACCTATAATCCAGATTGGCTGCGTCTTTATTATGTTATAATTTTCCGAGAAAAAGAATCTGATTTACCCTTGGGTCAACAGGCATTATGATGCTTTTATCTAACCAGCAAAAACGTGATTTTTATGACAATGGATACCTATGTTTGCCAAATGCTGTTTCTTCGACCGTAGTTGATTCTGCGTTACGATCAATTAATCATTCATTGGGCGAAGAAGGCATGAATAAAGAAGAGTTACCAACACTTCGAGCACAATCTTACTGTAGGGAAATACGCGAGTCTCCGTCAATTACCAACCTGATTAATCAATCTCAGTTAATCGGGGTCATGGATGATTTATTAGGAGTAGACAATTTGGGGCCAATAAAATCAGGGCAAATTGCTCTTCGCTTTCCTCGTCGATCGTCGGACAAAATAAGTCCACCGAATGGTCATTTAGATGGTTTGGGCAGTGGTCTTAACGGTTCAGATAAAGGCACTTATCGACGAAATTTTACTGCCTTGGCCGTAGTTTTGTTAAGCCCACTACCAAGCATCAATAGTGGTAATTTTACTGTGTGGCCTAAGTCTCATAATTTTTTCGCTGATTATTTCCGAAAACATGGTACTGAGGTATTAGCGGCTGGAATGCCAAAGGTCGAATTACCAGAAGCCCCAGTCCAACTTACTGGCCTACCGGGAGATATAATCCTGACGCACCATCAGACTGTACACACGGCAGCCCCCAATCATTCATCATACATCCGGTATGCGGCCATTTTTCGTCTTCATCACCGGAATGCAATTGGTAATGATGCCTACACCAATCCTTGGTATGAGTGGCCAGGAATTAGTCAAATTACTAAGCACAAATAATTTTTTAAACACTCTTGGAAATATAAAACTTAATCAAAGGTTAATCTTATGAATATTTTGATGTTAAGACATTCAGCTGGTTTTGAGCACACTTATCTGCCAGATGCAGAAGTTGCACTAAAAAAAATTGGTGTGAAAAATAATTGGCATGTCAGAACAACTCACCATTGCCAAGGAATTAACGCAGAACAACTCGACCAAATTGATCTGTTAATTTTTGCTACTACAGGTAATTTGCCTCTTGATGATACCCAAAAACAAGATCTACTCAATTATGTCAAAGGTGGTAAACCATTCTTTGGTATACACAATGCTACTGATACTTTTTATGATTGGAAAGAGTATGGTGAAATGATCGGGGGTTATTTTTCAGGCCACCCTTGGACTCAAGAAGTAGGTGTAATTGTGGAAGATCAAGAACACCCAGCAACCCGTATGTTAGATGAAAAATTTACTGTTTTCGATGAAATTTATACTTTCAAATCCTGGGATAGAGAAAAAACACATGTTTTAATGCGGCTGGATAATGAATCCGTCGACTTATCTAAAGGTAACCGCGAAGACCACGATTATGCGCTTGCTTGGTGCCACGAATATGGAGAAGGTCGTGTAATGTACACGGCACTCGGACATCCTGATGAATTGTGGCATCAAGACTGGTTCCATCAACACATAGAAGGTTGTATAAAATGGGCTACAGGACTAGAAAGCTAGAACTAGTTTGAATGTAGACCAATGACAATAAATCGTGTTCTAGAACCAGAAGTAATGAATAGCATTGAGGAGTCTGAAGCTTATGCGAATATGGATTTCTTGTCAGTCAATACAGATTTTGTCGATCAGTTGATCCGATTAGGTGCTTGCTCTGGACATTTTCTTGATATCGGTACTGGTCCGGCTCAAATTCCTATTCTGCTGGCACAAAGACAACCCCAGGTTAGTATTACGGCCGTTGATTTGTCCGAAGAAATGTTGAAGATCGCAGAAAAGGAAGTTCAATCGGCTAATCTTAGCCAACGGGTTACCCTTCAAATGGCTGACGCTAAGAAACTTCCTTTCCCAGATGACTATTTCGATGGAGTTTTTTCCAACAGTGTTATTCATCATATTCCAGAACCAATTAAAGTCATGCTAGAAGTTAAGCGGGTACTAAAACCATCTGGCCTAATCTTTTTTCGAGATTTAAAAAGACTAGAGTCTGTGGCTGCTATCAACACGATAGTTACCAAATACGCTAAGGATGACACAGAACATCAACGCAAGCTTTTTCGCGATTCGCTGTTCGCCGCTTTAACTGTCGAAGAGATGACCGAAATTATCCGTTCAGTTAACCTAGAAGCAACGGTCACGTCTAGCTCAGACCGACATTGGTCGATTGAACCAAATCTCAAATAAAAAAATAAAAATCTTAAAAAAAGTAAAGGGAAGAAATATGTACACGCTTGTTCTGCTTCGACATGGTGAGAGCCAATGGAATAAGGAGAATAGATTCACTGGTTGGGCGGATGTTGATCTGTCAAAGAAAGGAGTACAAGAAGCACAAAGTGGTGGAAAGGCTTTAAAAGATAATGGTTACACTTTTGATGTTGCTTATGTGTCACTACTCAAACGTGCCATTAAAACTTTATGGCTAACACTGGAAGAAATGGATCTAATGTGGATTCCAGTTGAAAGATCTTGGAGATTGAACGAACGGCACTACGGCGCTTTGCAAGGATTGAATAAAGCCGAAACAGCTGCGCAACATGGAGAGGATCAAGTTCTGATTTGGCGACGAAGTTTTAGTACCCCACCTCCAGAATTAACAGTGGACCATCCACATTATCCGGGACAGGATGCGCGCTATGCCAACCTTGACGATTCAGATTTACCGCTAACTGAGTGCTTGGCCGATACTTGTCTACGGTTTCAACCGTATTGGGAAAACACAATTGCTCCTGCTATTAAATCAGGCAAAAGAGTATTGATTGCTGCTCATGGAAATAGTCTACGAGCACTAGTTAAAGACCTAGAAGGACTATCCGATGAAGAAATTCTACAAGTTAACATACCGACCGGCCTACCCTTGGTATATCGCTTAGACCAAGAGCTGAAACCAATAGAAAAATTTTATTTGGGGGACGAAGAAGCTGTCAGAGCAGCCATGGAAGCCGTTGCTAATCAGGGAAAAGCTTCGTAGATACTTTTAAGTACACCTGTGCCAAATTTACAAACAATTCATAAATTCGGCACGGGTGGCATGGCCTTCTCGAAATTCGCCCAGCATGACGTTAGTAACCGTACTGGAGCTCTGTTTTTCTACTCCCCTCACCATCATGCACATGTGTTGTGCTTCTATGACGACTGCTACCCCTTTGGGAGCTAAGACTTGGTCTAAAATTTGGGCCACCTGGTAAGTTAATCTCTCCTGAACCTGTAAACGTCTAGCGAAAACATCCACTAAACGTGGGATCTTACTCAAACCGATAATTTTATTCTGTGGCAGATAACCGACGTGGCACTTGCCGAAAAAAGGCAAAATATGGTGCTCGCATAAACTGTAAAATTCGATATCCTTAACGATTACCATATCGTCATACTCTTCATCGAAAATAGCTTCGTTAACAATTTTCCCAATGTCTTGCTGATATCCTTGGGTCAGATATTGCATGGCTAATGCCGCTCGTTTAGGAGTTTTTATCAACCCCTGTCGCTCAGGATCTTCGCCAATCTGTTGTAGTAAATTTTGGTAATGTTCTTCGATCGAGTTATCAACTAATGCTGTTTTTTCATCAAAATTGTAGGATACCATTTCCTGATTTTTCCTGATTTTTCCTGATTTTTCCTGATTCTATATTACTATTTAAATTTAACGTTTCGTGATTCCGTATTCAATTTTTTATATTGACACTTCGGAATACTCTATTGGTGTTATTAATGCATGAGTTGACAGATAACTTAATAGGAACGGCCAGATGAGCCGAATGGGAATTGATTATTTGTTTACTATGATTGGATAAGTTAGCCACCATAGTAGTCAAAAAAACTTTTGGGTGTTTCTTTAAGCCGGAGTCGATGTAAACGGACCGAACGGCTAGGAGCAAGCGAAAGGATATCTGCTTCTATTAGTTCCCAAAGCACTCGAACAAAATTCTCTGAGGTAGGATTTAGAGTCTGAAATTCGACTGTGTCTAGGTTTAGGTGCTTGTGGTCAAAACGACCAAAAACCTTCTTGTTAATTACTTGATCCAAATCAACTATTCTTACTAACAGACCTGTTCTTTGATCTACCTCGCCGGATAATGTAACGTCGAGTACATAATTGTGCCCATGTCCGTTTGGATTATTGCATTTTCCAAATATTTCTGTATTTTCATAGTCACTGAGTTCTGAGCTATGCAGGCGGTGAGCAGCACTAAATTCGTAAGTGCGAGTTAAATGAATCACAGGTTCAACTCCATAATATTGAACATATGTCCGTTCTTCTTCAGTCAACCTGATCGAGTGCATGTGAACGCCCAATGTTGCTAAATCCTGACTGGTAGCACGCCACAATTCGATAGAAATGTTTTCTGGGGTTGGTTGAAGGCTTGGATCAGCCGAGAAAACCGGATGTTGTTGATTTATCTGTTTATGATCATAGTATTGGTTTATATAGGAGCGAATTAGCTCATCCACATCCTTAATATTAATGACCATACCATTGGATGATTGAATTTTACCTCCAATGGTTAAATGTACACTATAGTTGTGTCCATGTTGGTTAACTTTATTCCCAAAAAATTGGTAATTCTCTTTTTCACTGAGTTCTGGAAGGTAGTAGTAATGCGAGGCTTCAAAATCAATATATCGGGTAAGATGTATCATATCGAGTAGACGTTGGATAAACACCTCGTCAGTTGTGTTTATCCAACGTCTTTTTTAATAAATCAGTTAGTTAATTTTAGCCATCTGTTATAAATCTCTCTTCATCAAATAGAAATCAATTTTCTCGTGATCGCTGTTCAATCGATCTATTACTTCGTCCTCGGTTTTTGGTGGTGGAACAATTACTTTATCGCCTTGTTCCCAATTGACAGGTGTTGCACAGGCGTTGGATTCCGATGTTTGTAAAGAATCGATCAGGCGAACTACTTCATCAATGTTGCGTCCATTGGTCAAAGGATAATAGATTAGAGCTCGAATTTTTCGTTCCGGATTAATGATAAAAACGGCACGGACCGTGGCTGTTGAACTTTCTCCAGGATGGATCAGTCCATATTTATTGGCAACTGACATGTCCAAATCAGCAATCAGTGGATATGGAATTCTAACATCTAGATTCTGGTTTATGTTTTGTGTCCAAGCCAAATGTGAGTGAATACTGTCAATACTCAGCCCTATAAGCTTTACGTTTCGAGCGGCAAATTCATCGTTACGTCGAGCGAACTCAGTCAGTTCAGTCGTACAGACTGGCGTGAAATCAGCCGGATGAGAAAACAAGACTACCCAGTCATTACCCTGCCATTCGCTAAAGGTAATCTCGCCGTGTGTAGTTACGGCCTTAAAATCGGGTGCATCGTCCCCAATTCGGGGTATTGGAGTACTCATTTTCAACTTCTCCTGTATGTTATGTTGTAGATAATCTATTGAACGAGAACTAAATTATCACATGCGTTAGAAGTATTGTCAAGATCACGAATTCGCCGTATTATGTTGACTCGGCTGATTAACTTTGTTACACTGACCGTGGAGGGGGCAGGAGGTCTCAATGACGTTTGATCAGACAAAAAAAGCATTAATCTTAGGCTTTTTAGCTGGTTTTATCTGGAATCTTTGCGGTGAAGCGTCTGTGAGAATTTATCAACTTATGGTTGCGAGGCTGCCTGCAATTGATGAGATCGTCCAACAAAACAGTTGGGTTAAACCGGCACGGGATCTAGTTGGATTAATAATGGTCTTCGGATATGTTTTTATCATTATCAAGATTTGTCAGCGTCTGTACCAGCAGGTCGAATTACCTGAAAGAAACGAGTATACTCCTTGGTTAGTTCTGAGCGTTTCGTCTATCCCCGGTCTATTCTTTGGAGCGATGATTTTCCACTAGCGATTACAATTCACCAAATACTTCAAATAACATGATTAGCTAGTGTTAACTCCACAGTCGATCGTGGGATCGCTCCTCATTCCATTCAGGAGTTGGTGGAAAGTAAGCCGTCTGGCTCGAGTGAAGGTGTTCCTTGATCACCGTTTCGTTCAGCTCAATACCCAATCCAGGCGTTTCTGGTACTGTAATATAACCGTCCTCGATGATTGGGTTAGGTAAACCAATAACAAGTTCATCCCACCAAGGCGTATCAACGGAATGATTCTCTAAGACTAAAAAATTCTCTGTAGCTGCGGCACAGTGTACGCTGGCCATGGCGCAAATTGGGGTGCCAGCCATGTGTAGGGCCATGGAAATACCATATTCTTGGGCCAGATCTCCGATCTTTTTGGTTTCTAAAATCCCACCTGAACTGGCAATGTCAGGGTGGGCGACAGATATTGCTTGTGCCTGAAACAATTTGATGAACTCTTCTTTGCAATAGATGTCTTCTCCAGTACAAATTGGAGTGGTACAAGCATTCGACAAACGAACGTATTGTTCTGTAAACTGCCATGGAATCATATCTTCCAGCCAAGCTAGATTGTACTTATCCAATGCTTGGGCCAATCGAATGCAGTCATCTACTCCAATATGGCCAAAATGATCCAAAGCTAAAGGTACTTCGTAACCTATAATTTGGCGCACAGTTCCTACGTAGTCCGCTAAAATATCAATTCCTTTATCAGTAATTCGAATGGAAGTAAAGGGGTGCATAAGGTTACTACTATCGAGGTGACCAGTTGGTGCAGACAAAGTTCCTGATATGTTTCGCAAATGCCCAATTCCAACATCCATTTTCAAAAAAGTGAAGCCACGTTGCACCCTTTCTATTAGCTTTTGCCCCATTTCGATAGGATCATTTAAGGTCGGAGTGTCAGAATAACAACGAATTCGATTTCTGAATTTGCCACCGGCTAACTGGTAACATGGTATGCCATAAGCCTTACCCGTTAGATCCATTAGGGCCATTTCAACTGCACTCACCCCACCACCTTGCCGAGCATGATGGCCAAACTGCTTAATTTGTCGAAAAATTTTGTCAACTTGACAGGGGTTTTGACTTAGTAGACGACTTTTTAGCATCAATGCGTAAGTAATGCTGGCACCATCCCGGACTTCACCCAAGCCATAAATGTCTTGGTTGGTATCAATTTTGAGAATCGGTCCACCTGTGGAGACCTGAACCAAACGGACATCAGTGATTTTTAGTTGTGAAGGTGAAGAATTAGTATTGATATTTGATGATATATCGGTTTGCATATTCTATTCCCTTTACTCGAATTGAGGAGGTCGTTGTGGCTTCATAGGTTGAATTATATCACGCTGATCCGGTGTCAATCGGGATAAAAGTTGGTCCGAATGGGGTAAGTTAAACCGCTCACGTACGAAACGAGGCGAATACCGGTAAACAACTGTTCGGCGATAACCTGGATTAACTCGCTTTGCTGAACCATGGGTGATTGCGTCAGTAAACATGACCGCATCTCCGGCTTTCAAATAAATCTCTTTTGTGGCTAAGGCCGTACCTGCAGGCAAACCGGTCACACCATCATATACTAACCCTTTGCCGTTTGCTTCTAAGCGAGGGTGTATCTCGGTACAATTGTGGCTGCTAGGTACCAATACTGGGGGACCATCTCCCGGACCGATATCCTCTAATGCTAGAAGTAAATTTATTTGACCAACCATCCATTCGCCGGTATTTTCTTGCCGAAAGGTTAAATAACTCAATGGCACGTGACCACCGCAATGGATATGAATATAACCGCCCTGACCTCGCACATTGAGAAAATTCTCATGTATTGACAAACCATTGACTTCAGAGTTGATATATCGGCGCATCAGTTCAATCCAACTGGAATGATCAATCAACCTTTCAAAAACGGCCCCTCCCTCAATAATATTTTGAAAGTTAACACCGTTTTCAATATTGTAAGTATGTGTCTGTATATTACCAATCCATCTAAATCGGTCTCGTAATCGATTATCTGTTTCTGGCAACCAAGGTTGTTCCACATATTCCCAGTGATCGTCAATCCATTGATTCATATCACTCAGATCTTCTGCAGAGATAGCATTTTTCAATACCAGGTAGCCTTGCAAATCGAACAAGTAGTCCTTCATTTTTTGTTCCATTAATTTGCTCCATCCGTTAGTGAATATAGCATTTTTACCAACTGCTCATCTCAAAGATAACACCAAGCATCTTGTCCGGATATTGGATAATTTCGGCCATTTTAGACTCAGCATGTTCTAGCGCGATAGCATGTGTAGTCAAAGTATCAACGTTTAATTTACCTTCTGAAATTAGACGCATACATAATTTGAGATTAGTTTGAGTAGTCCATCGCATCACAACCGGAGGGTAGTCATTTCCAAATTCCCATGCTTCATCGTGGTAACCAAATCCGGTACGACCAACTCGACAAATATCCATGTTGGTAATTGAACGTGGAAAGTCAAAGTAAGCACCTCCTGGGATCATTAGCCGGCCCATCAAGTGGCCATCAGGGGAAGATTTGAAGCATTTTTGAAGTTTTTGTAAGGCCTGATTAGCATCACCACCAAAAGCTATTACCGCAGTGTCTAAACCTTGTTGTGTAGTGAATTTCTGAGTCAACTCTACTTCATCTTCCTGGCCTGGGATGGCAATAGCATCGATGCCCCAGTTATTAGCTATCTTTGTTCGGAAAGGAATAGTATCCCAGCCGATGACCAAACTACCTGCCATTTGGTGAATCATTGCACAAAGTTGGCCCAAAACCCCCAAACCAACCACGGCCGCAAATTCGCCAAAACCAGATTGTCCTCTTCGATAAACGTGCACAGCGGTCGCGGCTAAATGACCATAAGCCCCTTGAGCAAAGTTTACATTGTCAGGTAAAGGCACACATAAGTTGTGAGGTACTACTGCGTAATTAGAGTGAAGAGCATAGCCAGCTCCCATGCAGGCTATGCGATCACCAGCTTTGAATCGACTTACGCCATTTCCCACTTGTTCTACTATACCAGCATTAGCATATCCGAAAGGTTTAGGCTCCGACTCTACCACTTGTTGGTTATGTAGATTCCGCCAGCCACCGACTTCACTACCCGGACTAACTAAAGAGTTATGGACACGGACCAACACGCTCCCAGACTTAATTTCCGGAATTGGGCCTTCAATCAGCGTTATTTTTCCACTTTGACGAGCAATAATTACACGTTTTTTATTCATAATTTTTCTCACTTGACGTATACTTGAGTTGAGTATCTAATCATGAGTAGGTTCGGATAAGGGATTATAGCAGAAAGGCAGTCATAAAAAAACTCGGGAAGTAAGTACCAAATCGAACTGATGTTTTCCAATAAAATCGGTTTTGATTAACTGTTTGCCATACTCACAGTAAATATAGAAGATGATTTGATATTTTTGATTGATTTTCTATCAAATAATTGACAGATTTTTTGAGGTAAAGCGAACTTGAGAACGAATTATTTCATCAAAAACACTCTTGACTATCGTATATGTTGATTATCTAAATAGAGAAAAGAAATTTTAGTGTTATAACAATATAAAAATCGGGTTGGACTCCCTGCTTTAAGACAATGATCAATAGATTAATGACGTTTACCCACTTTCTTATGTCTTGTTGCCCCATCCAAAAAATTCACCTAAGAAGTTAATTATTCACAAGCAATCGAGTCTAAACTTCAGGCAGCTGATATTGGGCTACATTTGTCTTATTGCAAGAAAATCTGAAGTAGGAGGGGGTTGAAATCGATTCGTGTTGACTAATACAAAATCCTCTACGAAATATATCTTAGCCCCACTCACGCCTGACTTAGTGAATATGATCTGGTAGCTTTCCATGTCAGATAAATAAATGCCGTGTCAGAAAGACAAAAGTACATTCTGTTGTTATTCTTGTTTTTTTTAGCCAGTTTCGGTGTTACACCACAACAAAATCAACTCTTTATTGGTGACATTGATTACGAATCACCTGACTATATTCTCATGTTTGCTGATCATCTATATCAGACGGGAGATTATAAGCGAGCAGTTATCGAGTACCAAAGATACTTATCTACTACGGGATCAATTGGCCTCAAAAACTGTGGGTTCAAGCTAGCTGATAGCTACCGAAAGTCGGGGGATTTGGAGAATTCGCTTGCTATCTACAAAAATCTTCAGAAAATAAACACTAATGATAGTGAGTGTTGGTGGATAGCTCAATCCGAAATCGGTCAAACTTACTTTCTGTTTGGTGATTATAATCGCTCGATCAGCGCCTTTAACAAAATTACAATTCCTACCAGCAAGTTGAAGACAGATGGAGAAATCTGGATTGGTGTTAACCGAATTTTTTTGGGACAATGGGACCTAGCACACACACACTTCTCCTTTACAGAGATTGATTCTAAACCTTCAGATGAAACAATAAATTATTATCAATCTCTGGTCCAAGAAGGTAGAAGGTTACCGGTTAAGAACCCATTTTTAGCAGGAACTTTATCATTTGTTTTGCCTGGAGCAGGACGAATTTACCTCGGTCGGCCAGGGGATTTTTTCAATACGTTAACGACTATTACAGCCGTCGGTCTGCTAAGCTACAATGGTTTTCAACATCACCAAGAGCGATCAATTAAAGGTTGGTCATTTGCTCTGATTGGCAGTGTATTTTACCTATCTAACATATACGGGTCATGGTTGGGAGCCAAAATTCATAACAGGCAGATTAACGAAGACTTTTTGGGAAAAATTGTTGTACCTTTACCGAATGATTGAATTTAGTTATTGTATTGAGTAGATCATGCATGAACTAGTTACTTTTTTATCCCAGGTTTATGCGAATAAACCTGTTAGTTTTGTATACGGAGAAATGAAATGTCGCTCCCATTGGAAATCAACTTGGACATGATGCGAGAAAAACTTTATGCGGCAGTCGTATCCGATGCATTAGATGCGCTAGGTTATAGAAAACAATCACCAAAAATTCCTTTGTCACCTCAGACTTCTGACGATGTTCTAATCGGACGTTGCAAAACGACGCTGTGGGAGGATATTGATTTTGAAGATCCACGTCCCTATGAGCTAGAGTTACTCGCTGTTGATTCTTGTCAGCCCGATGATGTAATGATTTGTGCAGCTCAAGGATCAAATCGATCAGGAATTTGGGGCGAATTACTCTCAACTGCATCAAAGAATCGGGGTTGTATAGGGGCAATCATTCATGGTTCCATTCGAGATACATCTAAAATCAAAGCTCTTGGGTTCGCTGTATATGCAACGGGTCGTAGCGTTTACGACAGTATGAATCGCCAACGTGTCATTTCAATAGATGAACCTGTCAAAATTGAAGGGGTAACTTTTTGTGCTGGGGATCTGGTAATTGCTGATAGGGACGGAGTAGTAGTAGTTCCAAAAGAGATTGAAAATCAGGCTATTCAGAAAGCTTGGAAAAAAGTAAACGAGGAGAATATAACCCGTGATGCTATTACCAACGGTCTGTCGGTTACCGAAGCTTATAAGAAATACGGTGTACTGTAAATATTAGGTTCCATACAGTTCATGACTAATCGGAATCGTAAAAGAATAGGCGTGATCGGATTTTTACATGAGTCCAATACGTTTATTGCATCTCCAACCACTTATCAAGCATTCGAAAATGACTGCCTGCTAGAAAGAGATGATTTTTACCAAGCCATGAGTCAATCTAACCATGAGACATCAGGTTTTTTTTCAGTCTTAGATGAAGTGAAAGATGAATTTGAGTCCATTCCAATTATATTGGCTCGTGCAGTTCCTTATGGAACAATTACTACTCGAGCCTATCGTCGTATTATTGATACCATGTTGAATCTTTTGGATAAAGTCGGTCCCATTGATGGTCTGCTGGTCGCTCCGCATGGTGCCACAGTCTCAAAAGAATATCCCGATGCAGATGGATATTGGCTTGGTGAATTACGCGATTTTTTGGGGCCAAATATACCAATTATTGGAACATTAGATCCACATGGTAATTTGTCTGACTTGATGGCTAAATCTTGTAATGCCCTGATTGCATACAGAAGTAATCCGCACCTCGACCAGTTTGAGATAGGGAGACAAGCGGCCTCTTTACTAATCGAAACTTTGAAATTTAAGGTCCGACCAGTGATGGAAATTGCTAGACCTCCGGTAGCTATAAGCATTCAAAAACAAGAAACAAATATGAATCCTTGTTTGCCACTGTATAACCTAGCAGACCAGCAGTTAGACCATCCAGCGGTTCTCACCAATAGTATCATGCTGGGATTTCCATATTCAGACGTAGATGAGATGGGAGCTGCTTTTATCGTTGTCACCGATGGGAATCGATCGTTAGCTCGTGAATATGTGGATGCACTAGCAGAATATCTGACCCTACACCGAAGAGACTTTCGTGCAGAGTTGGAACCCATGGAAGAAACAGTTAAAAGGTGTAAATCTTTAATAGGTCCTGTATGCTTATTAGACATGGGAGATAATACAGGAGGGGGAGGACCAGCTGACAGTACAATTCTGTTGCATGAGTGCCAAAGGCAGGGGCTTACAAATACGTTTGTCTGTTTATATGACCCAGCAGTTGTTAGTCAGCTTATGAATCTTGAAATTGGTTCCGTTCGAGAAATAAAAGTTGGTGCCAAAACTGATGAACTTCATGGAACACCTTGGGTTGGGTTAGTCAAACTGCTTGGTAAATACAGTGGTACATTTTATGAACCGAAGGCACGACATGGTGGATCTACAGATTGTGATCAAGGGCCTACAGTTGTCGTAAGGCATAAATCAGGAATCACTATTATGGCTACATCTAAAAGACAGCCACCTTTCAGTCTAAGACAGTTAACCAGCTTCGATATTGATCCTCTTAAATTTCATATTCTTATAACGAAAGGTGTGAATGCACCTATCGCTGCCTACAAACCAATTTGTAAACAAATTATTAAAGTTAATACTCCAGGTGTTACCACTGCTGATATTGAGAAACTAAATTATCGGCATCGTCGCGTCCCTCTTTACCCCTTTGAAGAAATCCTATAGAAGTACATTTGATGAGTTTATTCAACAAATTCGTCATTGAAACCGACAATGATCACCCACATGTGTTGATTACTGCCGGTGTACACGGAGATGAATTTGAACCTATTCGATGCATTCATGCCTTAATTAATCAACTTCCAGGTAATCTACTGCAAGGTAAAGTGACACTCGTTCCGTGTGTAAATACTGGGGCTTTCTTGCGAGGAAATCGTACTGCTGCTGATGGAATCGATTTAGCACGGATCTGTCCAGGCAACCCAAATGGAACGATTACAATGCGTGTTGGGCATGAACTTTCTCAACTAATTAGAACTGCTGACTACTATATTGACCTACACACTGGTGGTATCCGATTCTCGGTATATCCACTTACTGGATATCTTCTTCACCCTGATCAGCAGGTATTAGATTGTTCAAAATGGCTTGCTAAATCGTTCAACCTCCCATTTATTTGGGGAACTGATTGGCGTCTGCCGGGGCGCAGCATGTCGATTGCTTGTGAATACGGTATTCCGGCTATCTATGCAGAGTATCTGGGAGGTGCCCAATGTTCAGAGGAAGGAGTGTCAGATTACATCAATGGTTGCCTGAATGTGCTCGGAAGGTTGGGAATGCTGAATCGAGTTCAACCAAAGTCTAGGGTGAAGACGATTGTGGAGGACCCACGTCAAGGTTCTGGCCACATGCAGGTATGTCACCCTGCAGAGTTTGACGGGGTTTTTACGCCGACCTATAGTTTAGGAGATACTGTGCAGGAAGGCGACGTATTAGGAACAGTTCGAACTATCGACGGTCGTCGTACTTCAAAATTGGTTGCTAATCAAAATGGAATGGTGATAGTGTTGCGTACTTTTTCCATGGTTCGAAAAGGCGAAGCCACTGTCGTTATCGCTTGAATAATGATTCATCCTTAACCAATATTCTCGTTTTTAAACGAGCCTAGGATAGTATAAAGTAGTTTTTTACACAACTTCTGTGCATAATACGACTTTTTTACCTGTCGGGAGTCGTAAATGTATGAATGAATTTCTATGCAGAAAGAATCCGATTAACTATAGTGAAGATCATAAATTCAGTTATAGTCCGGCCAAATCAGATTGTTCGTAAATGTGATGATTTTTGGCATTTAAGGGGTAGATGCCAAGAGCTAGCTATCAACAAGTCATTCGAACGAATGCGGATTAACTGAAATAGAGGATTAATATTTACTGTTTACTTCAAGTTAATGAGGAAACCTAGATTAAATGAGAATTGATTGCCAAAGTCACATTTTTCCACCAGAATATGTAGATGTTTTGCTGAAAGCTAATAGTTATTCTGATAATAGAGATGAACATGATCAAGCTGAATTTGCTCGACCCAGAACGGAAAAAATCGATGATAGTATTTATCGAGTATCATATCGTCAATGGCAATCTTTTCAAATCGATTTGAGAGATTATGACTCATCATCCAAATTACGTGCGATGGATGAAGCCGGTATTGATTTGTCCATCATTAGTGTCAACATTCCCAATCCTTGTCTTTTGCCCTCAAACTTATCGGTTAAGGGCGCTCAAATTATTAACAATTACATTGCTGATTTAGCCACGAAAAATCCTAATCGATTTGCCGGGTTTGCGAGCCTGCCTTGGAATGTTCCTAGCGCAGCAATGGTGGAAATCGATCGAATTAAGGATATGGGTTTTCTGGGTGTTATGCTCTATCCACATGTGGCTGGCCACAATCTAGATTCGAATCAGTTTGAACCTATCTATGCTCATTTAGCAGAAAAGGATGTCCCAATCATCTTTCATCCGACCGTACCAACTTGGGGGCATGCGATCAAAGAATTTACAATGATTCCGATGATCGGATTTCAAGTTGATACCAGTTTTGGCCTATTACGCTTGATTCTAAGTGGTATTTTCGAACGATACCCAAGACTGAAAATAGTTCTGCCTCATGCTGGTGGTATTTTACCTTACATGATTGGGCGTATCGATCATCAGACCGAAGTGATGGGACGAGCAAACGACTTCATTCGGCAGCCAGTTAGTACTTATCTCAGACAAAATGTCTATTTTGATTTGGTTTCTCCATCGATCGAAGGAATGACATACGCTCTTAACTTTATTGGTGAAAACCGAGTCTTATTTGCATCTGATTCCCCTTGGATTCAGCCATCTGTCTTTACAAAATTAGTCGACCAAATGACAATTACAGATAGGCAACGTCGACTAATTTATAGTGGTAACTGTGTGGAACTTTTTAACCTATGAATACTATCAGGTGTTAACATTTTGAGGCAGACATATCATTTATATTGACCAATTCAAATAGGAGAAAAATAGATGTCTAATCAAACTGATCGAACGTCTCTTGTACCTTTTTATACTTTTCCTGAAACTTTAACCGAGCAAGAAGAAGCTCTGAAAAATAACCCATTGATGAATCGTATGATCGAATCTCGTCAATCATATGAGAGTGATCCACACCGTCCAATTTATCACTATGTTAACCCTGAGCATACACTTAATGATCCCAATGGACTTTGTTTTTGGAAAAATCGATGGCATCTTTTTTACCAAGCTTATCCTCCAGAGGATCCTCGTCAACATTGGGGGCATGCAGTTAGTCATGATCTGATTCATTGGCAAGATTTGCCTTACGCAATCTACCCTAACCCAGAGAATTGCTGTTTTTCCGGTACGACATTTGTGGAAGATGAGCGCGTGATTGCTATGTATCACGGCACAGAGGTTGGAAATATGGTAGCAACATCAAGTGATCCTCTTTTATTGAACTGGAAGAAATTGACTAACCAAGCCGTAATTCCTATCCGTTCAGAGGATGGTTCTCCTTTGCCATATCGTGTCTTTGATCCTTGTATTTGGAAAAAGGAAGGGTTTTACTATTCTTTATCCGGAGGCACTTTGCCCAATGGTCCTGGCGGAAAACCAACACGTGCTAACTTTCTATTTCGATCCGAAAATCTCACAAAGTGGGAGTATTTGCATCCATTTGTCGAAGACGATCAGTACACTCTAGTTGGAGATGATGGTGCTTGTCCCTACTTCTGGCCAATCGGCGATCGGCACATGTTGCTATTTTTTAGCCATATGAGTGGAGGACAATACCTAATCGGCGACTACGATAAGAAGAGAGATAAATTTATAGTTACCGAACATGGGAAAAACAACTTCGGACCAGTCAGCCCTTCCGGTGTGCATGCTCCATCCGCCACGCCAGACGGAAAAGGTGGGGTGATCGTTTTGTACAATATGAACCCTGGTTTGCCAACCAAGGGTTGGAATCAGGTTATGACACTACCACGCCAGCTAAACTTGATTGATAAAGATGAATTGAGTGTTCATCCTGCTGGGAATATAGAGTCACTTCGGTATGGTCATCAACACATTGGACAAACGACTTTGTCTGCTAACCAAGAAATTGTCCTAGACCAAATTCACGGAAACGCCATGGAAATAGTGGCAGAAATCGATGTTGGCAATGCACCAATGGTTGAAATGAACATCTTGCGTTCGCCTAACAAAGAAGAATACACTCGAATTTCCTTCTATGGTAATCGAGGTTATCGAGATCGGATTCGAGGACATGGGAGTTGGTTAACGATTGATTCGTCCTATTCTTCGATCCTACCATCTGCTCGCTCTCGAGCACCGGAGAGCGGACAAGTTTTCCTTGCCGACAAAGAAACTCTTCAATTACGTGTCTTTATCGATCGAAGCATAGTTGAAGTCTTCGTTAATAATAAGCAATGCGTCGCCATGCGAGTATACCCGGGTCGAGTTGACAGTTTAGGTGTTTCACTTCGCTCACAAGGCCAAGACAGCTTGCTTAAATCAATGGATGCTTGGCAAATGCGAAATATCTACCGCTAAGTGGTTCATAGTAAAATTAATTCCCGATCACTGACCTAGCCGGGTCAGGGCTTGTCGGTAGATGCTCACAAGGTCGTCATCCGGGTTCCTAGTCAAAACGGATTGTAGCTTGGCAATCAATTTTTCGTTAGGAGCCGGTTGGCCCTGCATGTTTGGCACCAAGAGTTGTTCCGGAAAAACTAGGAGTCGTAGTGCGTGCCTTCTTTGCCTGAGATCATCATCCTTTTGTATAGATTCTCCTTTGTTTGGTGCCAAGCGATTTACTAGAAACTCAGACGTATAGTCCTTGAAATCTTTGAGTAGCTCAATACTATTTTTATATTGATCAAGTAAGGTTGCAATGTTCTTTCTTTGCAGCAAATCTGTCACTACTTTGTATGTTCTGTCATTATGCTGTCGATTGATTTCCGGTGAAGATAGAATCAAATTCTCCAGTTCTGTTCGTTGCTCTTCGGTCAAGATGAACAAACTCTCAATTGTCATTTTAGGTTTAATAGCGATAACGTTTCCCCATACTCTGACAGCCATCAAGTTTATGTCAATCTGACCGGACAGTTTGGTAATCTGTTTTTGGATTTCGAATCGATCAGGATTATCCTTCCCTGCTTCTATGAGCTTTTCGTTCAATTTTCGGATTTCCTGCTGATACCTACCGATTTGTTTCTCATCTAGCATTCTTCCGATGACAACAGGTACAACATCTTTCCAAGCATTAAGGCCCGTTTTATTATTGCGAAAATTGGTGATGATTTGCCCCATCAGATTCAATGCATGCTGACGATCGTCGGCATTAATGGGCCGACCTAAGCTTTCTTCATGTCCTTCTATTATTAACTTTAGAAAATCAAATGTGTTTTTCCAATCGGTCGATTGAAAAATTTTGACCGTTTCACTTTGGGAATCTAGTTTTCTCGAGAGAGTAAATAAAGGTGGATATAAGTGTTGTCGCCAAGTATCTTGAGATGAGTTTCTAGCTGCTCGCGCTAATATTCTGGCAGCATTAATTAGTACACGGCTATCTATATTTGGGGGTAATCCGCTAATTGTATCCAAATACTGAAGAACTCGTTCTTTAGTTGGGATTTGGGGTAATACCATAAAGTTAGGTTCTTTGTTTTTTTCGGAATGAGCGTTATATAATAATCCTTTTAGAAGACCAAGCGCTAAATCATCCTTTGTCTCCAAGTCTTTTTTTACGACACTGGATAAGGTTTTTTTTGCAGCGGCATCTACTAAAGGCATTGCATTAGTAGTTAATTGCACCAGATCCACTACAATTCTCTGGCTCAAATCTCGATTTGTGTTCTGACCGGAAGTATTCAATCTCAGCGCAGAAATTGAATCAACTAATGCAGTAGCCGCAGCTATTCTCACACTTACGTCTTCTCTATCTCTCTGCAGATATTCTAGCAGTATTTCAACTGTACCAGCAGGATCTATATGAGGTAATGCAGCTAAAATTGCACACTGAATATTTTCGTTACTCATTTCTAATGCTTCAAGCAAAGCTGTTAGCGATTGTTTCGCGTTATTTCCTTGCTGAGCCAAAATTTGAATCGCCAATTCCTGGTTTGGTTTGTCTTGTAGAACAATTAAAGATATTTGGTTGATCGTAGTTGGATAAAATTCATCACCGTCCATCATTTTATCCAAACATAAAAGGCTGTTTTTTCGGATAGAAGCACTTGTATGACTGAGTCGCCTAGTTATCTCTAATACTATGGATTCAAACTCAGTTTCGCTCATAATGCTTCTGACATTAGGACCAATTTTAGCCATTGAGGATAATGAAGCACTTAGGCCAATAAAATTGTTTTTTTGGATCTGATGATGAAGTGTATCTATAATCTTTCGAATTTCGGGCGATGAGGGTTGGTTAATCGAGACGACATCGTCATCTAGTTGATCATTCAACCTAAAATAGACACCTAACGAGGAGACTTTCGAACGATCTAATGGATGTATTTGACAAACAAGATTTCTATTTGCAGAATGATCAAAGATAGACCAAGACATGTTATTTTTTTGTACAGTTGGGTTCTTAGGTAATTGTAAACCCATCAACTTAAATTGACCATCCAGTTGTGAATCATCAAAACTTTTTTTGTCGCCACTTCTAATTCCATCTAATTCTTCACTAAAATTGTTCTTTTTGAGCAGGATATAGGGTGCCAGATTATTTTGCTTATTTTGCTTTTGTATTTGGAAAAGATCTTTCCCTTGAGAGTCAGGTATCGACCATACTTGACCACGTTGTCGAACTTGGACTTGAGCGTTTAATGGGATTTTGTCGCCAGAATTCTCTAGTTTTTTTCTAAATTGATCCGAAAGTTGAGTTGGGAAATCTAACGATTCAAAATCTTTAGGTATATCTGTACTTCCAAGGTCCATCGAAACAATCATATCAGGTAAACAGAAAACTCTATACTCATTGTTCATTATCTGCCCAACGGCTGCGGTGACAATTGGTTGTAGTTTGTCACTTTCCTGTCCCAAGGAATGAAGTGTATCTAGGTAAACAGAAGATGGGTGCCCAATTTCCCCCAAAGCCATTATAGTGTAAAACCCCAATTGTTCTTCTACCTTCGTTAGTTGTGCAAAATTAGATATCAGGCTGAAACGCTGGCTGAGTGGAGTAACTGCTAAATTTTCAAAATCGTATGGCAGTGGCAGTGGCAGTGGCATACGATTTTCATCAGACAGATTTGGAATGAGATCTGTGTTGGGTTGAGTAAAAGATTTGAAAGATTTCGCTATGGTCTGGCAGACACGACTGTCAGGATCCACCATGTTACTAAGCAGAAATGATAAAATTAGTTTTTTGTCCCTGATGGGGGTTTCCCGTTGCTGGACCATTTTTGATAAAACAAGTACGATGTTACGCCTTATTTCCGCATCAGGACAAAGTTCAAAAACCCCAATTGATGCGTTTGGCGAAAAGTTCACTGGTGTTGGGCGTCCCACTGGTCTTTGAAAGTCCCCAGATTGATAAAGTATAAAATACCTCCGCTTTTTTTTTGAGGAAGCGGAGGTGGTTTTAATAACTTCAGAATTAGTCAGCATCCAAGAGGTTGATTGTATTTGATTGTCGTTAATAATAGGGATAGATGAAACGCTATCGTCACCAGACAACTGAATCCCTTCTTTTTTAAAAGCCAAAAATAATTGAGGATCAAGACTACTTCTGAAAACATCCAGCCCATCATCTCTACCTTCTGAAATTCTATATATTTGATTACTTTCAGGGTCAATAATTTTCCATTTTTTCCCTTGTTTGATGATGTGCACATCTGCTTCTGGTGATATCTTTAGACCACTAAGTTCTAAACGCTGTCTTAGGTTATTTGCTTCACTCACCTTCCTATACCCATCTAAGTCAATGCTATATTTATCTGGTAAGCTTATCAATCTGACTCCATCGCTTCTTGTTAATTTGTCCTGAAGATCTTTCGACAGATAAAACTTGAAGCCTTTGAACAATTTCATCAACTCGCTAATAATTTCTTGTTTTTGCTCAGCGGATAACTTTATTTTAGCTAAAGCCAATATCACTTCAAGTTGAACCAATCGATTTGTTGTTTTCATGGCTTCTTTCAGATCAGAAACGAACTTTTCGTCTTGTGTATGAAAGTTTAGCTCACCTAATGCATAGGCTATGTTCTGTCGGACTACTGGTTCTGGGTGATTAAGAAGTTGGTAGGTAAAGGATAAATCATGATATTTAGATAATGCTGATAGTGCATGCATTCTGATACTAGCCTGACTGACAGATAATGCATAGATCAAAGACTCCTTAATAGGGGATAATTCGACAGTAGGACCCACGGTTACTTTCTGCTGGTCGATGAGTTTTTGCTTCTCGATAAGTAAGTTCATGATTTGCTCGATCTGCACCTGAATTTCCCGAACCATTTGCTTTCTCAACATGTGATCTTGGTCAACTGTTAAGAATAATTTGCGAATGAATTCGTGGTCTTTCGTGTTTAATTCTATTTCCTGGAGTTTTTCCATAGCTAAAGCACGCGTGGACAAATCGGGTGAGGATAATTTCTTTAATAGAAAAACTGAATCTTGAGCGGTAATTACAGTCGAAAATAGAATAAAAAAAAGAAAGTAGGTAAGAGGTCTACAGCCACCCGCCAGTTGATTTGATTTTAGTTGGCACATCGACAGGCTAAGATGAATCGGTATTTTTATTATCGTAAACGGACAGCCAAGCATGAGGTGCAACCAGTTTCTCCCCGTCCGCTTGTTTATTCTGAGGAGGTTTTTTATCCGTTTTGTCAGTTGCAACCAACTTTGATGGTTGGCCAATAGATTTCTTCACTTCTGTTTGTTCTTTTTCTTCGACCAGAGAAATTAACCGTTCAAACTCTGCCAAAGGATTGGGCGGGTCAGGTATAGTTTGCAATAATTGGAGCGTGCCGCGGGCTATCATTAATTCTTCATTGGTTGGAATTACCAGTATTTTAACATCTGATTCTTGAGAGTTAATTGATTGTTCTCGCCCTTTTATCCTATTTTGCTGCTCGTTGACTTTTATCCCTATAAACCCAAGTTTCTCGCAAATTTTGCTCCGAATTCGAGGCGAGTTTTCGCCGATACCACCGGTAAAAATTAAAACATTGACTCCACCTAATGTTGCTACATACTGACCGATATATTGGGTGACACGATGGCAAAACATATTAAGCGCTAGTAGCGTTCGTTCAGGTGTATCTTGTTCGCCAGATAGCTGGTTTAGGAGGTCTCGTACATCAGAACTTACTCCAGAAATGCCCAATAACCCACTTTTATCGTTCAGTAGTGTCATTACTTGTTCTATCGTCATATTATGTTGTGAAACCAGTTGGAAAATCAGACTAGGATCTATATCACCACAACGCGTGCCCATCATCAATCCTGCTAAAGGAGTAATTCCCATACTTGTATCAACAGATAATCCACCATCAATGGCTGTGACACTTGCTCCACTACCTAAGTGACAAGAGATTATCTTGAGAGATTCAATTGAGCAGTCCAAGATCTCAGCGGCACGTGTCGAAACATAAGAATGTGAGGTGCCATGAAAACCATACTTTCTGATGTGGTGATGTTGATAAAAGTGATAGGGGATGGGGTAAAGGTGAGCATAAGGAGGAATCGTTTGGTGAAAAGCCGTGTCAAAAATAGCAACTTGTGGCATTTCATTCAAAAGACTGGCTATTGATCGGATTCCCTGCAGATTGAATGGGTTATGCAGTGGTGCTAAGTCCGACAACTTCTCTATGAGTGCTTCTACCGAAGGCACAACTAGGGCTGCTGAAGAAAAGTGGTGCCCCCCGTGGACTACTCGGTGCCCTACGGCCGTAATTACTTCCAGATCATCGATAATTCCATGTCTCGTGTCGGTTAGTGTTGCACAAATGAGAGGGAAATATTTTTGGTAGCTCTGAGCCTCTAGCTCTAGCTCGTAACTAATACCATCGTGTCTTTGGTAGGTTAGCTTTGGATGGGAAGAATTGATCCGATCAATTTGTCCTTTCGCCAAACTAACCTCACCCACCATTTCAAAACATTGATACTTAATTGAGGAACTGCCTGCATTAATCGTAAGAATGATCGGCATCTAGATCCTAACCTGTTAAACAACATCTCGATTCTACAAAAATTAGAAACCCATCAGGCCACAACAACGACGACAAACGGGCATGACTCCCTCACGACTGATCGATTGACGGAATTTGACTGCAGCTTCGTTATTCCACATGTCTTCCACTTTATCCTTTTGAATATTTCCAATTATATAGTCGTGGTAATCGCGACAGAGACTGACGTCGCCATTGCTATCAATTTCTAATGTCATATATATGCTAACACACTGATTGTAACCAAAGGTTTCAGTGTGGTCTTTATAATAGGTATTGATGTCTTTTTTTGTTGTTAACTCTGGCATCATCATAGGAGGACATCTACCCTCTTCCGCGGATAGATCAAGCATTTCTTGATACTTATCCAAGATGACACCGTGGTCAAAATTATTCCAATCCCCAATCCATCCGTAATGGGTTTGTGGTTTTTTGCCAAATCGTCTTTCGTAATCTTTTGAGTGTTCGATGGCAGAAGCCTGATCAATCCACCAAGTGAGGTAAAGAATTTGAGCATCTGCATATTCACTGGTGAATTTGTACAGATCAACCACATAATCTATATTATAGGAGGTAATGCAACTCAGAGGAACTATGTATGGGAATAATGTGCCTCGGTCTTCTTTTTCTGTTTTGACGTTACTCAGGGCTGCTTGAACGTCTTTGAAATTACTGTATTTACCTGAGACCGCAGGTCTTTGTGTGTCATGGATTTCGGCATTTGGTCCATCGACACTGAGATACAGAATTGTGCAAGTGTCGACAATTTCCTTGGCAAGACTGCCAATTTTAGTACCATTGCTGACCATCGAAATTGGCATTCCCTTTTCTTTGATGTAGTAGAGAAGATCAACCATACCCGGATACATCATCGGCTCTCCACCCCAAATATACCAAACGGGCTTCCATCCCTTATCGGCAATTTGATCTACCAAGTCTTTGTAAGTTTCGAGTGGTACTTCACGAGCTTTCAGTTCTTTTAGGCTAGTGCCATGCAAATAACCGTTATCACCCCACTGACCACAAGTGTGACAGCGAAGATTACACATGTCCGTAATACGGATACTAACCAGCTCAATACCATCGCCTCTTCCATGCGTTGCCCCAAACGGGTGTCTCAAGTTGAATGACTCTTTTGCCATCTGATACTTGAAGAGGTTGAATGCATATTTCCAATTTTCTTTAGTGATAGCTGCGATCTGTTTTACAAAAAAACGAGGTGAAATTCGACTTCTAATTTGCATCTTCTTAAAATACCGGAAAAAGTTGGGGATATTACTTTTTTCACGGCCTCCTGCTAATATGGTAATCCAGTTTGTTTTTCAATCTACGTTTTGTTTTATTCGAGTCATTCATTATTTTTCACTCTTCCCACTATTTGTGATGTAGTGGCAGACAATATTTTATATCGGACTCCTCCCCAAACAATTTCTTTTCTGAACAAGGTAATTATAACATTAAAGGCGGCGACGATGGATGAAAGAGGAGCGAAAATAGATGATCGATGAATGTTTCTTTGAACTTCTGATTGTGACCTTAACCATTCAGGCAATATGCGCAGCGATATTCGATAACATTGAATTTCGAAGAATGGGACTAAAAAAACAAGAGATAATGGGACTGGGTCAAGCCAAAAAATGCTCGGCAAAGCAAAAAGCAAGATCACATTTTTGGGGACAGAGCCTAGAAATGTAGCTAACCAAGCCTTACGGTGCCCCATCCAAAATGTCATTATCATTTGACGGTTGGTGAACTCCAAGACTTGACTCCATGTACGCATTTCAGGTCGATTGATGGTAATACAATCAGGAACAAAATGGATTTTTTGTTCCTGATCTTTGACAGCATGAGTGAGGTTGTGATCCTCAATAGTTGCGTTAGACCAGCGTTGAATAATTTTTCCAGTTTCAATTAACTTTCGCCGAATTGCGTTAGACCCTCCCCATACCATAGTCGCTGCAGGATTTGCTTGAAGAGGAATCTGGAAATTGACCCAAGCAGCTTCTGTATAGGATGCTAAACTAGCAGTTTGAGGCAAGTACAGCCTCGCTCCAACCGTTGCGCCAATTTTTTCATCCTGAAGAGGTTCAACCAAGCTTGTCAACCATGTTTCATGAACAAACGCATCTGCATCTACAAAAGCAATAATCTCCGTTTCTGCCGGTAATTGATTGATTACTGTAATCAAATTTTGTATTTTTTGGGAGCATGAGAGCTGGTCATCTACGATATTGGGAGCAATTACGACATCAGCATTTTCAACACTTTCTGTCAATCGTTTTAAGTGGCAGTAAGAAACATCAGCATGTTTCGCTCCCATTGCATGAGTTACAAAGTGAAGTTGATAATGGCCTTGGTAATCCTGACTAAGCAATTGGAGCACATTCTTTTCTGTTTCCTGATCCCACCCGTAGTGGGGTGCTATAACGGCCACTCTTGGGTAGTAACTTCCTCGTTTTTGCTGTCGCTCTCTTGTCACATACAAAAACGAACGAAAAACCACGTAACATTCGCATAATAGTACCAAATAACAAGTGCCAATTAAGTATAAACTCATTGATAATTGCTCGTGATTTCACTCCACTTCATGGAAACAAAGAATCTATCATAGACTTCGATTCCAGTCAACCTCTTTGTCAGATTTGATGCTTCATTTTTAGATATTCGGAGTCTGCTAAAATGAGACTCATATGTCGCCTTCCAATCCTTGACACCCCTTTATTAGCTGTGATAGAATGCCGAAGTATCGTCTTTTTTATACATATCTTTAACACTTGATTGAGATTTTATGACTATTGTACACATTCAAGTGTCAGGATGTACGGCCTCACCGACTTTTTTCATATTCCTTTGCAATTTACAAGGCACAAGGTGGACCTGAGTTTTATGATAAGAATTAGCAGTGATTGGTATTCACCGGTTTTACGTAGATCAGTAGTGTTTTTTTACCTGCTTTTGATTGCGAGTTCAGTCCTATGGGCGCAGCAAGATTTATCTTTGAGCCTCTCGGAGGTTGCTGTCCAGATTCGAGAGCAGGTGAATATTGGAAATATCCGAAAAGATATTGCTAGACTTTCGAGTCTTTCGACACGGGTAACGGGCTACCCACAAGCGGCCAGTGCCAGTAAGTATGTATTTGACCGGTTTGTCGAAATCGGTTTGGAAGATGTTGAAGGGCGAGATTTCCCTATCACAGTCCCAATTGACAAAGGTAATAGTCAACTAGAGATAATCGGCAGTAATACGATTTTTAAGCTTTCACCTCTTTGGCCCAACCTTGTTCGAACTTCTCTGATTAGTGATGGTATTAAGCATCGTGTCACCATGGGTGAAACATTGGATCAGATTGCTGAATCTTATCAGATTGATCGACAAGAAATCATCAGCCATAATACATTTTTGCAAGGAGATGGAAAGGGGCAAACGCTTGTTGAGGGTAATGAAATTTTTATTCCAACAGGTGGATTAACGGCACCCATTATTGATGGTGGAACTTGTGATCTGAAACAATTTAACGGTACAGATGTTGGTGGTTTTTGGTATAAAGTCAAACCGACTGATACCATTGAGCTCGTGGCGCGACAGAATGGGGTTGGCGTCGCTAGCATAACAGACGACATTCTAAATCGTCATCTGCAAAAAAACGAAGATTCAATAGACAATAATGTGAATGGGGAAGTCGATGAATACGGAGAAATCCCCCTCTTATCCGAAATAAGTGAGTGGGCGACTGATGGTATTGATAATAACGGCAATGGTTTGATCGACGAAAAAGTGGGGGCCGACAGGAATGGAGTAGATGACGATGGCGACGGTTTAGTGGACGAAGATGATGAGTTTGTGGCCGCTGATGAATCCCATATTTTTATACCTCGTGGTAGTATCGTTTTAGCAGATTTTAATTCTGGAACGAAATGGATTAATGGTTCCATGTTAGGCGCAAAGGCGGTCGTTTTTATTGAACCTGACGTAACTATGAGAGGGGAAGCCGAAAATAAGTTCCTCACAGTTCCAGCGAATATCCCCCGCTTTTGGATTGGTAAATCTGATGGGGAACAGCTGAAAAGATTAATTAGTTCTTCTAATCAAAGTGGAGATGATCTAGAGGTACGACTGAGCGGAAAAATCAAGTGGGAAAAGAAAGTTGGACAAAACATTCGTGGTTTCTTGTCAGGTTCCGATCCACAACTAAAAGATGAAATGATCGTTATTTCAGCTTATTACGACTCTATGTCAGTAGTTCCCTCGATGGCCCCCGGGGCTGAGCCAACAAGTGGGATTGCAACGTTAATGGAGTTAGCTAGAATTTTTCGATCTCAAGCATTTCGGCCTGGGCGTTCAGTTCTGTTCGTTGCCACAGATGCTCATTTTCAAGGCCTGTCGGGAATGCGAGCTTTCATGGATGGTCTCGGTCAAGATGTGATCGGTGAAATAGAAGATTCTGCTGGGACACCTACCATGCACGGTCTCCGTCGAGGTATAGATACGGATCTGCATGAGCTAGAAGAATTAGGGCGTAAAATAGTATTGTCAATTGATCGTAATGTTTTAGTAGATCTCCCCTCTGATTTTTACGGTCATATACATCAAATCAATAGTGATCTGAATTCTCTAGTGATTACCCTAGATGGACTCGTTGAAACCCAAAACAAAATTAGTCTGCTAACCAAAGCGCAACGAGATTACAAAGAAAAACGGAAAAAAAAGACTCAATCTACCAAAAAGCGAGAAAAACAAGACTTTACAAAAGAGGAAGAGTCTTTACTTAAGGCCAATTCTGCTAAATTTAAGAAAGAAGCAGAGCAGACGGTTCAATTTCTTCGCGATATTATTTTTCGCTTAGACCGACTACAAGAGGTCGCCATCGATAAATGTCGTATCGCTCAACAAGAATTACTTTCCAATGTAGCTTTGCCCATGGCTCACCTTGATTTGTGGGCATTAGATCAATTGACAGAAGATCTACAGACTAAGCGGATTGGAGGGAAATATGGCCAAACACCTGAAAGTTCCTACGTTAAACCTACAGAGATTAGCAAGGGTAAATTCGTCCTGAACGAACCCGCCAACTTCACTGGAAACCCTGATCATATTGAGACACTCAGTACCTATCTACATGACTGGGAATTTGAAGATCCAAGAAAATTCACCCTACAATACAGTCAAGAGAAATTACTTGATCGACATCTGGCTTTCAGAGATTTGCAGAAGATGAAATCCGCCCGATCTACTATTCACAGTGGTACAAAGTCTCGTGAAAACTATGTTGAGCAAGAAAAAGAAGTACTGAAACAGGTTGCAAATGAGATCGACAACTCCAATCAAGCATCTACAGCAGTGGGAAATTTTAAAAGTGTAATCAATCGATTACGGAGTGACCCTTTAGCCGAACCAAAAGTTGACGTCATTGAAAGTTACCTAACTGTTGAAAGTAGAAAACGTTTGAGGGACCTCAAAACTGACATTCAGCGGAAACTAGATGAAAAATCTAGCGAAGCAGAAAAAGGGAATTCAACAGCATCTATAGAAGTCGCAATCACTGATTTAACAAAGGATAAGCAGGCGATCTTGGAAGTCGGAATGAGAAACGCTCGTGTGGAAAAACAGCGGGTAACTGATTTGATAGATGGCCATCATCAGCTAGAGCGACTTTACCTGAAGGAAGAAGAATTAGTACTTCGTAATTACTTGGAAGATTCAGAAGTAGAGTCTGCTTTGGAAGCCCGCCTGCAGATAGGTGCTTACTTGACAGAAAGTCGTTTGCTCTCCTACATCAAAGAGCGAGCAGCGAATGATATTATTGAGTTGAAAGCTTTGCAAAATCAGATCAATAATCTTAATTCTGGTTTGCCAGAAGAAACTAAAGATTTGCTTCGAAATAACATGATGACTCTCAGGAATGCGCGCTTTCGTAATATTCAAACAAAAGCTGAGCGATTGTTCCGAATTAGTAAAGTGGAGTACAGCCGAAAAATAAAGGCTATCGAACAAGCAATAGCATTACAAGACACATTTAATCGTTTTTATACTTCATTATTCATCTCTGTTGACCTATCTAGCCAAAGTAGTAAATTCGGCGTTTTTAACAAAGGTTGGTTTTATGATCAACAGCCAGAACATGTTCTTCGCCGTGAGTTTGCATCCATAGGTAACCGATTAACGGAGTATGCTAATCAGGCCGATTTTGGAGAGCGAATTGACAAACTGTGGCAGTTTACTGATGACCAGATTCAAAGAGGGATAGCTACTAGTCAGTGGTCGGTAGCCTCAGGAATCAAACCGAAAGAGAAGCTTGAGGGTAAAACACTAGAGTCTTTGATTTCCAATCACTACGATACTTTGACTGGACTGGGTGGAGTCTCTCGCCTAATGCGAATGCAGTTTGAGCAAATGAAGGCTAGAGGTGAACCATCAGAGGATATGCTCAAAGACATGGACTATATCCGTAAAGAGGTTGAGCGATTTGTACGAAATGATATTCGGTCAGCCCGAAAAACACGTAAAAATCTAATACGTCGTACGAACAAGCTGAAAAGTCAACTCGCACTCAGAGGTGAAGATCCTGCTCAACTAACAACAGACGAGATTGATGACATTAAGACCTTGATAGGGATGGTTGGTTTGGGAGGGGATAGCAATTTTGTTAATGCTATTTCAGCCAGTGGTGGAAAAACTTGGCGGACCCACATTCCGGGTAAAATTGCGTTTGATAGTGAGGTTGCTACATTAACTGGTAAGACTGGAATCGCTTTTGCAACAGTGGATGATCGGCGGGTTTTGACCGATACGCCTTTAGATACTATTGATCGCATGGATCTGAAAAAAGATGGAAACCTACACGTTCAAATCAAATCTCTGGCATCTATTTTAGTCCAGGCTTTGCGGGACCCTTCGATGCCAACAGCTGCTCGTGTTGACAATTTTTATTGTAGTTTAATCGGTAACGTTGTTGAATTCGATGCTAGAGAAAGCTCTGTCCCTGATAAGCCCGTTCCAGAACCAATTCTGACGATTCGTCGTAAACATAAGTCAATGATGGGAGTTCGTGGAGACTTATTCATTATGGGCGATAACCGAGGCGCTTATGAAGTTACGGGGTTAGCTATGGAGGGACGGGCGACTAATAGGATTGGTGGTGCTCAAGAAATCGAGGCTTATGTACTCGATAACGACTCAGGAGACATTACTTATGCGCCTGATTTAGGGAATTACGGAGCCAAGCTTTTGCCGAATAAAATACCAATTGATCGGCGGAGGCGTGGAGCTCCAATAGTAGTCTTCAAATGTGTGTCGACAACAATCTATGATTTAGTTGACCAGCGTTATCTCAGAACTTTAAGAAACTTGGATGTGTATGATGCTGCCACTGATAGCGCGCCGGAAAAATTTGGTGTTTCAAAACCTTGGCAACAAGAAGGTGTTTCTGCAACTGAGCCGATTGCTCTGGTCTATTCTGAGCCTAATAGTCGTTTGAAGTTAGGAATGTCTTACGGCCAGATTGGCAAACGCTTACTGTTAATTAAAGCTGGACAAAGTGGAACTAAAAATCCAACCCTTTATACAGGAGAAGGTTTTGTAGTTCGAGAGAATGGTTCAATTCGAACTACGCCTTATGTCGTCGTTCGAGACATGTGGTGGCTGGACGAAAATCGATCTCGTTTGTATAAGCGTTTCGGTATCAGTAGTGAGCGTTTGGACCAACTTCATCACTACGCTAATGAAAATCTTTCTCAAGCCGAAATAGCTCTTAAGAAAGGTGCTTATGACTCCGCTATGCAATTGGCACGTTCGGCTTGGGGGTATGAGTCGCTCGCTTATCCAGATGTCAAGAAGACAGGGAACGATGTAGTCAATGGAGTTATGTTTTACTTGGCACTTCTACTTCCTTTTTCTTATTTCATGGAACGGTTAATATTTGGTTTCCCCAGTGTAAACAAGCAACTGATTGGTACATTCGCTATTTTTGTTGTGTCTTTCGTTTTTCTTGCAATGGTGCATCCAGCCTTCCAAATTACAACTACCCCAGTTATTATCTTAATTGCTTTTATTGTTCTGGCTTTATCAGTTATCGTAATTGCTATTATCATCCGCAAATTTGAAGAACAGTTGGAAAAAATCAAGCAAGAATCCTCCAAAGTTTATAAAGCTGATGTCGGGCGACTGTCAGCGTCAGCAGCAGCTTTTAGTTTAGGTATTTCTAACATGAGAAAGCGAAGTGGACGGACAATTTTGACCTCCGCCACTTTGGTCATTTTAACTTTCACTGTGATTTCTTTTACTTCAGTAAAAACGTTTGTCAGACCTAATAGAACAACTTTAGGGACCGTAACTCCCAAATACAATGGGATGCTGATACGAGATCAATATTGGAGAGCATTAGAAGAACCCGTATATACTTCGATAGCAAATGATTTAACTTACAAGAACATTGAAGTATCTGATCTGATATCTAGGAAAGAACAGGAAATTCGACGTCTTAAGGGATTATCTGATCAGGGTAAAAATAAGTCTATACAAAGCGACTTACAAACTCGAATTAGTAAACTAACTCAACAGATAGGGAAATTGGCAAGCCTATCTGACGTCAATAGTGAGCCAAGTTCTGTCAATGATGAAAAACAAGAAATCCAAAAATCTCAGACGCAGATAATGGTTCGAAACGTTGTAGCACCGAGGGCTTGGTACCAAACATCAGGAACAGGAGACCAATCTTTTGTTCAATTGACTCGAATCGAAAATCCAATTGATCCTTTGCCACCTTTGAATTCCGGTAATAAACCCAAGCAGTATCAAGCTAACATGTTGGTTGGTATGAGTCATGAAGAGCCAGATATTACTAGTATAGATAGTCATTTAATTTACGGAAAGTGGTTCCTTCCTGAGAACGATAGCGAATGGCCAACTGATTGGCCTAACGCTTGTGTTTTGCCTAAAGGGATGGCGGATATTCTGGGTATTACCGAATCCGATATGGGAAAAGCTACTGTCCAAGTTGGTGGTGCTAAGTATACGGTCACAGGGGTTCTTGGGCTAACTTTTAAAGACTTAAAAGATAATGACGGGGAAGAGCTAACCCCCGTCGACTACCAGCTGATGAATCAGCAGCAATCTCGTGGTGGACAAGGCGATGAGACATTAGAAGGTGAATTACAGAAGTATATTCATCTTACACCAGACAGTATAGCAATTCTGCCTTACGAAGTAATCATGAATATGGGCGGTAAACTTCAGTCAGTTGCCGTTAATATGGCCCGTAATGAGTACGATTTGGCCGAGCTAGACCCCATCGAAAAATTAGATCTAATTATGGTACCTTTGATGAATCGAGTGGCTTTAGACTTGTTCGTTGGCCGAGGGGATGAAGCTTACCTGTATAGTTCAATTGGGATGACTTCATTTTCAGGAATGACCAACTTGTTTGTTCCTATCTTGATCGCTTCATTAATTGTGTTGAACACTATGTTAGGAGCTGTTTACGAGCGGGTGCGCGAAATAGGTATTTATAGTTCAGTTGGTTTAGCTCCAGTTCACATTGCGTTCTTGTTCCTAGCTGAAGCATGCGTATACGCTGTTTTAGGAGCAGTAATTGGTTATCTATTTGGTCAAGCTGTGGCAACCGTTTTGGTAAAATTCGGTTTGATGGGTGGATTGACTCTTAATTATTCATCAATGTCGACGGTTATTGCAACTATTGTGGTTATGATAGTGGTGATGGCTAGTACACTTTACCCCGCTATTAAAGCTGGTAGGATGGCTGTTCCAGATATTGAGCGAAAGTGGAAATTACCTGAACCGGATGGGGATTTGTGGCATTTCAATCTGCCATTTACTGTTCTGGCTGAGGAAGCATTAGGCTTGAATATCTTCATGAAAGACTATTTTGATGCTCATGCTGATGAGTCGGCTAGTGATTTTTATACTGACCAGGTATCTTTCAATCAGGTTGCCAGAGATGATGAAATAGAGTACAGCTGTAGTATGATGGTTTGGTTGGCACCCTATGATCTAGGAGTTAGCCAATCAATTAGACTAGTGACTTCGCCCGTTGGAGGCGAAGAGGAGGATTTGTACAATATCACCTTAGAGGTTGATAGAGAAAGTGGTGAAATTGCTTCGTGGAAACGGGTAAATCGCCGGTTCTTGAATTTGATTCGTAAACAACTTTTGATTTGGCGAACTTTTGGCGCTGATGTACGTGGTGAATTTCACGAGCGTGGAAGACAAGAAGGGATTGAAAATCAATCAATTACTTCAAATTCGGAAGATAGTAGCAGAACAACACTGACGCCGGCGACAGCTACCTAGGTTTGTTTGTGCTAAGGATCAAATTTTAGAACTAAAAATTGGGTATAGGAAATGGAAAAAGCTGCAAGTCTTGTTATTATTATTGGTGTTTTGTTCTGGGTCGCTTCTATCCTAGTATTTAAAGGGCTATGGAGATTCCAGATGTTGTCGGCTGGAGTGATTATTTTCGGTATAATCCTAGCCCATACTTGGGAAGAGTTGTTCCGTAATGAAGATGACTGACCCAGTTACTATTATCTAATGGAGGAAGAATTTGGCAAGGAAACGGGTAACTCAGGCTGAAGAATGGCAGGCGTGGGCTAAACGATACGATATTGACGGTGGCATCCGAAACTTTGAGTCAGGATTAACGCTCAAGGTTTTCTTAGGAGCTTTGTTTGTCGGTCTTCTGATGATGCCGGGTTCGCTTTACTTAACCTTTGTTTCTGGTGAGGCGGGAGCTGCTGCGGCATCTTGGGTAGCAGTCATCTTGTTCACCGAGCTATCAAGGCGCTCATTTACCACTGCCACTCGTCAGGAACTATATATGCTTCTAGGACTGACTGGTGCTGCAGTTGGTTCAGGAACACAGTACCGTAACTTTATTTGGTATGCCTATTTTATTAATACTCCGCAGGCTGCCTCTTACGAAATTGCAGACAAAATTCCCTGGTGGGTTTGCCCACCTCCCGACTCTATAGCAATTGCTGAGCGTACACTTTTACACATGGATTGGTTTTGGCCAATTCTGATCTATATTGTTTTCAAGTTATTAGGTACAGTTCGACATATTAGTGCTGGTTACCTCTTATTTCGTTTAACTGCGGATCTGGAACGCTTGCCTTACCCAATGGCACCAATTGCGGCGCAAGGTGCAACAGCTTTGGCTGAAACAACAGGTCGGGGTGAAACTTGGAAATGGCGAATTTTCTCAATTGGCTCCATGGCTGGTTTGATCTGGGGGTTCATTTACATTGGTGTTCCATCCTTAACCGGATTGATGATGTCAGAACCGATTCAAATTCTTAAGATTCCTTTCATTGACTTTACTCAAGCTATTGAAGGATTTGCTCCTTCGGGGCTCTTCGCACTCCGGACTGATTTCAGTCAAATTATCACCGGATTTGTTATGCCTTTTCCTGTTGTCATGTCGGAATTTATAACTGCGACATTTAGTCAGCTATTTTTGAATCCGTTTCTGTACAAACAAGGAGTGTTAGTGCAGTGGAAGTCTGGGATGGATGTACGGCAGGCTGGTTTAGTTAACGGACTAGATTTCTGGATTAGCTATGGGATGGGAAAAAGCTTCAGTATTGCCATAATAGGGTTAGCAACCTCGATACCCATGGTTATTAAGCTAAGAGAAAAAAAGCAAGAACAATCAGGACAAAGAGGGACATTAGACCCCCCTCCGGGCCGAGGGGATTTCCCCCTCTGGCTGATGGCAATTCTTTGGGTTTTTGGTATGGGTATCTACGTTTATATCGTTCACAAATTCATGGTACCGAACTTTCCGTTACAGTTTTTGCTAGGATTTGCTTTTCTATACACACCGCTGAATTCTTATGTAACAGCTCGTACGTTTGGTGTATTGGGCAAAGATTTGTTTGATATTCCTTACATTCATGAGATGACTTTTATCTTGAGCCGTTATGAAGAAGTGGATATTTGGTTCGTTCATTTGCCAGATGAGGACTATGGCCGTGGGACTCAACACTGGCGTGTTCTTGAGTTAACAGGTACTACTTTTACTAGTAATATTGCTGGACAGCTTTTGATTATGCCAATCTTAATTGTGGCAGGTATTTTGGTGATGCACTTTATATGGCAGATTGCCCCTATCCCATCAGCTCAATACCCTTTTGCTAATATGATGTGGCCAATCAATGCTACAATGGAGTGTATCAATAAAACCGCACTTAGGGATGGAAATAGTCAAATGCTTCAAGCTATCCGTGGAGATTATGTCTCTACTGGATTTACTTCTTCTCTGGCAATCTATGGCGTGTTATGGATTGCAAAAATGCCGAGTATGTGGTTTTACGGTATTATAGCGGGAATTGGAAATGATCCCGGTATTATCTTACCTCGCCTAATTGGTGCAGTTATAGGTCGTTTCTATATGATTAAACGGTTTGGTCTGAAACGATGGTTCATGTTCAACCCAGTCTTAGCTGCTGGATTCACTTGTGGAGTGGGTTTAACAGGTATGGCTGTTGTTGCTATATCCCTAGTGTCTAAAGCAGTTATTGTCAAGCCTTTTTAGAGAGAATTTTTCGTATTAAACAAGAATTTAAATAACAAGATTGAAACAGGATTTAATGAGATACTTATCTTTATTTTTGGTGATTTTAGTCAACTGCACAGGTTGCCTAACTCAATTGACACAAAACTTGGCACCCAGTGGTGAGTTTGTTAATTACGCTTTAGCCGAAAATGGTGCAACTGCAGTTGCATCAGGAAGTAGTGGTGACCGAAACGCTAGTACAGTTATCAATGGAATAACCGATTCCAAGGGTTGGGATAAAGGAGAAGGGTGGGCGATGACTTTCAACCGCGAACATATGCGTTCTGGTATGATGCGCTATGAAAGTCGTATGACTCGAAAAGAACAACGTGGTGGAGCTTGGGTTGAAGTTAGACTACCGGAGCCCAAGCGAGTCAACCGTATGGTAGTTTATACTGTTGACAGTAATAAATATCCTGCATCCAAATTTGGTATTTACGAAGGTAATTTTCAGGTCTGGGACAAGGATAATTGGAAAACAATTGCCAAAGTAAAGAATGGAAAAATCGAATACTTGACAACTACAGCAGGTAGAACGGAAGCCAAGGGACGGATTTTATTACGATTCCAACCTATTCTCACTAACATGGCGCGTGTAATGGTTTTTCGTAGTAACGATCGTAAGGTCGTTGATAAGACCTACAGTTCAACTATAGAAGAAAATACTGCTCGGATTGTTGAAATTGAAATAACAGGCTATGAGACCTTTGATCCAAACACCCAAGCGAGTAAAAATCAGGAAGAAGATGAACTAGATAGTCTATTGAAACAATAGACAAAACATGATTTTGACAACATTTGGTTGGGCTGGAATTACCCTTTCGGTTCCTGATGATTGGGAAATCGCAGGCATTAGTGGGGATCAAAAATCTGGTTACTTGCGACTAGATGATGCAGAAATGCCAAGATTGGAACTCAAGTGGTCAGAGAGCAAGAAGCGTCGAGGAGTCAATCAGGAGGATCTTCATTCCGTCTTGGACGAATATTTCAAGTTAGTACGAAAAAGCTATCGACGGAAGAGAGATAAAAAGACACAATCGAATGATCTGAATATAACAAGAGATATAGACCTTCTCAAAAATGATCAGGGAATCGACCTCCATGCCCCTATCTTTTTTCAGTGGAGAGGTGATGTGTTCGCTCATGGAGTTATATATCATTGTCCTGATAGTAAACGGATTACTATCGCTCAGGTAATGGGCCAGACTCGACAAAGTCTTCGTTCTGTCTCGATCCCGATTTTTCTCTCTTTAAAGAACTTGCCAAGCGGAGAAATTGGTAGTGAGTTCTTATGGAGTGCCTACCAGATGAGTTTCCGTACACCAGAGCGATATCGGTTAGAAAAGCACCAACTATTATCCGGTTATTTACTATTCTCCTTTGTTGACCCCGGACCATTTCTTGATCGAAAGCGTCGTTTGAGTGTTGAGCGGTATGGTTTAGCTGATGTATTACTGAAAAATTGTGAATTAGAAGATTGGTTCCGAAATCAATACCGAAAATCTCTGCAAGGGTTCGGCTACCAAATAGAAATAGTAGATGATGGTGTAGACCAGAAATTTACCCTAGTGGGACAAGAAAATCGATTATCTGATAATATTCCTATACAGCCTTTGCAAAATCTGGATCGACTACAGCGTAGAAAAAGTATAGCGACGCATGTACGCCACTGTCGTCAATCTAATCGAATTTTCGTAGTGCAGTCGGTCTCTAAGCATGAATCCCTTCAAGTAGTTAATGGAGTCGCAAGTAGTATTGTTTGTCACTCTGATATGGACGACCTTTCTGTAAACACCACACAAAAAGATCATGCTGGATCAAATACTATACAAGCTCAGATTAAAAAAGCCTGATTTGCCAGACCGCAGTGAGCTGATGAAAGCACTTCCGTTGCGGAATCAACTAGTAGAATGGAAATCAGATGATAAGGGTGAAGTCGCTTTAACTATCCCACAAAACCATAAAGCATGGCTACGCATTCTGGCTCGTGTATTTAGCCTCCCAGATAAACGAGTAATTGTACTGGATGATGTTGGGTCTTATGTTTGGCAGCTATGTGATGGGAAGAAATCGTTAAGTCAAATATCCAAGCAAGTTAGCGATAAATATAATTTGACTGTCAAAGAGGCTGAAATGTCTCTCATCGAATACCTAAGAACGCTAGGAAAACGAGGAATCATCGGTTTCGCTATCCCCAAGAGTATGGAAAAGTCAATTAAGAAAAGGAAAAAATAGATGGAAGAAACCAGAAATGTTGTTCCAGTAACACAAGACTCTCCAGCTAAATTTCAGCGGGTTCTACCTAAAGAAAATACTGTTCGAGTTCGAAATTTGATTAAGAAATACGAAATGGGAGATACCGTAGTCGAAGCACTACGAGGGGTTAATTTCGAAATCAAGCGCGGTGAATATATCTCTATCATGGGAGCTTCAGGATCGGGAAAGTCAACGTTGTTTAATATGGTCGGTGGGCTCGATAAGCCAACAGAAGGTCGAGTGTATATTGATGAGGTCGATATCGCCCAGTTGGATGCAGCCGAACTGGCCTGGTTACGTTGTCGAAAAATTGGCTATATTTTTCAATCGTTTAACTTGATTCCGGTCATGACTGCCTTGGAAAATGTTTCTTTACCAATGATTTTTGCCGGTGAAACTGCGGATGATAGCCGCGATAAAGCTGTAGATCTACTTGATCAAGTTGGCCTCACAGGACGAGTGCACCATAAGCCTTTAGAATTGTCGGGTGGACAACAACAGCGAGTTGCTATAGCTAGAGCTTTGGCCAACGATCCCACTATCCTCCTAGCAGATGAACCAACTGGCAATCTAGACACTAAAACAGGTTTAGAAATTATAGATTTAGTCAAACGACTGAATGCTGAGCGGGGTACGACTATCATTACGGCTACTCATGACACAAAGATGTTAGATGTTTCAGACCGGATTTTTGAGATGGAAGATGGTCGGGTCATGAAAATTGAAACTCGAGATGAAATTGATCTACAGGTCGGAAAACTAGATGGGGAAGAAGTCGGGTAGAAACTGGTTCAGATTTTCATATATAACTCGTCGATCTGTTTTACTTCAGATCTTCTGACCTTCGATCAAGGTATATACCTGATTTGCTGACAAATTTTTGTGATGGTCAGTTTGCCCACTTGGCCATTGGATTTCCACGTGCTTAATTACTGTATCTGTCCCTAGTCCAAAATGTACTCGTAGGTCGCTGGCGGATAGATAGCTACCATCGGATCGTACTTCCCGATACTGTGTTAAGTTCTCAGTAGTAACCATAATTTTGGAACCAATTCCTGACTTGTTACTTTTGACACCTATTGTCTTGAACATCACCCAATGGTTTCGGTTACCAACTTCGTTCCTTAATAGATCCGGAGACTGGTTCCAATTCGTTACGATAATATCAATATCACCGTCGTTATCGTAATCACCAAAAGCCGCTGATCTACTAACCTTCTTTATATTCAGACCACCTGTTCCATTCACTAGTTCAAAAGTACCGTTGTGCTGATTTCGAAATAAGAGGTTTTTTTGAGGGAAAGTAACGTTAGGTTCTAATTGATTAATGTTATCCATCACATGACCGTTCACTACAAACACATCCTGCCACCCATCATTATCATAATCAAAAAATTTGATTCCCCAACCTAAATAATTATAAGTTTGCTCAGCCATTCCTGTAGTAATAGTTAAATCCATAAAGAAATCGTTACCTTCATTATGGTAAATAGTATTGGTCTCAGTCTGAAAGTTACTGACTGTTAAGTCGAGGTAACCGTCATTGTCATAATCTCCAAAAGCAGTTCCCATTCCAGCTTCTTCCTTCCCCATACCATTATAAGCCACTCCTGCAAGTAATGCGATTTCGTCAAAGTTTCCATCACCTCGATTCTGAAATAAAAAATTTGGGTCTTGATCATTTGCCAGATAGAAATCAGAGTCGCCATCATTATCGTAGTCTCCCACTACCACTCCTAACCCATGACAAGGTAGTGGCTGATTAATTCCTCTTTGTTCAGCCTGGTCAATAAAGGTACCATCGCCGTTATTGACGAATAACCTATCAGGAGTTGGTGAATAGGCATGTGGTCCACAATAAACATGGATCTGGCGAATAATACATTGATAGTCAAGAGTTACATCATAGTTAGCGTAGTTGGTAACATAGAGATCAAGATGACCATCATTGTTAATGTCGGTCAATGCACAACTAGTTCCCCAACTTAGGTTATTGATTTCAGCCGATTGTGTTACATTTTTAAAACTTCCATCCCCTTGGTTTCGATACAAGACATCAGCACCAAAGTTCGTCAAATACAAATCGATAAAACCATCGTTGTCATAGTCACCGGTTGTACAACCTACACCGTATCCAGCATGACCTAAATTAGTGTCTGATGTGACATTAACAAATGACCCATCTCCCTGGTTTTGGTACATTTGGTTCGGCGCAGTCATATCAGATGAGGGTAATTGCTTAGCTCCATTCAACAGATAAATATCTAAATCACCATCATTATCATAGTCAAAAAGAGCAACTCCGGATCCAAGAAATTCATTAAACAATCGTTTTCGGCTGTGACCATCCGAGTGTACAAAATTGATTCGAGCAGTTTCGGTTACTGAACGAAAAATTACCTCGGCAGGGATTGTAATAATGCCAGTAAAAAACGAAACCAAACACAAATAGGTATAAGACCTGATTTGCCTATTTAGTCTTGTTCTTTTGAGCTTGTAAAATTTCATCAAGTCGTTTTTGATAATGTATATTATCAGGAGATTTTGATAATGCTTGTCGAATGGTGGCTTCAGCCAGGTGCAACTTGTCTTGACGCAAGTAAACCAGAGCTAGAGTTGCTAATTCTGGTGATGATGGGTTGAGTTTGACTGCTTTTTGTGCAAATTTTTCAGCATTAACCAAATAAGTTCCAGTTTCAGCGTAGATTTGGGCAATATATAGATAAGGGCGAGAATCGTTTCTCCCACCTTTTATGGCTGTTTGAAAAGCCACTAAAGCTTCATTGGTTTGTCCATTTTCGATACGCAATTGACCAAGCGTTATCATGACATCAGGCCCACAATCACCAAGCTTTACAATCTGTTCATAAACGGAGAGTGCTAAATCAGAATTGCCTTCAGCCAAATGAACTTCGGCCAATCCATGATAAGCTAAAGTTAAACTAGGAGACAATCGAATAGCTTTTTGTAGTAACTGCTTAGCTTCTTCAAAACGTTGTTGTTTTGTGTAAATCCAACCCAATCTCAGATGTGTTTCCAAAGATTCTGGGCGTAATTGGATGAGACGATCAAAAGCTGAAATAGCAGTCTCAAAATCTCCCATCTGCATATAAATACGACCTAATTGATCCCAAGCCTCACCTATTTCGGGTTGTTCTAATGTAATCATTCTATAGTCGTTCAGGCTAGCTGTCAAATTTTGGTTACGATAATGTAGTTCGGCTATTTCTAGGCGAATTTGGACGTTAGTCGGCTCATCAACTAACATCATTTGTAAATCATGGATTTGGTCAAAGTATTTTTTCAGCGTTTTAAATTGTTTCTGATGATGATTGGCTAACTCACGATTATCTATTTGCTGATAGACTTTTATTAAACCAAAGTGTGGTCGATGATCAAAGGGGTCTAGATCGATCATTTTTTTGAAGTGCTCAATAGCTTTCTGCGTCCGATTTTGTATAAGGGCAATATGACCCAGTTCTTGATAAGCATCGGAGAAAGTAGAATTTTGTTGGATAGATTGAATGAAAGCGGAGCGAGCATCATCCAATTGTCTCCAAAAGAGATAGACTTTCCCTATATAGTAATGCGATTCAGCTAAATTAGGCAGAGTTTTTGTGGCTGATTTAGCCTGTTGAAACGCTAAGTCGAGCTGACCTAACTGAAGATAAATTTCAGCTAACATTACGTGTGTCTGATTAGAAATTAACTCAGTTGGACTAAGATCGAATATTGGGCTTAAAATCTCTGACGCCTTGTGGTAACGGCGCTGCCGACGATAACAATCACCCAAATAATAGCGGATCAGAAAGGAAGACGGATTTTTTCTAAGAAGAGGGGACAAGACTCCGATTGCTAAAGGATATGACTCTTGCTCTATATAGCCAATTGCCAGCTCTAGCTGATGCTTATCGGATGTTGCTGCTGAAAAAAGGAGATTGGAGATTAAGCAGAGTCCAAAAGTCAGACTAAATAACTTAGCCGGTGTAGAACCTATACGTTCCATTTTTGACGAGCTTGGTGCATAGGGACAGTTTCGCCTTTTTGCCAAGCATAATGACCAATTGGTTCCGATCCAACCCAGCGTTCGTCAACCGGTTCATTAGCTGGTTGATAACGTGTATCAGCCGTTAGACGGAAGCGATTAGTTGTATTATCTAATGAGGCATGCATAGTAAACATACCAAATATTAGAACATCACCAACTTGAAAATTAGTTGTCTGCCACTGTCCACCATATTTATCAATCAATTCGAAAGGGTCGTTTGAAAATGAACCAGTAACATGATCTCGGTCCACGTCCATTTGTCCGTATGTTTCTTTGATTATATCAAAACGATGTGAACCCACCAAGATTGCCAGTGGACCTAGCTCTATTGGAATATCACCTATGGGCGTCCAACAAGTCAAAACATTATCTGTTCCACGACCCATATAGACAATATCATAATGTGCTCCAGTGAACCCTTTTGGTGGAACAACCCTTAACCATTTATAATCATAAGTCAAAGCAGTTGTTCCGAAAAATTGGTCAAAAAAATTCATAATCTGTGGGGATTCGACTAAATCTAAAAAATTATCATCTCTTGTCATCTCTTTATGACCACCGAAGAAACCACCCCGATGACTGGTTTTTGCCACACCATTCAATAAGGGGAAATCAGTATCAATTTGTCCTTGAATTGAAAGTTGATTTATCAGGTGCTGTCGAGCGGTCTCCACCAAATTGGCTGGTTGCAGTTTGCGAATCAGTAAATATCCATCTTCTTTGAATCTCTGATGCAAAGCACTCACTGAATCTAAGATGTCGTTTGATTCTCTTAACCAGCCTAGATATTTCCCACCTAACGTCATTTGGAATTGGTTCATGGTAACCATTTATGACTTCTCCTAGATAACAACGTTCTATACAAAAAATTGATGTCGGTTGAAAACAATCATACACTGAATATACTACGGTCTTCAACTCACAATGTTAGTTGTCTCTATTGAGGGCCAAGACCAAATCCTTAGCGCAGTACGCCCTAAAACCCAGGTGAGTTCATCAGCAGTGAAAAATGGCATTTCATTTCTTACCACTGACAACGTCTCCGTATAGCTTGCTTTATCAAGACAAACTGGCCAATCCGTTCCCCACATGATTCGATTCGCCCCAAACGATTGATGAACAGATTCTACAAGGTCGTAAGTATCAACCCACGGGTATTGCTTATGTGAAATAGACCAAGTATGGCTAATTTTGATAAAAACGCGTGGGTAACGGGCTAAATCAATTAGAAGTTGGCGCTGATTTCTATCATTAATTGGACAGTCTGCCATGTGATCGACAACCACATCCACATCATTATATTGATCTAAAATGTTAGTCAAATCAGGAAGTCGTTTCGGTTTAGTCAAGACCAGAATAGGAATATTGTGTTTCTCAGCTCTATTAAAAATCGGTCCCATCAAATCTGGTCGAGAAAACCAATCACCCGAGGAGTCTATTGATGGGCTTAACCGCATTCCTTGCAAACCATGTTCTTCGACCCAGTAACTTAGATGGTCAGCAGCAGATGGGTCTTCAGGGTTAATTCTTCCTACTCCCACAAATTTGTGAGGGTATTTCCTAACGGTATGAGATACGAAACTGTTATCCCAACGGTAGTGAATAACTTGGACCAAAACTGTTTTTTCCACGCCGTTTTTATTCATTAGGTCGAGCAACATTTCTGGTGTTGCGTCATCTTTGGGTGGGTTAATCGTCTCTTTAGCCCATGGAAATTTAGGATCATTTTTCCAAACGTGAACATGAGGGTCAATTATTCTCACAGGAAGTTTCCTCTTTTTAAATTTTGGACGATTTCTATAAATAGATTTTCAGCAAGAGAAAACAAATATCCAGCAACCACAGGGTACCTCTTCACAACTATCTTAGTAATCGTCCGATCAGTTGGTTTACTTCATAAGTACTTTAATCTATCTTGTATCGAGAATAAAACCGTAAACGCATGACTGAGTGTTTACTCTTACCTAAGGCTTTCTGGTTTCACGAAGAAGGATAAAAAGACAATCTATCATTCGTTTTCATTTGGACTAACGTCGACTGAATCGATTTGATTATCGAGGAATTGCGATTTTGTAATTCTTCACTTTTACGACCGAACGAAAATAACTTAACTGATTATAAATCAATATATTCAGGTGGTGTCTATCCTAGAAGCGATTGTTCTAAGACCTGATCAATATGCTTAACAAAAACAAACTTAAGACCACGCTGTGCTTCTTTTGGAATCTCTGATAAATCTTTTCGATTCTTTTCTGGGGCAATAACTGTTTTGATACCAGCTTGTTTGGCCGCTAACACTTTCTCCTTGAGGCCACCAATCGGTAAGACTCGGCCTCGTAACGAAATCTCTCCAGTCATCGCAACCTCATTGGAAACAACCTGATTGGTAGCTAGGGAAGCCAAAGCTGTTGCAATGGTTATACCCGCAGAAGGACCATCTTTAGGTGTAGCTCCAGCTGGTACATGCAAATGAAAATCGTTTTTTTTGAAAAAATCAGTGTCAATCAACAAGTCTTCAGCCTGTGATTTGACATAACTCAGTGCGGCTTGCGCTGACTCTTGCATTACACTTCCAAGCTGACCCGTAACAGTCATTTTACCTTCTCCTTTCATTCGTGTACACTCTACAAAGAGAACTTCACCTCCATATGGAGTTACAGATAGACCTGTAACTACACCAATATCACCTTCGCGTTCAGCTACTTCCGATTGAAATTTAATTGGACCTAAATACGTCTCGATTTTAGAAGCGGAAACATCAATCCGTCGTTTTCGTCCTTGAGCAAACTGGCGGGCTACTTTGCGACAGACAGTCCCCAATTCTCGCTCCAGGTTTCGTAACCCAGCTTCTCGAGTATAACTACTGATCACTTCTTCTATGGCAGGGTCTTCAAACTGAAGATTTTTGGCCGAAATCCCATTGGCGTCCAGTTGGCGCGGTACTAGATACTGTTTGGCTATCATCAGTTTTTCTTTTTGAGTATATCCAAGTAATTGCAGAATCTCCATCCGATCCTTTAAAGGCGGTGGAATAGTATCGAGCTGGTTAGCTGTAGCAATGAACATTACTTTAGAAAGATCAAATGGAACATCAAGGTAATTATCAGCAAAATTATGATTCTGTTCAGGATCCAATACTTCCAAGAGTGCAGATGCTGGATCTCCCCGAAAATCAGAACTCATTTTATCAAGTTCGTCCAGCATGAAAATCGGATTCTTTGATTCTGCTTGCCTTAGGCTTTTGATAATTCGACCCGGCATTGAACCAATATAAGTTCTTCGATGTCCACGGATTTCAGCTTCATCATGAACACCACCCAGAGATATACGAACGAACTCTCGTCCCATTGAACGAGCAATCGACCGACCTAAGGACGTCTTACCAACTCCTGGTGGGCCAACAAAACATAGAATTGGGCCTTTCATATCTGACTTCAAAGACCGAACAGCTAGATATTCCAGAATTCGGTCTTTGACCTTAGTCAAATTGTAATGATCTTCGTCTAAAATCTGTTGAGCTCGGTCGAGGTCCAAGTTATCTTTTGTTTCGTGTTCCCAAGGTAAATTAACCATCCAGTCTAGATAGTTTCGACAAACAGTGGCTTCTGGAGAGAATGACTGCATCTGAGATAAACGTTTTAGCTCTCGCTCAGCTGATTTTAGCGCTTTTTCCGGCATTTCCATTTGCTGTAGTTTATCTCGATATTCTTCAATTTCAGCAGATAAATCTTCGGTATCACCTAATTCTTTTTGAATGGCTCGTATTTGCTCTCGCAAGAAATATTCCTTCTGAGACTGATTGATTTCAGCTTCAGCGTCGGACTGGATTTTACTCTCTAATTCAACTAAATTCAGTTCCTTGGTTAACATTTTAACCAAGTTTTCCAGTCTTTCCTCGACAGTAACATTTTCGAGCAGTTGCTGCTTATCTTCTGTTTTTAAGCTTATGATAGAAGCAATGTAGTCAGCAAGCCGCCCAGGATGATCAATATTATCGGCAATAATGGCAAATTCTTCTTGATAACGAGAAGAAATAGTTACTATTTGGCTAAATAGATCATTTGCGCTTCTTACCAAGGCTTCAGACTCCATATCACCAAATTTTTCCGAAATCTCATCTTCTAACAGGGAGACTTCGGCCTTCATGAAGGGGGCTGTATGTAATACTTCATTAATTTCGACCCGAGCTTTGCCTTGAGCCAAAAAGAGAACACTATCGCCATCCTTTTTATAACGTACAATATGAACCAGTGTTCCGACAGGGCTTAGATCATCAGCAGTTAATTGTTTTGGGTCTTTTTCAATGCTTTGGCGAAACAAACAAAGAAACCTTTGTTCATTTACCATCGCATATTCAACTGCAGACGACACATTTTCACCTGACAACGCTACATGGTGAGGTGAAAATGGTGGGACTGGGGGCATGAAGGGGTAAACAACTAAATCTCCTAATACTGGAATAATAGGCAGCTCGTTGCTGATATCAAAGCGAGCTATACCTTCTGATTCTTCGTTTTCCAATGGATTTTGGTCACTCATCTTCATCCTCCTGACGGTTCACTTGAATACCAATCGGTTGTCGTCCAGTTATCATATTTGCTTCAGCCTCGCTATCTAGATTTTGATTAGTCTTAACTTCAACTACAATCTCCTTAGATTTTCGTTCTTTTTTGGGTATTTTAATTTCCAGAAATCCATTGTCATAACTAGCGGTTGGTGTAACTTCTTCTACATGAACATTAGGTAAAACTACTCTCCGTTCAAAATGGCCATAGCTTAATCCAGCTTGGTGATAGTGTTGTTTCTTTAGCTCAGTTTTATCTTGACGAAAACCACGTATGACCAAGTTATTTTCCTCTAGGCGAATTTTGACGTCATTCTCAGGATCAATTCCAGCGACTTCTAGCTTAACGATAAAACTATCTACGGTCTCGTAAATATCCATTGGTGGTCGCCACAAGTCGGTCTCGACATTGGAAGAGGAGAAAGCATCAAATAGTCGCTCAGCCTCACCTTGCATTTCAATTTTCATTTCAAAAAATTGGTCAATCAGTTCTTTGGAAAACTTCATGCTAATTTTACTCCTGTCGCTGTTGATTTCTCGATTAATGTCTATTTTCATGTAGTTAAGTTACTTTTATTGGTTCATATTGTATCGACATCATTAAGGCCAAAATTGATAGAGTGGGGTATTAGTAATGATACTAGCAATGCTCCAAATGCTCCCGAGGATGTAATCGCCTAGTGCTAAGCCTAGAAAAAACGGAATGGCACGGCGGTAAGACTGTAGACCGCCTTGTTTTAATATCACAGCTTTTAAAAACCAAGCAACAAATAAACAACACCATAAATTTGCCATCCCCCAGCTATTTGCCATAGCGTAACCAAGAGGGTGGAGAGGCCACCACAAAAACTTAGTTCGAATCAACATCATCAAGGTCGTTATTATTACGCCTACTCCCATAAATGCTAAGCCAGGAATATCAACCTCGCGAGGAAATGTTAACCAGCCTTCTAGTTGTCGATAAACACCTCTTCCGAACCCGAGTGCCCAAGTTTCATAATAACCTGATTCTGCCCCATGGCGATAGTAGCTGTCAAGTAATAGCCAGAATACTACTATTGCACCAACTAAAGTAGCCATCAAAATGGAAATCACTATTTGCTTTGAAGGAATCGACCGAGTTTGTGAAATCTTAAATGCTTCCAACATTTGCGGCATTGGATGGGCTCGGTAGGCTCGATTAAAAAACATATATAAGGAAAATCCAATGAGGCTACCTGTTCCTATCCGCTGAGTACCGAAAGCCGTCACTAAAATACTATGTGGATCTATCCTGTGCAAGTCATGTACCAAGAAACCGAGTTCAGCTCTCACACGTGCTATCATAATAGCCAACAAAAAGTAAATCGTAAAAAATAGTAAAATTACCCAAGGAGACATACCAATCTGGTAGGAAAAAACACTTAAAAAAGAACAGCCAAAGACAATACCTAGAAAGGCAAATCGGTAGTAAGTGAATTCTCTAACATCTTCGATTATAGGTTTTAAACCATACTTTATTCCTAAAAGAGACAATAGGTAACGCATGAGAGATTTAAAATGTCCTCTACCGGCCCATAAAGCAAAGCATAATAAGCCTATGTAAGCACCAAAAGCCTGCTCATTATCGTAAGGGAAACGAGGTATACCACGAAACCCAACTATTTTGCCTACCATCAATTCGATCTTGAAAAGAGCATAAAAAAACCAACAAGAAAAAAGTAAATCAAGCGGTATTAAGAAGGCGATACCAATAGCAAATGGGTAAAAGGCAATCTTTACTCCACCCATCGCATTCCAAGGTCGGGCAGTGAAATAGTGTTGAATAGACTGACGTTTGACCGGTAAATATGGGACTTCAGGGTAAATCGAATTCATCAAATTCAGAATGCTAATTCCTGCTGCTAAACCGAAACCGAACCAAACTATCCTTCGATGAAAAAATCTGGAATCTGGATTTACCATTTCGAGCGGTAACTGAATGATCGGATAAGTTAACCGCTCTCGTTCAGTCCATTGTAATCTCAACAAAATGTTTAGGCAGAGCATGACAATCATTAACACAAGGATAAAAGCAATCCACCAAACCGCGGGTTTCAGCCATGCATAAATATGATCTTGGGTATAGAGAGTAGAACCTCCTTCGTAATAATGGCGAAGTGCTTTTTCGTCACTGACAGTAAGCCATTCTGGCAGTTGACGAAGGAATATCTCTCGCCACTCATTTTCTGGTGTGGCGAAACGAAATGGGTGTCCCAAAATCGTGATTAAAATCTCCATCATATCGTGGGAACAGAGAGATGAAACCACACATAGCATCACGTAAATAGTTAAAACTTCGGCTTGTGTTAGAACTAGTAAGGAGGAAAGTTGATTCAAAAACAGACCAATCAAAAGCAACCAGAAAATTATAAAAATAACATTTGATAATGGGTGAATAAGAGTTGGGTGAGTGTATCGAACGACCTCCAACTGTATCAGCCAAAATACATTAATTGGAATTAAACAGAGAACAATTAGAAAGGATTTGACTGTTAGACCATTCTCGGAAGGTGGATTCACTGATGAATCCATCCCCGTCCAGATTCGATCTGGACGTCTGTGTTTAAACCTTCACACAATTTCTGATATTTTTGGAGTGTAGATGTAGCCTGTTGTCCTTCTGAAATCTGAGGTTGGTATTTCACCTTTGGGTTTCCGACCCAGACAGGAACTAACTCTATATGCTTAAATTGTCGTTTTTGAAAAACAACTTTTGGTATAACAATTTGGCTGTGTTGCTTGTCGTATGTTTCGTATATGAGGTCAGCCAAGCTATAAATTATCGGCTTGCCTTCAAATATTTGGATTCCTTGTAGAGTATGTAGGCGTTGAGATAGAACCAAATCAGCACCTGCAGAGATTAGTGATTGCGCAAAAAACTGCTGCCTTTGGCTGACGATCTCACTTTTTGATTCTTTTCCCCAATGCATCATCACCACCAACAAGTCAGCTTGATTCGCCATTTCTTCAGTTCGTTTTATCATGTGAGTATAGAGTGCGCGTGCCACCTTAATCTGTCCATCTTGGCTGAAAGCACCCGCGTGATAGTAAGTAACAAAGGCAACTTGGACTACTTGACCATTTTTTTGTAGGTTGAACCTGGCAGGTTGTTGTGCTGCATAATCGGAAAGCCCAACACCAATTGTCTTAACTCCCATGCGAGTTAAGTGCTGGATAGTATCTTCAACGGCTACTGGACCAAAATCATGCAGGTTGGGGGTTGACAGCGATATCAGGTCCCATCCAGCTTGGGCGATAGACGTTGATAGACCAGGTATCGCACGAAAAGACTGTTTTCCTTTCACTTTAGAAAGAGATTGATACTGTGGCTCACCATTTTCAGAGATACTGGTATTAAGTGTAGCTAACGCAATATCAGCTCCTTGAACCTCGCCCTTAATTAGTTTAAATAGAACATCTAAACCTTGTCGGCGTAGGATAGGAGTTAATCGACTACCAACTGTAATATCACCACCAACGAGTATTGAAACTTGATCGTTATTCGGATCAGCTTCAGCTAATCCAGTCAGATTGAACCCAACAATAAGAAAAGTTATAGGAAGAATAAATCGACGGAGGCTGACCAATAATGAGGGGATTCGACGACATAGAGACATCGTCGCTTCCAGATTCTGGTGAAAAATTCTTTTCATCCAGTCTAGGGATAGTTATATAGATTACCGGTTTCTGATGAAGATTCCGTAGAGCTAGGATCGGTCGTACTTGTCTGATCTAGCTCTGGTAACTGGTTAGCCGCAAATTCATCCAAAATGCAAGAGACAGTTTCTTCTGAGTACGCTTGTGAGTCGATGCTAGTTTGGTTTGCTTCCCAGGCCATCCGAGCAGCAGCTTCGAAATACTCAGCATGACGATAGCTATCGAGGATATCAACACCACGGGAGAAAGTACCGTGACCAGTCCAATACACGACATGACGAAATTGATCAGAATTCTTATCTGGAAGATCCTTCCCTTGGAATAGTCGTAGACTCTGAAACGACAATTCAGGTATACCTGGAGCTTTCTCCATCACCAATCCAATTCCACCAACGCTATCGTATATTATCGGTGTCTCTGGTTCATAACCCTTCAAGAAATCATAAAACTTCTCAGGAACACCATGTTCTGATCGAGAAATCAAATTTAGAAACTTAGGTTGTAGGTGTACCAAAGCATTAAATTCGTAATCCCCGAGCTGATCAAAAACTAACATATAGTGAAAAAACTCACTGGTGGGTTTAGGTAGTTTGTTCCCTGTTCTTTCGAGTTCTGAAATGGTTGGAGTACCATACCTCATCCGGTAGTGAACACCATCTGATTCCATTTCTAATATTGTTACGTTCAGGGAAGGATGTTCTAATCCAACCAAGTCTAATCTGCATCCAGACTTAGTCAACAAGACATGACGACCAACTAGGTTATTGACAGTAATCGCAGCAGGTAATCTACCACGTGGAGATTCTTCGATAGGTAGCAGGTAATCCGACCCGACTATTTCTGTCATTAGAGCCCCCATGTTACCAGCTGACCCCCATAAATATCCATTACGATGGGCATGGCTGCCAGCCCAGCCCATCTGCCCGATCAATGTTCCGATCTCGCTATCAACTCCAATGGGAGCCAAAGTCGGTTGGTATCCTCGCTCTAGCCACTTTCGATAGCGATAGCTTTGGGCAACAGGAGGGAACTTCTCTTGTGTCAAATAAGGATTGGTTAAACCCGCTGTACTCATCCTACTTTTTTCTCTACTTCTTATAAATGATTTGGCCCTCTATTTCGACCATATCCACGATTGCCATAACTACCGAATCTATCGGTTTCCCACTCGTTGAATCGGTATATCGAGCGGAACTACCCGCTGCAGTCAAAACCATTTCGCCAATACCAGCTCCCACAGCATCCATTGCAACTGTGTATTGACGTACTAAATGACCGTCTATATCAACTGACTGAACAATCATCAATTTGCTACCGATTAGTTTCTCATCTTTCCGAGTGGCAACTAGCGTGCCAACCACCTTTCCCAACGTCATCTAAATGCTCTTTTTTCATTGAATAGGCTGTTATGGTAAACTGAAATACAGATCAAAGTCAAGCTTACAATTTGGGTATTCTTCCTCTACATCTTGTTAATCAACATAATTTGATCAGTGGATCATAAGAAATCAGAGAAGTAAGAAATTTCTCATCTTATGAAGTAAATATTCCACTGTACATCTCGGGTCAAAAACAATCGAGAATCGCTTCACACAACGTTACTTACAAAGTAAATGACGTAAAAATTTTATACTGAAGATATTCAGTTTTTCTTCGCTGACACACAGATTACCTGTATGATTGATACAATTTCGTTATGAATTTTTTATCTAACAAAACCAGTATAGCTCTAGCGTCTCTCGTATAATTTAATATCATTGCGTGAGTTTTCAAAAGAGATTAAAAATCTCGGAGCCAATAGCTCAAATACATTTTGTCAGCTTTTATATTCTGAGAAGAATACGTTCAGGTGTGTAATAAGATAGACAAATTAGGTATTGACAACTATGAATTACACGGTTCATCGTACTATGCGCAGTTGATCAAATTTTTAGACCTATTTTTCTTAAAGTAGACTGACTTATTGGAATGATTTGAAAACGAACACACCAAAAGAGAATAATAATACACAACTAGATAATACTATTTTATTCGTCCGTTGAACCTTGCTAATCCTGTTCGATTTCATATGATTCGATTATATAGAGTTGTCAAAAACTGATTCGGTTCTAGAAATTAAGCATTATCTGTCGATAAATGTCGACGGCTTGAATTACCTGTTGACATTCCACCCATTCTACTGCCGAATGGGCTTGGTCTATACTGCCAGGGCCAAGCACAATCGATGGAATACCACGAATGGTAAATTTGCTTGCATCAGTACCATAAGGCACACCAGTAATAGTTGACTGTCCCAAGATATTTTGACAGGCCCGATGACTAATCTGAACAATTTCCTCATGTTCTTCAGTTTCCATCGCATTATCTAATATGATAGCCTCGACTGTAGCTTCAAATTCTCTATCTTCATTGGTCATCTGTTCAATTAACTGTTGGAATGGGAATATTGCATCAGATGGTTTCTCTCCGGGTATGGTACGACGGTCGATCTCAATTACACACTGGTCGGGAACAAAGTTGATTTGCGTTCCTCCTGAAATGAGTCCAATGTTCAATGTTGGGCTCCCAACTAGTGGGTGGTCCTGGTCATGATATGTAGGAAGAATTTGTTCTTCAATTGCCTTAATTATCTTTGTCATTTGAAGAATAGCATTGACTCCTAAATAAGGCTTAGAACTATGGGCAGCGACACCTTGTGCTCGGATACGGAATCTGGCTAATCCCTTGTGGCTACGAACCACGGATAAATCAGTTGGTTCAGCTACCACCACTGCGGTAACTGATGATTCGTTGGCCAATGCTAAGGCCCCACCAAACCCATTCTCTTCATCGACAACTCCGGCATATTGTATGGTAGAATTTGGCTTAATTCCCGCAATTTTCAGATCCTTCATGGCCATCATCATGGCTGCGCCACCCGCCTTAGTATCACAAGATCCTCTACCATACAAGTTTCCTTTTCGGATATGTGGATCAAAAGGTGGTATATTCATCATTTCAGCAGATGCTGTATCCATATGACATTCAAAGAGCAAAGTCCGGTCTGAGCGTTTTCCTGGTAAAGTAGCAATCACATTATCTCGGCCAGGGTAAACAGGTTGTCTTTGGCATGTAATATCTAAATCTGTGAAGAATTTTTCAATGTAGTTAGCTACTTCTACCTCTCCTCTTTGACCACCAGGTAAACCAGGATTGACACTCTCAATAGATACTAAATCCTGTAATCTAGCCAAAACTTCGTTACTATGTCTGGACCAAGAGTTATTCATAAAATTGACCGATTTTTGTTCTTCATCCTTGTTAGTATTTCAATGAAGGTTAATTCTAGATCTAGATATGTCTGATTTTGGTCTTATTGGTAGCGTCTGTAGTCTAAAGATATTGATAACCAATTCTACGAAAGAAAAACTGAAAGAGCCACTACCAAGAATCTTATCAAACTATTCATACGAATTTCATTACTGTAAAAAGGTCTACTACAGTCCCCACACTCTGATTAGGCAAAACCTGTTTCGAAAACCTTATCTCTCTGGCTAGACTTAGATTTGGTTCACCATGTTTCCAAATGTATCTTTTGTTTTTCAATTTCTTCCGGTTGATCATTTTATTGTAAACGGAATCGTCAAACAGCCTGAGTTTTTTACAATAATTTCACTTGTTAATCATATTTATGATCAAGGTAGTCACGGATATAAAGCTCAAAACTTGAGACCAATTGACTTGGAACTTTTCTGGTATTTCGACTGTATCTCCAGGAGCAAGCCAAATTTGTCCTGACGACTGATTCCTTAGATCGTACACTTCTGATTTACCTTCTTTTCTATAAACTAGGACTTTTCGTCGATTCGCGTATTGATCGATCCCACCAGCTAGAGAAATAGCCTGACGAACCGAAACCTGCGTTCGATTGCCTTCAGATGTTACCCGTACTAATTGTGGGCCAGGTTGATTAACACGACCTAAAACGTAGATTGGCTCAATTTTGAAGGCATTAGGAATATACAGAACATCGTTGGGTAATAAATATACGGAGCCCGATCCATCGTCTGAAAGTGGTAAATCTTGCCAAAATTTTTCGGTAGCAGAGATCGTTTCAATTTTTCCATTTTGGCGCATAATAATACAATTATGTAGGTCAGCCTTATCATGAATAGGGCCACCGGATTTAGCTAACGCTTGATCAATCCGAATCTGTTGTCTAAAAAAAACCGGCCCAGGTTTTTGTACTTCCCCTTGAACCTCGGCTCTTTGTAATAAAGGCACATAAACTAGATCACCTGAATGAACTAGGATTTGTTCTCTATCGTTTTCTGTGAAGTCATGAGAGCTGAGTTTTCCTTTATAGATCAAAATTACCGATTCCAAATCAGAGTTAATTAAAGTACCTCCACCCAAAGCTATTGCTCTATACAAGTCAGTTTTTTCTTCTAGTCCGATACTATAACGACCTGGATTTTTTACATTTCCTCCTACGTATATTTCATTCTCTTTTAGAATCGGAGCAACCATGACTACCGGGTTTGTGAGTAGCCCTAGCTGTATCAGGTGATCTCGAATCAGCAAATCTGCCTTTCCTTGGCCTACGATCATTATATCGCCACCGAAATAGCTGACTTTTCCATCTGGCTGTACAGTAACAGTTTGATTGAAATCTGGTGAGTCAACAACCACAATTTGCAATTGGTCATTTGGCTTAATTTGGTAAGTCAGAGAGTCCGAAAAGCAGTAAATCGGTAGAAGAAAAATGAGAAAGTGAAAAACTGGTAAATTCAACGGTAGAATAGTCGGATTTGAATAGGCAAGTATTAGTCGATCAAAAAATCTCTGGTACATATGTCGCTAAAACACAGAAAGTCCACAAACGATCTCAGCCAAAATTTTATATTTTTTCCAGCCTAATCGAGAGACGATCAATGGTTAATTATCCTCTCATAATCTTTACTATTTTTTTTCAGAAAATTATCTGATTTGAAGTAATTTTTCTAGCGGTTACCAACTCATTTAATCCAATCTGATCTTAAGCCTTAGCCCTTTAACTAGCCCTCAATTATAACTGAGATTGACTGTTTGGGCAATTCACTTGGGCCAATTATGACTAACCCAACCAATCAATCCGACCAATGTAGCATAAGTTAGAATAATAAGGTGTAAGCTCAAACCGATCGTTAAGGCCGTTTCAAAAGGAATGTGACAAGTAATTAACGCCCATGTGAAGGGAACTTCTATTGTTCCTAAATTCCCTACCGATTGGATTGGTAATAAGTTACAAAGATTTGTAAATGAAAGTGCAAAAATAATTTCTGAAATAGAAAGATCACTTGCCATAAGATGAATCAAGTAGACTTGGAAACTGAACCTTACGAATAAGCTAAGTATTGATAATACCCAAATACCTAATTGTCGCTTCCTGATTTGTGGATTAGTTAATGACGCCCACAGATTATCTAAAACGGGTAAGAACCATCGTGAAACGAGAAAATCCAGTTTGGTATTGATCAGGAAATTCTCAAGAAAAGATCGTAGAGGAAACATAGGTTTCGAGGCCAAGTTACCTACTATAATTATTATTAAGATGAATACAAAACTGCAAAAAATCGGCAAATAAAATAAAAAGACATAAGATAAATTCGCAATACCTGCGAAGAAACTGGTGATTGCTAAAATTACTAAAATTAATGATAGATCAATTACACTAGCTAAAATCAGAGAAATTACACCACTTGAGCTACCAACTGATTCTTCCTTTTTCATCATGTAAAGATAAGAGAGGTCAGCACTTCTGAAGGGTAATATATTAGAAAGAAAGGTATGAATGGAAAATATAGGAAAGAGAGCCAAAATTGATCTATCTAACCCCAAAATGGCACTAAATCGACCAGCCTTAGTTGCAACAAAAAATAGGTAGCAGACAAATCCAATAAATAATGAATAAATAGGCAAATTGTTAAGCTGTTTAATTACCTGATCTAGTTCAATTTTAGTTACCAACCAGGCAACAGCTATCAGCGCAATTCCAATTGCTAAAATGACTTTTAGGTAATGTTGTAGCAATTTCATTTTTATTTCTTAGGAAACCAATTTTCTAATTTTAGATCTTTCTTCCTGAAAATTATAGTTAGGAAACAGCTAAATCGATAATCAATGATACCAAATTAGATTTTTCATCGTTGTATCTGTCGGAGTTGATATCAAAATTAGATAAACAACCTAGATGGAGATGATCAAATGCTTTATCTTAACTCACTAGAGAATTCAGCCCTGAGTAATCCAGAGAATCGTTTTGCTATTTGCCGTAAAACGACGGAGGACATGCCAACGATTCCAGAACTGGCACCAACAGAACCACTATATACTTTGTGGCAAGATAAATCGATTGCGTGGACAGAGTTCAAGAATCGATACTTGCATGAAATGCGGCAGGAGTTTACAAATAAACTAAGTCAGTTGAAAAGGATTGCTGAATACAGTTTAAAAAACGATCTTACTCTCCACTCTCCGGAACCTAATGGCCAAAACACCTATCGATCCTTGTTAGGTGGGATTATCGATGGTATTTGGCAAAAAAACCAACAAACTGGACAAATTATTGATTTGGCGTTAGCTCCAGCTGTCAAATCTCAACACAGCCCAGAAAACCAGAAAATGATGCGGACCATAGCGGAAAAATGCGACTATTTTTCCGCTATTAAACATTGGTCTGGTGGTCCTGTTAGCTGCGAAGGATGTTATTATTTGGATCGACAAGTATTGGTTTGCCCGCCAACTAATCAAGTTGTGGTCAACTATCATTGGGTTTAGTCGGTCTTTTTGATTTTATCCGATTATTCAAAAAAAATTCAATAATTGATGGAACGAGATGGTCAACGGAATGACCAGATTCTAATCTTTGTCGAATTTCTGTCGATGAGATCTCAGTATAACAATCCTCGAGTTCCACTAAGTCTACAAAAGGCACAAAATCTGGCCAATTCAACAAAAAACTACTAATGTCTTCTTTGTTGAAAGTTGATCGATTTGCGACGACTAAACGGCATTGGCCGAACAATTGTTTCAGTGCCTTATTCGGGTCCTTATAATATTTGGAATCAAAAATTCGTACCAAGGTATCGTAACCAATAATAAAATTATATTCGGTAAACTGAGTTAATTCTTGTTTCAGAGCCTTGATCTTATCAATAAAACGACCATGACTAGACAGCGCTACAGAATAATTGCTCAAAGGGTCGACATACGCAGCCATCATCCTTAATCGTTCAGACAAAGAGAAACCAAAAACACTTTTGTCAACATTATTCCTAGCTAATAGGAGAATGATTTCGTCTAGCTGGAATTTTTTATGTGCTAACTTCATCATTTGTTCGTGCGCAATTGTTAGAGGGTTGAAAGATGCGGAAAAGATTCCTACCTTTTTTAGCTTTATGGTATGATCTCCACTAGCTCTTTTAACCCAACGAATAGTCGGCTCGTCATTTTTGTTGAGAGAATTAACCAAATCCTGTAAATGTTCCTCTGTGGGTATGGATAAAGACTCGAAAAATGTATTCATGTTTTCACTATCATTAAAATTTAGAATTGTATTGTTTTTCATTATTATGGTACCAGCATTACTAATTCTAATGCTGTCCTCAGTAGGATGCCAAGCGAAACCAACTCCTAACTCACCAATTACTGTCTCAGGAACTGATCAACTAAATCAGAGAATAACTGCTATTGAAACCTGGGTGAATGCACGAAACGAGTCCAATAAAAAAGAGTCGAAGGACCTTGAAATACAACCTGATCAAGTAACAACAGGCCTAGAAATTCAACTTCAATTAATACAAAAGCAGCTAACGGACCTCAAAAATCAATCGCGATTACTAACGACCTTAGATCAAAATATCACCCAAATAGAAAAAAGAACGCAAGCCTTAGAGGAACGGGTGAACTTTATTTTATCAAAAACTGACGCAGGCCAGAAAGTTAGACCACCAGATTGGTTGTACAAAACGGTTTGGGAAAAAGAGAATATCGTCTATGCAGTCGGAACCGCTAATAATAAAAAATTAGCAATATTGAATGCCAAGAATAAATTGCGTAATTATTTTAACCACCAGATTATTGACCAAGTACAGGTGCTAGAAGTTTTTAATCAAGGGCAAGAATTGTATATTTTAGTTGCTAAAAACAAAACAGCTGTCAAAGAACCGTGAAACTTCTAATTTAGACTGATTTTAGTAAACCCTAGAGTCTAAACGTTAAATCGAATTGTTAGAACATCACCATCTTGTACCACGTATTCCTTACCTTCCAAACGAAGTTTCCCAGTTGATTTGGCTTCGCTGAAACCACCCAACTGAACTAGGTCTTTCCAAAATATAGTTTCAGCCCGAATGAATCCACGTGCTAGGTCGCTATGAATAGCACCAGCAGCTTCTATTGCTGTTGATCCTTTTGGCAAAGTCCATGCTCTAACTTCATTTGGTCCACCAGCGGTCAAAAATGTAATTAGGCCTAACAATCGGTAAGAAACTTGAATGAATCGACTAAGAGCTGGTTCAGGTAGCCCCATTTCTTCCTGAAATATAACAGCCTCATCTGATTCCAGTTGAGCAATTTCCATCTCAAGTCGAGCTGACAATGCAAAAATTTCGGTTTCCGACCTTTCAGCATAAGATGAAAAAACACCTTCAATTTTTTCTACTCGTTCGATTTCATCCTCTGCGATATTTAGAATGATCAGTAATGGCTTTTGAGACAAAAACTGATAACCACGGATCATTTTTTCCTCAACCTCAGAGAAATTTAACTCCCGAATAGCTGTACCACCTTGTAAGGATTCTTCGCACCTACGTAGCACCTCAAGTTGATTTTGCAGATCGGCGTTGTTTTGAACCCTTAAGTCTCTTTCTATCCGTTCAATTCGTTTTTCAATAATCTGTAAATCTGCAACAGCAAATTCTAACTCGATTGTTTCGATATCTCTAATTGGATCGATTGAACCGTCGATGTGTGGCACAGACTCGTCCGCAAATACACGCACAACTTGAGCCAGAGCATCAACTTCTCTTAGGTCCGCGAGAAAACTGGCTTCGAACCCGATTCTTTCAGAGTCGCCCTTAGAAAGACCCGCCACGTCAATATAGTCAATGGTAGTTGGTGTTACTTTTTTAGGCTTAAAAAGTTCTGCTAACTTTGTCAAACGAGGATCTGGTACTTGTACGGAATTTACGTTCGAGGATTGGCTAGCAGCGTAATTACCGGTTTCTGCATCCGATCGGGTCAAAGCATTAAAAATGGTAGTCTTCCCTACGAAAGGTAAACCGACGATACCTACTTTCATATTTATCTTTTCCTGTGTCCTGAATTAACATAATCCGAGTTCGCGTCTGACAACATCTACACCAGCTACCATATTAGTTAACTTTTTCCTCGCAGCCCAACGTGCTGTTTGGCTTAATCCACAATCAGGAGCAAAAGACAATTTTTCCGCTGGTGCATAAGCCAAGCATCTACGTACTCGGTCAGCAATGTCTGATACGGTTTCTATATAGTAGCTTTTTACATCGATAATACCGACAGCTACATCTTTTACCTTGGCTATTGAACTAATAATATCCAGCTCAGAAAATTCACGGCTAGCCATTTCCAAGTGTATTTCATTTACATCCATTTCTAGAAAATGAGGGAACATTGGCTTATATTGGCGCAATCCAACAGCCCTTCCCTTATAGTTTCCAAAACAAAGATGAATCGAGAGTCTAACCTTCCCAGAAACAGGTGCTACTGTTCGGTTGAAAATATCAACCAACCGAATTGGATCCTCTCGGTGTGCGTAACAACTCATAGATGGCTCGTCAACGGTAAGTTCTTGACAGCCGGCATTCACTAAATTTACTATCTCTTGTTGGACAATAGGTATGAGTGCTTCAGTGATGGCGTACCGATCGATATAGTCTGAGTTTGGTAATAATCGACCACTCAGCGTATATGGACCTGGTACGGAGGCCTTAAGAATGGGTGTAGTATCTAGATGTGCAACTGACTGTTTCAGTTTTTTGAAATCAGATAAGGTTCCAAGACCTTTGGGTGCTGATAGCTGACCGACAATTTGATGTTTACCTCTTTGGTCGTGAGCAGGAGGTCCAAAAAGGCGGGATGTAGTCGACTCCATTTTAATGCCTTGTAGAAAACCATAAAATGAGAGATTAAAATCTAGTCGACTCTGCTCACCATCTGTGATCATATCTAAACCGGCTCTCAATTGATCTTGAACTACGGTTGTAACCGCATCACTTTGCAATTCAGCTAAATCTTCTGAGCCAAACTGATCTAGGTTTTGTGCTGAAAACTCTAACCATCCTGGCAATGGGTAGCTACCAATAACGGTAGTTTGCAAGGGTTTTCGTGGAAATTGATTAATGTCATATTTTTTCATTTTGCTCAATCAAGACTAATTTTTAGGTGTTTTCCCAAGGTGATGGCAAGGCCGCGGTTAACGTAAAAGTTGATTTTGCTAGTTCATCTAATCTTTCGTTGATCTTCTCTGACTGTACAAACATTTGTGGCGTCCGGTCATTACCAAAATCATCCCCAGTAGCGTAAACAAATCGAGGATTAATTAAGCAACGAAAATCAAGCATCAGACTATTAGCAATACTCATTACCGACATATAACTAGAATGACCACCTGCAGCACAGGCGAACCCAACAACTTTTTGACTCCACCTGCGGCCAGTTAATTCGATCATATTCTTGGCAGCAGAGTTAATGTCGTAGTTATAAATTGGTACAGTTAAGATAATTGCCCGAGCTTGTTCGATACTTTCTTGCAGAAACTGCACATGTGGATTTTCAGATGCACCGCTTGTGCCGCATAGTGGGGCTGGGTGTTTCCGTAGATCAACCAAAGGTGACTCTGCTCCCAAATGGGATAGTTTTTCACTTAATTCTTTAGCTAGCACATAAGACCGACTTTGCGGATGAAGCGAACAACTAATAATAGTAATATTCATCACTCTATGATACTCTTAATTTTTTTCTAATTGAATATTTGGTTAAGTTCTGGATGATTCTCCACTATTTGATCAACTCTTTGGTTAACTGATTTTGATTCTATAAGTGGAGGTGCATTGTGGGGCTTGAAACGAGCATCAATCACTAATGGCCCTTTCGTTCCCCAGTGCTTATCTATTATGAATGAACTGGCGCCATAAATATCGGTAGCAGGATTAGAACGTGTGAATGTCAGCCACAGAAAATTTGACCAATCATCTACACAAAATTCTATATCATCTACAAGTACGACTAATGGAAGACTAGACCATCGACGTGGTTCAATAGCAGAACATAGACTCTCAACTTGACCTTTTGCTATTTCATAATTTTCAGTAAATCTTGGTGCTCCCACAGCACATATGCCAGGTATAACGATCTTTGAATGATTAAAAGGTGAAGCTAACTGTTGTGGGATTTCAGTTGCTAAGTCCCTAATTTTTGAGCCGGCCGCAGCAATCACGACCTTAGAGCCGAGATTTAGCTCAGGGGTAGAGTAATCTAAGGTATCTATAGTCGTTTGGGTTTGAAAGTGAAGATCTCGACTCAAATCAACTCGCTCTAATAAATGAACAAAAAAAGATTGGGTACATTGCGTTGACAGGTCAGAATTATCTTCTTGGGCTACGATAAACAAATACTTAGCTAGGCTACATTGATTGAATCCTAAAATTGCGTTAGCTTGGGTCAATAGTTCCATTGGTAATCGTTGTTGATAAGGCACATACCGCTCACTACCAATGGCGAGTAGCAATGGATGTACCCCTGCTTCATCAACAGCGTTTAGTTCTTTTACACCGGGTATTTCAACTGGTACCATAGGTTTGGTAATTTCGTGTATTAAATGACCAAAAGTGCTGTCTTCTTGTGGTGGACGACCAACGACGGTAAACGGCCAAATAGCATTTGGCCGATGGAAAACCTTTTCGACCTTCATATAAGGAAATTCGTGAGTTAGGCTATAATAACCCAGATGATCTCCAAAGGGGCCTTCTGGTTTGGTTTTTTGGGGATCAATCGTTCCAACCAGACAGAAGTCAGCGTCAGCTAAAATCGGGTACTCGTTCCAACGAGTATAACGTACATTACGATCAGCCATCATACCAGCAAAGACAATTTCAGATAAGCCTTCTGGTAAGGGCATTACGGCAGCCAAAGTGTGGGCAGGGGGGCCACCAACAAAAATACATACTTTCAAAGGTTGCTTTTTCTTGATGGCTTTGGCGTGATGTATACCAATACCTCTATGAATCTGGTAGTGAAGCCCAACTTCTTCATTGTATCGGTAGTCATTACCCGACAGCTGTACCCGATACATACCTAGATTTGTATTAAATAAACCTCCCTTTTCTGGATCTTCGGTCAAAACCTGAGGCAAGGTGATGAAAGCACCGCCATCCATTGGCCAACTAATAATTTGTGGGAGTTGGGATACCGTTGTCTGGCTGGCCAATACTGGGGCTAAACGAGTCGGTATCGGTAAGGATCGTAAACCTGCGGTAGATAACGGAAACAGATTCTTCAGATCGGAAAAAACACTCGCCGGTCTGGCTTTGAATCGGACCGCAGTTTTTACTGGAGAAAGGCTCTTTCTAAAAATGTATCGGCTGCGTTCGATCGTACCAAACAAGTTGGATGTAGCACGGAACGGTGTACCAATCACTTTCTCAAAAAAGAGCGCAGGTCCACCAACTTTGTAAACTCGACGGGTGAGTTCAGCCATCTCTAGATTGGGGGAGATTGGTTCTGTTACCCGAATCAATTGGTTTGTTTTATCTAAATCTCGGATGCAGTCTTCGGTACATCGATAGGCTTTGGTCACTCTTCTGGGTCGTTCAACTTGTTGCTAACAACCCCCTCCCATAGCCGGCAAAAAATGTACTTCTGAGTTAGGTCCGATAGTTGATCGCATACCTCTGTCGATCAACACACCATCAACATAGACACCAATATAAGGGCTAATACGTTCAATACCATCATCGTGGTGGCATAGCCGATCTTTCACACCAGGGAACTCCGCTTCCATATTGTCCAATAATTCTCGTATCGTTGTTCCCGTAATTTCAACTTGACTTTTTTCGTTAGTCAAATCACGCATCAAGGAAGGAATAGAAACAATGGCCAAAACTTAACCCATAGTTGAAGTGTTCGGATAATTTTCCCAATCTATAAACCAAAGGTAATCAATAATCGCAATAGAGAGGGGTCTCTAAATTTTATCTAGAGCTTTAAGAACTACACCCGGGTTCATCGGCAAATCAGTCATTCGAACACCAATGGCGCGCGAAACTGCATTGGCAATAGCTGCTAAGGGGGGTACCAATGGTACTTCACCAACGCCACGCACTCCAAATGGATGACCAGGGTTCGGTACTTCGACCAAAACAGTATCAATCATCGGAGTATCGTAGCAAGTCGGCATCCGATAGTCAAGAAAGCTAGAGTTTTTCATTTCTCCATTTTCACCAAAAACGTACTCTTCACTCAAAGCCCAACCAATTCCTTGTACCACTCCACCCTGCATCTGTCCTTCGACGTAACTAGGGTGGATAGCAGTCCCAACGTCTTGCACGGCCGTATAGCGTAAAATTTCAACTTTTCCTGTTTCTTCATCAACTTCTACGTCCACAATATGTGTACCGAAACCACCACCAGCTCCACCAGTAGATTCAGTAACAGAACCAACAACCGGAGCACATATTTTTGCCGCTTCCTTGAAATCACAGCTCTTATTACTGCTCGAGAAGACCCCATCTGCGAATTCTACTTGATCCGCTTCCCAATGATCTGCCATTTGATCTATCATCTGGGCAATAACATCTTCTGCTGCTCGGATTGCGACTAAACCTGTAGCATGAGTAGTTCGACTGCCTCCAGTCACACCAGTCTCTCCGATAGTATTAGTATCAACTACTGCTGGTCGCACATCTTCCGACGCAATTCCTAAAACCTCCGCGGCTTGCATCGCAATTGAGGCACGAGAACCACCGATATCCGTCGACCCCTCGAGTAGCATAATGGTCCCATCTCCATTAACGGTTAGATTAACGCTTGACCGACCTGCCCCATTTCCCCAATACCCAGACGCAATACCGCGACCTTGTCGCTTAAGAATATCAATCTCACTTTGGTAGTGTTTGTGTTTTTGTGCTGCTGAAACAGTTTCTAGGTAACCTATTTTTCCGTGAATGGGTCCAGTCGGTCGACGGTCACCTTCTTTAGCTCCATTGAATAGACGAAATTCTAGAGGGTCAATCTCTAATTTTTGACAAATTTCGTCTATTACACACTCTGCAGCAAATGATCCATTTGGGGCACCAGGAGCTCGATAAGCCGATGAACGTGGTTTGTTAACGACAACATCAAATCCATCTATCCTTAAGTTGGGTATCTTATAAGCTGTAAACATACAGTTAGCACCAGCTCCAACAGCAGATCCTGGGTAGGCACCAGCTTCGTAGAATAGGTCAGCCTCAGCTGCGGTAATACGTCCATCTTTTGTTGCTCCGATCTTGACTCGAATCAAAGTCGCAGGAGCTGGCCCAGTCCCTTCAAATACTTCTTCCCGACTCATGGTGATTTTGACCGGAAATCCAGTTCTAATAGAGATCAGCGCTGCTAGTGGGCTAACATAAACACGTATTTTACCACCGAATCCTCCACCAATCTCTAGTGGAACTACCTTGATTTTACTAGCAGGATGTCGCAGAATTTCAGCCACTTGATCACGGACAGCAAATGCCCCCTGCGTACTAGTCCAAACTGTCAATTCTCCATCAGGATTATATTTTGCCGTTGCCGTATGGGGTTCAATATATCCTTGATGTACGGTTTGAGTTGTAAATGTTCTTTCAACAATTACCCCATTAGTCTCGGCCTGTGAGAAACCTAGACTCAAGTCGCCATTTTCGTGTCGAAAATGAGAGGCAATGTTGGTAGGTGTTTCTGTTTTCTCACCAAGTGTGTTTGTTGTCAAAGACTGGTGAAGTACTACTGCATCTGGGGCAATTGCTTCTTCTACGGAAGTTACCGATGCAAGTATTTCATATTCAACGTCAATTAGATCAACCGCTTCTTGGGCTGTGTGAATATCAGTAGCTGCAACGACTGCAATCGGCTGTCCCTTATAAAAAACTTTTTCACTAGCCAACACATTGTCGCTCAGGAAACGCATATTTTCTGGTATCTCACCAAATTCTGCGATTCTTTCTTCCACAATAGGTAAGTCACTACCAGTGATAATATCCTTAACTCCTGGATATTCCAGAGCCTGACTAACATCTAGAGAAATTATCTTGGCATGTGCGTGAGGGCTACGTAGGACTTTTCCATATAACATATCCGGAAAATTCAGATCGGCTCCATACTTTGCCCTACCAGTTACTTTGTCTACCCCATCATGACGAATAGGTCGACTACCAATAACTTTGTAACCATTTCCATTTTTCATTATAGGTCGTCCTCTCCGTTATCTGCAGCATCCAAGACAGCACGCACAATCTTGTCATATCCGGTGCAACGACAGAGGTTTCCAGCCAACCAGAACCGAACTTCCTTCTCAGTTGGATTGGGGTTACTCTCAAGTAAAGCTTTTGCATTCATAATGAACCCTGGTGTACAAATACCGCATTGCAAGGCGGCATGCTCCAAGAATTTTTGCTGCAGTGGGTGTAACCCTTCAGGTGAAGCAACACCTTCGATAGTTTCGATTTTATTTCCCTCGGCCTCTACACCTAACATACAACATGAGTTAACAGGTCGACCTTCGACCATTATGGTGCACGCACCACAGTTCCCATTGTTACATCCTTCTTTAGCACCTGTTAAATCAAGATCGTCTCGAAGAACTTCGAGCATACTCTGTCGGGGCTCGCATAAAAACTCAACACTGTCACCGTTAATTTGCGTCTGTACATGAACTTTTCTTGACATTAAGCAGTCTCCTTAATTCGGCTGATGGCACCATTCAACGCCCGCTTAGTCAATACACCAACCAAATGTTTCCTCTGTTCTGCACTACCTCTCATATCGCTAATTGGACGAGCGACGTCTTGTGCTGCAGAACATGCTGTTTGAATCGATTCCTCGCTAACCGGTTGTCCAGCTAATATGCTACCAGCTTCCTCCGCAAAGAGTGGCGTCGCAGCAACTGCTCCGAGAGCAATACGTGCTGAAACGAAGGTTCTGTGATCGGAGGTCAACTCTACCGAGGCTCCTACACCAACTACAGCAATATCCATTTCATTACGAGGAATAAAGCGAAGGTAGAAACTACTAGAGTTGTCAGCTGGTTTAGGTAAAACTAACTTGACCAATAGTTCATTACTAGATAGTGCCGTCTGTCCAGGCCCAGTACAGAATTCTTCCACTGCGACTTTTCGATCTCCGTTTGGTCCTTGAATAACACAGCTCGCTCCAAGTGCAATCAGTGCTGGGATAGAATCTGCAGCCGGCGACGCATTACACAAGTTGCCTCCAATGCTGGCCCGACTTTGAATTTGCACTCCACCGATGATACTCGTGGAATCAACTAGAGCTGGAAATAATCTTTGCACATCCTCATTGCCATAAACTTGATAGCAAGGAACGGAAGCCCCGATCTGCAAATCCCCATTGTAAGAAATCTCGTTGAATTCGGGAATTTTTTTGATATCGACTAATAAGTCAACTTGGCGACGGTTTTCTCGAACCTGAACAATCAGGTCTGTTCCACCACTCAAAATTCGAGCTTGATCTCCGTGCTTATCTAAGAGGCCTATGGCTTCCCCCAAACTTTCGGCTGCCACATATTCGAATGCTTGCAAATCGAACTCCTTTAATCTGTTTCAGTTATGTACCCAAATCTATAACACACTAAACTAATTAAGGTCGTTTAAGACCCAGAGAGACTATCATCATTCTCTCACATCAAGGTTTATCAAATCGAAAAGAGCGTGCAAGACACACACCTCTGATTTTCGATTGTATCTGATACCCAAATAAATGTCAACGGCTAAAGCCACCAAGCAATAGGTCAATATAGGACTCGCCGACGGGGATTATAGAACAAATTTTTAATCGTTGTTTTATCTGATTATGCTCATTTGTAGCTGTTTGGATTGAATGATGTTGTATCACTGTTTCAAGCTCGATGAACTGCCCCAAATCTTTAACAAAGTCAAGATGAATGCGAGTATTGTCAAGAAGCCAGAGATATCGTTTCTTTACTACTACTCCTCTTACGCCTAGGGTTTTCTTCAAGATTTGTTTAAGAATTGAGGGGTTCGAGACAGGCATTACTTGATAATTACTAAGCCGGGAAGATTGGTCGTTAGCTCTATGGTAACCTATCAATTCCGAGCAATCATCCATTTGCCGTAACTTCAAACGGCCAGAAGAAACTCGGAAATATGTGTCAATTTGGTGTAACTCGGATTCGAATCGAGCTGACATCTTCTCTAATTCGTTAATGCAACCTTCATAGTCGTTAAGGGGGACTTTCAGCTCCAGGTTTTTCACAGCTCGTTCCCTCTTACTTCACTCTCAATTTCCCTTCAAGGTCATCGATAAACTGGCGAGCAATTCGCCCAGAACGATCACTAGAACTCGCTTCCCACTGTAACGCTAATCGCTGCACATCTGATTCCTCTATATCCAGATTCCGTTTTTTAGCGTAGTAATTGACAATTTTAAGGTACATTGGACGGGAAATACGCGTGAAGGCTAAACGCAAACCGAAACGATCACTCAACGACACTTTCTCTTCAGTTGATTCTCGTGGGTAAAGCTCATCTTCTTGACTAATTGGATACTTGTTATCATTGACTTGGCGAGGCATCAAATGTCTCCGATTCGATGTTGCATATACCAACACATTTTCAGGTAGAGCTGAAACACCACCTTCCAACATAGCTTTTAATTCACGGTAGGTAGAATCCTCATTACTGAAGGACAAGTCATCACAAAACAGGATATACTTTTCTGGTCGACTCCAAACTGCTTCAACAATCTCTGGCAGGAATAGTAACCCTTGTTTACTTACCTCAATCATACGCAGTGCGTCTTTCGAGTAACGCGTCAATAACCCTTTCACTAAGGATGATTTTCCTGTCCCACGATCACCCCATAGCAAAACATGATTAGCTGGTAGATTCTGTAAAAACTGTCGTGTATTTCGATCTAATTGCTGAATTTGTCGATCAATTCCAATTAAATCTGAAATATCAGTTAAGTCTGGGTGTAAAACTGCTGTCAGTTGTTTGTGCTGATGATGCCATCGAAAGGCTAAATGTTGATCAAAGTCAGGTAATTGATCAATAGAAGTAGATTGTTGAATGAATTCATCTAGGTGATGTATCAGTCGCTCAAGTTGATTGATAAGAATGTTTAGGCTCATTGATAACTGAAGTATTAGATTGATTAATTATATTTTATTGGATTAGTGCTACATACCCAAAGTGGGCTCAACAAAGTGAAGACACGGTCTCCTACAATCATGAAAGCGTGTAGTTAATTTTCTTCGTACTACATTCTTTTTATTGAATTAGTTTGGAAACTGGTTATCACTCACCCACTGTTTCAGCGTGCGTGATGATAGCTTCAGCAACGTTAATTTTTGTAACAGCTTCTATTTCTTCTAATCCTGGAGAAGGATTGACTTCCAACACAACATATTCTGCGTCAGCTATCATGTTATGTGCTTCGAGTAGATCTACACCAGCTACATCCAGCCCCAGAGCCTTCGTAGAACGAACAGCGAGATCAGATAATTGGTTTGAAATGTTAATCGGTCGACCTTGACCACCTCTGTGGACATTGGCCCTATACTCCCCGCTAGCAGCAGTTCGTTTCATCGCGGCTACAACACGACCACCGGCCACGATAATCCGAATATCTTGACCGGAAGCTTTACCAATGAACGGTTGCATCATGTAGTCTTGGTGAAACTCGCACATGGCTTCCACAGATGAATGTAGAGATAAAGGGGTATCCATCAGCATGAAACCTCGACCATGTGTACCTTGGAATGGCTTCATTAAAATTGGATAATCTCCTATCTCGTTTACTGATGCGTCTAAAAAATCCGGAGAACCTATTGTAAAGCTTGGAACCACTGGTATGTCGTTTTCGGCTAATCGGCGTAAACTACGAAACTTATGTCGTGCCACTAAAATTTCTTGTGACCGATTTAACAGAGGTACACCTATGCTTTCAAAATGCGAGAGCACTTCAGTAGCAAACGTTACGGTCGTGCTACTGAGACGAGGTATAATCAAGTCGAGATCAAAAATAGGTTTTCCATCGTACAGTATATGTAAGCAGTCAATGTTACCGTGTTCACTTGTTCTACCCACTCCAGCACTTTTTGGTTGTTTAGTCTGATCTGGTCTAAAACGAAGCTGTCTTTGGTAACAAGTGGGCAAATCGATATGAAGTGAAAATCGAAAAGGATCCAAGACAATAACCTGATGCTGTGCTGACTTAGCCGCTTCGACTAACCTTCTGGTCGAATAACTATGACTAGCCCGAGACAAAATGCCAATTCTCATTCGAATCAGTGATAGGGCAGCTAGATGGTAACTATCTTTCCTGTTATGACTGATTCGGCTTCCTTATAGCATAAAGCCAGAGCATCCCTAGCTTTTGTACCTGACAAGAAACCAGAATCGGCCGATTGTCCACTATTGAGGTGTGAAATCGCATAATCGATTTCGTTAGTGAAAGCATCTACCGGATCAACCTCTCCCAAATCTGGATAGTATACATCACCCGTATTTTGTATCAGCGTCAATGGTTGCGAAACACCTTGGCCACCTAAAGTAGACGATGAAAAAGTCAACGTTGCTTTCTCGAAGAAAATTTCAAAACCGTGACTGAATGAACGCCCTTTTGCTGAAATCCCGCCCGACCAAGTAGAAACTGCTAACTGTGGTCTTTCGGGATAAATATATTGGGTTGAAAGGTAGTCCACAAACTGAGTATTCTTTCCATCTTCAGTTGTGGCAATTTTACCCTGAGAAAAAACTGCTGAAGGCATTCCACACAACAGCTGAATAAAGTGAGTATCGTGGATATGTAAATCTATACCGGGTGCCCCACTTTTGGTGATCTCTTGCAGCGTTCGCTCCGACGGTTGGCTGATTAATCGACGTAAATGAAGTCCCAACAAATCTCCGTGTTCGCCACTTTGAACTGCTTTTAGAGCATAGTTGAATTCGGGGAAAAACGGCAAAACATGGGCAACCATAAAGTGTTTTTCACTCTGTTCGCTAACTGCTACCATTTCGTTTGCAGACTGGATATCAACTTCAATGGGTTTCTCACATAGAACATGCTTACCAGCTTTTAGGGCTGCGATAGTTACTTCTTTGTGATATTGAGTGGGCAAACAGATGTCCACCAAATCTACGTTGGGATCGGCCAGTAAGTCATCAATCTGGTCGTATGTTGATAACCCTGACAAGTCTTCTATTCCACCACGAGGTCCAAAGTTACCTTGAATACTACTCCAGTCCCCAGATAATTTTTTGGGATCCCGTGTACAGATAGCGGTTACTTGACATCCCTCAACTTTTTTGGCCCCATAATAGTGAATCATACCCATAAAACCAAGTCCAATAATGCCAATTCGAGTCATATTTTTATCTCCAAATCTGATATTTTTTTTCAGGCAATTAAAAAGGGAATGTACCAGCATAGCCTAGCTGATCCAGAGTAAATTGTGGATTACTAACGAATCTTATGCCTGGAAACATCGGATTTTGCTGATAGTGTAGAACAATATTGGCACGAGGTTGATTCGGCTCGTCGCTCCCAATTTTAGCTCCTTGATGTGGAATGTGGCTATAGAAAATGACAGCATCTCCAGCCATAGGGTGCAGATCAACATATGATTGGTTGTCACACCAGGCCTGAAAAGGATTTTTTCGATCGTCTGTATAGTGGGCATGTGGACGTACGTCAGGTGGAATCGATTTAGAAAAAAAATCGCTCAAAAAACGCAATCGGCCCTTTTGTGGAGGGTTGTCTGTTAGATAAAAAGTCGTATTCATACACAACCCGATAACTGGTTGCTTAGATTCTGCTCGTTCTTCTTGGTACCAATAATCATAAAAATCCATATGCCACTCCTGTAGATAAGACCGTGGGTTCACATGAGCCCGTAGACTGCGGAGTTGACACTGTTTACCCAGAATAGATTTCAGGTACGGCGAGACACTCTCGTGAGCAATCAGTTCTTTTGACTTTTCAGGTTCTATCTCCAGTAATTTTTCAAAAGCTACATTACCAACACTATTGTCGATTTCATACCTTTCTTCTTGATATAAAGAATAGAGAATTTTTTGCCATTTGGTGACCAGACCAGTACTTAGAGCATTTCTAATCAACAGAAAACCGTGCCGGTTTAAATAATCTAATTTTTCTTCAAATATACTGTTCCCGTCCACGCTAATCTCCCTTTTAATGTTTTCACTAATCAAGTTAGAGGCCAGTTTAAGTGGCCGAACCCTTGGTGTTAATTAGCTTAGTTCAGAATTAGTAAGTTATTCCGGTGTTACATACGCTGATGAGATTCCACCATCAACTACAAAATCTGCTCCATTGACATAACTTGAGTCATCACTAGCAAGAAACAGAGCGGCTTTTGCCATTTCTTCGGCTAAACCAAATCGCCCCATGGGAACATGAACCAGGCGCCGCTGTTTTTTTTCGTCGGTGTTTAAAAAGTCCATCAATAGTTTGGTATGAAGTGGTCCTGGACAGAGAGCATTACATCGGATATTTTCCTTAGCATGAACAATCGCTAATTCTCGAGTCATCGCTAGAACCCCGCCTTTACTGGCAGTGTAAGCTAGCTGAGGTGTAGCAGCCCCCATCAGTGCCACAAAAGATGCGGTGTTGATTACACATCCTCCACCACTTCGTTGAATAGCAGGTATTCCAAATTTACAGCCTAGGAAGACTCCCTTTAGGTTGACATCCATCGTCAGATCCCAAATTTCTTCTGGAGTCTGCATTGCATTGCCGTCGTCTGGGTGCATTATGCCAGCATTGTTGAATAAAATGTGAAGGCCACCAAATCTTTCTTCAGCAATACTAATCATGTCCTTACAGTCATCAGACTTCGACACATCCGCATGGCAATAAATCACCTCAGAACTGATCTGTTTTACTAAATCAATTGTCTCGTGTCCCTCTTCAGTATTTACATCTACTGCGACAATGCTTGCCCCTTCTTGCGCGAATAGCAATGCAGTCGCTCGACCAATACCTCCGGAGGCTCCTGTTATTAGTGCAACTCGACCGTCTAATTTTCCCATTTTTATGATTTTTCTTTATTGTTTTGGGGGCGGCAGTGCTGGACAAAATCTTCGAACAGCCGCCTCTGAATCAAATCATTAGGTTTACTCATTTCTGGGTGCCATTGTACAGCGATTCGCCAAATTTTACCATCCATCTCCACAGCTTCGATCGTTCCATCTGGGGCCCAAGCAACAACGGATAATGAATCAGCTACAAAATCTAGCGCCTGATGGTGTAAAGACGGAGCTGAAAAATTCGTACTCTGAACTATATCCGCTAACCGAGAATTAGTATCAACGGCAATCGAATGATTAGTTGGTTTACGTGGTGGCAGTCGGTGCTTAACCGATTCACCAACAATATCAGGCAAATTCTGAATCAATGTTCCTCCTAGAGCTACATTTAATATTTGGATGCCGCGACATATTCCGAACAATGGTTTTTCGGATTCAATCACTTTGTGTGTTAAAGAAAGTTCATGGCGGTCTCGCTCTAAATCCACACCGTAAACCAACTTGTGTGGTGGTTGATTGTAATGGCTTGGGCATATATCTCCGCCACCGATTAACAACACGCCATCTACCGATTTTACTTGCTCTACTTCATCCCCTATTGGTGGTAACATGAGTGGTAGGCCACCAGCATCTGCAATAGATTTAATATAATCATGTGGTATTGAATACCGCTGATCCTGATTGAGTCCGTACATGGTCAGCCCAATCACCGGCCTGTCAATTTTCATTTCAGATCCTTTCAAAATACCGTTTACGTTCCCAATCAGTGACGGCATTCTCGTATTCACTCTGTTCATTTTGATAAAAATGGACGTAATGATCATGCACAGGTTCGCCTAAAGTACGCCGTACAAAGTCACTGTTGGAAAAAACTTCTATAGCCTCTCTAAACGTCGTGGGTACAGCTTTCGTTGTTTCCAGATCGTAGGCATTTCCGACGAACTCATCTGGCGGATTTAGTTGCCTTTGTATGCCGTCTAGGCCAGAAGCAAGCGAGGCTGCCAAGGCCAGATACGGGTTGCAGTCTGCCCCCGGTATACGACATTCAATCCGCAAGGAGTCACCACTACCAACCACTCGGAATCCCGCAGTTCTGTTATCATGACTCCAAGCGAGTGTAGTTGGTGCCCAACTACCATGTTGGTATCTTTTGTAAGAGTTTACAGTCGGAGCATAAAAAGGCATAAATTCTGGTGCATGCTCGATCCATCCTGCAAGGAATTTCAGGAAAAGATCAGAACATTTGATCCGTCCAAATACTTGATTGCCAGCAAAGACATTTCGTCCATTTGACCACAAACTCAGATGAATATGGCAACTCGATCCTGCCTGATCCTGTTCTTGTTTTGCCATAAAAGTTACGCTAATGTCGTTCTGATCGGCTAGTTCTTTGGCACATTGCTTGATTAATAGGTGGCGGTCCGCCATTTCGCCAATTTCAGCATATGCCACATTAATTTCATGTTGTCCTAGCCCCCACTCACCTTTAGTAGATTCAACGGGAATGCCGGATCGTTTCAATTGTCGACGTAATTCCCCGTGATAACTCTCTCGGCGTGCACCTTGTAAGATGTGATAGTCCTCTAAGTACCATCCGCTTGGTGTTAAATTTACAAAATTTTGTTGATGTGCTTGTTCGAAGCTTTGCCGAAATAAATAGTATTCTAATTCTGTTGCGGCTTTAGCCTGGTAACCTTGTTCAGAGGTCAATTGAATCTGATTCTTCAGGATGCTACGTGGTAGCTGAGGGACCAACTGATGTGATGACTCATCAACAATGTCGCAAATAACAACCGCTGTTCGATCTGCCCAAGACAGAACCCGTAAGGTAGAAATATCTGGTTGCATATGAAAATCACCGTAACCCTCGTCCCAGTTAGCGAAAGTATATCCTTCTACCGGTTCCATTTCCATGTCAACAGTTGCCAGATAATTACAACCATGTGTTCCTTTCTGAGCCACAGAATTCAGAAAAAAATCGGCGTCAAATCGTTTTCCCAAGAGTGTGCCATAAAGGCCCGGAAACGCGACAACAACTGTATCTACCGATCCAGTATCTACTTTCTCCCTAAGTTGCTCAATGGATATAATCATTCTGGCCTCCCATTAGAAATGATTTCTCTAAAATTGCAGATTCATTTTCAAATTGTTTGTTCCTTAGCCTAACTTTTTTATTACTAAGTTAAGCTCTGAGAAAATAAACATATGATAATTGAAAAGTCCATTTTTAGCCTTCTAAAGAGAAACAAATCAGTTTATCAAGAGAACGAACATAAATCTTGTCTCGACTGACTGCCAGATGAGCCCAAGTTTCTGACTTGCTAATTTTCTGCTTATCAATAACTTCAAATTTTTCAGGTGAAGCGTTTACCAGATACAAAACACCTCTCTGGTCAAGACCTAAGATTCGATCTCCATCTGTAACCATGCTCCAGTATTTACCAAATGGTTTACTAGTCCAAGCGATTTCTCCGGTCTGAAGATCCATACAGATCACACGTTGGTTACGCAAATGCATGTAAACGTGATCTTTGAGAATTAAAGGACTAGACATATAACCCTGGATGGTATTAGACCATTTTGATTCTTTGGCTAGAACACCGGAATCTAATTCGTACAAAAAGGACCCACCACCGTATGAACTGGTAAAAAAACTATTTTCGTAGCGTGAAGGGGTTTGAATGTTCATACCACGAAATGCAGGAATTGTGACACCCCACAATTTTTCACCATTATGCCAATTGATGCTGGCTAACTCTGTACGAGTTTGAACTATCAATTGAAGATCATTATCAATTACTTCAATAATTGGAGATGAAAATGCGCCCCCATACATTCCCCCACTATCTTTTAGCGCTTGCCAAATAACCTCACCTGTATCAACATTCAATTGAAAAACACCACCGGAGGCTTGAACTACGACCTTATCTTGATATACTAGAGGTGAACAAACAAAACCAAAAGAAGACATAGTTGTTTCGAATTGCTCGACGAAGTCTACTTGCCAAATCTTCTCACCATCCTCCACACTAAGACAAGTTAAAACGTCTCTCATGCCAGCTACAAAAATCTTGTCCCCAGCCACTGTAGGTGTAGACTTGATCCAACTTCCGTTCGAGGCTGCAAAAAAAGGTACTTTCATGGCACCAAGCCACTTGGAAGTCCATATTAATTCACCAGTTGCTGCATTATAGCAATAAACAACTTCGTATTTCTCATCAACTGTCGCCGTGGTAAAAACTTTTCCTTCGTAAGTTACAGGTCCTGAATAACTAGGGCTAAGATCTATTTCCCACTTTTTCTGCAAACCAGATAGGTGTTCTGGCAATTCAGAAATAAGCATTCCATCTCGGCTTGGTCCTCTCCACTGACTCCAATCTAGTTTTTCAGCAGCAGGCAAGCTATTATAACTCAAAAACAGCAGAAGCATAAAAGCATTCAAAAAAAATATCATTATATTTCCCTTTTTAATAAATAATAAGGTCTTAAAAAAATAGCTATCAGCTCTCGTTTGTAACTCAGATTGTTTAAACTAAAAATAATTTGCAACACATTCATTTATTGTTCATCAAATCATTTTGTACTGGAGGGAATATTATTAGTCACATATTAGTCACAGCTGAATGATTTTTCCCTTCTCTGAACCAAACTCAAATTGTAAGACGAGATTAATCGATAGTCCAAAAAATTAGCACCATTAACCTAGGTTATTTATCGGCAAGAAAGCATCCAAGGATTTTTAGCCCCATGTAATGGAAAAAATATAATGGGAACTGTCCTATGTAGATTCTTTATAAAAAGTTATCTATACAGGACTACTAATCTACAGAAAAGACGAAAAGTAGCTAGTATGGGAAAGGAATATATTGATAGGCAAATCTGGCTAAAACGCGAAATCTTATGGAATCGACCCGATATTCACCTCTGCAATAACAGGAAGATGATCAGATGGAAATCTTCCGGACCAAGAATCGCTTAAAGTTGCGTAACTCAAGACGGTAACGTTGTGTTTGACGAAAATATAGTCAATTCGACTTCCTGGTATACCGGGAAACTGAAACTTGCTTACCGTGCCTTCTGGCCCATGTGGGGGTTGAAGCGACAGTGATCTCGCATCACTCACAACTCCTGACTCATCACCTTCTGTGAGAATTCGATAAGGGCTAGACGTCGGCGATGTATTAAAATCACCAGTCAATAAAACAGGAAGATATTCTGAGTTCATCTGTTCGATCTTGGATCGAATGAGTTCAGCACTTTTTACTCTTGCTATTTCTCCCCGATGATCAAGATGTGTGTTAAAGTGAAAAAAGACCTGGTTTGTATGTGAATCATGAAATTTCACCCAAGTGACGATGCGGGGCAAACTAGCATCCCATCCAGTTGTTGGCATTTTAGGTGATTCAGATAACCAAAAGGTATCACTTTGCAAAACCTGAAAACGATTTCTCCGAAACCAGATGGCACTATATTCGCCGTCGGTTAGACCATCGTTTCGACCAACTCCTACAAAATCATAGTCTGGTAATAACTTAACTAAGTCTTCCATTTGCTCATGTAATGCTTCTTGTACACCAATCAAATCAGCTCGGTGAAATAGGATGGTACTTTGTACCATCTGTTTTCGATGAGGCCAAGAATTGTACCCATCGCTGGAAGTGTTAAGTCGGATATTAAAGCTCATGACTCGTACAGGATGATGCTGGTCGTGTGAAACCGATGGCGATGAATTAGATGAAATCATAAATAATTAAGATATGCATTAGAAAAGAGTTAATAAAACAGTTACCCCTTTCAGGATAACAAAATTTCGATTTTTTTTAAATAGTGAATAGGTACACATAAAAGTAATAGAAGCTTTTTCTATCTTCCACTTCTATACTCAAAGATTACCCACATATTTCACGAAAATATCATAACGAATTTCGATTGGCATCGAAATCATCAGAAGACAATCCGGCTACAGTACACAAAAAAGATACCTGAAACATTTAGGTGCTCACTGGCTCAAGTAATTGTATCGAAAGTAGTACATAGTTCTTGTGCTTGACCTGTTTTTGCTGACCTATAACCCGCGTCGAAGATTTCAATCACGTGTCGAGCATGCTCAGCCGTTGCAAGCGTTGGTTTATCAGTTCGGATCCAATCCACTAACTGCATGATGTCTTCGTAAACATGGGCTTCTTCTATTTGGAGGTGTTCACCAACAACATGTGGCAGACTAGCCCTAGGCGTATTTATGTCGATCGGTTGACCGTTCAATTCGCCTCCAGATATAGTACCTTTTGTACCAAAAATAGCAAATCGACCTATATTTGGTAAACCGCCTGCTGCAGTACCATATACAAACCCAAACAAAGATTGCCCAAAGTCAATTGTTAACAAGGTATTATCATCCATATCACAGGGAAGCATTTCACCTCGAAACTCTCTCTCATTGATTCGTATGCCGGAAAATGCAGTCACACGTTTAGCTGGACCTAAAATACCAGTCAACGCATGCAGCCCATAAACAGTCATGTCGTACAGTGGTCCACCACCAGGCTTCCGATAATACCAAGCCGGATTTATATTAGAAAGGATATCTTCACCATGTCTCACAGATTCCTTTTCATGATACTGACCAAAAGCTGATCCAGCTACGGCCCAAGTTAGTTGTCCTAGTGCACCTTCCAGAATCAATTGCCGTATTCTCTGGTTAATAGGTCGTAACATTTCGCCGGGAGAAGAAACTAATTTCACGCCTTTTTTTTGTGCTAGTTCAATTAAGTTATTAGCTTCATCGACTGTTGTAGTCATCGACTTATTAAAATGCACGTGCACACCGGATTCAATTGCCATTTTTCCTTGCTGGTAGTGAAAGCTAATAGGGGACGCAATGGTGACAGCATCTACTTTTTTAGAATCTAGTAAATCTCGGTAATCTTCAAAGGCATAGGGAATATTAAATCGATTACTAGCAGCTACAGCTCGACCTGGAACAGGGTCGCAGACAGCAGTCATTATTACACGATCATGCACATCATCTAAAGATAAATGAGGCATAATACCACGCACAGAGATACTACCAGCCCCAACTATACCAAGCCTGACAACTTCACTCATGATAGGTGGCCTCTCCAGCTGGTTTGGTGTTTCCAACCAACTGCTTGTTCTAGTTTTTGACAATTCAAAAAGGATTGGTATCCTACCAAATCCTGAGTGATTTCCAACAAATCAGGTCTGAAACGCTCGACTAACTCAGCGGACGATTCTAAAGCTGTTGTATCCTCTGAGTTCAGGAAATATACATCATGATCAGGGATAGAGTTGCCGCGTTGGCCCGTTGAGGATTCCATAATTAGGCGATGAGCGGAAGCCACATCCTCACTACCTACCCAACACCAAAGCCACGGGTTCCAGCTTCTGGCTGGTTGAACGTCTTCCGCCATAGTTACACGTCGTTCGGGTGGCGTAATACCTGCCGGTCGGGTCATATAAGTTCGAATACCATAAGCTCTAGTGTAGGTGGCTAATAGTTCTTCACCGGCACGTTTTGAATAGCTATAGGAGTCTTCAGGAAAGCAGGGATGAGTTTCGTCAATTGGTAATTGTTGGATTGGGAATGGTGTATTACTAATTCTAAAACCATGTCCTAAGGCACAGTTGCTACCTGACATGATAACACTTTTTACACCAGCCTCGACTGCTGCTTGTAGTAGATAATATGTACCAAGCATATTAGTCTTAAAAGTCGTATCGAATGGTACACCTTTTTCTTCCGCTGCAGTCCTGAGGTCCGGATGATCGACTGGATTAGGTTGGGCTCCCAAATGTTGGATGGCATCTATTCCTTGGACAGCTTTTTGACAGTCAGAAAAATTATTAAGATCGCCTTGAATCCATTGCAAATCAGCAAATTCCGCGCTAGGTGGACGACGAGAAGTCAATACTAGTTCGTAACGACTTTTTAACTCACTAATGACATAGCCCGATAGTCGACCACTAGCTCCTGTAACCAAAACTTTCATAAACACCTTTTAGATCTGAATTTTGTCGAATCAATAATGAGAGAAAAAACTGTTAACATTGAATAGAGACTGACACCTAATTTTATATACGGTTGACACGGATCGATAAGTGTCTGTATTATAATCATCAGATTTACCAACGACAAGTCTCTCCTCAAAAAGTAGGCTTTCCTTTCGACCAAATCTATCAAGGAAAATCCCATACGATCATTGAGTCAGCAACCAGAACTTGGTTCAAGTACCCGTTTCATTTCACGCGTTTTAATTTTTGGATCTCTCCTTATTGCATTAAATTGCTATTGGATTATTTCAGCGGAGAACCGAGTCGTATGGGAACTAACCGATTTTTCGGTGTTTCCTACTGTTCTTTTTACTTTATTTGCTGTTTCTGGCGTAAATTTATTACTTAAGCGAACGTTCACCAGTCTGGCTTTACAAAACTCAGAGATCGCTACTATTTACATTATGGTCTCGGTATCGACCGCCTTGGCTGGACACGATATCATTCGACAGTTAGTGCCACTGATGGCAAATCCATTTTGGTTTGCCACTCCAGAAAACGAATGGGAGGAGCTATTTTTTCGTTATCTGCCTGATTGGTTAACAGTTCCAAATAGAAGTTTATTACGTGGTTACTTTGAAGGAGACGAAAATTTTTGGCAACCTCAATATTTTAATGCTTGGATTTTTCCTATATTGGCTTGGAGCGTTTTTGTAATTCTGTTGCTATTCGTCACTCTATGTATTAATATCATTATCCGTCAACAATGGATTGAGCATGAGAAACTCAGTTATCCACTGACAGTCATGCCAATTGAGGTCATTTCAGATACCTCCAAACTCTTTTCAAATAAACTCGTGTGGATCGGGTTTTTGATAGCATTTGGTTTAGAGATAATAGCTGGCTTAAACTACCTCTACCCTTCAGTTCCCCCGCTAAAGATAAAATATATAGTTCCCACAAACATTCGCCCTTGGAATGCTATGAGTTGGGGATTTGCTATTTACATTTATCCGTTTGCCATAGGGTTAGCTTACCTAATGCCGTTGGATCTTTCTCTGTCCCTTTGGTTTTTCCTACTAACCTGGAAGTTACAACCGGTGATTTTAACTGTGCTTGGATTTAATACGGCCGTTGGGCTGATGAATGAACAACGATCAGGAGCTTGGATCGGTATTGGCGTAATTGCACTGTTAACCAGTCGTAATCACATTATCAAAATAGTGAAAGGTGTATTGACTCGAAGAGAAAATAGCAGTTTATACTATCTAGCCGTTTTTGGCATGATTTTTGGCACTGCACTGATGGTTCTATTTTGGTATCAAGCCGGTCTATCTCCTTGGGTTGCCATAACTTACTTCTTGATTTACTTTGTAATTTGTATTGGAATGACCCGAATGCGAGCTGAATTGGGACCACCAACTCACGAACTACACGGTGCACATCCAGACCGATTAATGGCCGGTTTTCTTGGCACACGCGCAATTGGTCCCGCTAACTTAACTAATACTACCCTACTTTCTTGGTTAGCTTATGGATACCGATGCCACCCGATGCCGCACCAATTAGAAGGATTCAAAATTGGTTCCTATTTTGATGTCCGCTATCGCCGTTTGATAATTTCCATGATTGTTGCCTCGATCGTTGGAGCTTTCCTATCAATTTTGCTTCATGTCTCTCTTTATCACCGTTTTCAGTTTGCTCGATGGGGAGTTGGTGAATTCAACCATTTGAGAAATCAGATTTTATTTCCTAAAGAAGCAAATCTTGAAGCCATGCAGCATGTAGGCATTGGGTTTGTAATCACAGCAGTTTTGACGGTACTTAAACGTCGTTTTATTTGGTGGCCTTTCTATCCAGCTGGTTATGCTGTTAGTAAAGGATGGGCTATGACTTGGATGTGGTTCTCTATTTTACTAGGATGGCTAGCCAAAAGACTAATGTTTGCCACCGGTGGTGTGAAATATTACCGAATAATGCTACCTCTATTTCTGGGTTTTATATTTGGACAATTCTCAGCAGGTAGTTTATGGAGTTTGATAGCCATAATCACTGGTAAAAACATGTATACGATGTTCCCCTGAAGAGATTGTTTATGTGGGATTCAGGATTTTGAATAAAATCTATGTCCAGAATTTATTAGGTCAAAAATTGCACAATATCTACTCGTAGTAGTTAAGCTTAGTATAGATAAAAAGTGTAATATTGGAATGACACGGATGCTGGTGAAAATGGTATAATCTTCGCTTCTTTCAAAAAGAACACAAAATCTTGTTTTCTAGTATGTACTTATATCCAACTACAATGGAACGGGAACGATGTATAACAAGTAGATGTCTTGCTCGAGAAGATATTTGTGTGTGATGAACAAGCCTAACTATTTTGTTTATCCTAAACCAATCGAAATCAACCAATTGGCTAGCGTAGTTAAAAAATAAATGATAATAAATAAATAGCCAAAAAGGGGAAAATTATGTTTTTCAATCATAAAGCTAATAAACTATTCATACTACTGTTAATAGGTATTGTTTCTTCATTGCAAACTCTCAGTTGGTCAGTAGAACCTGATAAAGATTTACTTCTATATTTTCCAATGGAAAAAGATCTCTTAGATGCCAGTGGAAACAAAAATGATGGAGAACTTGCAAATGGAAAAGTATCTTTGCAAAAAGGAAAATTTGGAAAAGCTATTGAATTAGCAACGGATCAGCCAATTGTAATCGAACCTTCGGATAGCTTACATGGGGATATATTTCTCGAACCGTTTACTTATACCTTATGGATAAACCCAGATTTCAAAGGAACGGAGTGGGGCCATTTATGGCGTAGTTTGCCTGGAGCTTCTGGGCATAATACTTTATTTCTCAACTCGGCTCAAGGATTATTCTCTTTTAGAGGTGTCGTCGGTGGGTGGACCATTCTCTGTCAAACTGACGGTGGATTAGTCAAAAAGAACACTTGGTACCAAGTTACTCTAACTTCTGATACTAAGAAATTTAGAATCTATCTCAATGGAAAGCTAGAAAAAGAAGCTGACTACCAAAAGACAGCAGGAAAAATTGCGGAGTTTCGCATCGGTGGTTCTGGTGGTGAAACTTATTCAGGTTTGATAGATGACGTTGCTTTTTACAGACGAGCCTTGGGCAAAAACGAAATCGAATCCATTACCGAAAGTGGAATGGAAGCGTTTCTCTCAGTCGATCCTAAAAGAAAACTAACGGTCAGTTGGTCCAGAATAAAGACAGAATAGATGATGTCCAAGGTATCAGCTATCAACTCGATTCCTCGTACAATTTAAATCATCAATATTTGAATCACAATATTTATTGATGGTCTTTCGTTGCAGTTACTTATCGGTCAATGCCGAATGGCAAGTAACTGCAACGAAAGGACTGATCCGTCAAGTTTTTCTCGATTGTTTAGAATGTAACTAGTAATCGATGTTCAATTTTGGTATCTGGAACAATTTAATAAAACTTGCGTTTGTCGACTTGTGTAAACTCAGTACGAAACAACAAACACGAAAATTTTATTAGGATGAATAATTCTTTGAATTAACAAAAATCGTTCCCGCCTCTGATAATTGTGTAAACGTTTGTAGCACTTGCCACATAGTTGGGCACTTTAAAGTAATCCTTATTCACACATTCGTTTATACCGTTTTCCCTGAAGTCTTGTATTACTTCGTTCAAGATTTCTTTCGCAATCCTGAGGCTTTTTCGGGAAATGACCGGTATGACCCATGCTAACGGTGTTGCCCAAAAAGCTCCATTCTGGTACGTGCCAGTTTCACACGAGATAAATGTTTTATCCCAACCTTTATCTCTTGGCGACAAGTGCTTCAGCTGACCTTTAAAAAATAGTTTTTCCTTATTATCAATTAAATATTGGATAATTCTGTTCGTTTGCTCTGGGGTTGTTATTCCTACAGCAACAGCAAATGCACTCCCCCAAATATCAATTTGTCGACAATCGATAGTAGCAGCCAAAAACATTCCTGATTCGCTATCATAAAGCTTGCTGATATTTTTCTTAATGTTTTCTCTCCAAATCCTGTAGCATTCCCCGCTATCTATGGAATATTTCATGCATAATTTTTCCATTTCCATACTAGATTGAAAAAACAAAAGAGATGAGAATAAAAGATTACCAGTCTTTTTCACAATATCCGTGAATCCATAGTTACACTGAGGATTCAAGGGGTCATTGAATACTAAACCATCTTTATCTCTATTAACAAATCGTAACCCATCTTTAATAACCGTTTGCATTTTCGTAAAGAATTCATCATCTTCAAAACGGTTAGTGTACGAACATAAAAGCAATGCCGTGAATGGACCATTATCAAGTGCATGATCGGCTAGCGGACTTAAATCTCCTCCAGGACTATATATTGGTTGACCATCGGAATTTACTCGGTCAGGCATGCAACCATCTTTTCTCTGTCCATTTATCAAATACTTGATGCAAATCTTGATTTCTTCTGGATCCATCAGGTCTCCAGCATATTCGACCATATAGTAGAAATCTCTCGTCCATAAGGCTTTGTAATTACCTATACCGTCTGGTGTATAAAGCCATAAACCTGATGATGACCTTATTCTAGACCCATTTAGTTGATCCTTGGTCGCCTGCGTTAACCAATATGTATCAGCTCGAGAAGGGCCATATGTATTTTCAGAAAAATTAAAGTCTTTTGGGTAATGATCCGACACCCATCGCTCCTTAAATACCTGTATTATAGGTTAAAAAAGTTTCGGATTTTCGAACTGTCTGGCTATTTCAGCGAATTTTTGTCATGATGTTTATTACTTAACTTTTAATTTGGTCACTTTGAACGAAATAAGATGAACGCTGAATTAGTCGTAGGGATAATGAAATTCAAAAATGAATATTATTGTTCAAAAAGAAGATATCATTCATAAGATATTACTTTCATAGTTCTAACGCAAATGGTTTTATTGTAAAATAACCTCGTTTGAGAATTCTATAGATTTAAGTTTTAAATATCCATATAAAATGGGAGCTTTCATAATATTATGCAAACTTTTTCTTCTTCCCTCCTATCAAACGATAAAGATACAGATCAACAACTTGTATTGAAAGGTACAAATGTCACACCACATCTTATCGCGGAATCGATGAGATACAGTGAACCCCCTGAACCAGCCTCAGGTGCCAAAGTTCAGCTTTTTTTGTACAATAATAGCTCTAAATCTTTGTCGATCACCAATCAAACTCCTGTTCAGTTTGCTGGAAAATCTGCCCAAGAGTTATTGGAAGAAAATATTTGGTCTTGGCATGACACTCCGTCAGTACGAAACGATTTGGACCTTCTCGATTCAGATCAGATGACCGTTTGGACTTTCAATAGCAAACACCCAACTTTTGGTCCTAATGCAGAACTGAACATGAAAATTGGTCCTACTAACGAACCATGGCTTTCGGGAAATCTAAGCCTAAAACCTTCTAAGTGCTGGATGTCATCTGTGACTTTTTTAGCGCCAGAAGGCGAAATCCATCCAGAAAATTTAGTCATTCATATGGCAAACACATCTGAAAAAGATATTTCTATTAGTTCTTGTCGGCTTTGGCTAGCCAATGAGCCCTCAACTCCCCGTATACTTTCACTACAAAAAATATTGGAGCCAATCAAATTATTCAATGATCAAGAGGTAATTCCCGCGAGCGAACTTGGTGGGTTCATGATCAAAACTGATCCACTACCGCTGACATATGCAGCTATTGAGATTATTATTACACCAACTGATGGTCCCTCCTATTCTATCTGGTCTTATCTTCGTATCAAAGTGGAACAATTTGATATTTCAGGAGGATGGGTCAACGATTCAGGAAATCATCTTCAAAATGAGAATTTTCTTAAAACACTTAAACGACTATATGTCAACACTTCACATAATTCCATTATGGACGGCTATAGCGATACTGATTTGTATGAAAAGTATCCTTTGAAGTATTTTGGTGGCTTACAGCCTTTTGAAGTTTATGATACCGATGAGATGTTGCCCAAAATCCATGCTGTCGAGTTTTTGGGAGAGCCACAATATGGCGGAGGAACTCCCGTACCTCCACAAGACGTTTGGGAAGCTCTGTCACCTTACGCTGTTACCCGATTAGCCACTACCTTGACACACAGCGAAGAACGAATATGGCGTGATTACGCAGGTTTAAGTGATTACCCACATTATGACGCTTATCGTGTGTCGGCACCTTCTCCTGATTCTTGGAGAAAATATGATCGTTGGAATGGAAACATAATTGGTTGGGGTTCGCCTCTTGAAACTATTGGAGACATGTGCCGATCACTCAAGGAACTCAATCGACCAATGCCTTGCGCGATTTGGTCTCAGGGACCTCATCACAATTGGTCGGTATATGATCATCGAACAAGGACCTCTCCGACCCCAACGGAAATTAGAATGCAAGCCTACCACGCTATTTCAACACGTATTACTTCGCTTTACTGGTTTAATCTTAGTTTGAAGTCTCTATGCTCATGGAGAGATACTATGGAGGAACTGGTACATATTGGGCGCGAACTCAGACTGATTGATGAATTTTTATTGGAAGGCGATGCTTATGAGCATAAACGTCTGACGGATACAAATGGACATTTAGATTGGGATATTTCTTCTGTTTTTGGCCCCAGAGCAGGGATCTTGTTCGCAATGGATATTAACTACGAGCCTGACTTAGAAGAAAGGGTTTTCAAATACGGACCTCCCAGAAATGCACAATGGTCATTCTCACTTCCTACTTATTTACAAAAGGTCAGTGATGTATTTAGGATAGATGCTGATGGGGTCTATGATGTCGACTGGAACCTAGTTGACAACTCGATCGAAATTTCTAACCAAGCCAGTCAAGTTATGGTTTATCTCGCAACTGAGGATCCGAAACTACGATTTAAGCTAGAAGTCAAACGTCAGCAATTATTGGAAGAAGAAAGCAGAATTGGATTTGATCCTGTGAAAAACGATGCAGACTTTCATACTTTGCAGGAAGTTCTTGGATCTGCAGATTAATATCGTTTATTAAATCACTGATATCTTCCTTGAAAATAACTTTGTTCAGTTATTAGTCATGTTGATTCATTCAGTCATCAATTGAACAAAGTTATTTTTTATCATACTGATTGTTCAAAGCTAAAAATCACCTAGATTGTCGTGCCTTCATCGGCGCGATATTACTAATCATATTAATTCATTTTCTCAGCTCAGAACAGATTGAAAGATAATAAATTGATAAGCTTATACATTGAGTATCAAAAAGTCCTATTCACTTGATAACTAGTTTAAATGAAAAACCAAACAATATTTACTATAGGCCACTCAAGGCACAAAATTGATTGCTTTATAAAGCTATTGCGTTGCTATCAGTGTAATATCATCATCGATGTCAGAAGCCTTCCATATAGTCGAATTGCCCCACAGTTTAACAGAAATAGATTGAGTTTATCCTTAAGAGAAAACAAGATACACTATATGGATTTTCAAAACGAATTCGGTGCAAGACAAACGAGTGCTTACTTGCTGGACCCTAATGGGAAAGTCGATTTTGATAAAGTAAGATTGAGTTCTTCATTCAGGGATGGGATAGCTAGACTCACAAGAGGGTTAGATTTAGGATATAGAATTGCATTAATGTGTTCAGAAGCTGACCCTTTTGAATGCCACCGTTTCTCTTTAATTTCATATCAGATTATTCAAGAAGGTGGTCGAGTCAGTCATATATTGAAAGATGGCGATCTGAAGGAAAATGGAAAAATGGAAGACGAACTAATTTCTAAATATAAAAACAAACTACCACAGAGCGACTTATTTAAACAAATTACAAGGAAAGATCAAATTGAAAAAGCTTATCGACTTAGAGGTAAGGACATAGCTTTTTCTTTGGCAGAACAAAAAGAAAAAATGAAAGCTAAAGAAATAGAATATTCAGTACAGTTACCCAGTAATATTTTACAAAATCAACACTATAAAACACCTAATTTGTTTTAGAATGATGTTTGTGGGCAAGATTAAATTCGATATAAATTCCACTAGTGTAGTAAAAGACCTAGTCACAGAAGCTAGTGTCGCCGAGATTAAGCGTAAATCCCAAAATCAATCTTATTTTTTATTTATGCAATAATAAAATTTGTTCATCAAGTTTCTGCTGATTTTTGTTCTAGAGAATCCATTTTGGGATGAATCAGCCGTCTCCACAATGGAGGTATCATACAAGGCCAAAAGCAAGCAAAATACCCTGATGGAAGTTTAAGTGACTTAGTTGTTGATTTAAGTTGCCAGAATGGGATATTTGCTTTTAAATGATGCGATGAATGCCGACTCAGTTCCAACAACATCCACCGACTCCAACGAGCTTCAGAATCCCAGCTATGGAGTTCTGAAACAGATTCTCCATCCTCTCGGCGAAGTCCATAGTGCCGAATATAGTTTACATATTCGAGAAGAAATACCGCTGATGCTGAATAAATCAACCATGCCGAACTCATGAAGGGATCATATAAAAAGAGCGCCACGACAATAACAAGTGATAATGCAGTTCTCAGCAAAATAGGGTTGCGAATACCAGAAGATTTTTGTTCCATTTCTCTATATATACTGACCCATTGAAGAGGAATAGTTAATGCAAGATGTTTCCAGAACCCTCGGTTCCTAGGTGCGCTTGCACCGTCTTTACTCGTTGCCACGTATCGATGGTGATTTCGGTTATGTTCTTGTGTGAAGTGTGGGTAGGCTACCACTTGCATCATCAAATTTGCTAACCATCGACGTGGTCCTCGATTGTAATGCCCGAGTTCATGAGCCGGAACAATACCCGAGACCCCAGCACAGAATCCACTAGAAATAGCCGCAATTTTTGTATGCCAAAAAGAATCATTATTATCAATTAATACAAATAATGAGGCCAAAATAGCCAGCTGAAAAACAACATGTAGAGCAGGTATCCATTCGAGATAGAATGGGGGGTGGAAGACTGGAAAATTTTCTTTTTCAACACTGAAAAACACATCCAGCAATGGGTATATAACAAGAGGAATTATAATTCCTAGGCAGGTTGTCCAACCGCCCACAAACATTGTGGTAAAGACAATTGTCGGTTGGATAAAACTGAGCAGGTAAATGTGGCTGAATTTCACTCGCTTTGATTCAAGCATAATTAGGGGTCTTCAGTATTTGACAGTTTTAATTTTCTTTTCCTTTATAGGAAATTAGCTTTCACACTTGTACAGATATTTTTATTTTTTACAATCAGATACCTGTGAGCGACAGACAAGATTAGATTAAAAACCCTACTAGTTGATTATGAACGAGATAAGACGAATTAATTCTAGATCTATCCCCGGGTTAAAAAGACAGATTAGACAAAACTTCACTTATCCAATCTTCTGATATTTCTTCATCATCAATTACAGTAAACCATAGTTTAGGTCTACTCTTAACAAAAGATTTCAAATTTATTAACGATTTAAACAAGTCGTCATATTTCAGGTCCATGGATTTCGGCTGGTAATCTAATCTTACATCATCCATAATTTTAGTAATTTCTTCAGCTTTATTTTCTTGTAATCGACTCATCAAGTAGATTCCCAATCCTATGATGTGTCCGTGGATAAAAGGTCGTCTAAGCCGTTCTTCTAATTCGTAAAAAAGAAAATGTTCTGAACCTTCTTCTACACGATAGTGATTAATAGGAAGACATATTGTGTTCAGTTTCATGTAACCTTGAACAATAGCAAGTATTCCGTTATCGGTAACGTCTCTTATATCGGGAATAATTTCGTATAAATCATCTATGATCCCTCGGGCTTCCTGGATTGCAGACGTAGAAAATGGGTACTTGGATTGATTTTTACTTTCTGCATATTCCCAATCAAAACTAGCAGTATGTATAGACAATAAGTCTCCAATACCTGCAATATTCAAGGTCGCAGGTGCTGTACGAATAATATCATAATCTATGATCAAAGGATCTGGGCTAGTTTGTCCAACATATTCGATTTCGTGATTAACTCGTACACCGGCAGCAGGGGTGACAAATGCGTCGACACTAATCACAGTTGGAATTGTCACTAATCTGATGCTACGTTTCCAAGAAAAGTATTTGGCTGCATCGACGGCTTGCCCACCACCAATCCCAACTACAGTATCACAGGGTGGTAATTTTAGAAGTTTACTATCTAGTACGCTCTGATCCACAGAATCAATAAATACAACTTCTTCTGGAGTACCGCCAAGCAAATTTTGTGTAACTTTCCATGGAATATCCATTGTCGCAACAACGAATCTTCCGATCTCATTACCGATACCTTTTATACTACCAGAACCGAATCGATATGATGATACGTTCGTCTGGCCTGATATTTGCCTCATCTTGCAATCTCCCTTGTCTAGAAATTAATTATAATTTTTATTGTTAAAGTAACCTGAATTTCCACTCGATTCGCCAGCAGAATTTCTCTTTAAGTCCCCACATCATACTAAAAATGATAATTCTGGCCAAATTTCTTTGGATGATTTTCTGAATAACTAGAAACTGGAAACTAGAACCGCTAGCTTATAAGAATTAACCAATATCAAGTATCTAGTTTGAGATAGATGTAACCATGAGTTAATCATGATTCCTTAAATATCCTTATGGTAGGAAACATGACCGTAGGAACTACTAAGAAATCTCGGACATAAGATTTATCGACAATACATTACCCGTAGGGGTTTATAATTTTTTAGTTTATCTCATTATTCTTCTGTCGGGTGATCAAATAAATTTATCACTGAGCAATCCTCACGGTAACATCTTCTTAGATACTATCTTCGCATTCTATTTTATATTTGAATGAGTTTAGCCTTGTGATTCAATCGTTTAAATGAGGAGCAAATTATGAATGTATTTTACTTGGATCATGACACAAAAATCTGCGCTGAGTACCACAACGATAAGCATTGTGTTAGGATGGTACTTGAATATGCCCAATTATTATCAACCGCACACAGAATTATTGATCGAGATATGGCAAATAGGTTCGTCTATAAAGCAACCCACAAAAATCATCCATCTACGATTTGGGTTAGACAAAATCAGTCAAATTACGATTGGCTTTACAGCCTATTTGTTGACTTAGCTGAAGAATATACGTATCGGTATGGGAGAAAACATTTGAGTTATAAAAAACTCAAACATATTTTAGCTTATCCACCCAACAATATAGAGGAAGGTGCTTTCACACAACCGACCCCGGCTATGCCAGATCATTGCAAAATTCCAGGAGACTCACTCTCTTCTTATCGCCGTTATTACAAGCAAAATAAAAAACACATTTCTAAATGGACAAAAAGGCCAATTCCTAGTTGGTTCACCGATAACGTCGTATAGTCTTTTTGCCGACGATATTTCGTATAACCTCCAAAAAATTACCTAACGGTCGTTGAGATCATGTAATGATTCAGTTGACAAAAGAGTTAGTATGCACATAATCAAAGAAGATTAGAGATAACCCCAATTAATTGATTATTGTAATTCATCAAGTAATAGATCTAGATTGTTTTACTACGAGTAGTAATATGAAAGATTGAAGTAGACAAGGTACCACTTGTAAACGCTTATGCTTAATTTTAGATTTGATACTCAGAATAGAGATAATTCGGGTTTTCAATTATCTTTCGTGAAAAACTTGCTCATCAATGGTAATTCAATCAGACGGTTCTTTGAGAATATCGCTAGTTTTTAATTTCAATTCCGATGCACCTGCTCAGTTCGGAAATACGCGGTACATTGGAATGTCGAGCAGGGTACCAATGAGGCTAAAAATACTACCGCTTAAGTAGTCCCCCAGCAGCAGACCAATAAAAAATGGCATTGCTTTTCGGTATAGACGAATCCCACCGTACTGGAGAATAACCTTTTTTAGGCACCAAGACACAAACATTGGTGTCCAAATTAGGTCCATGTTAAAACTATGACCAACTGCATAACCAATTGGATGGATCGGCCACCACAAAAAGTGAGTACGTAAAAACATCAGAAGGAAGGTTGCTAAAATCCCACCACTGATAAAGGGTAAGCTACTGAAACCAATGTCAGTTGGAAAATCCAGCCAGTTTTGCAACTGGCGATATGGAATCAGCCCCATGTTCGTACGCCATGAGTTGACGTACGGTGTACCTGCCCCCTTAATATAATACATTCTGAGGATATTCCAGTAAGCAGCAATAATACCGACGATCATTGCCAATACAATAATGCCTAACATAGATCGAGTTTCTATTTTACTGACTTTGCCAATTCGAAGACCTTCCAACTGGTGTGGCATCACTGCACAACGATAATCTAGATTAAACCATTGAAAGTAAGCCAAAATAGTTAAGTCCCTTGGATTTAGTAATCTGGAACCAGCCACATGTACGATCAATTGTGGTGGATTTATATAGGGACCAAAATTCCATATTACGCCACCTTCCGAGCGTATTCTTGTCAATCCAATCATATAAAACAGAAACAAAGATATAAAGATAATACCCACGATTAAGCGCAAGCCGGCCAAATAGGAAAAGGTTACTAGTACCAAAATGCCAATCAATAAACCTAACCAAGTATATCGCTCGTGAATAGGCTCATCCGAAGATTGACCCGACCAGGCAATATAGAAGGTTTGAAGTAAATGTTTTCGACTGATCCACAAAGCCAAAAAAGCCAGTCCGAGCCATGCTCCAACGCCCTGCTCAAGAATGGCTGGATAACGACCAGTTGGCCCCCAAACGGATCCTCCTCCACTAATTAATGCGGCTCCCAACACTTGTTGTCCTTTGCGAAATAGAAAGAAAAACCAGCAACTAAAAGAAATTTCAAGTGGAATGAAGTAAGTCAAACCAATGACACAAGGGTGAAAAGCCACCGGCAACCAACCTACCGCATTCCACGGCTTTTGACTAAATAAGTGTCCAATATCAAAAGGCTTGACTTTTATATAAGGAAGATACGGATAGTAATACTGCAGCGAATTATTAATTTGTATAGTAGCAGCAATTAGGAAGCCAATCCACAGGTATCGATTTCTCAAGTAATCGCCGAAACGTTTCTCCCTGAGACTCAGTTCCACAGGCAACGTAGTGATGGGGAATGACAGCTGTTCTTGTTCTAACCATCTCTTCCGTAGAAGTACGTTAATACATAGCATGACCCACAGAAAAGAAAAGGTGAATCCACTCCAAGTCAGGATCGGAATCAGCCATGCTTTGAGATGGTCAACACGGTAAATAGTTGAATCGCCAAGATACAGTCGTTGAATTGCATCTTTACTTTGTGGCACGAACCAACTTGGTATATTAGGTAAAAAATCCCGCCAACTATTCTCCGGAGTTTCGTACCAGAATGGATTACACAATGCTGTAACCAGAAACCCGAACATACCAATACCATTGATGCTCATGCCGATATTAAGCATGACAAAGATAGTTAGTATTTCGGCGGCCGAAAGAGCGGAATTAGGTACAATCTTTTCTAATACTGTATTAGTCAGTATTAAGAGAAACAAGATGAAAACGGAACCGATCAGAAGTGAAGTTGAGGTGATTTCAGTCACACCCGTAACCATCTCTGAGTTCGAAACCCAAAATGAGCTAGTAATAATTAGCAAAAGACCAATCAAAATTGACCTTTTAGTTGCCTTTTGCTCAAGGGTTTTCATGTTTTATGTACGACCAAATAGATGCGACAACCAAGCAACCTTAGCTTAATAGGATTGTACACTTATTCCTTTTTTAATCTGCTTAAACCTATCCCGACAGTATAAATCACTTATAGCATTAATGGGAATTATTTGATCGTAGGTCTGTGAATCCACAAATCTAAGACTTTGATTCTAAGTTCGTGAAATTTGGCCGGTTCAAAAACAATACAAGATTATCCGATGAATAGAATACTTGGTAGATCTACATACCAACAGTACAACAATAGTCTAGTACTCTTCCGATATCGAAAGTAATACGAGATATTGAAAATCAAAGATATCTCATAACGTACTCCCATACAGAAGTTTATAACCTTTTAGGCTACCTATATTATTTAGCATTAAACCCAACTCAAGCCAATTTCTTAGGTCTTTACAGCAGCATCAGTTCTTGATAGAATCAAAATATGCGTCCTGCCAATTTGTAAACAAATTCACTACTTAGCTATCCTGTATTAACCTGCGCAACTAATAAGGATCAACTATGAAAAATGAATTTTACCGTGTAGCAATTTTGGGGTGTCGTAGCCGAGGCCGAGCAGCAGCTCTAGCCTACCATGACCATCCTCGTACTAAGATTGTTGGTCTCTGTGATTTAATTCAAGACCGCCTTACTGAATTGGGAAACGAGCTTAGCATAACAGCCCAATACACAAATTTGGGTCGAATGATTGAAGAAACTAAGCCTGATATTGTGGTAATTGCAACCGGTACAGAGTTTCACTATGATCTTTGTATGCAAGTTCTAGAATATGGGGTTCATATTGAGGTTGAAAAGCCGATGTGTGTTGACTTAGTTCAGGCTGATGAGGTAATAAGCAAAGCAGAATTAAAGAAATGCAAGATAGCGGTTCACCATCAAGGCCGCGTAGGTCCTGCAATGTTAGCTCTACAGAAGGCTATTGACCAAGAGAAAATTGGCGAAATTCGTTATCTATACGGAAGTGGTAAAGGATACTACGGTGGTTATGGACTAATGAACATTGGTACTCATATGATAAATAACATGCTCCGGTTCACCCATCAATGCCAAAGTGTTGTCGCTCATACGACGACTAATGGTCGGTCGATTGAAACGAAAGATGTTTTAGCATCTCCAAGTGGCATGGGTACGATTACCGGAGAATATATTTCAGCCAGTTTTCAGTTTTCTAGTAATGTTACGGGAACACTTTTACAGCACCGATTTGACAAAATGGATACCAGCGCTTACGTAATGGAAATTTACGGTTCTGAAGGGCGTTTATTCTGGAGATCCAATCAAGCTTGGTGGCTACCTCAACCTCATTATGTTCCTGGCATGAAATGGGAACCCTTAGACCCAATTTTTCCTAAATGTTATCAGCCAGGAAATCTATCGGATGCCGACGATTTTAGTTTTGTCGATGAGTATGTACGAGCACTTGATAATGATGACCAGCATGAGTGTAGCGGTTATCAAGGCCGACATGTTTTAGAAATTATGATGGGAATCTTTGAATCGTCTACCGATGGAACTAGAGTAAATCTGCCTCAAGTAGATCGACAACATCCACTCTTGCGCTGGAGCGCTGACAGCAGTTCAAACGAGAAGAGTGGAAATTTGGAATCGCTACCACGAGACTATCCATCATGGCTCTCAAAACTAGGAATTAATAGCTTCTAATTATTGAATTTAAGCACCCTTCGTAGAGAATATTAGATAAATACAGAAATAGAGTTGGGAAAACAATTCTATCAAGACTGTCACGTTCTGAAAAACAATATTAGGATCATGTATGATATAAATTTGTTTGAAGTAGGACTGGTTACGATTGCAAACAAATTGGATCGATTATAATCCTAATTTCTATCGAAGAATTCAATTACACAATATTGCAAGTTAATTTTGGGTCTATGCTTGATCTTGCAGGAAAGACGAATAGATGGTACGATTTTGCGCTGACATCTTGTCAGTATTTCGGTCTAGGTGTGCTGGCTAAATCTTAGTATGATTTACTCATTCTCTATTTAGACCTAACTAAATTTAAAACTTTAAAAACGAAATTTTTCTGTAGGAGACTAATGCACATGAAAAATAATATTATGTTGATCTTGGCAGGATTTCTATTATTGGTCAGCACAATGACCAATATAGAAGCCGGGGTAAAAGTCCCAGGAACAATAATAGGAACAGGTACCAAAGCTTTATTAGGAGGAGACCTGACTGATCCAGAAGATGATGGCGCACCTGAAGAAGATACAAATTACAATGCCAAATTCACCTCCAGTGATGAGCCAGGATTTGGAGGAGGAGAATTTGCCTTTAATGTATTTGATAATATACTTGGGCCAGGAAATGACAAGTGGTGTTGCGGTAAAGGTGGCATAGGAGATGGCGAAGGTATGCATATAACGGCCGAACTTGATGCTCCACATTTATTGACACATTTTACTTTATCTTCAGCCAACGACGTTCCTGATAGAGACCCTACAACTTGGGAAGTTCAAGGATCGAATGATGGCAAAAAATTTACAACCATCTTTTCTTATGATGGCGATAACCTTTTTACTGATCGGCTTCAGGTCATTCGTTTCGATGCAGGAGAAGACTTCGATGCACAAACCACCGGGTATCGATTTTTCAGACATATCACTTTCAAAACAGCTAATTGGCCAAACGGAGCTTTCTTTCAAATTGGTGAAATTGAGTATTTTGGCACCCCAGCTGACGATACTGCTGTGAATCCTAAGTCCAAGCTTGCAACACAGTGGGGAATATTGAAAAATAATCGGTAAACCTTGTAAAACAATAGTGTTTACTATCTATACAAGATTGAGGTGAAAATAACTAATCACCTCAATCTTGTCTTAGTTGGCACTTATTTTCAAACTTATTTTATGGGAGTCAATTACGAGTGAAAGTTAATATTTCGATGTTGTTAGTGGTTTTACTATTGGTCTCTGTTGTTGATATTTCTATTGCTGAAAAGGACTTAGGTACAGGTACAGACTCACTTCTAGGAGGAGACCTAACTGACCCAGAAGACGATGGAAAGCCAGAACAAGATAAAAATTACAATGCTAAATTTACTTCTAATGATGAACCTGGTTTCGGAGGAGGAGAATTTGCATTTAACGTATTTGATAATGTTCTTGGGCCAAGCAATGATAAATGGTGTTGTGGTAAAGGCGGTGGTGCCAAAGAAGGAATGTGGGTAACTGCAGAATTTGATAAGAAATATGCATTGACTCATTTTACCGTATCATCAGCTAATGATGTTCCTGCTAGAGATCCACTGGTATGGGAAGTTCAAGGATCAAACGATGGCAAGAAATTCACTACTATTTACTCACATGACGAGAAGAAACCCATTTGGACTCAGAGGCTTCAAGTCATCCGTTTCGACGCGGGAAAAGACTTCAAAAAGCAAACCGTCGGATACAAATTCTTCCGTCATATTACCACTGAAACTCAATCTTGGCCGAATGGAGCCTACTTCCAGATTGGTGAAATTGAATACTTTGGTGATACGAATTTTCCAGTAGACCCTAAATCCAAACTAACAAGTTCATGGGGAAGGATCAAAAGTAATCGATAGGCACTGCTAACTAGAGCTTGTCTAAAAACTCTGGCTGTGTCCTTCTATTGTAGGCATGGTGTCATTGTTTGTTTAATGATTAACAACTTCAGCACGGAAGGGACCTGTTCTATTAACGGGTCCCTTTTTTGATTCTACGAAAAGATTCTCTTAAAAGCTAAACTCACCGGATCAGATATTTGAGGAATTCGAGCAAGGTCATTTTGAGTGAAGTTAATCTGCTTGTCCCCTATCTCATTTTTAAACCACCGCGTTTGTTTTCTTCGTCTTGGTAACATTTATGTTATCTAAAACAAGAGAATGGATATTCCGATAGTTAAAGGAATAGTATGTTGGCCCAAAAAGACACGTTAATTGGTCAGATTCAGCCTCTTCCATAGCTACTAATTAAGTCATACCAAGAGATTCTTGGTAAGGTTCCTCGAATAAATCGAAACAATCAAATGCGATATACCTTCGAGAGTAACTCCAAATTTGGTATCCGTCCTAGTAATTCTTTCTAAAACTTCACGTGCTATGTAATCCCCTTCGGTTTAATTAGCAGGATTGTGGATCGACAAACAAAATTGACTTGAATAATTCTGGTACTTTTTATCTAATTAGAGAAAACTCAATATATTTAGGCCATGGACCTGTTGGTGACATACGAAGATGTTTTAAATGATCCGGTGATCCATTTGGCTTATGTATGCAGTAGAACTAAGGCAACTGATTTTCATTCAGTAGACAAGCCCAATCTTTCGGATTGATTATAAGAATAATTGTGTCGCTGGTAATTGAAAGTTGATCAATGCCCGTCTAATCAGTTCCCATTATATTTTTTCCATTTGAAACACTAATTTCTTCCAGTAAATTCTCCCCCGAATCATACTTTTATCCTCATCCTCAAAAACTCTACCAGTAGCTGTCCGATTTTCAACATGATCTAGCAACGTAAAACACAAGAAAATTACAAGTTATTATAATAAATTATTTCATTCGAATATCCTCTTTGGGATTGCTGGATGAAAATAAATTTATTTCTAACATGTATCGTATTCCGGCGTTCGAAAAACTCATTTAAGTTTATGTTAATTTACTTTCTAGAAAAATTCCATCTTTTGAAGATTAATCGAAAATCTTGAAGGATACGTTTTTTACTCAGACCAAATTGAACAAGAGAATACTGGTGCCTACTTATATAGCGTGAGCTGTTCTCCATTATCTGTTTTACTTCTTGATCATAAACTGATGAATACTCGAGATCTAATTGATGGTAGATACGTTTGATTTCGTTCCGAGGGTCATTACGAAATTCATCATAATTTAAAATTTTATACCGATTTTCTTTGTAGGCTGTGAGTTTAGTCAACGGATAGTGGTACCAATGACGAATCATTTCCATCGTGCTTTCAAAAATAGGAGTCCTATTTTTAAAGACTCCTTCATTAACGTTAGCCAAGTGAGTACATAAGTACTGGAATACACTCAGATTAGAGGGAATTGTACTAATTGGATTACGGATAATTAAAATAAAACGAGATTCTGGCAAGAACGTCATTATAGATTCAATACGAGGACAAAAATGAGGATTTTTAGATAAAAAACTTTTGTTGGGTCCAAAAACATATAGGTGCCGACGGACGCAATTCTTGTAAAATTCCATTTGCTTTTTTCTAATACTATAAGGCACTTCCTGATCATAGTAGATATAAGGTTTAAAATCTTCCTGATAAGGAAATAAATAGATTAAGAAAAAGCTAGAAAACTGGTGAAGAAATATCGCTTCGTCTTCTTCCATGTCGAACCAAGATAACTGATGAAGTTGATGTAGGTTTTTAAACCACCAAGACTCAAAATTCGCCATCAATTGAAAAATAGAAGAACCGAACAGACGGTCCAACCGACCTAAAAATAAGAAAATGTACTTCTGGCAAATGGCTGGAGCAACGCATACTTCCCAAAGGCTCATACCTGTAAATTGGGCATGGTCTTTCGAAATAATTCTTTGCAGAAAAGTTGTACCGCTTCTTGGCACACCGATGATAAAGAGCGGTTTAACTTCGATCTTTTTATAACTATTAAAGAAAATATCGTCGAGATAAAAGCATATCCAGTTAAATATCTGTTGAGGTATAAACCAAATTGAGAAAAGGAAAAGTACGAATAATTGCTTAAAACGTGGCTTATTTGGTTGCCGAATTGTGTCTGAGAAAAGTTTAGACATCAAGGTTATAAAAAACCGGTAATTAAATACATTCATCTAGTCTGGTAGGTATGTTCGCACTTTCTCTTGATTTCATTTAGTTAATTTGTAGATTCATCACAGTAGGAAACAACTAATACCCTTGATGACAGCACCAGTTCAAGAGGATAAAAGAAAGAATAATGTTTTATTGTGAAAAGAATAAATTTAGGTTACAAAAAAATACGATCTAGTTTTGTCTGCACTCTGAATTAATTATTTTTCTGGTTATGAATAGAACGGACATAAGATGATAAGCGGCTTTTGTCTATCGTCTTTGGGCTAAATTAAATATAAAAATATCAAAAGAACAAAGGATATCACACTCGAAAATATAGAGCATTAGTTGTACCAAAATAATTTACTCGATATCGAATGATCGTAGTTTCTGTTTTGCTAAATTGATTTAATTATGAACACTAGGTCGTTTAGATGATTAGCACAATTAGTTTGGTAGCTGTTTATCAACTATTGGCGGTCAAGCCTTAGGGGTCAAATAACCAAAACAGAAGAGTGCAAAATCAATGCTAATTTTTTACTGGTAAATCAAGTGGTCTATCTTGACAAGAAAATTTATGACGATAGTCTCTTAGTTCAAATACTATCGATCCTGGCGCCTATGGTAAACCAAAAGTATAAGCTAACACCTAATGTAGACCTGTGCTTTTCCAACATAATACTGACTTAATAACTAACAGAAACTGATTATCTTTTCTAAATATATGGATAATGTTCATAGAATGATACTATCGCAGAATTGGTTGAGTTTTCTACAAAAAACTATAGGTCAATCAGGGTAAAATGAAATCTATTTTAAGATAAGCTGAAAACAAAATCATATCCAGGCAGAGGTGGAATCATAATCTATTTGGTCCCACCTATCTATTCGATATTTTTTTCCTAGTCAGATGTAGGTTGCCTTTAGGGATGGAAAAAATGAATGCAGTAACAGCAGTGGCTGCAATTCTAGAGTCGCTTCCATAACCAGCATTATCACGATTAGGCTGATAGTAGAAGCTACCATCAGGACACTGGGCGAGTGTGAACCACCAACGGTTGGCCTCCATCAACTGGCGAAAGCAGTCGGAATCGACGTTAGCTCCGATAGCTGTATAACCCATACCCATAATTGGTGAGCCATGGGTGTCAGGAAAGCTCTGTGGATGTTGGCCTATTACCTTAGCCTGTAAAAAAGCAAACTTACTATGTTCATTCCCCTGATAAGGGCTCAATTGGTGAGCGATGGCAGAAGCTCCTGTACGTCCCATATCAGCCCAATCATTTGGCCCAGCAGGTTGGTCTTTATACCAGACGTAACCATTGGCTCCAGCAGAACGTCGCAAAAAGTTATAGGCCGCTACATGCCGGTCTGGGTCAACATCGATTCCACAACGGTGCATCAAGGAGAAAGCTAAAGCCCCTTGAGCGGTTAGCATACTGATCGGTCCATAACCTTCAAATCCGGGATTGTGTCCCCATCCACCGTGAGAATCCATCTTATCTTTTGGATAAGCGTGAGGATGTGTCTCTTTTACTTTTTCATTAATCTGATTCATATCGATGTATTGGGTGGATACCAGAAATTCATATACTTCCTGAATTTCTTTCAGTACCCATTTTTCTCTTGTGAATAAGTAGTATTCACTCATAACGATAGCTGCAGACATATAACGCCAGTTTATCAGCCAAGAGCTGTCTTCTGAACTTGTGGTCCGTGCGTGCATCTTTACGTTTTTCTTAACAGCATCTAGATATCGTTTTTCACCGCTAGCCAAAAGAGCTAATGGTGCAAAAGTGTTCTGTGGTGGTATCCCCCAAGAACCATCTTCGCCTTGATGGTCGACCAGATACTGATACAGTTGATCCCGAATAAGATTTGTTTTTTTGCAGTCGAATGGGAAATTTTGACCATAGGTTCCAGATTGATGCCCGATATTGAGTAGGACATTCTCTGTAGCCCCTCGACGATCTAGAGTTACAGATAAAGCTCCCATCGCTGAGGTGTTTTGGCAATTTTCCAGTGCGATAGCAAAGTCAAGGACTGGTCCATCAGCGCCAAACTTATCCATACCGTATCCATTTTTGTGTTCGGTATTGAACAGTTCGTTGTTAACACCAATTATTAAATCACCAGGAGAGATTTTTCCGTCAGCCGGCGAGCGGGGAAATACATATTTGACTAAAAGATACTTAGGTTTATCAGCTACTAGTTCAACACGGATGCCAGTAACACCCAAATTGTAGTACCAGCCCCCAACCACAGCGTCAGGACCAGTTTCAGATTTTTGATTCCAAGGGCTACCATTACCCAAGTAGTGGACCTGGGCTGAAGAAAAAGGGACACTACCAAGAATTAGCATAATACCTAGAATTAACAAGATAGGACATTGAAACAATAAAAATAACGTGTTTTTCATAATTCAACCAAATTTCTCAATCCTTTGATGTCAATTCGTGAAAAAGAATTAACATGATATTTTTATAATTGTCTACCAATATCTAGGCATTAATCTGATAAATTACAACAAACGCTCTTAAATTTTATTTGTAGACGTATTACAAGAGTTTATTTGCTCAGATTAATGCAGATTAACTCTTCATCATTGCGGACAAATATATGCTTATTAGCAAAAGCGGGGTGCGACCAGCAGACACCGCCACGGCGGTTCAACTGATCTTTTGTTGGCTTAATGATTTGGGAACGACTGATCAAATTAACTTTTTCCGGAGAAAGTTTAGTTAGTAATAATTCTCCTTTCTCATTAAATATCCATACATAATCCCTGTTTTTAACGAAGTGAGCTGTACTCCATCTTTCAATAGGAGCAATAGTAACGTCTTCAAAAACACGGTCCCCAGTAGCAATATCTAGACAGCGAAAATGGCCATAGCTATCAATACCGTAAATAAAATCTCCAATTAATATGGGAGTAGAAATCAGAGAGTGAAGACTATCTGTTTGATGCTCGTCTTCTCCTCTTCGGTGCCACACCTTTTCTGCTCGTAATTCAGATGAGTCAAGACGAACTAGCATTGAACCATCAAAAAAATTGCTGATAAACACATGGCCTTGATGATGAACTGGGGTCGCAATACCAATGGCCATTCGAGAAGGATGGCAATCAATTTCCCAATAAGTTTTTCCACTTTCAGGAGACAAACCAACTAGATGGTTACCCGTATAACATACCAAGACTTTTTCGTTGGCCTGCTTGATCAAAATTGGTGTGGAATACGATGCAGGATCTGATCTAGCAGTCCACAATTCCTCACCAGTCTGACGGTCTAATGCCACCAAGCAAGCACTCTTTCCACCGATTTGTAAAAACAATTTATTTTCTTCTACTACTGGTGAGGCTGCAATCCCCCAAGTTGGCATCTGGATTTGGTAAATCTGATTGAGGTCTTTTTTCCACTTCACTTGTCCCGTTTCTGCTACGAAACAATGGAGGTGGCCCATTGTTCCCAAGGCATAAGCCAATCCATCGACAATAACCACAGAGGTTCGTGGACCAGCGGTATAACCCACATTTTGATACTGACATTCATAACTATAACTCCAAACACGATGACCTGTTTCGGCTGAGAAACAGTGAACATTTTCTACCTGTTTGGGTTTTGTTTCTCGGTCCATGACATAAACTCGACCTTCGGATACCGTTGGTCCACTGTACCCACTACCAATAGGTACTCGCCAAGTAGGCTTTTGTAAATCTTCGGTATCAAAATGATTAATAATTCCAATTTCATTCCAAGTACCATCCCTGTTAGGTCCTCGCCATTGATACCAATCTTCAGCTGGGAGCCAAACAGATAACAAGCCAAGTAGGAATAAACATAGCAGGAAACGTCCATTCATGTCACTAGTCCTTGATAAATGAATAATAAAGATATAATTTTAGAAAAAAATCGGGAATGTAAAAGAAAGACCTAGTTTGATTTATCGATTTTTGTTTCATCTCGCCTTCTGATTCTAACTAAATTTGTTGACCTGTCAAGGTCCTGCGATCAGAATAATCATTCTCAAAAGTAAAAAGAAGCCAAGATAGTTTACAAAAAACTTTGATTTGTCGGCTATTGTCTATCAGTGGTAAAAGTAGAGGAATCATTGGAATACTTGATTTTGATTTGAGCTGACTAAATCTATAAGTTGAGATAATTCGTATTTATTTTATCTGCTAATTGGCTTACTCGCGACCAGACTATTTATATACTCTTCTAAGTTGGTGTAACCATCACCGTCTTGATCGCTAATGCCATCACTAGGATCTTCCGCGTCTAGTCCGTTTGATTTTTCCCAGTAATTAGGTATACCATCTCGGTCAATATCCCAATCTTTCGGTCTTTGTTCTGTTGGGTAATGATCCCAACCACCAACTTGTCTTTGTGAGTCAATCAGTACGCCTTTCTGCATAACGATATTTTCGATAACTCGTTCGTCTACTGTATCTCGCACTAATGAACAACCTGAATACTTTAGACAGTTTGAATAGGCATCTTTAGCGGTTTGTGTTGGCACAGAAAACTCACCGCAATCGATTTCTGATTTCAATTCCCATCGATTGCGTGATGTCGACATATAACTCCCAGTATTCGTATATTCTATTGCTGTAAAGTTATCTGAGTTGAAAACTTCTGACATCCCATCAAAGTAGTTACCTTGAATAAAACCTTTAGCTCTAGTTGTATCATGATCCTTAATTCGTAATGGTGGCGTAGAATAATTTTTTGTACATGGACCAGGTCTATAATAGTTATTGATGCAGTTAATTTGTACTCCACCCAAATTCGTTGGACCACTCCAGTTATAATTAACGCAGTTTCGAAAGTCAACAATCCAGTTCGATCCACCTTTTTTAGCACCAGACCCTATAGTTGGATGACGATTTCTAGAAGTGGAGTAGATATTGCCGTAAATGGTCGTGTTACCAAAACAGTCTCGTAGCGAAGTGGCCATGGCATGTGCTCCCTTTCGATGGAGCGATCGATTAAGTGCTTCGCTATAAATTAACCACTGTAACGTCATGTTCTTATTACCGCGATAATCAGAATTACCATCAATCCCCCAACTTAGCGAAAGATGATCTAGGATAATTTGGTCATTATAGTTTACTGTCATAACGTCTGGTGCCGCCCCCTGTTCTTTGTTTTCATCTCCTAGCCTTACGCGAATGTAGCGGACAATGATTTGTTTACTTTCTTTGATAGAAAAATTTTGATCACGTAATGTAATTCCTTTACCCGGAGCTGTTTGACCAGCTAAAGTCAAATAACTCTTACCTTTAATTTCCATTGGACTCTTTAAGATAATAGTACCTGCGACTTCGAAAACAATTGTTCGAGGCCCATCAGCTGTCTTAATCCCATAACGAAGTGATCCAGGACCGTTATCCTTTAGATTCGTGACTTGGTAAACGTCTCCACCCCGACCACCTAGGGTATACTTTCCAAAGCCTTCTGCGCCGGGGAAAGCGGCTATTCGGACATCGCCTGATATTGAATCAAATGCTAAAAAAAGAATAAGTATATTTACTATCCATATAATCTTAAAAATTCTAATTAGACTACAACAACTGTTTATTCGATTCTCTTGTTCTGTCTTAATAAGGGAATGGTAAGAAATTTTCATTTTGCTCACCCTAGTTACTTAGCCCAAATTGTAAAATAGGAGCTCACACAATTTTGACTGTCTATTTCGATTTGGTGTTATAGTTACTTGTTTTTGATTGTACAACGGAGAAAATTAATCAGCTCATTATCGGCAAAGAGCTTAATGACGGACTGATTGGAGTTAAGCCCAGAGAGTATTTAGTCTTCTGGCAGTCCGTCCAGATAATGCCTGAAGTGATTTGGCAGCAGATGTGTCTCCAGCCAAATGGGCTAGCATCAGTCGTCCTTCTTCAACACACAGTGTATCTTGCTGTGGTAGTACTTCTCTTAGAAGAAAAAGCACATATTTGACTAGTCGGAATGGTCCATAGACTCGGATAGATTCGCCGGGAATAGATTCCACTGCGACTGAAAAAAGATCTTTGATACTAATTATCAAATCAGAATGTGTCAACGTAGGTGAAAGGACAACCGTATAGTACCATCCGAATAGTGATCCAGTTTCACAACCGTGTGAATCACTAACACCCACTATGGGTAACTCGTTACCCATAGCACGTTCTTCGTAGTAGCGTGCTACCTGTAAAGTGTTAGAATCGACAGATTGTCGATCATAACCACCTAGTAATTCATATGCATCGAATGGTTGAGTTTGCAACAAATAAGAAGTTAGGGCACCAGATGGTGAATAACGGTGACCAGTAAACCAATAAGGGTGACAAAAAACACCTAAGCCACCACCTTTTCGTATTTTTTCGAAAGACCAGCAGCAGGAAGCATAAACATAACGATCTACACCTGCAGGAAGTGGACCGAGTTGTTGCTCAATTTGGTTCACTTCCGCCTGATACTTCTCTTTATCCTCGAATAGTTCGTTTACACTGAAGCTACCACCGAAATTGACTATGTGAACTGGATTATTTGGAGGGTGTACTTCTTCACCAGGATAAATTCGTAGATCAATTGGAACCCCATCATAGGCTTGTTTTGCTGCCAACGATGGTTCATATTTGCGATGGTCGGTCAAGGCCATAAAATCAAGCCCAATCTTTCTACAGCATCCTGCTACATATCCAGGAGATTCTCGCCCATCAGATAGATGGCTGTGCATGTGTATGTCGCCCTTGTAAGGCTTTCGATCGAATAAGTCAGGTTGAACTGAATAGAGCCGGAATTCACCAACCAACCTCCGGTTGCTTCCCAAAACCTCTTCTACGAGCAACACATGCTCTTGTTCCCCCTCAAAGTATTGTGACAGGCGCAAACAGTCATCTATTACTGTCAGGTTCTGTCTATTCTGCTTAGGCCAACCACTCTGAAGAGCAATTTCTTCTACAGGATAATAAGTAATCTGGTACTGTCGGTCAGAATTGAAATAGACATGATCAAATAGTGGTCGAATTTTAACAACGGTCTCCTTGTCAGCAGGTACGACTTTCGGTAACAATTCGAAAAAACGGTTTTCGGCTTTCATAATTTTCGGCAATAATTTTGTTTTGAATAATCTAATCAAGATTATAAACAGATTTACAATATCGAATGGCTATCATTTCCGTTTATAATCTTTAAACTGCGTAAGTTTTCCACTGTCCTAAACACCCTGGTCCCCGCCTGACGTGTAGTAACCTCTTTTCCGCTTCAGCTATGTAACCTGAAACGGAATACATTCCATCCGCTCCATGACGACATATACCAGCCGGATGACCATCGTGGTCTGATAAAATCTCTTTTATCACTGGTACCGATAAACATCCTAAGTTCTCTTCGAATAGTTGTCTCGCTCGATCCAGTCTACTGCGGGAATCTGGTAAGAGGTATCTTTCCTGTGGTGCATAGTCATCTGTCAACGCATGATTGGTATGTACTAACCCATTAGTCCACTTATCTTGCCAAATTGAATGTCCTGATGGATAGATTTCAATATCACAAATCTGACCTTCACCGTCACAAATGACTTTGTTTGTCGCTGAACACACCTTGACGCTTTGTAGTAATTCTAGGCATTTGGCCAGATTGTCTTGTTCCAACAGAATTCTTTTAATTGGGTAATGAGGTATACCGTACTGCCACTGGTAACCATACAGTGCGTTGGTAAAGTGAGCTACTCCATGTTGATTCAGGCCAGCATATCCTAATTGTCCAGCAAATGTAAATATTAAAGCCCTAGGTTTGCCTGTCGGTTTGAGGTGTAGTAGAATTGCAACATCCTCATACTGAGGCTCTAGGTCTTGATTTTGTCCAATCAGCGTTAATCCATCGGTTGTATTCTGACCTGTAAAAGCAAAAGTAGTACAGCCTCCATCTTCCGTTTGGCTGGCTTCGGTTCTTACTTGACACAAGACTGCTTCTTCCAAGCTAATATCCGCACCATCGGCCAATCCTTGAATTTCAGAGGCAAGATCATTACTAAGTTGTCTAATCAAAGGCAAGAAGGTTATGGCACGCCGAACCAGAACATCTCTGCTTTGGCCGGTTAGTTTTTCAATCCAAGTCAAGTACTTTTGAACTAAATCTTTGGCTTGGCTACCATGTTGATAGCCTAACTGATAAGGAGTACCTGATACCTCGATTAAAGGAAATTCATCGATCATCGTTAACTATTTCGGACTGATTTTATTATGGTCGAAATTTGACAGTAGCCCAACATGTTGTCAATTTGTCAGTCAAATCTACTGATGCGGTTCCATTATATTCCAACATGAATAGTCCACCAGCATACCCTTTATAAGCATGGGCATTTTTAATTCCACCTTTTTTGGAACCAATACTGTGGCTGGTGCGGATTAGGAATTCTCCATCGTTACCTGAACGAATATTTTCCCATCTGGCAATTAGTCCTTTATTATTTTGGCCTGTGCTAAACTCAACACTATCTTCGTCTACCTTTTGAGCTGTTGCAGAAGATGTATAAGTGAAGTTCTCAGCTCCCATAATTTTCCAGTTAGTTACTCGATCTTTGTAATCTGGGCCACCATTTCTGTTAACTGTACCGACAAAAGTATAGACACCACCCGGTTTTAGTCCGGAAAATATCAAATCAAGATACCACCCTGGCCCATCGTTGTAACTCATATTGCCACTAGCATCAACAACATCCTTGAAGATTTTATCGGCGTCACTACCATTATCGAACATGGATTCATCCTTAGCCCAGTTAATTGAGTTACCTTGCGATTTATGTTCAACAAAACTAGCTGTCACTCCCGTTTCTTTACCTGTCTTAAACTGAAGGAGTTGGCCTTCTTCTGGAAATGGGTTGCCTCGACCAAGTCCGTAATTAGTAACATTTTTCTTTTGAAATTGAATGCCTTTTTCGTAGGCACAATCATTGAAGGCTCTCCATTCTGCTGACACTATACTGAATCCAGTTGAGATAAGGATTAAACAAAATATCCATTTTTTATCAGTCCACATGTGATCTCCAACGATTAATTTTATTATTTGAGTCAATTGAGGTGTTTTCATGTTTTCATTCCGTATTTTTTGTATAGTCTGTGATGGAAGCAAGGTCTATTCTGTCACACCCTAGATGTAGCTACATTAGTTTCTAATTTTTTTGAACTGAGTCCAGGCAATCAAGCTGGCCAATTTTAGCATAAAGATTGCTTGAATTGACAAACTTAACTAATGACTGAACATCGTGATAGAAACTATCTAAAATAATGAATCCCACAGGTACTGTAATAGAAAACAGCTATTCCAATTTAGCCCAAGGAATCGGATCAGTGTAACCTTCTGATTGATAGGGGTCTTCACCTTTAATTGGAGTTACACCTCGGTAGTTATTTACACCCCATGGTAACATCGTATTAGAACTACAGTAGTGAATCGTTAGAGCTGGGCGATTTTGTTTACTATAATTTTTTCTAGAATTATGTAACAGGTAACCAGAAAAAAAGAGCACACTGCCTGCAGTCATCTCAATTGGTATGGCATTACTATCATCAAATCCGCGTGCAATAGGCATACTATCGACATCGGGCAGATTGTGTGCCTCACGCTTGTAAATGATCCCGGACTTGTGACTATCCGGAATAATCCACAAACAACCATTGGTAGTGGAAGCATCAGATAAAGCTATCCACACTCCAGTTAACGAACGGTCGCGAGTAGGAATAGCTGATTCGTCCTGATGCCAAGGACTTCCATTACCACCGGGCTTTTTAGTAACAAACATAGTTTGTACACACTTATAGGCTCCATTCCAAAAAGGAACATTGGCTCCTACTATCAAGTCCAAAATACGACATAGTTTTGGGTGATCAATATACTGACGTATAATTTGGCTGTAAGCATGGGGTTGACCAATATACATGTAGCGGCCGATTAACCGTTGATCATTAATCGGCCAATCGATTGGCTCAATCGTTGAATTATCATAATGTCCTTGATTAATTTTTGCGAGATCAGTTCGGATTTCATCTTGACTTGTTTTAGAAATTAATTTATTAACTAAAACAAAACCATTTTTAATGTAATATTCTGTCAACTCTGAACTAACCATGGAAGACAGATGAAAGCCTGTTATATCAATCATTTAGCATGCGCTCCGCTTTAAAATACATTGAACTGATTTGATGTCTAGTACGAATTCAAATCAGTTGACAACTTAAAAATTTTAATGATTTGGAAGGATTAATATGTAGTAAGCAAAACTGGTAAACTCGTGCGAGACATTTCTACAAAAGAAGATTGTTTAGAAGCTAATATTATTAATGTGTTTTGACACAACTTTTTGCGCAAAATTTAAAGGGGTACTTCAACATGTACTCCGTACTCTATAATCCTAGACCAATCATTGTTTTAGAATAACAATTTTGGTAGGCTACCTTCGAAACATAAAAGTCACCCTGACATCAAATATCTCGACAATCAACAATGAAAAATTTCACACGTACTGTATACTCTATTCTTGGGATGGTCAACTTGTAAGTCCTTCATAAAACCGTTTCCCAGATTTTGAAAAGATATCTTTTCCTTGTAGGCATTATACTTAAAATCTCCTATTTTATTTTCCTAATCGGAGTTTAGATTTTTAAATTACTAAGGGTTACTTTTAACGAATTAATCTTAGTGCATATTATATTGCGCAATATACAAATTATCAGAGGTGGTAAATGTCTTCCACACAACCAAATATAGTACTTTTTTTCACGGATCAATTACGTGCCGATGCACTTGGATGTTACGGAAACCAAATTTGTATGACACCCAATATAGATCGGCTGGCTGGAGATGGTGTCATATTTAATAATGCCTACACAACTAGCCCTGTGTGTTCGGCTTCAAGATCATCTCTCATGACGGGTCTTTATCCTCATAACCATGGAGTCATGCTCAATACACATATAGCTCCTGCTTGGTCAAGAGGACTAGATAGACAAGTACCTGTTTTCAGCGACATATTAAAAAATAGTGGATATTTTTTAGATTATGTCGGTAAGTGGCACGTTCATCAGGATATCAGACCAGAAGAATATGGTTTCGACATTTATCAATCCCAATCAGAAATACAGTTAAAGAACCAACATATTGGCCGAAAAAGTGGGAAACTGGTCGAAGGATCTGGCAGTTTTATAGAATTCCCATACGGAAGTAAGGTTTGTGTAGCAGGAACTATGTCAGGCCCAAAAGAAAATTATCCTGCATGGCAAGTGGTTGAAGCAGGTATAGAAATGATTCAGGAAAACGCTAAACGAAAAAAGCCTTTCTTCACAAGAATTGATATTACCTCCCCCCACTTTGCTAATATTATTCCAGAACCTTATTCATCTATGTACAGACCGGATGAAATTCCACCATGGCCAAATTTTAATGAAACATTCGTCGGAAAGCCATCTAGTCACCTGAAGAAGCATCAAGATTGGAATTTAGAACAAAAAGGTTGGGAGTGGTGGCAAAATGTAGTGGCAAAGTACTATGGTGATGTAAGTATCATCGATGATCTAGTAGGTTTGACTTTGGAAGCTATCGAAAATGCCGGTATTTCTGAAAATACTATATTCATCTTTTCCACGGACCATGGAGATTCGACTGGTAGCCATAGACACTTTGAGAAAGCTGGAACTATGTATGAAGAAATCTTCAAAATTCCCTTAGTGATGAGTTTGCCGAAAGGGATGGCTAAATCTAAAGAGATAAATCAATACGTTCGCTTAATGGACTTAATGCCTACGTTTGTAGATTGGGCTGATGGCGAAATGCCCGAAAGTATTGATGGAAAAAGCATTGTCCCCCTACTCCAAAGACAAGACCTCTCACATTGGCCAGATAGCGTTTATGCAGAACATCACGGCGAAGTATGGGGTTATGCTTCACAACGTATGGTTAAAACAGATCAATGGAAATATGTAATGAATTCTCATGACTTAGATGAATTATATGATTTGCAAAAAGATCCTTGGGAAATGAACAACGTCATAAATGAGGAGAAATTTGGTGAGGTTCTTTTAGAAATGAAAGCTCGGTTACTCGGTTGGAATGATGAAACTGGAGATATATTCAGATGGCCTTGGGTTCGTTATAATTTTCCTGATCCCGTATTACCTGATAATGTAAATAGAAAGACTTTACCTTTGACATGCAAATAGTATGGAACGTTCAACATCAAGTAAATTAATTAGTGATTTGATATTAACTGAAATTTTTCACTACTCACTTCAAGCTAACAATAGATCTTTCCTAGTCATTAGGGGCAGGAAACCTCAGAGAATATTTTGATCTTGTATACAGGGTGTAATAGGCTCGGTGAAATTTTTGGAAGGATGACTTTTCCAACTTAGTAAATCAAGGTTGAGTAAATTATTATTTATTCTGGTATTGATATCAAGTAGCCCATTATTAATCCAAATGATTAGAAAGGAAGGATTCTTCTGATTGCTCAAAAAGACGTAATTGTATTCACCGCTTTGAAATAATGACCAGCGTCTACGTGTTTGAGGACCAATTTTTTGTTTTTCTTGGAATTATTGAAGGGACTTTCTCTATCGGTTCAATTGTCCACCGGCAAAGATGCTAGTATTATTAACTACTTTCCAATCATAAATTTACAATTCGCTCAATTGACCATTAACGACTTGCCTCAATTTCATCAGTGCATTACCTTCTACTTGAGCTATACGCTGCCGACTCAATCCCAGTTGTTTACCAACTTCAGTTCGTGAACTTTCGGGTTGTCCTGAAAGGCCAAATCGGCGCTGTATAACCTCTGTTTCTCGATGAGTTAACTTTTGATTCAAAGCTTTGCCCAAGAAGATCTTTACCTGCTCTTCACGTTCGTTTTGAACTGCCTGTTCTTCAGGACCAACCGAGTTGCAAACGTAGTTTGTAAGTGCTGTTTCAGCTGTATCATTTTTAGAATTATCCAATGAATAAAATAAGCGTGGTACATGAACAAAAATTTGGTCTTTGTACTCAGGCTGAAGCGTTTCAGCGTTGTCATTTTGGCTCTCATTCATTTGTTCTTTCTTTAACCATTCGGCAGGCACTCTGATACCTCTAGCTTTATTTTCTAAAGCACGACTGATGGATTGCCGGATCCAAATCCAAGCATAAGTGCTAAACCTACCACGAGTAGAATCAAACCGCTCAATAGCTTTCATGAGTCCAATAGCTCCCTCTTGCATCAGGTCATCTTCAGTCATTCCACTGTCATGATTTTGGTAATAATCTTGTCTAATTATTTTTCTAACTAAGCCGAGGTTCTTTTCAACTAAGATGTTTCTAATTCGATGACAGTCATCATTATTTTCGGCTAGCTTGGCTTTATTTAATTGACTAAACAACTCATTTTCTTGTTCGTCCCTGAACTTGGATTGATGAGAGCACATATAGTTCATAATTCCTTGATTTTGCATTAGTTTTGGGATTATACACCCCGAATGCGACAGCCAATGTCGCACAAAAAAAAATACCCGCTAATGTCGACACAGTTTGTCGCATTCGCCACGTATTTTTCAGATACCCACAGAACAAATAGAATGAATATTGCTCTTCAAAGAAACTAATACAAATAAAAAGGAGATAAATCTAATGTTGAATTATAACCGTACGATTATGATGGGACGATTAACACGTGATCCAGAGCTAAACATCTTAACCTCGGGGACTGAATCCATGACAACTGCACTAGCTGTTAATCGTACTTGGACAGACAAACATAGTGGTGAGAAACGAGAAGAAGTCTGCTTTATTGATTTGCAAGCCTTCGGTCGCATAGCGGAGGTAATCGCTGAACATTTTTGTCAAGGTGATCCTATTCATATCGAAGGCCGGCTACGCTTCCGCCAATGGGAGACACCCGAAGGCGAAAGGCGAGCTAAACATGATCTATTAATCGACAGTTTCGAGTTCGTGGGTGTCCGCAGTGATAACCAGGTGTTGTCTAATACCAAAAAGGACCAGAGACAAACTATTCCAATTGCGGAAGTTGGGGACAACATTCCCTTCTAAATATCAAACTTAGGGTTACAAAATAATACGGAGCTTAATAAATCTTTTTTCTACTATTCATAATAGACTATTTGACATTCGATAACAGTATCAATAACTTAATCGACGAAAAATATGGCGACCTTAATTAACCAACTAGAGTATATCGTCAACACCCTAGTGGAGATAAGAAGATGTGAAAGTATCTGTAAGCTTACGAAGACAGACAGTATTACACACAAATTTACTGTTTGCACAAATTTCCTAATTTTTAATTCTAGATCGAAGCTTAGACCATTGCAAATGTACAACTACGAAACGAATTTGGATCGGACTCATAGTTAGTGAATCATTTAACATATCGATATCCAATTCCGTGCACAGTCTGGATATGTTTTCCTTCTGAGCCAAGCTTATTACGTAGTCGATTCATATGAGTATCAACTCTTCGATCACTGAGTTTAGCTCTTTTACTGGGTATTTGCTGTAGTAACTCTTCCCTGGCAAAAACTCGATTGGGTAACTTAGCTAAACAAAGTAATAGATTAAATTCCGTCTTGGTTAAATCTACATTATTTCCAGCACAAAATACTCGTCGCTCCGATGAATCAATTTCTAACTGATTCACGACAATCTTCTCTTCGGATACTTTGCTCAGGTACGCCTTGTTCCGTCGGTGAACCGCCCGACATCTCAGGACAACTTCCCTAATATTGAATGGTTTCTCAATATAGTCATCAACACCTAATTCCAAAGCAACAATCCTATCTTCCACGTTTGCTTCCTCTGAAATCACAATTACAGGGATATGTTTCGTATTTTGATGACGCGATATAATACGAAGCAGATCTAGACCATCGATATCTGATAATTGCAAATCGAGAAGAATAACGTCAGGAATCATCTGGAAGATGCGCTTTACGGCATCAGACCCATCTTCAATATGGTTGACTGTGAAATTTTCTAATTCAAAAGCTGTTTTTAACTGGGGATAAATATCAATATTATTATCTATTATTAAAATTCTAGGTTTCATTTATGTTATCTGATTTTATGTTAATTTTGGGTTATTAATAAGGCAAAACTAAGACGATAAACGAATCTTGTCTGTCATCTTTTGAACTCGGTTAAATAGAAAATATAAAAGGTATAAAGAATTCCATACTCGCAAATACGAGGGCATTAGTTACACTGAAAACAATTTACTCGATATCAGGGAATCATAATTTTTGTTTTAACCAACTTGATATAAGTAATAATTATAAGTATCAGTTCACTTAGATCATTGGCATAATTGATTTGTATTAGTTCTAAGCCTTGCGATTCAGCTAATAAAAACAGACGAGTGGAAATCAAGACTAATTTTTACCGGCAAATTAATTATAATTTGTTCTAGTATAAAGATCTGAACGATCCTAATAACCACGGTTTCTGTTATTTGATAATGTTAGGAGGAAGAAGTTCACAATTTTCTGCTGAAGGATTAGCCAGAGCCGTCTTATTCAGTTTGAATCTCATATACTAGTTCTATACCGGTCCTTTAATTCAATTCTACCAAACTGAACAATAAACCAAATTTGTACGATTTAACATGAAGAAGAAATCTCACGCTGTCAGGTTCCACCTGCCAGAAAAACAGAATTATACAACCGACAAAACACCGGACGGTATTGTATAGATATTCGAGTTACACTTTCAAGTAAAAGATAACGGATTTCAAGGTCGCCAGACATTAATAAAATTTTAGTACATTTTTAATTTTTACTGGTCTCTTTTGGTTTCTAACGGTCAAAAAATTACATGAAGATAAGAATTAGACGAACACTTTGGGTGTAAATTTTTGTCTTCAATCGATTCATGATCTACAGAGAGAAACGTGCTGAAATCGGCTGGATTTTTTAGCGTCCAGAGGCCTTCTTATTCCACTTAATCTAGAGAAGCATCAACTTTCTTTACTAATGTGCAGTTTACATAGGTCTGATTTATATTATTCTCTTTTTTCATTCTTCTTCAGTTGATGGTGTGTTTGTCTAATTCGGTTAGAATTCGTACTAATAATTTAGATCCTTTTAATAAGAAATGGTATTTTATTAGAAATTTGTTTGAGGTAATGACTTGAAAAAAATCGTTTTTTTACTCTTTTGGCTTAACTTATTAGTCAGGGCTAAAGATATTGAAATCAAACTCACAGAGTTCACCGATAGTTTGGATCAACCTTGGAGTTTAACTTTCATTAAAAAAAACAAAGTATTAATAACTGAAAAATACGGCCGTATCATTCAAATCGATTTGTCTACAAAAAAGAAAAAAGAGATAGAACATAACCTGAAAGTTCATACACATAATCAAGGTGGACTACTAGATATTCTTTATCATAAAGATACAGTTTATATTTCTTATTCTGAAAAAAGAGATGATGTAGAGAACCAAGATAGAGTAGGGTTATCGAGTACGTCCATTGCCAAAGCCACATTTAACGGCGACTACCTGTTATTCTCAAATATATTTCGTGCTGAGCCACCAATAGAATCAGGATATCATTTTGGATCTAGGTTAGTTATAAAAGATAATTATTTATACGCAACCATCGGTGAACGAGGCTTAGGAATGATTGCACAAGACGGAAAAAGCCATCCTGGTAGTATAATCAGAATTTTGTTAGATGGAACTATACCTCAAAATAATCCCAAATTCCTTGATTTAGGGAAAAAGGATTGGCTACCTGAAATTTACATGATTGGAGTAAGAAACCCTCAAGGCCTTTCCTTATCCCCTTTCGAAAATAAGGTCTATATGAGTAACCATGGAGCTAAGGGGGGAGATTGGTTTGGTTCTGCTGATGAGCCTGGTGGTAACTACGGGTGGAAAATACTTGGGTGGGGAGGAACCAACTATGATTCAACAAATATTGGGCCAAAGTGGCTTCCTGGTTTTGTAAAACCATTGATCTACTGGGCTCCTTCAATTGCTGTTTCCGCAATTGCCATATATGAGGGGAATGAATTTTCCGACTGGAATGGATCTGCGTTAATCACATCTTTAAAAGATCAGTCGTTGAGAAAACTGTCTTTCAATAATAGTGAGGTACTAAACGAAGAATTAATATTTAAAGGAAAAATTGGAAGGATCAGAGACATTAAGATTCAAAATGATACTGGTAAAATATATCTACTAAGCGACCAAGGCAGCTTATGGTTACTCGAAAACAAATCTATTCGAATCAAGGGTGACGTTAATGGAGATCAGGTGATTAATATCTTTGATTTAGTGATAGTCGCAGATCAGTTTGGTCAAAAGGGATATGATTTGCGAGGAGACATTAATGCTGACGGATCAGTTAATATCTTTGATTTAGTTTTAGTTGCAAATTACTTCGGTCGAAATACAACCAATGCGGCACCTGCTATAAATTCTGATTTTGTACTGTCAAATGAGCAAAAAAAGCATATTACTACCGGTATTAGTTATCTAGAAGATAAATTACGTCGCTCAGATGAAGAAGAATTTGCATTAAGTCTTTTGAAATCTATATTACCCAAAAGATTTACCTCACAAACTCAGTTGTTGGCTAATTATCCAAACCCATTTAACCCGGAGACTTGGATACCTTTTCGATTAGCTCAGTCTTCTACAGTAACTGCCAGAATTTATGATTCATTGGGTAACAAAATCAGAGTAATTGAGCTAGGATACTTACGAGCAGGAAATTACACAGAATCGAACAAGTCAATTTATTGGGATGGAAAAAACAAAAATGGAGAACAAGTTTCTTCAGGAGTCTATTTCTACGAAATTAGTACTGAAAATTATACAGAAGTAAGAAAAATGGTGGTATTACAATAGTATCTATCACTAATATTCAATAGAGTCTCGTTTGTCATCAAGGTGACATAAATTAGAAAACAGATGGACTACGTAATAATTCTGTGACTTTTTACGTTTTCGAATTCAAAACTGTAATTAATTGAGTTAAAATATTCTACATCAGAAGAATTAGCACTAGCTAGAAGGAGAGATATGTTTTTCTTCGACCCGTTGTATCTTTTATTCGCATCACCCGGTTTATTACTTGCTTTTTGGGCTCAATCGCGTGTCAAAGTTGTATTTGCAGAATATTCTGAGGTTGGCTTGACTAGAAGACAGACAGGCGCTCAAATTGCACGAAACATTTTGCAACGTAGCGGGCTCAATCACGTTAACGTCGAACGAACTGATAGTTTCTTAGGAGACCATTATGATCCACAATCTAAAGTTCTGAGATTAAGTCCAAAAATTTATGATGGATACAGCATAACTGCGGCAGGTGTTGCCGCACACGAAGCTGGCCATGCCCTACAAGACCAACACAATTATGCACCATTGCAGCTACGCACCAACATTGTACCTGCAGTTCAAGTTGGTGGTTGGGTAGGACCACTTATGTTAATGGCTGGACTTTTTATCTCACCTATGTTGGCTTGGGTCGGTGTGCTGTTATTCGGCCTAACTGTGATTTTCTCTCTGGTCACGTTACCCGTAGAGTTCGACGCGAGTAAACGTGCTAGGCAACTCCTCTCGACAGAAGGAATTATTGTTGGTAATGAAATGGATGGAGTTAATAAAGTACTTAACGCGGCTGCCCTAACATATGTTGCAGCTGCTATTCAAGCCATTGGCCAGTTAGCATACTATGTGTTTATGCTGATGGGAAATTCTGATGATTAGAAATCGCCGACCTTCTGTCTGTTTTATTTAAACTCTTTAGCCCAATATTGATTACTGAGAAAGGAGTTGCTAGATAGTATGAAAGTAGGAATTATGACAAATCATTTCGTCCGTCAATCGTTGGATGAAACACTCGACGCCATTATCAGTCATGATATTTTTCATGTTCAATTTAATCTTGCGTCTGCTCATATGAAAGGGTCGTTAGATCATGAAATCGACCTTGTGGGCAACCAAGTCTCCCAACAGATTACAAAACGAAATATGAGTGTCTCCGCGCTGAGTGGTGAAATTAATATGGTACATCCTGATCTTGCACTCCGTCAGGCTGAAATAACTCATTTACAGAAACTTATCTCATCTTGCAAAAATTTTGGAACTTCTATCATCGCGACTTGTACTGGGTCTCGGAGTACCGAAAGCATGTGGAAGTATCACCCTGAAAACGAAACGGAAGAGGCATGGCAGGTTTTAATTACCACACTGGAAAAATTACTACCAGTTGCTGAAAAACATGGTGTTATCTTGGCCTTCGAACCAGAAGTAAACAACGTTGCTAATACAATCAGTAAGAGCTTGCGTTTAATTGAAGAGATGAAATCTCCCAACCTGAAAATCGTCATGGATGCAGCCAACATATTCGGTAAGGGCGAACTTCCACAAATGAGCGAAATACTTGACCAAGCCTTCGAGCTACTCGGAGACCATATCGCCCTTGCACACGCCAAAGACCTTGATCGTGATGGGGACGCTGGTCATCTAGCCGCAGGCACAGGATTACTGGATTATGATCGTTATGTTTCTCTTCTGTGCTCTCTACCTTTCGATGTACCTGTTATACTGCATGGTCTAAATGAAGATCAAGTAGATGGTTGTGTATCTATGCTCAACAGGCTGGCTAGATCTAATTAGTCAGCTAAATGTCGGAGAACTAATACCTTTCAATGTTTATTTTTCATTTAATCTGGGGTAGATTTTTTAACTCCTGTAATAGGTTAGAATCACATGTAGGTTTTTAACAGTACACCTAAAGCACAATAATCTACCGAAAGAGAATAGAGCATTCGGATAGATACCAGATCCGTATTTGATTTTTTCTTTTCTCTTACTAGCAGTTAAAGCTGGGTCAGCTGTTTTACTCTCTTTTCTTTTTGATACCCCAAATTTGAAAAATACATTCTAGGTTGAATTAGATACGAGCATATTTGAGACTCTTGCTTATCATTTTGTTTTCTGATTATACGAACTTCTTTCTCTACTCTACTCTTCTCTTCTAATTTAAGTGTGATTTTATACGAATATCATCTACCAAATAAAGTGGATCTGATATTGATGCACTGGGGCTAGATAGGACTAACTCAGATAGAGCAAATTACGACTAATAACGATAATAAGTATTTGGTTGTACGTAATTTTTATAGCTAAAGAATTTTTATAAAACAATGCTTCGTGTCTTGATTTTAGTTTCGTTATTAGTCGTAATTTGCTCTTGTGAATCTATGTTTAACGAAATCAATAATTCTGAGCAATTGTGGTCCTCAGAACTTGGATTGGAACGTGGTAGCTGTATTTCGTGTTTACCATCTGTATCTGAGAAAACATTGGAGAAAAACCAGCTTACCTTTAATATCGACCATATTCTTTGTATCCACTTATCAATGGAGTCATCCGATTTTGAGCAAATGAGAGAAGAATCTCGGTTTGGTCCAACGACGGAGAAGTGGGCAACACTCTGGGGTGGTGTTGTTTTGCAGTCCCTAAAATGTGATGCACCATACCCATCCCAATTCAATTGGTATTCAGGAAACATTTCAATAGATGGATTAAATATCAGTAATGTCGGGATAAGAAAAAAGGGATTTTTAGGTTCCATATTTTCTGAAGTTCCATCAATAAAGATTGTAACTAATAAATATGTTAAGGGGCAGTATCTAGGAACAACCAAAAATATTACTCTCAACAACAATGCCCAAGATACAACAAGGGTAACAACTTGCCTCAATGCTCGGGTCTTTGAACTAGCCGGTTATCCAGCACCTAGATGTAATTTAGCCAGTGTCACGATAAATGGTCAATCAATGGGTGCCTATTCGCACTTAGAAACTATTGATCGTGATTTTTTGATTCGACAATTTGGTAACGATAATGGCCACTTATATGAAGGTCAGCTCGTCGATTTTTGGAAAAATTGCTTGCCTAGGTGGGAACCTAAGACTAAGCAGACCAATTCATTTGGCCAACCATTGCTTGCAATGATCAAAATTTTAGACCAAGTAACAGACGAGCTGTTGGTTGAAAAACTTAGTCAACACTTGAATATTAAACGTTTTATTACTTTTTGGGCGCTAGAGATAATCTTAGGGCATAATGACGGTTATACTAGCAACCAAAATAATTTTTTCATCTATTTGGATCCGAATGATAATGGGCGTATCACCTTCATACCTTGGGGGTTTGAAAATGGTAGTAATTATGAATCTGAGTGGTCAGTGAAGACTTATTTCCAGTCCCGGCTTCCGAATAGACTCTCGCAAATCCCAGAAGTTATTATCCAACTAGAAAATGAGATGAATCTGTTATTGAAACAAGCTTGGAATGAGGCATACTTAGTCTCCCTTATAGACGATTTATCCATACAAGTTAAGAGTACAGAATCCAGTGTCCATCATTTGTATTACTTCAATAAGCTCAAGGCCTGGATTCCAAAGCGTCGGGCTGAAGTTGAAATATTGATACAAAAGGGATTACCTAGACAGATCAAAAAATAAATAATAACCAAATGAGGTGTGTTCTTTTACTTACTTTAGTGTTAGTTTGTTCACCAAATTGGGCACAAATTAAAACCTCAGACATAGATCGAAGTTTTGGACTTTGGTTGTCAACTCAGGCCAACTACAAATTTAATAAAAAATGGACTTTCAGTATTGAGGAACAATACCGATTAAAAGACAGTCTGACATCCTTTGATCGTCTACTAATAGAAATAGACGTTAATTATAATTTACTAAAGCAATTTGAACTAGGATTTGGATCACGGTACCTTTGGCTAAATGACGATATTGGAGCCCAAAAAGGATTTGAGCACCACGTTCGCTTTCATTTATACATCAGTCACAAAACTAGAATAGGAAGGTTATCTCTCAGAAATCGGTTTAAGTATCAGCAGCAAAACGAGATAGGGAAATCGCGTTTGCATGGAGATTATACCAGTCGAAATTACCGTTGGAAAAGCTTAATTAAATATGAGATTAGGAACTGGAGGCTAGATCCGGAAATAGCTACCGAATTCTTTTATCATTCCCAATTGGGTCAATTAAGTGGTTTGTTAGGGTTGAAATATCGATTGATGTTGGGAACTCGATATCAAATTAGCAAAAATCGGCAGGTGAAATTCAGACTCATAACGGAAAAAGAATTACAAATATTTAATCCTCAACGCAATAATTTTATAGAAGTTAAATACAGTTTTTCTTTTAAAAAATAGATACTTATAAAGTGAGTCGTAGAGACTCAGGTTTCTAAGGTTAAAATGACAATTCAATTTTTTTCACTTGTGTTTTTATTGCTTTTACCATCACTTGGTTTTTCGAATCAAGGGACGGAACCTTCTCTCATGAAAGGAACTTTCTCTCGACAAATCGGTTATGGCATGTTGAATGGGAGTATTTTAGGCAATACTACTCTACTTTTTGGAAGTGCATTAAGTTTTGAAGCGGCTGAAAAATTACCGTTTTGGGTGGGGGCTACACTTGGGGCTTCAACAGCCCTTAGCTGGTACATAATCAGCACTGAAGGTTGTTGTAAGGGTATTTTCAAAGCATATCGTGATGCAGGAAACGATCCGAATTACCAAGGGTCTAGGTGGTTGACTCGCTTGGTTGTGGTCTTGAGTAAACCTTTAATGTGTGCCGGAATTGTTGTAGGTCTGAGTGGAGAAATAATAGGACGGGAAGGATTAAGCCCAAAGATTGGAATTCCAGTCGCCTTAGTTTCTTTGAGTATTCCTTCAGTCGTTGGTAGTTTGACGTACAATTTGACACGCAAATACCGGTAGTTTACAAATAATACGAATCACAAAAAAAGAATTTAACAAATGTATAAACCAACTGAATTTCTGCTCTGTTTCAATCAGTATTACCTCGATTTGGTTTTTTGGCAAAAAACAAATTCTTTTTGTTGACATCGACTGTATAAACCATCCCGTCGCAGATAGACTAAAATCGATATCTATCTCCTATAACCGTATTCGTTTTCTGAGTTAAACTACCTGTTGTTATTGCTTCATCTTTCTTATTACTTAGTCTAACTGAAATTGGAGTATCTTAAGTCAAATTCGCGTTTGTATTAAGTCTATCGAATTATTTCTAATCAATTATCTATTTAGTATAAGTAATCAAAATAGTCATTAAGATTGCAACAAGTCCAACGGTCTGTATTCATTTTTAATGTTTTTACTTTTAAAAGTGAGGAAAACTATTTGGTTCTCATTAGCAATGAGAATAACAGAACACAGTAAAAATTGATTCCGACTACGATACTATCCATTCAGAATGAAAATCCTATTTTGAAGAGTTAGTAACTGAAAATCGACATTAAAAGGGAGACTATAATGAAAATTGAGATTGGTGTTAAAAGCGACCCAATACAGTATCGATACACATACGAATGGCTTTTTGATCTGATGAGGGAACAAAAAGTTCGCTATTTACAACTGGGTAGTTTTTTTGAACTTTATATGTTAGACGACTCCTTTTTTAAAGACTTGCGTAACTTAGCTGAAAAAAAAGATATTGAAATTAGAAGTTGTTTTACTGCGCATCGAGAATTAGGAGGTTTTTTCTCTCAAGATCGGCGCTTAGAAAGAGTCGCGAGGAAATGCTACGAAAGGTTTATCGAAGTCGCAGCCCTAGTTGGCGCAGACTTTGTGGGTTCCAATCCTGGTTCAATATGTAGAGACTTGATGAAAACGAAAGAGATGGGAATCGCTAATTATCTTGATAACATGAAAGGGTTAATGGAATATGCTTTTTTAAAAGGAATTAAAGGGTTGACAATTGAGCCAATGTCCTGTTTGGCTGAGCCTCCAACCTTACCGGAAGAAATAGATCATATGATGAACAACTTGAACGATTATTATCAAGAAGAACAGTATAAAAGAGTTCCAGTTTATCTTTGTGGTGATATTTCACATGGTTATGCAGATCAGGATGGAAACGTAATTCATAGACATGATGAATTATTCGAACATCAAATACCTTATATGTGTGAGTTTCATATCAAAAATACGGACTCAATATATCAAAATACTTTTGGTTTTTCCGTGGAGGAACAGAAAGCTGGAATTATCCATTTGACAGATCTTAAAAAGCAAATTCTGAGTAATTCCAAACTTTGGCCGGTTAGTAATCCTATAGGCTATCTCGAGATAAGTGGACCTAAAAAAGGAAGGGATTATAGTGACAAAAAATTAAGTAATAACTTAAGCCGATCATTAGAAGCGATTACTGAAGTTTTTGCTTCTGATTAAAAAATGGATTTTAAAGAAATATATAACGATTGAGACCTGATTGCATACTGAATTACTAAGAGATGAATCAGTCAGTAAATTTGAAAAATGTAGGAAAGAGACTTAGGTCATTATTACGAAATTTTCTTGTTGAGTCCAATAAAATTGCTTGTTAGTGGATAAGATCATTCTAACTCAACTGTTAATTTACGATGGTTCTGATCTGTACCTATGTAGTTGATAGTAAAAAACGACCTAGTTCGCTGTGGCAATTAAGAAAATTCCAGCTACCATAGTTGAAGCAGAAATCAGTCGTAATTTTAGTTGTGATTCGCCTAAGCTGAGGCCTCCAAGTAGGACAACAAAGATGACTGAGAATTGACGAATAGCACTTATGTAGCTTACTGGTTCAGTCATTAAGACATACAAAATCAAACTATAGGAAGAAATTTTGAGGAAAGTCGACACAAAAATCCGTTTTGTCGACTTTCGGCCGGTGGTCATTATCTCTTTCCAAGGGAAACGGTATACAATATAACTAACGTAGAGAACTGATGATAGAAAAGATTCAGCTAAAAGGTACACAATCGCATTCATAATTTTGAAATCTCCCACCTGACCATAAAACTCAGCCATCCCTTTTTTGTCTATGATTGAATATGCTACAACTGTCGCTAAAGTTGAAAAAGACCAAAAAGATTCTGGTTTTTTCAGATAATCCATGAAATTATGGATACTGTGTAATCCTTCTGGTCGGATTAGCAGATAGACGGAAACCAGAGTACAGAAAATACCAATTACTCCTTGAAACGAAATCTTCTCACCCAGAAATAAAATAGCAAATATAGGTATTAATCCTGGCGCAGAACGAGTAATGGGATAGACATATGAAATTTCACCGGCAGTATAAGCTTGACTTAGAGAAACAAGATAAACAAAATGGACGATTGCAGAAGCAATAATATATAACCAAATAGGTGACGGAATCATAGGCCGAAGAGTCAGAAAAACAGTAGCTGAAATAGAAATGCTAGCCATGGATATCCATGCTAAAAAGAGTTGAGGAGAGTTGCTAGCCTTGCTCAAATAATTCCAACACGCGTGACATAAAGCAGAAAGTAAAACCAAAGCAACGACGTAGATTTCCATTTAACTTAACCCAAGTCTATTAATGGAAAATTCATTAATAGTTTATATCATTATATTCAAGAGTCAGATCAATTAAATTGACTCTTGTTTTCATTTGGTATAGCCGTCTTGATTAGTCTTTCGCCAATCAGGTAAATACCCTTCAGTTACCCCAAATCCATAAGATGGACCGATTTGGTTCTGAGTTGACCATGGCCATCCCTGACCACCAATAATTCTGTACTCGTCCCCTTTTCCACATAACCAATAAAACATATGTGCTGCATATCGAGCAGAGTTGTGTCCACCATAATCTGCAGTATGAAAGTCGAAATTCTTCTCTACAATCCAATCTCTTTTTGGTGGTACAGTGCGCCAATAATTGTATTTAAGCATATGCCTCAGTCCATTTTGGGTAGATTTCCCACGACGGTGCAGGATACTCTGGTGATGGATACCTAGAGTTCCAGCTGGCCCTTCACTGAGCACTCCTTTGTCTTCTGGCTTACAGTTAGTATGTGTAATATGCGATCCTGGTAACAATTCAGTTGGTCCTAACTCGGCTGGTGTATCTTGAGGAAAGTAGAAAACTTCGAGAAAATTAAGCTCAGGACCAAAAACACAATCAGCATCATGATGCCACTGCTGGGCTTCCGCTGGGCACTTTACCTTGTGATGACTAGCTAGAATAGGTAACCCAACATTCTTACCTAGCAAAGAACGCATAATACCAATCAGTGATTCATTGAGTAGGACGTATTCAATGAACCAATCTTCCAGAAATATAGTGCTGGGCTCATGTGAGCTACGTATACGATCTAGTTCTATCTGATTCATTCCAACCGGGATAAAGCTCGGGTTAGCTGGTATTTTTCCTTCTAGATAGTCACATGTACGCTGATTGATATCATCAGGTACGACTGCTGGAAGTATCAGGTATCCTCGCTTACAAAAGTCTAGGATCTGGTTATCAGCCAACGTTGGTGAGCAATCGAAAGTTCGAGCAGTGTTGTCGTAAATCATCAATATTTCCTTATGGATCGACTACTAATTGGATCTTTTAAAGCGATACCATTCTCCTGAGTTATTATTTCTCTCGTTATGCAATTATTTACTGTACAAGATCGGCTAAGAAAAGTATATTGAATATCTATACCTTTCTGTTTTATTGGGTGTTAAACAAAAAATGTGATTATCCGCTTTACGTATTGGCCTCCGGTATCTTCATCATTACAAGAAATTTATAAATGGTTATGCATACTTTTGGATTGAAGTGTGCTCGCTCACCTATAAACTGATCATAATTTGAGCAGTTTTAATCTGATATGTAAACTATATCATTCTAGTTATACTAGCAATAGTTATTTATGTTGTTGAAATTGATAAAAATTAAATGAAGTATGGAAGATCAGAATATGTTTCTTGAAGTTGTATATTACTCGTTATTGTCAATTCTATATCAAATTGACAACATATTACCTCTCATCTACAATGCAAAAATATGAAATTAGTAAACTCTAATTGATTATTTGAACATATAATCATACTGAGTAAGAAAAAAATGAAGATTGCAGCTTACCAACTATTGACAGGACCAGATGTCCAATTGAACCTGGAGCAGGTTATCCTCGGTATAGAGGAAGCAGCTGACTTAGGAGTACAAATTTTAGCATTCCCTGAAGGATGTCTATTTGGATATTGTTGTTCTCAGGATTATTGGAACCAGATGCACCCCTCAATTTTTAAGGAAGCAGAGGAACGAATTAGCAAGCTATGCCTGAAATATCGAATAGCTATTGTTATTGGCTCTGCTAGTTTTGAAAATGGAGGTTGGTATAATGATTTAGCGATATTTGACTCAGATGGTGTCCTGAAGCATCGATATGCAAAGACCTTTTTAGCAGGAGAAAAATGGTGTGAAAATTCACAAAAGAAAATACCAGTTGTTGACCTAGCGGGTGTCCCATGCTCTTTTATTATTTGCCACGATATCCGTTATCCGGAGCTAGTAAGGCTACCTGCCGCAATAGGAGCACAAATCTGTATCTTTTGTTCTTGTGAGTCTAATTTATTGAATGAACATAAACTGTCAGCTTACCGAGCTATGCCGATCTCTCGCGCTACTGAAAGTGGTATCTATTTACTCATGGCTAATACACCAGGGAATCCATCGAACTTAGCTGATCCAGGTTCTTCCCATGGTAATTCGAAAATTGTTGATCCTGATGGTAACGTGATATTAGAAGCTGGATACTTTGAGAACCGATTAGTAATAGCAGATATAGACCTGAATCGGTCCACAGGTTGGGTCGCAAAACGAGTGCTGAAAGAAAAAACTCAACTCCAAGATTGGTTTTATAAAGGTGTTTCCGAACTAGTAGAAAGAATTTAACCTCGAATTGATTTTGCTAAATTCGTTTATATGATAGTGTCTATAAATTTAACTCACGATGTTTCCTATTAATTGTTTCATAACTTATTACATAAAATTTAATCCTAAAAATTTTCTAATGGTCCATGGTAGTGGATCTTTTTTTGAAGTTAGAGGAGATAAATGAATCTTCGAGTTGCAGGAGCACAAATTTCGGTTTCGACAAATATTGATGACAATGTAGCAATAATCGAGCGTGCAATCGATTACGCTAAAGATGAGCAAGCAGAGATTTTAGTAACACCTGAGGGATCGCTCAGTGGATACACTCACCAGTTCGATTCGCAAAAGGTTAATGAAGCACTAATTCGAGTGAGGAAAAAGGCCAAAACTGCAGGAATTGGTTTGGCATTGGGAACTTGTTTTGTAGAACCTGAAGATCAAAAATGTTACAACCAGATCCGATTCTATAATCAAAATGGAATCTACCTAGGATTCCATAGCAAGATTTTGACATGTGGGAGTATGACCAACCCACCTGAAGGTGAAATCAATTACTATACAACTAGCCCGCTACGAACCTTTGATTTCAACCAAATCAAGGTCGGGGGTCTGATCTGTAACGACTTATGGGCTAACCCAGGTTGTACACCAAAACCAGACCCCCACTTGACTCAAAAATTGTCAGATATGGATACCCAAATTATATTTCACGCAGTCAATGGTGGAAGGAGTTCGGATGAGTGGTCTGATGTAGCATGGGAATACCATCAATCTAATCTCCGAATGCGAGCTAGATCTGGTCATGTATGGGTTGTAACAGTTGATAATTGTAAGCCAATAGAAATTCGTTGTTCTTCTCCCTCCGGTGTGATTAATCCGCAAGGAGAATGGGTTTGCCAGGTACCATCCAAAGGCGAACAGTTTTTTTGCTACTCTATTATCGATCCATCTTGAATCCAGATCAGATAGATTTTCATTCTCAATGTAGAATATCAAGAGTCTGATTTTAACAATATTCAGAAACCCATTTAACAGAAAGCGTCCGACTAATCGGAGAAATAGCGTTTCGACTGATATTATTCAATAGATACTGGGAACAAAAAAGGTAGAAAACACAACGACTAGTTCAAGGTAGACTATGCTTAGTTTTATTTTCGGGAATCAAATTAAGTGGGTATTAGAATGCAATAGTTTAATATAATTGTGTCAGCACAGCCACTTTCACAATTTATATTCATATTTTTCTACTTCCTTTGTGCCTGATTTTACTTGTTCTCGGTCGATACATTTGATTTTATATTAGGTATTAAGATAAAAATAATTTATCCTAGTACAGGAAAACTTATGTAATTGACTCTTATAAAAGATCAGTCAGAAAATATAATTAATTATTGTTTAGAAAAATGAGATCTTATTCTAATTAATACTGTCTTTAGTTATGTGCTCTGGCTTTAGCTAGTCCTAAACGCATTGTGATAAATGCTAGACTACTAAGCAAAAACCACCCAACAACTAGCGGGAATAATGTTTTTTTGTAGTTTTGACCGACAATTGTTCCACAGGCCCAAGAGATTGATGTAGAGATTGAACCAATAACAGCAGCTGCTATTCCAGCTCTTTCTCCCATGGGTTCCATTGCCATAGCATTTAAATTACCCATTAGAAAACCTACCTGAAAAAATAGACAACATAGAAATAACATAGTTATCCACAAAGAAGTCTGTCCATTGCCGAAAAATATAAACACTAAGAACATTAACGAAAAACTTATCATTAACAAAAGGGCAGTAGAAGCAAGTCTTATCATACCTAATTGCTTGACTAGGCTTGAGTTTAAAATCGACGATATGCCTACAGACGTTGCCAATCCAGCAAAAAAAAGAGGAAAGCGATCTTGCTCTTGATACAAATCAGCAAAAATCTGTGGGGCAGACATTAAGAATCCTACCATATTTCCGAAAACGAAACCTTGTGAGACAGAAAATAAAAAAGTTGTCTTTTCTTCCAAAACCAGACGAATTTCCTTCAACAGTAAGCTCGCATTAAATGTCTTTCGATTCTCCATAAGAAGTGTTTCTGGTTGCCGGATCCCTAGCCAAAAAACGACAACCGTAGCGTGAGTGAGCAGAAGTACAAAAATTGATCGATAACTATAGTATTTTAATATCAATTGTCCGAGGCTAGGAGCTAGTGCCGGAACAATAATGAAAATACTTATTACGATTGACATGATTTTTGCCATGTCAGCTCCCACATATTGATCTCGGATTATAGCTTGTGAGATGACTCGAGCAGAAGATACACCTAACCCCTGTAGCAGTCGTCCAAATAGCATGACTTTAAAGTTAGTAGCATGATAGGAAACAATGCAGCCAATAGTAAAAATAAAAATGCCAACGAAGAACGATCGCTTACGACCAATTATGTCAGACAAAGGTCCGTAAAGAAGCTGGCCAAATGAAAATGCTGCGAACATTACACTTATCACTAATTGGGCGCTATTTTCTTTGACAACTCCAAGATCTTCTCCAATTATTGTGACTGCTGGTAGTATCGTATCAATGGAGAGTGCCGATAGGGCCATCATCATAGCCAGTAATGGTATTAGTTCAATCAAAGACAAACGATTTTTGTAGGTGGAAATTATGTTATCTGACACTCAGAAATTCCTTCTCTTTTGCATTATTCATTTAAATTTAGGCACAATATTCCCATCTGTACATATAGAAAATAGATTTTGAGGTGTCTAAACTTAATCAATTTTCAGATGATTGATAAAACATCATATATTCAGACGTAAATCGTAGTACTCAGAAATTTGCTGAAGCCACTTTTTTGAGAAATTTCTTCACACACTATCGAATTCAGAAATAATTTATTGATTAACTAAATTCAGAGCATCAGCACCTAGGCGATCTTCTAATTGTTTAAAATATAAACTCCGTGGTGTTACCTTTTTTCCGTGAGATTCCCAATAACCATTCTCGCGTTTGTATCTTCCATCTTTCTTTTTACCAATACACCCAATAGCATAATTTTGTGCAGTCGGTGGACGCTGAATAATAAAACTCTCAGCTTCACAGTTCCATAGGACTTTTTGTGCTCCAGCCCATCCATGTCCTGTACCTGAATCTTGCCGATCCTGTACATTTATTGCATTTCCATTCACAACCACGTTATCAAACAATGTAGCGACCGACCATCTATGATGTGGTCCTGTATCTGAATGCGCCATGTCAGCAATGCAATATACAAAAGCATTAGGCCCCGCTACTCGAGAGTGTAGGACATAGTCGTGCCGTCCACGACGAGTGTAACACCTCAAGACCAAAGATAATTGCCCTTGAATAGGAAATGAGTATCGTCTAGATCCAATAATTTGTGAAACAGGATCTAAACATTGACTATCCTGAACTGTAATCCACTTACAATCAGGCCCAACAGTCACACACGAATAGCCAAAGTGAACCGATGTTACTTGTTTAGCCCAAGCGTTTTTAATTTGAGAAAAAACAACAAAGTTCCAGCCGTGATTTTCATCTATAAATTCTCCTTGTCTACGATGGTCTTTCTTCTTTTCATCAAACTCCGATACTCCACGTAAATTCTCAATTCCGACCTGCTCAATTCGTTGTAAGTACCTGTACTTATAGATCCATCCACCGCCGTATTTACGATCAAATGAGCTGCCCATCGGCGCGTCGATGGTAATTTCGTTACCATTTATTGCAACGATTACTCGATCAAATTTCAAATCATATTTTCCGGGCTTCCACTGAATGACGCCGGGTTTTATCGATCGAATACGATTCATGCCAATGGATTCAATCCATTCCAAGGTACTTGGCCGGTGAACAATTATTTGATCACCGATCATAAAATCTGAAGCGTCGGTTACTGAAAAATTTCTTTTGCCAACTGGAATATATTCGTCAGTAATTATTTGGTGTGTGTGGTGAACCTCACGAGCTCCACCACTATGGCTAGCGAAATTGATTAGTGTGATTTTTTCCTTTCCAGTGGCAACTAGTACTGTTCCATCCTCATTGTTTCCTTCACCGCGTAAGACTACTCCACTGGCTCTTACTTTGAGAGTTCGGCTAATTCGATATGTGCCTTTCTTGAACAATAAAGCTCCACGAAACCCACTGGCATTCATTTCCTTCTGAGACAGGTCATCAATCTTTGACTGTATCCTTTTTGTATCATCGCCTTCTGCTTGGGGGGCCACTATCATAACCACTGGTACATTCGGTAACGCAACACCGCCGCCCATATATCCACAATGAGAAAAATCAGGAATTACATTCCCTTTCTCATCAGGTGTGTACACTAATTTTCCATCCTTGTCGGGATAGACCAACCGACTAAAATTGTTCTCTGGCCACGAAGGTCTAACATGAATATGAAACATTATGAGAACAAAAGAAGAGGTTACTAAAAAAGTGAAAAATTGATTCTTTTCAAATTTCATTGACCCAATTTAGATTTTTTGCTTTCCACTAAGTTCGATTAAGTTTGATACCATTTATAGTCTGCAGAATCCAATATCTAAAAAAGAAAATAATTAGAACTGGATGTGAGTTATGTCATTGTTTTAGGTTCTGTGTAAGAATATACTATTTATGTAATGTTATGCTTTATAGAAATCTATAATCTCTTGTAGTTTCTGAAGCAGTAGTGGTAACCCTGACAAAAGACTTTAAGTCAAGACCAAAAAGCCAATTCCATTAGAGGAAATCTTTCTTTCTAAATTCAGTCAGACACACGCGAACTAGTCATGGATTTAGCATTAATGATCGAAACCAAGATTAAGAATATCAATCCGATTATTAGGATAATACTGCTGCCGAAATAATCTGCTCAATAAGTTGCCAAGGAAATAGAATATGTGTGATGAGAATAAAAATCCCAATATCTTAATTATCATGTCCGATGATCAAGGGCCTTGGGCCATGAATTGTGCTGGTACTACAGAACTCCATACCCCTAGATTAAATCAGCTGGCCAATCAAGGAATTCGATTCGAAAACTTCTTTTGCGCATCACCCGTATGCTCTCCAGCACGAGCCTCTTTCTTGACCGGTCGTATTCCATCTCAACATGGTATCCATGATTGGATTAAATCTGGAAATATCGATGTAGAAGATAATATCACTTGGAGTGGAGCTGACCAGCCAATAAATTATTTGTCTGGAATGACTGCATTTACTGATGTTCTTGCTCAAAACGGATACATTTGTGGTCTTTCTGGCAAATGGCATCTTGGAGATAGCGCCACAGCCCAGAAAAGCCATACTTTTTGGTCTGCTCATTCACTTGGAGGTGATAGCTATACTAATTATTTTGTATTTAATAATAGCCGAGAAATGACACTTCAGAAGCAGTACGTAACCGACTTTTTTACTGATCGTGCTATTGATTTTTTGGACGAGTTTGGGCAAAGTGAAAATCCTTTTTGTCTAAGTGTCCATTATACAGCGCCGCATTCTCCTTGGCGACAAGAAGAGCAGCCATCTGATATATGGAATCTGTATAACGATGTGGCTTTCGATTCTCTACCTTCATTACCACCACATGATTGGAATGGGTGGAACCCTAGCCTAGAAAATCGACGTCAGACCATTCAAGGTTACTTCACCACAATCACAGCCATGGATATGGCAATTGGGCGTATTCTAGACAAATTAGAGGGCCTGGGTATCAGTGAGGATACGCTGATTATTTTTACTAGTGACAATGGATATAACATGGGCCATCACGGAATACTTGGAAAAGGAAATGGTACCTATCCACTGAATATGTACGAGGAATCCGTTAAAGTTCCCTTTATCGCTTGCCATCCTGGTCGAATACCACCATCAATAGTCAATAAAGACTTGCTTAGCCACTACGACTTCATGCCTACTGTACTAGACTATTTGGGCTTGGAGTTACCGCCTGATTTAAATCTACCAGGAAGTAGCTTCGTTCCAGCTTTAGAGGGTAAAAACCATACTGGGAATCAATCAGTAGCTATTTGTGATGAATATGGGCCGACCCGAATGCTACGTGAGAAAGAATGGAAGTATATTCATCGATACCCAGAGGGTCCACATGAACTTTATAACCTAATCGAAGATCCAGAGGAGAACCACAATTTGGTAGGTGTGTCTGGATATCGTGAACCCCTTATAAGATTACGTGCCGATCTGGAAAAATGGTTTAGTCAGTACGTTGAAGTTGGATTAGATGGAGTAAACCAACCAGTAACTGGAAGAGGACAAATTGATACCATTGGTATCGATCAAGATGAACAAGTCGCATTTGTTTAATCGATTTAATTTCTCTGGTCGGAAAGCAATATTAGCTATTAGATTGAGGGGCTAGTTAATCTGTTCTAAATCTGTTTGATCAGTTTTAGGATCTACTTTTTTACTTGACGACTCCCAGACTCTTTCGGATTCGATTTCTTTCTGTTTCCGTTTCGTTATGGAAAGGTGAATACAAAATAGTTTCTGATTTTTGTATTTTCAGTTTAGCCTTAACTTTTACATATGTCTATATCGATAAAGATCGAGATTACTACTGTACTAACAATGTGGAATTTCTGTTTTTTTAGTAAGGTTTCGATATAAGAAAGATAACAAAGTAAATAATGGAGAACGGAAAAACACTAAATGAAAGTTTACCAACTCTATCTTGTCGTAGGATTCTTGACCTTCTTATCTCAATTGTTGACATCGTATGCTGAAAGATACTTGATTTCGTCCCAATCGGATTTCGATCGATTGAAAACTAATACGTTTCAACCTAAAGACGTAATCCTATTCAAAAAAGGAGTCCGTTTTACGGGTATGTTTTCACCGGAAGGAAAAGGAATTTCTGGATCTCCCATTCGAATAGATGTCTATGGACAGGGGCATCGGCCTCGGATAGATGCCAAAGGAAAGGAAAGAGCTGGTTTGCTTTTACGGAATCCTTCATTTTGGGAAGTCAATGGGCTGGAAATCACGAATTCCAACGGAACCGATGATGATCAAGGAGAGTTATTTGGCATCTACGTTTTGGCTGACAAGAAGGAAGGAATATACGAACATGTATATATCAATAATTGCTACATCCATAATGTCAATGGGAAAGTAGGTGGAAAGAAGCGTGGGGGTATCCATGTTCATATCAAGAAATTGAAACGATCGATATTCCACGATCTACGTATCACTAATAACCAGATTTTCCATGTTGGAGGAGTTGGTATAGGCAATTCCTCTTCTTGTGGGAAAATAGAGTTTAGAAAGTCCGACGAAATCAGTCATTATCTATGGACAAATGTATATGTAGCAGACAATCATGTCGATTTTACAGGACGGAATAATATCATCGCACGTGTCAGTAAAGACGCAATCTATGAACGTAATATTCTGGCTAATAGTAGCCGATATAGTACTGGTCATAGTATTTTTTGTTTTAACACGAATGGAATCAAGATTCAATTCAATGAAGCCTATGGTAATGTTGGCGAAGGTGGAATCGATCGTGGTGGGTTTGATGCTGATTACAATTGTGTTAATACATTTATCCAATACAATTATAGCCACGATAATCTATGGTTTTGTGGAATTATGAAAAAGAGAAATCGAAATGTAGTTATTCGCTATAATTTAAGCCAAAACGATAAGGAAGGAATCTATTTTTATGGATTTGAAAATGAAAAACAAGCTAAGAACATTCACATCTACAACAACACACACTATGTGAAAAAAGGACTAAAGGTCTCCGTTTTTGCTGGAGATCGAACTCCACTTAACTCACGGTTTGAGAATAATATCTTTTTCTTTGAGGAACAAGGGAAATGGGGCAATAGACTTGAAGAAATCAATACTGTTTTCAGAAACAACCTCTATTTCAACCTCGAACCTCACGGGTCTGATCCAAACCCTATTAATATAGATCCTAAATTTATCAATGCTGGGCACGCAGGATTCAATATTGATCTAGATACGATGGAAGAACTTAATGGGTACAGTCGGAAATTAAGTACTAAGCCTTCTATTAATAATGATGGGGTTGAAATCATAAATAACGGTGGTCAGAACCTGCTTAAAGAAGAAGTCAAATTAGGCCATCAAGGAATTGGAGCTTTCTGAGTCTAGACAGGAATATAGGTTAAAATCCTAAGCTAAGTCAGGCCAAGTATACGATTGAATCAGTTCATGCTTGTTGTTCTAGCAAGGAATTCAGTAAATCTCCCCTCGTTCATAAATATCTCACCAGTTAAAATTAGCCTCTGTAATACTGTGCCATATGAATATTGACGGTCATAATCTAAACAGATTTTTGGCCCCAAGATTGTGAGTAAAGCCCATACAGGCATAAGGCACAGCCCCAAATTTCATTGTGAATCTGAGAAACAATATTGTTCACAATGACAATTAGGAAATTGTGGGTGGAAATTTACCAAAAAAGATTATGATAAGATCTTCCATTCGTGTATGTTTACCAAATTACGATATCGCTTAATTTTTATCAAAATTGAGAACTAAAGAACAAATAAAGGGAAAAAACAGAACGGAGGTCTCAGATCCTGTTGGCTTCTTCAGGTCCATAAGTACCCGCGTGGTAGTAAAACACATCAGCTTTTCCAGAATCAATTTTTTCAAGAATGGGGGTAAAAATCTCCCAAGAATGGATGAGTTCTTCGTAACCAATAAATAGAGTCTTGTCTCCTTGAATTGCATCCAATAGTAGCCTTTCGTAAGCACCCGGCATTGTTTTGTTAAATCCGTCAACGTAACTAAAGTCAAGTGCTACGTCCTTCAGTACCATTCCTTTTCCAGGGACTTTGTTAGTTATAAAAAACTTCAAACCTGCATCAGGCTGAACTTCAATAACCATCTTATTTGGATGGTGTGGGGACAGAAATATGTCGCCAGGCACCTCCTTAAATTGAATAATGATTTCAGTGGTACTTTTTGTCAGTGCTTTACCGGCTTGAAGGTAAAATGGTACACCACTCCACCTGTAGTTGTTAATAGCACATTTAATTTTGGCAAATGTTTCTCTTTTGGAGCCACTTGGTACGCTTTCTTCGTCAGTGTAGCCAACAACTGGTTTCCCGCCACATACACCATGTGTATACTGTCCTAAAATGCAATTCTCTAAAGTAATTTTCTCTATAGATTTAACTGCTTTATTTTTTTCAGCCATTATGCTCTCACTGTCGTAACTACTTGGTTTCTCCATAGCTACGAGTGCTAAAATCTGTAGGAGGTGATTCTGTATCACGTCTCGGATAATTCCTGCCCCGTCGAAGTATCCACCACGTGAGCCAATATTTTTATCTTCCTCCCAAGCAACAGTGACTGAATCTATGTAATTCCGGTTCCATACAGGTTCGAATATTAGGTTAGCAAATCGCATAACCATAAGATTCATTATTGCTTCTTTCCCCAGATAGTGATCGATACGATAAACTTGACTTTCGTCAAAAGTTTGATCAAGAGTTTTTCCCAAAGTTCGTGCCGACTCGGTATCATAACCAAAAGGTTTTTCGACAATTACAGATGTTGACAAATCTCCCTTATTGACTGCGCCACATTCTCTCAGAGAATTAATAACAGGTTCAAAAACTGATGGTGGTATTGACAGATAGTACAAAACATTAGGTTGGCTTGGGAAATCTTTAGAAATACTGTCTAAGACTCTATGGAATTCAATAAAATTATCAACTGAATTGTACTCACCACTATAGTAATGAATGGTGTTTAAAAATTCTTGCAAAAAACCTTCCACCCAAAGCGTTTCATCAATACTGTTTTTGAGGTTGTCTTTGACAAGTTCCCTATATTCGTTGTTAGACATTGAAGTTCTTGAATATCCAGAAATTACGAAGTTATGCGGTAAAGCTCCAGATGTAAATAAGATATATAAAGAAGGCAAAAGCTTAGTTAATGCCAAATTACCCGAAGCTCCGAGAATAACTATTGAACTAGATTCATTATTAATCATATATTTTTCTATTCAATTATTTAATCTGAGGGTTTGATGTGCATTCATGTGTTAAAAGACACGCTGATACAATAGAATCAGTAAATTATAACCCACTACAGGACAAGCTTATTATTTTGGTCAATTATGCACGAGTGGTAAAAGAACGAATCAACCTAATGATGAGAACAGCCAATGAGATGAGACTTGGAATCCAAAAAGGTTAAGCCTATTAGTTTTGATCAGTTCTTCTCTCATCTATACATCAAGAATATAGTGAAGTGGAAAAGAATTTTGAAACAATCTTCTTGTTAGTAATTACCCAGTGCGGCGATTGCATCAGCAAAGGCTTTTCCGATTTGGCTAACAATTTTAGCAGACCCTAGGTAGTGATAAGCTGCATTTGAGACACCAGTTTCCAATATATGGATTTCTTCCGGAGTAAATTCATTGGCCTTGTAATTCTCTAAAATTTCCTCTTGCTCCTCGGGGGTCAGTTTTTTTTCTTTGCGTAAACTTCTCAAATTTTCTTTTACTTTGTTCATTCTTAGAGAAAGTTCGGCAAGTTGGGAATCCCAATATTTTTCAGTGAGAACAGCCTGAACGTTTCCTCTAAATTCTGGTACTAGAGCTGGGGCTGACATGGATTGGCGAAACTCTCTGTGTATATCCGCATATCTCTTCTGATTGGGACCATATTCAGCTATTGGACCTCCAACCCCCATAACACCAATGATAAAGGGTAGATTTGGTGTCTGAAGGTCTCTCCGTATATCCCGAATGAAATGGGTTAAAGCGTTGGTATACTCATCGTATCCACCAGGCTTCCCACGATCCGGATAAGTGCTTTGGTCGACCATGTCATTCCAGCCTTGGAACCAAATAAAACCCGATAACTCATAGCCTGACACAATGTCATATGCTGGATAGATTCGCTTAATGTTCTTCAATACTTTTTCAATTTGTTTCATCATCAAATGATAATATTTACCGGTTTTTTGCCTTTGATCAGTCTGGATTTGGCGAATGTCCTTACCTTGACTTCTTAATTTTTTCAGCTGTTTTTCATTGAACTTATAAGGACCAGCACTGGGCGGACGAAAATCTGTGTGCAAGGATTTTCCACCCCAAGAAGTCTTAATAAGTAAAACGGGTTTATTAACGTATTTTTGCACATAGATACCAAAGGCGAACTCGGGCCCAATCTTGGTACTCGGGCCCGAAGCTCCATATCCTACAGTCAATTTTCCATATTTTTCGTCTTCTAATTTTTCTGTATCAATCGCGGAAATCCAAACATTTTCGCATACAGTTGGCGTACCATCGGAATTTCTAAATGAATCGAGAATTGAAGCCGAGTCCGGGTCCATTCCCATGTGATCAAGTGTTCTGATATGGGCATGACCTTGCATATTCGATTGGCCAGCGAGAATATAAATTTTAAGTTGGCCTGAAACAACTTGTGTAATCGCAGTCAAAAGGATAATTCCAATAATTAGTATATGGTAAATGATATTTTTCCGTTGATTATAATATTTTATTATCAATTAGCAACCTAAAGCAGAATTTATACTTTTGTCATTCTCCTTAATGAAACGGAACCAAACATAGAATCTGCATCGTCCTTGGAGATAGTTTCTGTGAATCTCTGATTTGTGACAGAGAGTATGCGAACACGGTAAGCCCCTTTTTGGTAATCAAAACTTTTTCCATCATCTTCATAAAGCTGAAATGTTCCATCAGCAATACCGTAATGACGTACTTCTAGATCACGACCTATTGCTTCCTCAGTGTTCATCACATCTTGTTTTAGCATAGGTATTAGTGCTCCATCTTTGACGAACAAAGGAATTTTATCGTTTAGCAGTTCAGATTTTACTAATAGAGTTGTATTAGAACCAACATATTGGCCACTATAGAAATCATACCATTTGCCTGGTGGTAAATAAACAGATCGCTCTGTAGATTGGTTTTCGTAAAAAGGTGCAACCATGATGGATGGACCAAACATAAACTGGTCCGTTTTTTCGATAATTTTACCCATAGCATAAGGGTCAGTTTCACTGTCAAGTTGGCCATTAATTCTCGTCTCGATTTCAGTATTTCCAACATCTTCAAGTATCATAGCCCGAATCGGTGGGACACCGTTAAAATAGTAGTTGGCAAAAGAACTGTATATGTAAGGTAACAAGCGCATCCGAAGTTGAATAACTCGACGAACCGCGTCTTCCACCTCCGGAAAACTCCAGGGTTGCAAGCCAGTAGCCCATGCATTTAACTTAGCCATGGAAGAGAAACAAACTGTCTGCATCCGATTTAGCCATTCCCTTGCTGAGGAGGCATTTCTTATCTCAGGGGTCCATAAAATCCCACATAAACTGGCAGATGAAATGCCGGTAATATACTCCTTGTGGTTATACGAGTCACTGTAAATAACAAACGGATACCCGGAGGCTGCTCCATTACTTGAACGCACATTACCATAAGTTCGCTGATTGTTCTGTTTGAACAAATCCTTGTATAGTAATTCCTGCATTAATAATCCATATGTCTGGCGCATGGTCTCTCCTGAAGTTCCTGAAGGAAATGTTGCATGGTCTGGCCATAACCAGAAGTCGTATCCATCGACTTCATCCACCTTGTATCCACTGATACCTATTTTCAAATGCTCTGTGGTATGTTGTTGTACCAACATTTGACGGGCTTGTCTCATGTAATAATCAGGGACCAGTCCCAACCAGACTAAGTGTGAGCCAGAATATGGGTATATTTTTTCGTAAATTCCACTTTCTGGAGAGATATAAGGGTTGACCCATAAGTTTACGCGCACTCCCCGCTTTCGAAGACGTTCTACAAATGAGAATGGATCTGAAAAGCGAGCCGTCTGCCATTCAAAGGTACAGGGGTAGGAAGAACTCATCCAACCCGGTTCTAGTCCAATAACATCTAAGGGAAACTGTTTTCTGTTGAAATCACTAATTTCGGACTCAGTTTGATCAGCATCAAATGTAGCATGTACACGATGCCAAAACCCCAAACCCCAAAGTGGGGGTAAAGTACCGCCACCACAATAAAGGTTATAACGCTGAACCACGTCTAGCATACTAGTGCCACCGAAAATTATAAGCTCCATACCTTTTCCGATAATGTGAGCTTCCACAGCATCGCCCTGAGGAACAGCTTGCCAAGGGTCTATTGATTCAGTTCCAGGCACAGGATTTCGGTCAACTGGCAATGGGTTATTCTGTGAATCTTTCCGATTACCTATTTGACAATAGGCTTTCATAAAACGTGCTGTATTAAAGAACACTCCGTATCCACGACTTGAAATATAAAAAGGAACTGGTGCATGAGTACGCCCATTTCCTTTGCCCCAATGATCTGTATTCAAAGTGAGGACCGTTTTATTTTTATTCAAACCATCAAATTGGAGCCCAAAACCATAGATATGTTCGTCTGTCTGAGTAGGAATACGGATAGTAATTTTCCCATCGTTATTCTGATAAGATGGCCTACAATTTTCAAACGGGAAATCAGCAGGCGAAAGTTCATTTATTCTATCTAATTGAGGAGGTTCTGCGGCTAAACTGATATAACGTTTTTCACTGTCTATATCTCCGATTTCCGATTTCCATACACCATTAGCAACAGACTGCCAATTCTCAATTAGATTCAGATTTCCAACCTGTTTAGTTATTTCATTCATAATTTTTCCATATTCCATTGTTCTCAACAAATATACTCTAGCCTTATGACAAGCGAATTTATGTATGAATGGTTGTACCTAGTAGTTTGTGATTGAAACGACGTTTTTTCTTACTTGATAGGAAGTCTTGATGCTCGAAATTTACTTCTTATACCCATTGTCCTAGAACTAGAATTTATTTATTGGTAGTTTCATTCTATAAATATTATCTATTAATTGAGACATTATAGCTCTTTTACAAAATCACGTTTGCTTACGCCTAGCATTAATATAGATTCTGAGAAGAACCACACCACTATACTACACCCAATCCAATTCTTATATTTACAAAAATTGAATTATATCTGCTTATCCATTTGGCTCTTTCATTCTAATGTCGGATTTCCATATTTTTTATGTATTCGAAAATATAGAGTACTAATCCGATCCATTACTACGACAGTATTAGAAAGATTAGTACCTTTGTTCCGAATAGTAAGTATCTGTTAAAATAAGTGAGATAGGATTTGATGTCGGTGGGCATATCACAATGAGCGAACCGAAACTGCAAACAATAAAGTTGAGAGTTTGGAGATCATCATTTTTTATTTTTTGCATTTTTTGCATAAAAACACATTCATCAGATACTAGAAAAAATAAATTTTTATTTGGCACTAAGTATACAATTTTTAATATTTACAGCATCTGAGGCTTTTGATTCATACAATAAATTTAAGACTTTATAAGGTTAGAAAATGTCAGTACTTCCAGAGATAACAATGCATCTAGGACAAGATTTTGGTGGCTTTTCGGTCACAGGGGTAACACCTCTTGAAACTTTACGTTCAGTAGCTTACCAACTTGAACATAAAAAAAGTGGAGCACGGATAATTCATCTGCATAGCGAAGATACAGAGAATTTGTTTTCGGTTAGTTTCCCAACTCCCCCTCCGGACAACACCGGAGTCTCTCATATCCTCGAACATGCAGTTCTCGCAGGTTCATCTAAATACCCTGTCAAGGAACCTTTTTTTGAAATGATAAAAATGAGTATGGCAACATTTATCAACGCCATGACAGGTTCAGACTGTACATATTATCCGGTAGCAAGCAACGTTGAACAAGATCTATTCAACTTGGCTGAAGTCTATTTTGATGCAGTTTTTCACCCTTTACTGACTGACCAGACGTTTAGAAGAGAAGGACACCACTTTGCTCCTCTAGACCCAGAAAAACCGACCGGCGATTTGACCATCACGGGTATTGTCTACAATGAAATGAAGGGTGCATTTTCTGACCCAGAATCCCGACTTTACCGATCCGTCTCACGTGCTCTTCTTCCTGACACAATCTATGGTAGAGAATCTGGAGGTGATCCAGATGCCATTCCCGATTTGACCTACGAAGGATTAAAAGATTTTCATCGAACTTATTATCACCCAAGTAATAGTTATTTCTTCCTCTATGGAAATATACCAACCCAGAAGTATCTTGAATTTTTATCAGACAAACTCAGCAATTTCAATCGTATTGGCATTAATACTAAAATTGAACCTCAGGTTCGGTGGAGTCAACCAAGATCCATAGTCGACAAATATCCGATTGGTGTGGATGAATCATCTGAAGAAAAAACCTACTTGGCAATTGAGTGGTTAATTGGTGATGCCACTGATGCTGAGGATGTTGCCCTACTTTACATTCTCAGCCTCATTTTGCTAGGCAATGAAGCTGCCCCTTTAAAAAAAGCAATTATCGGATCAAACTTAGGCGCCGATATTATTGCTTCAGGAATAGGTGGAATAGGTAAAGAAAGTACCTTTAGTCTTGGCCTGAAGGGTAGCGAACCTGATTGTCTTGACGATTTTGTCCAATTAGTGACCGAAACCCTCTCCGAAATTGCTGACAGTCCAATCGATCCCGAAAGAGTAGAGGCTGCTTTTCAGCAATCGTCGTATCACTACCTCGAAATCCAATCAATGTTCCCATTACATATGATGAGACGAGTAATTAACTCATGGATTTATGATAAGGATCCTTTGGTGTTCTTGCGGATGAATGAGCATCTGTCCAATTGTAAACGTCGCTATGAATCCGATCCACAACTGTTTAACCAATTAATACGTTCGCGTCTGTTGAAAAATTCTCATCGTCTTACAGCCGTATTAAAACCTGATAGCCAAATGCAGGCAAAAAATGACATGGATTTTGCCGAGCGGATGAAACAGGTACGCAGCCAATTTAGTGACGATCAAGTTGCACAAATTTCTGCTGACGCACGAGAACTAGACGAGTTAAATAGTCAACCCAATCCTCCTGAGTTGCTAGCAAAATTACCACAGTTAAAAATTCATGATTTGCCAAATCGACTCACACACATCCAGACAGAAGTGGAAGTAATTGATGGTGTCGAACTTTTACAAAATAACGTCTTCGCCAACGGTGTCAACTACTTAGCTTTAAACTTTAGTTTGAAAGGAATGCCACCCGAACTCTGGTCTTATTTGCCTCGTTATACCGAATCAATTCGGAAAATGGGGGCTGCGGGTATGAGTTATGAACAAATTGCTCAACGGTCATCAGCATTCACTGGTGGAATTTCCTGCCAAGCCGACTTCGGTACTTGTATCGATGATCCACATCATTCCTCCTGGAACGTCCAGTTTAATTTGAAAGCACTAGACAACCAAATTTCTTCCGCCTTAAAGGTGTTACACGATTTGCTGTTTTCAGTTGATCCAAGCGACAAGAGACGCTTACAGGATGTACTTCAGCAGGCACAAGCTAGATATCGAACTAACATGGTTTATGACGGTTCAGGGACAGCAACTAGCCATGCGGCACGGGGTTTAACGATTGAAGGGTATTTGTCTGAAATCGTGTATGGATTACCACAATTGTCACTTGTGGAAGGATTTAATAATAATTTTGATGCCCATAGTGACGATATTATAAGTCAAATCGAATCTATACGTGATTTTTTGTTAGTTGGTGGTCGAATGACTGCAAGTTTCACTGGCTCAAGAGATTCAGCTCAAGAAGTACAACAGACCTTAAAAGATTGGATCTCGAAAATGAGTCGTGAATCCATCGTTAATTCTCCAACCGACTTTAAACGATACGAGGTTTCACCTTGCGAGGGATTAGCTGCCCCAATTCAAGTAGCTCACTGTGCGCAAGTGATTCCAGCCCCTCATTACTCCCATCCAGATAGAACACCTCTGATGGTGGGAGCGCACCTAGTTCGACTTGAGTATATTATGAACGAAATTCGATTTAGGGGTAATGCTTATGGGGCTATGTTTAATTATAGTCCACTCGGTAGTACACTAACCCTCGGTTCCTACCGAGACCCGCACATTAGTAGAACCTTAGAGGTTTTTTCTGGTGTTTCTGACTATATTCGCAAGGTTGAGTGGACCCAAACTGACATTGACCGCGCTATCATAGCCACCGCAAAACAGTTTGAAAGACCCATTCGACCGGAAGTTGCAACTAGTCAGGCTTTATATCGACACTTAATTGGACAAACCCCTGAAATTCGAGAGCAGTATTATGATGAACTTCTGAGTGTCACTCCTCAAGAAGTAAAAAGAGCTCTATTGGATCTGTTAGAAAATAATTTTGCAAAAGGTGCAATTTGCGTCGTATCTAGCCGGGAAAGGCTAGAAGCCGCGAACAAAGAGATGTCCAACCAACAATTGATCATTGAGGATATTCTTGGTTAAAGTGATTTTGGGTTAGAAGGTTTTGAATCGACGAAGATAATAAGAGAGTGAGCTAAATAAAAAATGAAATTAGCTGAACCTGTATTATTGATCCATGTAAAATTGAAAGCATCTATTAATTTTAACTAATTGCATCTGGCTTTCCTCTCCATTATTCTTTTTGGCTATTTTTGCAGCCGACCACAAAAATGTATTTCGTGTCGGCTGCAAAAATAGTCAAAAAACTAATTCTGAAATTCAATATATGATTACTAGTTAAGATAATTGTCTATACGATAATCGATCTAAAAATTATCAATGCAAATCGTCAAAAGGTAAGAATATTTAATGCAATCGAGATTTAACTGAGAGGATCAAAATGGAAACTAAACTTGCAATTTATGGTGGTAAAAAAGTCAGGGAGACACCATTTCCCAGTCGGAAGCCGTTTAGTTCAAGAGAGGAAGAACTACTTATACAGGCAGTACGTAGTCAAAATCTGTTTGGAAAAAGTGGTACTATGGTCAGGGATTTTGAAACACGAATAGCAAATTTTTACGGAGTATCCTTCGCGCAATCTTCAACCAGTGGTACGGCTGCTATTCATTCTGCTATTGGGGTAGTTAACCCTGAACCAGGAGATGAAATCATTACAGCACCGATCACTGATCCTGGCAGTGTAATGCCAATTCTAATGCAGAATGCGGTTCCTATTTTTGCCGATGTCGATCCATTAACGCTAAATATGCGACCAGATTCGATTGAAGCTAATATTACCGATCGCACGCGCGCAATAATCCTTGTCCACTTATTTGGTCGTCCATGCGATATCGCTCCAGTTGTTCGCATTGCGCAAAAGTATGATCTGATACTGATTGAAGACTGTTCTCAGACGCATGCTACTAAGTATGAGGAACATTATGCTGGAACTTTTGGTCATATGGGTTGCTTTAGCATGCAACAATCCAAACACATGACCACAGGGGATGGTGGCTTTATTATTACTAACGATGAAGAAACCTATATTCGGCTCAAGCTATTCTCTGATAAAGGTTGGGACTATCAGTACATGGGTGATCGAGATCATGCCTTTTTAGCTCCTAATTACCGGATGACCGAACTACAAGGTGCTGTTGGTCTGGCACAATTAGAAAAAGTTCGGTCGGTCGTAGAGCGTAGAATCGAATTGGGAAACCGACTAAATGACAAAATCAGCTCAGCATCCGGGATTATGACTATTCCCCCAGAAGATAATAGAGAAGTATCTTGGTGGAACTATATTTTTCATATTACATCACACAACCCCGATGTATTCTGCAGTGCTCTGAGAGCCGAAGGGATTTCTGTTTCTCCGCACTATATTAAAGATCCTATTTTTTTAAGGGGAGGATTTTTAACCAAAGGTCAAACCTATGGTAGTAGTGGTTTCCCTTTTAATAGTCCTTACGTATCCAAGAATTACCATTACAGTCCGGATCTTGTACCAAACGCGATCAAAGGTTTAAGTACAGTTGCAGTTATCGGAATTCACGAACAAATGAGCCAAGAGGATATTGATGATATAGCTGCAGCTATCAATAAAGTTGCAAACCTTTTATCCAGATAGATTTATTGCCTCTTCTTTTCATATGTGGGGCTAGATAACATGAGTGAAGGACAGAATTTTTTCACAATTAAAAGACAAATTTTTCAATTAATGATATAGTCCAGAAGTTATGGGTCGCTAGTCGAGAGACATCAGATTGGAGATTGCATCTTTGACGACACTTTCAACTTCTGGTTTGAAGGGACAACTTTGCTTCCACCGTTTGTATGCGCGAACTTCGTACCCTCCTTCAGCTAAGGCTTTTGTTGTTGGAACATAGGTTTGACATCCTTGCGTGTATCCAAATGCCAAGGTTCTTTCTGGGCTTCTTTGCAACTGAGCATAAATACCGTATTCCAAGAAAAATTCACCGGAAAAACCGACCAAATTCAACTCTCCCAATCTTAGCCTAGAAAATGTGTAAGCCTGGTGGGTTGGTATGCGATCTTCTATTTTTTCTAACCGAACCTTTTGAACCCACTGCCTTTTAGCAATATTAACCCCATTCTGCCATGGCCTAGTTGAAACATTTGCGCTTTGGGATGCAATAGATTGAGATGCTATTTTACTTAATTCCTCTATTGATAATGGTTGATCCAGCGGCAATTGAGGTCTGCTACGCCAGGCTTGGATAACTTCAGTAGGTACATGATGAGAATCCTTTAACCCTTCCTCCACAGCATTAGCTAGTTCATAACCAGACGAAATTACATCCGATTCAGTACCTGGACGAAAACGATCTCCTGAACCAAAGTACGGCCTAACATTGCCAAATACTCCAGGTAAAAATAAAGCTATAGCAGGGTCATGCTTCTCCTCTAAAGTATTCTGTGCCCATCCTGGATAATCACCAGAGATCTTAGGTCCTAGCAAAATAGTCGGATGGCAACAGTAACTGAACAGAATACCGACTATCTTGTTATTAACATCACGGCAACTGATTACTGGAACACTCTTATCCACAACTCCATCCATATTGGGAGCCATGTGGCAATTGCCACTAGCATCTATCAATCGTCGATTGACATTGAAGTCACAACTGGACTGGCCAAAATGGATTGTAACTGATTTCAATTCCAACATTAAGTTTGTAATTAAACAAACAATACGATCTTTTATCCCCGTAAAGTATGGACTAAATCCATCATAAAGATCAATTGGACACAAAATCGGCGCCGAGTGACTATGGCTACTCAATATCCATATTTTTTCAGCATCAATAATAACTTCACTAGAAATAGCAGTCTCTAAGTCTGCTATTTCTGCCACCCCAATACCGAGAACGTCAAGTGCCACCATAATAATTGGGGACGAATTCGCTTCTAGAATAGCTACTCTAGCGTATATTTCATCTAATGTACCTTCTGGATCAAAAAACAAATCAGGAAAAGTATCATTGATCGGTGGAGTTATTGAAACTTTTCCAAAGGCAGCCTTCATCTTCTTCCCTCAACATGATTATGGGTGCAAACGGTTTATATCAAAAATTAGTCTCTATTACAAATGGTCTTATAGAACCAATGGTGGTTTCCAATTGGGATTCTATAAGAATGTCGGTATTTAATTATTATCTTTTTAAGGTAAGTTACTGTTTATGATATATTGTTAACATAATTTTCAATTTCTACAGTTATTCAGATTAACAGATCTTATGTGCCCTAGAATATCAAGATCAGCCTTAATATAAAAGTGAATTAATATGAAGATGTCAACAAAGGAATTTAAATTTCATGCTGCCACAGATAAGGAAGAAGTCACCGCCATATATGATAAGCCTGAGTTAGCTACATCAGTATTGGTTCTCGGTCATGGGGCTGGGTCCAATATCAAACATCAATTGATGTCAGAACTGAGCAACGCACTAAACCACAAGTCAATAGCAACCATGCGTTTTAATTACCCGTATTCTGAAAAGGGTAAAGGCGGGATGGATGGAGAAAAAGTAAGATTGTCTACAGTCAGGTCTGCTCTTAATGTCGCATCTAAAGAAAATGAAAATTTACCACTCTTCGCAGGTGGTCATTCCATGAGCGGGAGAATGTTTTCCATAGCACAATCTCGCACCCCTGAAAAAAAATTGTCAGGAATAATTTTTTACGCTTTTCCTCTTCACAATAACAAACTAAATGTAGAACGTGCAGACCACCTGAGGCAGATCAATATTCCCATGTTATTTTTGTCTGGTCAGAGAGACAGAATGGCTAGTCTTGACTTATTAGTGCCTGTAGTCGATAAACTAGAAACAAGCACACTCCACGTTGTCGACACTGCTGACCATGGATTTAAAGTTTTGAAAAGGAGAAAAATAAAAGAAGACGTAATGTCAGAATTAGCCCGAGTTACTGCTGAATGGATTGCAAAAATCATAGGATAAAGGAAACAATTATCACACCATTTATCAAGTAGGATATCGGTTTATCAAACCACAAATTGTAACAATAGTTGATAAAAATTACGATTACAGTTTGTATTCATAAAAAGTTGAATTATTGTGCGTACTGGAGAATTGAAAATTTCTTTTGAAAGAAAAAAGAATTACATTTAATGAAAGTTGAGGTTAGATTAGGCAAATCAGTGGATAACAAAACTGTAATTGATTAATAATCATCATTTATGAAGAAAATTTACAAATCATTCGTTTCGTCCGACGGCCTGGAAATTTTAGTGGGAAATCGAGCAGAAAGTAACGATTATCTCACCTTTAATCTATCCTTACCACAAGATTTTTGGTTACATGTAGCCGATAATTCTGGATCTCATGTGATTGTACGAAATCAAGAAAAGTTGGATAGGTTACCCAAAAAGACACTACAAGAAGCAGCTTCTATCGCAGCTTATTACAGTAAAAGTCGGAATGGAGGACAAGTCGCTGTCCACTACACTCAAAGAAAGAATCTGCGCAAAAAAAAAGGATCTAAATCTGGTAGTGTAATTTTAAAGGCACATAAGACAATCAAAGTAAAACCGAGATCTGATTTGGCTTTCGATGGTTAGTTTCTTTCTTCTTGCACTCAAAAATGGAAAAATTACTAAGCAAGTTCTATTTTTTTTACCCTTAATTCGGTCAGTACTCATTCTATCTAGTAGGATTACCACTGATTTGACAAAAGGAAAATAGAGTCGTAGAATCTACCTTCCGTGCATTTATACCTCAGGTAGGAAGTGGCAAGGCTAATGAAAAAACAAATCTTCTTTTTTCTTGTTTTCACAATATCTTCTAGTTATCTAGCACATACACAGGTTAAATCAGAATCTGTGGTTGCGGCTTGGTTGTTTGATAAAGGTCAAGGAAATAAAGCCATAGATGCAACAAAGAATGGGCATAACGGTAAAATTGAAGGTGGAGCCAAGTGGGTAAATGGAAAATTTGGTAAAGGATTAGAATTTGATGGGACCGATGACTGGGTGTCAGTTGACCATTCAGCCAAACTAGGATTCGCACCAGGTAAGTCATTCACTATTACTCTACATTACAAGGGAAGTAAGGTAGGGGGATCCTTAGTGGGTAAGAATTACGAAGACAAAAGCCAAGCTTTACCATGGTATCTTTTATGGGATGACGGTAGTCGTAATAAGATAACACTGTTTCTAAGAGATAAGTCTAGTACAAGTTTTCGTGCTGATGGTGCCACAGTAGTCGCGGACGATAAGTGGCACTTTATTGCTGGGGTGGCAGATTCTGCTAAGGGACTTGCTTCTATATGGGTAGATGGTAAAAAAGAGGGAGAGATCAAATTCAACACGAAAAGTGGATATGGTACTAGTGAAGGTCTAGTAGCTATCGGGCGACACTACGACCGCTATACTAAGGGTATCATTGACGATGTTGCTTTATTCAATGTTGCACTAACCGAGAAAGATTTGAAGGAAATAATGAATAAGGGGTTACAAACAGCGCTGTCAGTTTCCAATAACCAAAAACTCGCACTTACCTGGAGTACAATCAAACAACATTAGATCTGGTGACAGTTAAGAATAAGATAAAATTTTATTTTTATTTGTGTTTCTGAAAAACGTAACCGGTGAATTCCATACAAGTGGTATTGGATAATTAAATGAATTCTCTCTTGCTCTGAGGATAAGATAAATAAAAAAATTGATACATGAGTAAATTGCTCATGTGTCTTATTGCGATGTTCATGGTAACAAATACACCAAAAGAATACATGGTTCACCCTTTGTCTAGAGATATCGATATCGATGCTAAATGGGATAAATCAATCTGGTCACAGGCCCCATCATGTAATTTAGAATATTTCATGGGGCATCGGCCGAACCATATTCCAAATGTGGAATTTAAGTTACTTTATGACCTAGAGTCAATATACATCATTTTCAAGGTTGTCGATCGGTATGTCAAAGCCTTGTCCGAAGGATATCAATCATCAGTTTGTCAGGATAGTTGTGTGGAATTTTTTTTTACTCCGCAACAGGATGTAGGTAGCGGTTATTTTAATCTTGAAACTAATTGTGGTGGAACAATACTTATGTATCATCAGGTTGCCAGAAATTACTGTTCCATAGAGTTAAGCGACGATGATTTAGATCAGATTCAGATTGCCAGTTCCTTACCAAAGCTGATTACCGAAGAAATTACACAACCGATCACTTGGACTTTGGAATATAAGCTTCCATTCTCAATCTTAGCTAAATATACTGAAGTTATAAAACCAGCCCGTGGTGTAGAATGGAAGGCTAATTTTTATAAATGTGCTGATCAGAGCTCGCACCCGCACTGGCTAACTTGGTCAATTGTTGACTTGCCTAGGCCAGATTTTCATCGGCCAGAATTTTTCGGGACTCTGACCTTTTGCTAATTCTTGAATTTCATATAAAGAGCGAGCCACCAACCTCGTAGCGTTCCTGTTCTGGAAAGCTTGATAATCACCAAACAATACTAACATCGTGACCCCACAGGATTTTTTCGAAAATAACGGTTATTGGATTGAATCTGAGCCGCTATTTTCTAGTCAAGATTTGGCCGAATACCGACAGTCGATGACTGATATTATGAATCACAAGTATGAGTCAGGTCGGGAGCCAATGGCAGGACGTAACTGGCCTGAGCGCCAAGATCTACAGGGAATGGTTCAGATCAATAATGCTTGGTGGGCTGGAGGGGCGATCAGGCGTTTGTCTTTAAATAGACGAATCGGTAAGATAGCAACTCAGTTACTACAAGTCAATGGTGTGTGTATGTGGCATGACCAGTTACTTTATAAACCACCGGCAAAATCAAAGACTTTGTCGGGAAATATTGGTTGGCATCAGGATTGGAATTACTGGCAGGTTTGCGATCATGCCGATCTCATCACGGCTTGGGTGGCTTTAAATGATGTTAATATCCAAAACGGAGCTATGATGATTATTCCAGGAAGCCATCGATGGGGTCAAGCTATGGAAGCATCTGAACGAACTTTAGAAATGGATAAAACAGCAAGTAAGGTCAAAATCCCAAGGGGAGAAAAATGGGAAATTGTACATTGCGAACTTCGGGCAGGTGCTGTTAGCTTTCATCATGCAAAAACCATTCACGGCTCTGGTCCTAATCATTCAGATCAACCTCGATTGGGATTAGCGATTCATATGATAGCCGATCACGTCAGATATACCAGTCAAGGAATATATTCACATAGCAATCTAAAGGTGTGTCCACGAAAAGAAGGGGATCTTTTTCGTGGACACCAACACCCAGTAATATGGGGAAATGAAACAGAGTAACAACTAATCATGTGGTAAGCACGAAAGATTATTTCAGGATTTTGCTTCAAATTTGAATATATTTTCACCACTTTGAATGCTACAAAATTAATCGAATATTTTCTTATCTTATTTGATAATAGATATACCATGAAAGGTAATTGATGCCCGTACCCCTTCCCAATTTTTTGTGTCGTAAAAATTGATTTTTCATGTTTCTATCATAGTGGTTTCGGGACAACTGCGTTATCAGTGTCACATACTGTGACAGGGATGGTACAGTGTTTACAAATAACAATTTCTATATTCGCTAACCTAGATCTTGTCAACTAACGATAGGTTAGTTGTTATCATTTCTGGCATGTCTGATGCTCACGTACTATACTGGTGCCTGGTTTAAATTAAAAATCCGCTTATTACGTAGTTTTTGCCTCAACTGGATATTGGAGCGTTGGTTATGAAAGAAGATAAAACTAAATTGAGTGAATATACACGTGTAGACCGGAAGTGTAGGCTATCAATGGTACAAAACCGCCTCCTTTGTTTTTGTTTTCATATATTTATTTTAATGTTGTTTGGCGTCAAGACTGAGGCTAATCTAAAAATTGCTTATAGTGATTGGCCTGGTTGGGTAGCTTGGGAAATCGGTATACAAAAAGACTGGTTTAAGGAAGCTGGAGTCGATGTTGAGTTCCAATGGTTAGAATATACTTCCTCAATGATTGCTTTCTCTGCAGGACAAGTCGACGCTTGTTGTATGACTAATGTTGATGCTCTAGTAACTGGAGCCACAGGAAAAAAAGGCATTGGTATTATAATAAATGATTATAGTAATGGTAATGATATGGTGGTTGCGAGACCCAAAATTAAAATGATTCAACAACTAAAAGGACAAAAAATAGGTTTAGAAACTGGATTTGTTGGTCATCTTTTATTGTTGCAAGCATTAGAGGAAAATGGTCTTACAGAGTCAGATGTGGAACTGGTTAATTATCCAACTGATCAAACGCCGCAGGCTCTAGAATCAGGGAACGTATCAGCTATAGTTGCTTGGCAACCTAACTCCGGCCAAGCACTCAAAGCAGTACCTGGATCAAAACCAATCTTTACCAGTGCAGATGCAAAAGGATTGATTTATGATTTACTGTATGTAAGTAGTGAAAGTTTAGCTAAGAATCGAGACGATTGGTTAGCAGTGTCTAGAGTCTGGTATAGGATTGTGGATTATATAAAGGACTCGAAAAATGAAGCGGAGATTCTAGAAATTTTGAGTGCTCGGGTTCAAATTAGTCCAGAAGAGTATAAAAACATTTTAAAAGGGACCCATATCTTAACCCTTGATGAAGCAAAAAAAACATTTGAAAAAGCGAAAGGTTTCTCGTCAGTCTACGGTTCAAGTCAGATAGGAGATAAATTCAATGTTAAGTATGGAGTATATCCTAAGCCTGAATTCGGCGACAAATATCTGGACCCATCTTTGACGAATTCTTTACCTTGAATCAACCTTATACTTGTGGATGCGAATTCAGGACTACTTTTTGATCGGAGTTCCAATTTCAGAAAAAGCTAATTTTTGGCTGACTGTAATTGCGTTTATGTTACCTTTGACGCTCTGGTCGGCACTTAGTTATCTACCTTTTCTCTGGCATCCTCAAGTCTTAATTGAACAGCCTGGTGATACCTATTTCAGAGAAAACGACCGCGTTGACAAAGAAAACTTTCAAGAAGAAAACCTACGAGTTGCTCTGGACGGTGGACGGCAAGCCAGTGGTATTCGTGTGAATCCAATCTATCTTCCAGCCCCACATCAAGTGGTAAAAGCGATGTATATCTCTTTCAAAACACCTCCGAGAAGGAAAGGTGAGAAGTGGCTATATCAAAATGTATGGGACAGTATTGAAGTCATCTCTTTAGGGTTTTTATTATCTTCGCTTATTGGCATACCACTTGGCATTTTATGTGGATCTTTTCCTGTTCTTTCTCGTTTGAACGAGCCATTCGTTGACTTTGTTCGTTACATGCCAGCGCCAGCCTTTGGTCCCCTAGCTGTTGCTATACTCGGCATTAACGACGCTCCTAAAATCACAATTATTTTCATCGGTACATTTTTCCAACAGGTGCTAGTTATTGCAAACACAACACGTCAGTTTGATCATACGTTAATAGAAACAGCACAAACTCTAGGGGCGAATCGGTTTGCACTTCTAACCAACGTCATAGTACCTGGTACTTTACCAGACCTTTATCGGGACATGCGTATATTGCTCGGTTGGGCTTGGACCTACTTAATTGTAGCTGAAATCATTGGTGCAAAATCAGGCATTAGCCTTTTTATTACACAACAAGCTAAGTATAGAAACTACGACAATGTTTTTGCCGGAATTATTATCATTGGTCTAATAGGTTTTTTAGCAGACCAAATATTGAAATTGATTGGTAACCACATATTTATCTGGGAAGAAAAAGAATCATGACTTCAGATTACATCAAATCAGGCCAGTATAAGCTGCAATCTGAGACTGTTCGCAAAAGGATTGAAGATGTAAAAAAACGACCCGTTTTATTAAAAGTCGACTCACTGAAAAAAAAATTTCACGATCGGGACGGAGAAATAGTGGCTCTAGGTAGCATTTCATTTTCCGTTCATCATAGAGAGTTAATATGTGTAATTGGACCCTCTGGGTGTGGAAAGTCGACTCTCATTAGAACTATTGCTGGTTTGGAAAAACAAACTTCCGGAAGTATCCTTCTAGATTCTAAACCCATTGACTCGCCTAGTTCAGATCGAGGAATGGTATTTCAGAACTATACATTGTTTCCTTGGCTGACTATAAAAAAGAACATCATGTTCGGATTGATAATGTCAAAAACCGATCATGAGGAAGCCAACACTAAGGCAATGGACTGGCTGGAATTGGTCGGTCTCAGTGAATTTTCTGATCTTTACCCTCACCAGTTATCTGGAGGAATGAAACAACGTGTAGCTATTGCTAGAGCCCTAGCTGCACGACCTCGAATTTTGCTAATGGACGAACCATTCGGAGCACTAGATGTGCAAACTAGAGCCCAAATGCAGTCTTATTTGCTTCAAATCTGGAGAAGCATTGATATTACTATTATCTTTATCACGCACGATCTCGAAGAAGCAACATACTTAGCAGACCGAATTTTTGTGCTTGGCTCTAGCTCTAACCAACTGCGAGAGATAGTAGAAATTCCTGTGTCAAGACCAAGAACCCCCGACCAATTCTTATCAACCGAATTTTTGTCTACAAAAAAGTACTTAGAAGACCTGATAAACCCTGAAAAAAGATCAACAGCTGAAAAAATATCGATTGAAAAAATGGAATCGTTGAAAAATCGAGTCCTCTAGAAGATTAAACATTGGCAATTTTTTTACAATTTAATTTTAATGTGCAACCTCCATGAACACTCCCAATATTAACAGAAACAACCTCACAGAAACTCCTTCTTCTTATCAAAATAGTTGAATTAGTCAACAATCCCTCTTCTCCTCTCAGACTGGTTTTAACAATCATGATCTCGATTACCAAAAACTCAAACTCATAACCCTTCAACTCTGGCAAAATCAACTCCAAAAACTTGGCAACTTTCGTCTCTCAGCCCTACCAATTAAGCCCCCATGTTACCCCCATTCAAGCCCTTCAGCTACTTCAAGAATGCATCCAAAACTGGTGATAATGGCCGCTCTGTTGATCGTCCGGGTTGGTTCCTTCTCTCTATCTCTGACATCTTCTTCAAGTGGGCTTTGGCCAATACCTTCGATTTTCTGCGCCTCTATTGGCATCAGCATCAAGCTGCCGCTTCTCATCCTTTCTCTCTCAAATCCATTAGTCGCAACCCTAATCGCGATCTGGCAAACTCCGCTCTTCTCACTTTTAGTCTTTCATCCGTTCTGGTCGTTAGGCTGTTAAATTAAAAACCAGCAGAAAACCCTATAAATGTCCTCCCATTATCATGAGCATTCTTTTGGTGAATGGAAACCAGCGGTCGTCATTATGTTACCAGTTAGATTTTTATCTTCCTTTTCCTTTTCTTTTTGATAAAATGATGCCAAGGTTTAGTTTAATCTTGGAGGGTATGATGTTATGACGATGGACAGACGAGATCTCCTAAAATGTGCACCTGTAGGATTAGGGGCTGTATCCAACGTCAGGACTCTCTCTGCTCAGCAAGATACTGCACAATTCAACTGGGCAGGTAATGTTCGCTATGGGACGAACCGTTTGCTGAATATCGAAAGCGTCGATCAACTTCAGGAGTTCATACAGAAGCAGAATGGCCTGAAGGCATTGGGCTCACGTCATTGTTTCAGCCTCATTTCAGATAATGTCCACCAGTTAATTTCACTTCGCTCGATGAATCGTATGCTCGACATTGATGCGACGGAGAAAACCGTATCGGTCGAAGCAGGCATCACATATAGCAAACTCGGACCGGAACTCGATCGCCAGGGCTACGCGTTGCACAACCTGGCATCGCTACCGCATATCTCGGTTGCTGGATCTATCGCTACGGCCACGCATGGCTCCGGCAGCAAGAACGGGAATCTTGCCTCTGCAGTTGCGGAAATTGAATTGGTGACGGCAGATGGAGAGTTACGCACACTTTCCCGGAAAAAAGATGCGGACGGATTTTTAGGTGCTATCGTTCACCTTGGTGCGCTCGGAATCGTAACGCGAGTGAAGCTTGATATTCAGCCAACTTTTCGCATTAGCGAATACTGGTATCACGGCATGAAGAAGGAAAGCCTTTATGAGAACTTTTCCCAGATCATGAGTAGTGCTTACAGTGTTAGTGTATTCTCGGATTTCAAGCGAGGGTTCACCAGCGAACATTGGCCAAGTATCCGACTCAAAGTTCACGAGGAAGCCGGATTCGAAGCCAAGCCTGAACTGTTCGGTGCTCGTTTGGCTAGTACTACCAGTAAGAAAGCTGATCAATCCACACGCAACACTTCAGGACCGTGGTGGGAACGACTTCCGCACTTCACTATAGATGACGTAGCTGCAAAGGGTAACGAACTGCAAACGGAATACTTCGTTGCGATCGAACACGCGACGGACGCAATCAAAGCTGTGGCGACACTCGCTGACCGCATCCAACCGCTGCTATACGCCTCCGAACTACGAACAGTCGCCGCCGACAAGTTGTGGATGAGCACGTGCTACGAGCAACTGAGTTTGGCAATTCACTTTACTTGGAAATCAGACAAAGAGGCGGTGTGCAATCTGTTGCCTGAAATCGAAAAACGGCTGGCGCCATTCGAGCCTCGTCCGCACTGGGGGAAGCTGTTTTTTATGGGTTCGAAAACGCTTGAAACTCGGTATGATCGGCTTGCTGACTTTAGGCAACTGGTAGGTCGATACGATCCAGAATCCAAGTTTCGCAATTCGTTCTTGCGAAACAAGATTGGTATCTGAGCAACAGACTCTATGACGGATCTTTACCGTCGTTAATTCCTCGAGTGGTACGATCAGCTAAGAAAGGCAAAGCTCAACGGCTGGATATCTACCGGAATTCATACAGACAACCTGAGAAACCATAAAAGTACAACATACGATGCACTTTACAGTTAATTATTAGTATCGCAATTATGAATGCCAAAAAATTCCATTTAATTTAAATCACAATTTAATAGCTACGGTTTTCTGGTTTTTGGCCATTTTTTGGCAAAACTTTGACACCTAGAATGGAAACTTGTTTCCGCCAAATACGCAATTAATTTCGCATTTCAACCTTAGCTAAAATTAGCAGAGGTTAGCCAATCCGAAGCAGAATACCTATTGCGTATCGGGCAAGGTATCAACCTCACCGGAAACATTTCCAGTGAAAGCCTAACTGTAATTATTTTATTTATAGTTTGATAGACTCAAACTCCTACTATATTATTAGGAGTTATATAAATCTCTATTATTCTAATCAATGGTTTCAAAGAACTATGAATTCTAAAATACGATCATGCCTGTCAGGAATGATGCTCATCAATTAGGTTTAAAAAAATCAAAAAATTATCACTTCAGGTACTCTTTGAGAAATCAGGAACATCTACCGGGACACCCCCCCGCTCACGCGAGATTTCTGAAACCAAGCCGGGAGCAGTCATATTTAGAGCATCAACGATATCTATTGGTGGTCGGCGATCTTCAATAATACAGCGCGAAAAATCTTCGATCATCAATGGTGTGCCTCCATTGTAGCTATCATCTACTGACTCCTTTGGTACTTGCTTCCATGCATCAGGAAGATAATCCTTAAACTCCCAAAGATCTTGCCATGTTCC
>JAYZAL010000089.1:0-16068 GCA_036339735.1 Candidatus Poribacteria bacterium
TGACAGTAGTGAATTTAATGTGCCAAGGTTAATTATATCAAGTAACGCGCCTGGCAATGGAACAACCATCATCCTAATCAACTTAGAGGTTGGACAGCTAAGTATACCAACTGAAACAAACTTGATGGTGGTGGAAGGATACGTAGAAAAAACCTCAGCTCAGGTTTATGAGAATTTGAGCGTTGGTATTTGGATTGAGAGGGGAATTGAAGTAGATGCCGACGATGACGGACTTGAAGATAGCTGGGAAGAATATCACTTTAATAATGATCTGACATTTACTGATGGAAGTCAGGATTCAGATGGGGACGATCAAGACAACTGGGCCGAATTTCATGGTCGTAGTGATCCCAACGATGCTTCATCTTTACCCAGATACTTCGAGGATGTTCCTGTCAATAATGATGGATCTTACCGAATGTTACTAGCTAATTTGCCAACCGGGCCTGAGCCAGTACTAGAATTAACATCAATTTGGGATAGCAATTCACCTGTGGTTGCTGCAGGAGATACCATATTTGTTTACTTGGATGATCAAGCAGACAAAGGTAGTGATGAGGAGTCCTACCGAATCACCTCTACGGATATACAGGATAACTTTATACAAATTGATCTAGAAGCCGTTATGACTATCAGTAAGTCAATTCCCATCAAAGGATTCGACGACCCAGTTGTTTTAACCATTACTGATCAAATCGTAGGTCTTAAACAACCACCGAGAATTCAGCAAGTTCGAACGGCTGAGCAAGAGAGAATGGTAACCAAATTACAGATTGGTATACAACAAGGTCAACCTGCACGACAAATTGAAACAGTACTGAAAATTGAAGTGCCAGGAACTACAAATACTGGTATCGGTGGCATTTTTCATGAAACTCCATTAGGAATTGAAATTCCGTTTGACACTAATAAAGCTGAACCTGTTGATGTTATTGCATTAATTTCAATTGATTCAGTAAATAGGTCCGAAACCGTGGAAATTTTAGAGACTGAGATTATTGGTAATAAATTGAGGGCACAATTAGCTCATCTCAGTTATGTAGTAACCATGAAAAATACAGCACCCGTTTTTCATGCCAGCCAAGCCAACGAGTCTCTAGAAGCAATAGGAGCGACCGAAGATATTCAGCTGAGCGCTAGGATGCTGGCTGCTACTGCAGGTAGCGACAGTCAGTTGCTTAACTTGGACGGGATGTTCAGCGACAGCGACTCTGAAATTGGAGATCAAATGACTTATGAAGCCACTTCAGATAACCCTGAATTGCTCAATGTTGCTGTAGTTGAAGGCGAAGTCATGCAATTAATGCTAGAAACTACTGATGACAAGAGTCAGGAGGGAATAGCTGAAATTTCTATCTTAGTTGAGGATACCAATGGTGCAACCAGCCAAGCCTTGATTTTTTATGTCGATGTTGCTAGTGTTTTGCCTGATCACTGGCAGGATGGAATAGACTTGCAGTTAGGTTTGAACTTATTCTCTTTGCCACTACAACCAATTAATCAAATTGGTGAATTAGAACAATGGACAGCAGCAGACCTAGCCGATAAAATTCCTGCTACGGTGATTGTTTCTATGGATAATGGGCAATTTGTTCCTTTTATTCCACAAGTAATGAAGAACAATGACGGTTCTTATTTAGATCAAGGCTTCGACCTTGAGGGTGGCAAGGCGTATATTATCAATGTCATGGACGACCTAACCCTAACGCTGAACGGCCAACCATGGTCGAATTCGCCGAGTTCTGAAGGTCTTGCCCAACCTCTTAGAAGTACAGAAACAAATTTTGATGATAGTTCAGTTAGACGTGCACCAAACAGAGTTTTGGCACCTTGGACATTTGTTATCAGTGGAGATTTGATTACCGATTCTGCTTTGAGTTTCGGCTTTGATTTATCTCAGGTATCCCGTATTGTAGCTGTTGACACACGAACTGGTAAAGAATTAATCGGACAACTAAAAGGCAACCGGTTCCACTTTGTCCTGGCTGATTTAACTATGCAGCCGGTGGTTATGGATGGGCAATCCTTCGATATCAGGGCCGAAGGTGTAGATGGGAACCTAATTGCAGGCCCCTTCAATTGGCAGCTGAATGCTGACCATTTACAGCAAGCATATATTCATCAAGAAATGACGATTGGTGATGTAATCCCCAGTCAAACTCAACTCTTACCCAACTATCCTAATCCGTTTAACCCTGAGACTTGGATCCCGTTCGAGTTAGAGCAAGCTAGCAACGTACAGCTGATAATTTTTGACAGCCAAGGACATATTATTAGACAGCTTGATCTAGGACATCAAATAGCTGGCCGATACTTGTCCAAAAGTCGAGCGGCTTATTGGGATGGGTATAACAAGTTAGGCGAACAAGTTAGTAGTGGTGTCTATTTCTATACTTTTATTGCTGAATCTGAACAGTCGAAATGGTTACCCCAAACTCGAAAGATGGTAATCCTGAAGTAGGAAATGATGATGGTAAAACGATTGACAATTGGTCTTTTTGTTACCTTACTGACTATATGGTGTAGTTTGGTCAACGCAGATGAATCACCCGTACACTCTTACACTCGCAGTTTTGAACTCGATCTTGACGTTGGGGTAAATATGATTTCTATGCCCTTGAATGTTAATAGAATTCAAAAAGATGGTAGTTGGATGGCTATTTCAGAATCTGCCGGTACAATGGTTGGAGGCTTGAAACTTCAAGACGGAGAAGTTCTTCGTATGTTAGGGAATATGCCAACCATTCCAATATCTACTGATGCTGAGGTGGAACCGTATTTTTCTTCACCTGCTGCTGATAGTCCGCCTACTGAACAGCTTAATGTGAGTGAAATGGTGATCGTGGATATCCATAGAGCGGATAGTATTTTCAATACCATTGGTGCATCAATTTTCGGTACTTATGCCTACGATCCGGTCAGTGATCAGCTAATTCCGGTTACTTTCAACTCGGATGATAATACTTCTATTGAGGTCCCAGAGACACCTTCTATTTCAGTGGCCGAATTGGACCCTCCATTTGCTAACAGGTTAGAGGGAGGCACACTTTTCCTAGATGCAAACAATGGGCAATCTGTCTTGTACGATCCGAATGATACCGCTAATGATATTTCACGGCCCAACAATGAAAGTGGTGTCAACATTTATCAAGGAACACAAGACTACGTTGTTAATGGGAAAATCACTAGATTTTTTGCTCACGAGAGAGGACAAAACACTTTAGTTCCAGTAAAACCAGTGTGGCTTGAGCGAGAAGGCGAAAGCTTAACTGCGAGTCAGTTAGCTGATTCAATGAATACGTCTTGGGTAATTCGGTTAGATCAATCGGATGGCCGTTTCAAAGCTTATATTCCTCAAGCGTCAACGGAAGAAATGGATTTCTCACTGGAATCCGGCAAAGGTTATTTGGTTAATGTAATCGGATCACTAGGAACCTCTACGAAGGTCCGATTGGAAGGAATGCCTTGGGGAACACCGATCTTTGCTGAAGATTCAATTCCCCTCAATTCAGATGAAGATCTACTTCTACCGGATGAGATAGCAGGAGATGAACCTCCACGGACTTTGGCCGCACCTTCGGTTCAAGAAACAGCCCCTTGGGCTTTTGTAGTCAGTGGTCATATTGCTGGTATGGTAACAGAACAGACTGAAATTGTTGTAACAAACTTACGAACTGGGGTTTCAACTCCATCGACTGTTTCAGTTGGTAAATCAACAATAACTAACATAAGTCGGCCCAGTTATACGGCAGTTTTTGTTGATCCGGATCGACAACCATTGGTAAGTTCAGGAGATGTCTACCAAGTTACCATCATTGACCCACGAATTGATCCTATCCAACATCAGTTTCGAGTTGAATCAACTCACTTATCAGCAGCTCACTTAACGGCCAATACTCAATTGTCGGCGCAGGTGCCACAAATAACACAACTGGGCCAAAACTATCCCAACCCATTTAATCCTGAAACTTGGATACCATTCCAACTGCATCAGTCAGCCGATGTTTCAGTTACTATTTACAGCGTAGTTGGTACCATGGTTAGGCAAATCTCGGTTGGTTTTCGTTCAGCTGGAAGTTATCAATCAATGGGTCGAGCAGTCTACTGGGATGGTAGGACTGATTACGGCGAAATGGTTGCCAGTGGTGTTTATTTCTATACTCTTCAGGCTGGAGACTTCACTGCTAACCGGCGGTTGGTTATTCTCAAGTAATTCTATATTACTTGTTTCTCCTAGCTCTCCGTCATTAACAACAAGCTAGGCCAAACGCCTATCAGCCCAATTCTCAAGAAATATAAAGACTGCATTCTCAATTAGGTAAGGTTAGTTTCTTTTCCTGAGGTTTATCACCTATTTACTTCTGATTCAGACGAATTTCCGTTGTTTTTTGTCTCTAGCTTATTATTAATTTAATTAGCTGTGTTGGTGCTATTATCAAAAAATTCTCACTTGATTAAGGAATGTCTTACCCTAAATATCTATAACTTCTAGTGGCTAGACTTGCCATCACTACAGAATTATATTATGATGTTTCCATGAATCACAGTGTTGAGGAGAGAAACATGAGGCAACAAATTCGTTTAGCCATTATTGGCTGTGGTGGTATGGGGCATCGGCACTTGTCCGGTTTAGCCGAACTGCACCGAGCCGGCTATAATCAGTTACAAATTGTAGCTGCTTGCGATCCAGTGGCTGACAACGCCAACTCACTAGCTGATCAAGCCCAAGAATATTTTGGCAATCGGCCAGTGGCAGTTAACGACCTCAGCCAACTAGTCGATTTAGACATTCAAGCCGTAGATGTAACAGCTACCCCTAAATACCATCACACTATCATACAGGAAACGCTGACGAACGGTTGGCATACCATGGTAGAAAAGCCAATGGGTTTAACAGTACGGGCTTGCAATTTGATGAAGAAAGCAGTAAATGATAGTGGATTAATTCTAAGTGTAGCTGAAAATTATAGAAGAGACCCAATCAACCGTCTAGCCAAAGCGTTATTAGAAGCTAATGTTATCGGTATTCCACGTTTTCTGATTCACCATACTGTTGGTGGAGCTGACCAAATGTTGATTTCGGTTTGGCGACACAAAAAAAATGAGAGTGGGGTTTTACTGGATGTAGGTGTCCATTACGCAGACATGATGGAATACCTATTAGGAGAAATTGAGTCTGTTTACGCCAAAATTCGTTTGCACGAACCAATTCGCCAAAATCGCCAAGCTGGTGCGTCTGACCCAGCTGGTGTTTACGGTAAGTGGCAAAAAGAAATGCCGACAGAATTTGAGGCTACAGCAGAAGACGCAGCTTACGCTACGTTGCAATTCAAAAGTGGCGCAGTAGGGCAATACATTGAAGATCACGCCGGTCGAGGGGATGGCCTATGGGCTAGACAAATTCATGGCTCTTTAGGTTCGATGACTTTACCGGGGGACCGGAGCGGTCGACCTATCCAACTCAACTTACACGGTCAAGGCAAAATTGAGGCAGACCAAGTTTTGGACTTAGTACCCGATTTTTGCTTGGATCCAATCACTGCCAGCTTATTTGGAAATGATCGTTTGTCGAGCTACCAATTCCCTTTCAATGAGACTGATCGTAAACTTTTAGCCTTTGAATATGGTGAATTTGCTCAAGCTATCGCTAATAATGGTAGTGTTGAGGTTGATGTTGATCAAGGTACTCGGTCAGTAGCTGTCTCTTATGCTATGATGGAATCAAATACACTCAACCGAGCTGTTACCATTGATGAAGTAATCGCTGAAGATGCAGATATTTACCAATCTGAGATCAACCGTGATCTACAAATTTAATTTACTGATTCGATAAAGTCATCCGTTTTGGTGTCGTATTTTCAAAATTTTAGCTAATTAGACCGGTAAAACTGTTGGTGGGTGTTTCTGTCAACACTCTGTTTATTGATAAATAACGGACTTCGTGAAGAATACGTAGTTTTGTTTACTAGCATAATTGGGCAAAAATTTTGAATAGCCTCTCATGTTTGTAACTATGGACAAAGGGATTATTGCGGACTAATGAAACTAGCTTATAGTACCTGGGGTATGCCAACTGTTCCTGCCGATGTGAGTATTCCGTACTTGGCACAACTCGGATTTGATGGTATAGAGTTAACTGTCATTCCTGGCTACACGACTGATTTGTCAATGCTGACTTCCCGACAAAGACAGCAAATTCAGCAACTTCTTCATCAACATCAGTTGACATTGAGTGCTGTTTCAGCTCATACCAGTTTGATGGACCCAGAACCGAAACTCCACCTCGCAAATATGGAGCGACTTAAGGCAGCTATTTATTTGGCCGTGGAATTGCAAACAGGCAGCTCACGTCCTGTAGTTAATACTACACCTGGAGGAAGACCGGACCAGTGGTCGGTAGACAAACAACAATTGGTTGATCGGTTGGGTGAACTAATCGACTATGCAACTGAGTTCCAAGTTATCATTGCATTAGAGCCACATATTGGAGTGATGATTGAAACACCACAACAAATTTGCGAACTAATCGAGACAGTCAATTCCCCATATTTAAGAGCTAACTTTGATATCAGTCATTTCGAAATTCTGGGCTTACCTATGAGTGAAACGATTCCCTTAATGGTTCCCAAAACGGCACATACGCATGTCAAAGATCAACGAGGCCTACACCCAAATTTTGAATTCTTAATACCAGGGGAAGGCGATTTTGATTATGTGGCTTATTTGCAAACAATGTCAGAATACGGCTATCAAGGCTTTATTACAGTTGAAGTCAGTATGATGGTTCAGCGCCGGACGGATTACGATCCTTTGCTAGCAGCAACACAATCTTACTATACGCTGTCACAGGCTTTTGTCGCAGCAAATATTCAAAGGTGATAGAAAAAAATTAAAGTGAAGATAGAAAAACAAGACCCAAAGTTACCTTGGAGCCGATCTTATGATCCCGATTTTTTGGTTCAAGAAAATGCTCGAATTATCCGTCTGGTCTGGGAATATTTAGAGCCACAAACCAAGTTAGAGCAGCAAAACATCGACCGTACAGTAGTCTTTTTCGGATCGGCTCGAACAAAATCCTTGGCTACAGCACAAGCGACACGAGATCAGTTGCGCCAGAGCTCTACTAATCAATCAGAGTTACAAGCTGCTGAATATCAAGTTTTGATGGCCCAATATTATGAAGATGCCGTCGAAATTGCCCAGCGATTGGCTGAATGGTCGAAAACCTTACCAACGCCCGATCAATTTGTAGTCTGTTCAGGAGGTGGTCCAGGCATAATGGAAGCTGCTAATAAAGGCAGTCATTTAGCTGATTCACCGTCAATTGGTCTCAATATTAGCTTGCCTTTCGAACAACAAGCAAACCCCTATGTTTCGCCACAGCTCGATTTCGATTTTCACTATTTCTTCATGAGAAAATTATGGTTTGCAGACTTAGCTGAGACAATATTGGTTTTTCCTGGTGGATTTGGTACTTGTGATGAAATGATGGAGATTCTAACCTTAGTTCAAACCAGAAAAATTCAGAAAAAAATACCAATTTTAGTTTACGGTAGAGAATACTGGAATGAAGTAATTAATTTCTCAGCCTTTGTCAAGTGGGGTATGATTAGCGAAAGTGATCTTGACTTGTTTCACTTCGTTGACACACCGGATGAAGCTGTTGATTACATTCAACAAAATATTAGGATGGTCGACTCGGTAGAAACAGATCCAAATCTGGATTGACAGATTTGGAACATGACTATCAAATTGAAAAACAGGAAAATTTGTCGATCGCTTAGCTGATTGGCCGCTTGAACCTCAAAAACGATCAATCAAACAATAATGTCTGTTTTAATTTATGGATTTGCTTTCTCGCAATTAATGCCAAACAGAATTAACTCTAGAAACAATCGAAAAGTAAAAATGAGCTGATATCTCTGTTACTGTAGTCATTTATTAAGACAACACTATGATCGAAAATACATACATTTTGGCTAGTTCAAAAGTCTAGCCAAAAAATGTATGAGGAGAAGAAGATGATGGAAAACTTACGTGTTGGTTTTTTGGGAGCCGGCGGATTTGCCACCCATACCATCTATCCAGCCTTACATTTTGCTCCAATAGTATTGAAGGCCATCTGCGATGCAGATCTCTCGAGAGCTAATCGAAATGCTACCAAGTTTGGTGGAGGTGCAACTGTATATTCGGACCGGCACCAGATGTACAAGAACGAGAATCTAGAAGCCGTTATTATTTCAATGGGCCCAGAGCCACGCTTCCCACTAGTAATGGAGGCGCTAGAAGCAGGCTATCATGTTTTTACACCCAAACCGCCGGCAGTTTCATTGTCTGATACTCTCAAATTGGCTGAGGCTGCTAGGTCCAATAATAGAAAATTGATGATCAATTTCCAGCGCCGCTTCAGCCTGGGTGTACGGTCAGCTTTTGATATTATGAATACTGATGATTTCGGAAAGATTTCGCAAATTTTCTGTTCTTTTTGTAGTGGTCCTTATAACACACCTCAGGATTATCTTCTCGATTTTGCTATCCACCATTTTGATTTGATTCGTTATCTTGGTGGTGAAATCAAGACAATAGCAACTTTCCATAATCAAATCGATAATAAAGGTAGTTTTGCCGTAGCGGTTGAATTTGAAAGTGGTGCAGTCGGTAACATGCAATTAAATTGTCAAAGATTATGGGCGCGTAATTATGATCGAATCGAGATCACCGGTCAAAATCAATACATTGTTCTAGATGGCTTATGGAAGATTGACCACTACACTGAGGAGAAAAATACATTTACGGATAATTTTTCTGACCAGCGTAATGGCGAATTGACGGGAGATGGTCTCAGCCTAACCGAATTTGTAACTGCTATTCGTGAAGATCGACAGCCCATTTCCAATATAGAAGATTGCCTCGAGACGATGCGTCTTTATGATGCTGTTCTCCAGACCCAACAAGGTGGACCAACGATAGTGTCTCTAGAAAAATAGAGGGAAATTATGTCTTCTATTTCCACCATTTTGGTACGTAGACTTGTTCTATTTGTTGGTTGGCTTTGGATTAATAGCTTTCCATGTTTAGCTCAGGAAGTTTCTTTCAACCGAGATGTATTACCAATTCTGTCGGATAACTGTTTTCAGTGCCATGGCCCTGACCAGAATACACGTCAGGCTGGACTAAGGCTCGACCAAGAGTTGTCGGTTCTACGTCGAGAAAACCCAATTATTCAGGCTGGAGATGTTGAAAATAGCCAACTGATAGATCGAATTACAACCCCAAACTTGTCCCGGCTGATGCCACCAGTATCCTCAAAACTGAAACTGAGCCGTCAACAAATCGAAACCTTAAAAAAATGGATCAGTCAGGGCGCCAAGTGGAATGATCACTGGTCTTTCGTTCCACTGAGCAAACCTGATGTGCCGACTGCCTCCGGTCAGTTTTCGGTTCAAAACGAGATTGACCAGTTTATTCAGCATAGGTTAGCTTTCAATCAGCTAACGCCTTCCCCTCGGGCTGATAAAGCGACCCTAATACGAAGAGTAACGATGGATTTAACTGGGTTGCCACCAACAGTCGAAGAAATTGATAATTTTCTAGCAAAAACATCTGAAGATTCTTATGAAATGTTAGTTGATAATTTGTTGTCTAGTGAAGCACATGCAGAACGATTAACTCTAGACTGGATGGATTTGGCTCGTTATGCCGACTCTCATGGTATGCACGCCGACGGATGGCGACGGATGTGGCCATGGAGGGATTGGGTAATTTCGGCTTTCCAGCAGAATATGCCGTATGACCAATTTGTGACGTGGCAATTAGCAGGGGACCTTCTACCTAATGCCAGCCAAGAGCAAATTTTGGCTACCGCTTTTCACCGCAATCACCCAATGACAGCCGAAGGTGGTGTCATTGATGAGGAATTTCGGCTTTATTATGTTTTCGATCGAGTTGAAACAACATCTACAGCTTTTCTGGGGCTGACCATGAATTGTGCTCGTTGCCACGATCACAAATTTGACCCAATAACACAAAAGGAATATTACCAACTGTCGGCTTTCTTTAATAATGTCCGTGAACTTGGAATGACTGGTGATGACGGAAACTATGGGCCAGTCTTAGCTTTACCAGAAGAACATGTAGCAAAACAGCTAGATCTACTTGATCAAAAAATACAATTCTTGGACAAGCAGTTGGATCAAGTTGAGCAACAAGCACAATCTGAATTTGCTAAATTGGATCAGTTGCCTTCTATCAATCCTGAATTCCTAGATACTATGGTGGTAGAGAAGTTCCCGTTGGAAAAGATTGTTTCCGTTGATGTAGAGGGAAAAATAATACAAGCTGTTGACGGTAATGTGAAGTCTACAGTATCTGTTTCTCCCCAGCCGATAGATGGAATTGACGGAAATGCTTTGTGGATTGACGGTGAATATCAACACTTAGCACTCAAAAACGTTGGTGATATAGATGTAGCCAATCCAGTGACAGTTTCTCTCTGGATCAAACCCACACGGGATAATCAGGTTAAAGATCCATCCCAATTAACCAACCAGACTTTACTAGGAACTTCTGGTGGAAAAAACCAGTATTGGCGCGGTTGGGAACTCTATCTTGATCCTCAAGGGCACTTAGCTGTTCGTTTAATTCACAATTTACCCGACAATTTGATCCATGTTCGATCAATTGATCCGATAACTGGAGTAGATTGGCAGCACGTCACTTGGTCCTACAATGGAATTGGCCAAGCTAGTGGAGTAGGTCTGTTTGTCAATGGTCGACCGATTGATACAGAAATTATTATTGACCAACTAACTCGAACCATCTTGCCAGAAAATGGTACCGCCAGAAGCGTCAGGGTAGGACGAAGTTACCGCGGGTTTACTGGTGATTTTGGCATTTATCGAGGTGGAATGGATGATATTCATTTCTACCAATCATCCTTAACTGAGCTAGAAGTTGCACAGCTGTATGCCTCTTATCAACAAGCCAAAATTGACTACAATCCAACAACAGAAAGCCAGTTTCAACACTGGCTGAGTCGAAATCATACTGAATGGCCAGCAAAAATGGCCGAATACCGTGAGCTACAAAAGCAGCGAATCGAATTGTTCAGCCAAGTAGATTTGGTCATGGTGATGGAAGAAATGGATTCAGTACGACCAACGCACCTACTACATCGTGGCGAATATAACCAACCACGTAAATTAGTGGAAATGGGAACCCCCTCTGCTATTGCGGATTTTCCTGACGACTTGCCAAATAATCGGTTAGGTTTAGCCAAGTGGCTATTTGCACCGACCAATCCGTTAACAGCCCGAGTGACTGTCAATCGATACTGGCAAATGTTGTTTGGGCATGGACTCGTACGTACACCACATGACTTCGGGATACAGGGCCAAAGGCCAACGCACCCTCAATTATTGGATTGGTTGGCGATAAAATTTCGAGATTCAGGTTGGAATGTTCGCCATTTACTTAAGTTAATCGTAACCTCAGCCACTTACCAGCAATCATCTGGAGTTAATGTCGCGTCAGACCAAACTGATCCAGAAAATCGGCTCCTATGGAGATCCCCCACTTATCGTTGGCCTGCTGAGTTTTTACGTGATAACGCTTTAGCTAGTAGTGGAGTTTTGGTAAAACAAGTGGGTGGGCCCAGTGTAAAACCTTACCAGCCTGAAGGGTTATGGATCGAAAAGAACAACTTCTCTGCCAAGCTGAGAAATTACCAAATTGATGATGGGGATTCGCTTTACCGTCGGAGCCTGTATACTTTCGTTCGTCGAACCTCACCACCACCTTCCATGATTACATTAGATGCACCTAATCGTAGCGTTTGTACAGTCAAGCGTGTTATTACCAATACGCCGCTACAGGCTTTAGTAATGATGAACGATCCGCAGTTTATCGAGTCAGCCCGAATCCTAGCTGAGCATATCCAGCGGCGGATTTCGTACGGAGATAGTTTATCTAAAGGAATAACAGAAATGTTTCAGCGATTAACTGGACACCAGCCGCTCTCTAATCAAATCAAGTTGCTAGAAACTTATTATCAAAACAATTATCAGAAGTTTGTGGCTAACCAATCTTCTGTTCAATCTTTATTGGCAGTTGGTGAGTATCCGCTTGACAAAACTTTGCCTGCCACTGAAATAGCAGCGTTGACAGTAGTGGCGAATCTGATTATGAACTACGACGGTTTCTATATGAAACGGTAACGAAGTGTACAAAAATAAGGAACACGCATGGTAAAACCGAATCCTATCCAATGCCAAAATATTGATCCAAATTACTCTCGTCGAAAGTTTTTGAACCAAACCTCACTTGGGCTTGGTGCCGTAGCATTTGCTAATTTGGCTAATTCTTCACCAGGTACAGGAGCGTCAAAAACTGGTGTCTTAGGACAACCACACACCATGCCGAAAGCCAAAAGAGTAATTTATTTATTCCAAAGTGGCGGACCTTCTCAATTGGAATTATTCGATTATAAATCTAAACTCCTTAAGCTAAGAGGGCAAGATTTACCAGAATCAGTCCGCAAAGGCCAGCGACTAACCGGTATGACTTCTGGGCAAGCGACATTTCCGTTGACCAGCTCAATTTTTGATTTTTCACAACATGGTAAGTCTGGAGCTTGGGTTAGTGAGCTACTCCCTCATACTGCTGAGATTGTAGATAAACTCTGTTTTATTAAATCAATGCATACCGATGCCATTAATCATGATCCTGCATCGACTTTTATTCAAACAGGATCGCAATTGCCTGGCCGTCCCTCGATTGGTTCTTGGCTGAGTTATGGATTGGGTAGTAGTAATGAAAATTTACCCAGTTTCGTAGTTTTGGTTACTAAAAATAAGAATGGTCAGCCACTCTATGCTCGGTTATGGGGCAATGGTTTTTTGCCCTCCCAACATCAGGGAGTTCAGTTTCGAGCTGGGAAAAACCCTGTACTTTACCTCCGTAATCCAGATGGTATTGATAAAGAGGCCCGTCGTCAGCAAATGGAATATTTACGGCAATTACAAGAGATTCAATATCAAAAAACCGGTGATGTGGAAGTATTGGAGCGTATGTCCCAATATGAGATGGCTTTTCGTATGCAGACCTCGGTACCGAAAGCCACAGACGTCTCAGATGAGCCAGACTCTACTTTTGAAAATTATGGACCTGACTCGAGAGAACCAGGCACTTACGCTGCTAATTGCTTGTTAGCTCGCCGTTTAATCGAAAGGGGTGTTCGTTTTGTCCAGCTTTATCATCGAGGCTGGGACCATCACGGTGGATTACCTGACAATATTCGCCGCCAATGTCAAGAAACAGACCAAGCATCCGCAGCTTTGGTCATCGACTTAGAACAACGTGGCTTATTGGACGACACTTTAGTCATCTGGGGTGGTGAATTTGGCCGTACTTGCTACTCGCAAGGCCGCCTGACTGAAACTAATTATGGGCGAGATCATCACCCGCGTTGTTTTAGTTTATGGATGGCTGGTGGTGGGGTTAAAGCTGGATATACTCATGGGTCTACTGATGACTTTAGTTATAATATCACTGAAGACCCCGTCCATATTCATGATTTTCAGGCTACCTTGCTCCACTTACTTGGTATCGATCATCAACAGCTGACCTACAAATTTCAAGGCCGTCGCTATCGGTTAACTGATGTGCACGGCCGTATCGTCCAACAAGTATTAGCCTAGTTACATCGTTTTTTCGCTAAGTAGTAGCAAAATTAAATTTCAAGCATAAAAGACAAATGGTTGAACTATTCATTTGTTCAGATGAAAACAGTTGTTAACAAAATAAGATTCATGCTAGAATACGAGGCGTTCACGACCTGTTGATTCGTTCGGTTCAGTCTATTGATCGTAGACGGTCGTTGTTCTGTTGTTACTTTCAAATTAATACCAAATATGATGGAGACTATTTTTATGATCCAAAGATCTAAGATTACCGCCTTTGCTACGATACTGTTGGTTATTTGCGGTATGGTGTCAGTTCAAGCTGCATTGGACGATAGTGTTGTTTTGTATATTTCATTTGACGGCGGTGAAGCTGCTGATCATTCATCCTACGGCCATGAAGTTGGGGTTACTGGTGCTGAAATAGGTGCTGGTAAATACGGTAATGGGATTGTTTTGGGCGAAGGTAAATTTCTCGAAGTTCCGGATGATGACAGTTTGGATTTGACCACGGCTCTGTCTATCAGTATGTGGGCTAAGGTCGCAGCTGGTGGCGAAGGGACTCAGAGCGGTTTAGAAAAGCAACCAGCTTGGCAGGCAGGTGAATACAACTTGGCCGCAGTCTACGGCGGTGGCGTGTTATTACAAGCTGCCGACTGGCCTGCTGCTTGTGCAGATACAAACGTTACTCCAGAAGGCATAGAAGATGATAACTGGCATCATATTGCCGGTACATGGGACGGTAAAGTTATCAAAGTCTACATTGACGGCGTATTAAAAGCGGAGAAAGACTGTGTCGGTGAGATCAAGGTTGGTGATGGAAACCTGTATATCGGTTCTCGTGGTGGGAAACAGCGTTGGTTGAATGGTTCCTTGGACGAAATCAAAGTCTTCAATAGAGCATTGAGTGCTGATGAAGTTAAAGCTGATATGGCTAAAACCGCGACTGCGGTTCAAGCTAAATCCAAGTTAGCCGTTTCTTGGGGCAAGATCAAGACTGCCAACTAATACCTTGTCTAAATGTGTATCGAGTATCGTGCTGTGACAATCAGAATCGTAGTACGATGCTCGATCAAAGAAACTTGGTCATTTCCTTTCACTTTTCAAAAAAAACAATTTAGGAGAACAGATCTTAGTGGTATTGAGAATTATAAATAAGTCGACACTTGTTGTTTTTTTGTATTTGTTGACAGTTACCCCATTTACATTTGCGGCCGTAGATCCAACAATTGTTCTTTATTTACCTTTTGAAGAACAGGAGGGGAAGGTTGCAAAAGATCTATCACAATTTGGACATAAAGCTGAGTTTCGTAAGAAAACGGCTTGGTCTGGAGATGGTAAACAAGGTGGTTGTATAAAGCTTGGCCTTGGTAATTGGTTAGAAGTAAAAGATCATGATAGCTTAGATTTGACCAATAAGATGACGATTATGCTTTGGGCAAAGCTGATGCGGCAAACCGGAGAAGTACAAAGTGGAGTAGAAAAAGAACCCGCATGGCAGGCAGGAGAATATAATCTTTTACCTGAGTATGGCGGTGGAATTTTATTACAAGCCAATGATTGGCCTGACGAGTGCGACGATGAAGCGATTGGTGGGCCTCCTATAATTGATAAGAAATGGCATCACTGCGCGGGAACTTTCGACGGTAAGGTGATAAAAATATACAATGACGGAAAATTAGCTAAAGAATTGCCGTGTAAAGGATCTGTCGAGAAGGGCAGTGGTAATTTGTATATTGGTTGCCGCGGAGGTAGTGGTCGTTGGATTGACGGTTTCTTAGACGAAATTAAGATGTATAACCGAGTTCTAACTCAAGATGAGATCGCGGCAGACATGGAAGATTCCATGCACAACTTAGCGGTCTCGCCTAAAGATAAGGTTAGTACTACTTGGGCTTCTCTTAAGAAAGAAATTTTACATTAGATCTAAGTTCATCTCTTAGTTTATTCCACTAAAGAAGCACTATTCGGTTGGTTAACTTCCTGAATAGTGCTTCTTTTTGTCAAAAATAATTTATAGATTGTTTCTACTCGACCCAATTTCTAAATAGGGCGAATTGTTGACGTATTTAATTTCTAGAAAGCTAGTTATTATCAATATGCATAGCTCTGTGCTCCATGAGGATTACAAGTTATTTTTTGATCATATTTTCTCTATCATTCGCTTCATGCACTGATACGGAAAAACCAACTGTGGATAAACCCAAAATAGACCTGACTCAAAGTGGTAAAAATTCTGCATCTATATCTGTTTTAGAAGCTTTAAGAGATAGAAATGATGTCAGTTTTGAAAATAAAACGAGGGATTTTCTTACTACAATTGATAACGGGTTACTATTTGAAACCAATTACCCCGGTACAGATATTACGTGCGGTCGCGTTTTGAGAT
>JAYZAL010000090.1:0-25059 GCA_036339735.1 Candidatus Poribacteria bacterium
GCAACTTGCTCTTGAACAGGAATAGGACGTTCGATTGTTTCTTTCTCGGTGGCTTGTTTTTTTTCTGGGTGTTCAGGACTGGATAACTCTTTCGCCTGTTCAGTTTGGGGTGGTATTGGGTCAGGAATGATCTCTAAACCGTAAGCCTCATAGATTAATTTACTAATCCGCTCCAGATCCGATTCAGACAAATGCTGATTGCCCGTATCAACAACAATTGACGTGCCAGCCAAAGAATCACCCAAATTACCCATCCGTCTCCTAATAGAAGATTCGATCTCCTCTATAGAGGCGGAGCCATCAACCATCAGACGGAGTCCGTCGCGAAACCCCTTTAGTTGAACAGCTTGGTCCTCGAAAATCTCTCGAGCTGAATCGTTCACAAAAAACTGCCTTTGTACTACTCTAGTAGGATGCAAGAAACATTAGGTAAACGGGGTGGGGTTAAACTCGGCGAACGCTTCCTCCGCGAATTCGACTAGCACTCTAGGCTGAAGAATCAAAAGCGCCTTCAGTTCGCCTGTCAAGCACGCATAATGTATACAGCATGCACGTAACTGTCTAGCAGATTGCCAGATCGTAAACCTAACCCACCTTCGTGAACGGCCATTATATTCAAGTTGCCCAAATTAAGCAAGCACTTTTTCTGGCTGAATATGGCCTCAACACATTTCAGGCACAGTGTTTTTTACCAACTTTGACATTGACTGGGCCATATGCTAGAGTTGAGTAGCCGAATCCCAGCAATAGAATATCGATGTAAAACGAAGAGTGGTAACCAATCGGACAGTGAACAACAGGGCTTTAATCGAAAAAATAACTCAAAACGTAATAAAGCGTCTGCGGTCAACCGCACAGGACAGCACAAAAGATTGTGGCGGTTGCGCGTTTCGGCAATGCAGTCAAGGTGAAAGAGAGTGTGACGAAGCAGGGGCACAGCAAAAGATTCCAGTGGGTGTCTCTGCACGACATGCACATGTAACGCAATCAGACCTGGAAGTACTCTATGGCTCAGGGCATCAGCTAACAGTCAAAGCAGCCTTGTACCAGCCAGAAGCCTTTGCTGCCGTTGAAACTGTTACAGTCGTGGGGCCTAGGCTGAAGGCGTTAGAAGGTATCCGAATTCTGGGTCCAGTCAGAAGTTACTCTCAGGTTGAAATAGCCAAAACGGATGCTGTCCGATTAGGTCTTGATCCTCCAATCCGAGATTCAGGAGATCTAATGGGTGCTTCGCCTGTTACCTTGATTGGTCCAGCTGGATCGGTATACTTGCCAGAGGGTGCCATTTGTGCTGCACGACACATCCACATGAAGCCAGAACAAGCTGAAGCTTTTGGGGTGACGGAAGACGACAGACTTAAAGTCAGAGTTTCTGGCGAGAGAGCCCTAATACTAGAAAATGTTCGCCCTAAAATAGACCCCAGTTACGTCTTGCAGATGCACCTTGACACTGATGACTCCAACGCCGCTGGGTTGAAAGGTGGGGAAGGCCTAGAAATCCTGTGGGATGAGTGAAAAGAACCAGTTGCGCAACCGAGTTGAGCTAATCGTTCGAAGGCGGCTAGCTCAAATGAAAGACGATAAAGTAAAGTCGATTCTAGTTGTTCTAGATAGAGGAATAACCTCTATTGATGACTTCTTAAGTCAAATTGCTAATTTTCAACAGGAAGGCTGTAAGGTTGTGATAGTTGCGTCCTCGTTAGCTGCTGAAAGCTACGATTTAGATTCGCTTAAATCATCCGATTTGAATGTTTGGACCGAATTTTCCATAAAAGGGGAAGTAATCCAACAGCTTCTCAAGAATGCCGATGTGATCTTGGTGCCAGTCTTGTCTTTGGCTATCATGGCTAAGTTAGTATTGGGCATTTCTGATACACCGATTAGCTGCTTGCTCGAACAAGCGTTATTCGAGGGAAAAACTGTTTTAGCTGCAGACGAGGATTACCCCGCAGGGCAGAGTACATACGCCTACTATCTGGGCCAAAAAGCCGCTGAGTATCGCCGAGCTTTGCAGGAAATTGGGGTGGCTCTTGTTCCTATTAACCAGATTTCTAGCATGATTGCTGGACAAAAGGTGAGCGTGTTTTTCCACCGGCTCGCTGGCCAAAAAACTGAGCTATTAAGCCGGAATTGGATCCACAAACTGCCTAAAAATATCGAGGTTGTCATCTGCCCTCACTCAACCATAATTACCCCATTAGCTCGGGAAGAAGCAAAAAAGCGAAATATCAACATTCGATTAACGGAGGCCGAACCATGCGAAGAAACTTGATCTGTTTACTGTTCTCACTGGCTATTGTTTCAATAACGGCGGCTGATTACCAATATGACTATTTTTCTGACCGTGTCAGCCGTGAATTTCGAAATGGTTATGATGTGGAAGATTGGATAGAACGAGGTAATGCAACTGTTACAGCAAGCCCTAGTTTTGAAGATGGTGTTCGCCTAACAGCCTGGGCAGGTGAATATGCTGAAGGAGAGAATTACGAGTTTGCTATCGCCAGTGCCATCTATCATTTTGAAATTCCACACAATTGCCAGTATATCGAAATTCGGCTCCGTTACCGTGGCGAATCAACTGCCGCCAGCCTAAGCGATTATGATGACATAGCTGGCCGAGTCTGGGTTCGAAACACTAAAGAACCTGACCAGCGATATCACAAAGATGATAATGAAGAAACGAGATATGGAGACACTTTTATTTTGCGGGCGAAACGACGTGCAGAAACGGTCAAAATTCCAGCGGCGAACCACGTTGAGCGTGGGTTAATGGAGTTACATGTTGTCGTAGATGGTAGTGGGCAAATTGATGTTGAGTCAATTACAGTATCCGCTTACCGCCATCAGCCGGAGATCCGCATTGTTGAACGTCACATTGATGATTACCGTTGGCAGCCTTGGCACAGGTATAGTTATCTCTATTTTTACAATGGACCAGTTCACTATACGTATCCTGATCACTATTTAGCGTGGCATTATCCAGTACGACACCATTTCTACGTGTCAATGAGACGTTCCTACAATCGGGCAACGCGCTGGTATTACAAGAATCGCCGACCGCCTTACCGGCGTTACGGCGGCCGCCCGGCAAATAGCCTTCATATTCATCTTCATGATACATACAGTCCCAAACGAAGTCGTCTAAGTTCTTGGTCTGACGATTACGAAACCACGCGTCAGGCATATCGACAGCCGAGGGGAGCCGCATCGGTCTTGACTCGAAACACTTTGGAGAACGGCGTTCAAACAGTAATGGAGCGGCACAGAACACAACCGTCTTTGTCACAAAGGCAAATCAAAGATCGTTTGGTTAAAATGAAACGGAGGCAGTTGGCGGCGCGCCACAAAAACGAAAAAGGTTTTGATCAAATGCGTAGTGTAACTTCCCCGCGAACCGATTACTCCGGACAGCAAGATTACGGCTCTTTAAACCTACGGCAGTTTAATTATGGCAGTTCAGGCAGTGGCCAGCGGCAAAGGTCAACATCAGTAAGTCGCTCCAGTCGTGTACTGGAAAAACACCGTTCGATGAGCTCTCATCAGCGGTCAGCACGACAGCAGATGACTCGTCGATCATCGTCGTCGGTACAATCTTCTGGAGTAAGCAACTCTAACAGCGATGATGACAAGGAAAAAAGAAATCGTAGTACAAATACGCAAAGAACTCGAAGAAGATAAGTCTTAACTTCAACTAACCCTTTAAGCGTGAAACAAGATAATTTACTCAGCCGCCATTTTTTTATGCACTCTCTGCCTGTACTAGTAGCCTTGACTGTGGTTATGTTCCCTCAACTTTCGAACGCCGTCGAAGCAAAAGCACCTCCAACTTTGGAGCTTGTTTCACCAATTGGGGCTGTTGTTCGCTCAGCGGTGCTTCCCGGCTGGGGGCAAATGCATGCCAGTAGTTATTTTTCAGGTGGTTTCTCTTTAGTTTCAACGATGGGTTTTCTGGCAGCTGGGTTGGTCGCCCATCGTTCCTACCAACAGATTTACAGGGATGAGTATATGCCAGTTGCTACCTCTAACCCCAAGTCAACTCAAGCTGTGTCGATTTATGGCAAGGTGAATCAGGTTTACAAAGTCAGGCAATTCTTGTTGCTAGCGGCTGCGGGGGTTTGGGCTTATAGCTTAGTCGACTCTTATGTGGGGTCTAACATCCACAATGCTAAGAGTAAATCTTACCAACTTAATCGGGACGCGGCTATTATCGAAAAAATGAGCTTTGAGCTCAAACCAAACCGAATTTCACTTGAATTCAAATTTTAGCACGCCATTTGGTAGTTAGTGCTAGGAGGTCGGAAAGTTTTACATGCAGTGCTTGTTTAAAATAATTTTTAATTCAATGTTTTTGCTTCTTTTGCTAATTGGCTGTGGTGATGCACCTCCGATTGGTGAGCCCCAACCGGAAGAAATGGCGGCAATATCAGCGGTTTTAAAACGCTGGCGAGTTGGCTATGAAACCGAGGATGTTGAGATGTATATGAGTGCGTTTTGGGCGGAAGGGTTCCGCTGGGTTTCGGACATGGGCACTGACCAAGATAAAACTGATGATTACGAATTTACCGACATTCGCCAAGAGAGAGAGTCTGCCATCCGAGTTTTTTCAAGCTACCAAGATTTGGAAATTGAAATCTCGGAGCCCCCAGAGATTACACTAGACGAAGATCGAACCCGAGCTGAAGTCCGAAATCATTATAGGATACAGGGTTTTGTTGCCGATGGTGAGTCGCTACAAGGGGGGTATACTGGTTGGTACGCTGAGGGAGACAACATTTTCACATTCGAGTATAGACAAAATCAGGAAACGCAGAAAAAAGAATGGCGAATCACTGAGTGGATTGACGAAGCTTTTACTAAGGAAGAAATCGAGAGAGCCAACAATCTATAAGTTCTACTTCATCTGATAAGCCTAATCAAATGATGTCAACTAGCGCCCAATTACGAAATTACCTTGGTGTCATTAAAAAACATGATTTTGTGATTTGTCTCTGCTTAATCGTGACGGTTGGTTGCAGCCTAATAGTTGGCCTCCGTTTACCCAAGGATTACGTAGCCTCAACCTTGATCTTGCTAATACAACCGGCTTCAGCTAGTAGTGCATCCTCAGCAAGTGTGTTTCAAAGTGTTTTGTCTGGAGGGCTTAATCGAGGTGAAATTGACACAATTAAACAACGCTTTTCAGCTGATTCGACTATTAAGTTCGCTCTTCAAGAATTAGAAGAAACCGGTGCCATGGAACTTGAGCGCGTTCCAGCATTAGGGCAGTTAAAAAAAAACCTGTCGGCTAAAAGCCTGCCAGACACAGATTTTATAGAGGTTTCTCTTCGGGTTAGAGAAGACAAAGGTGGAGCCCGACTTGCAGCAGCTTTAACCAATCAGCTAGTCTGGAACTTGCAGGATATGCGTGAGAATGAAGACTTTTCGCGTACCGAACACCGTAGGGCATTCTTGCATGAAAAACTAGCTGATTTGTCCGCTGAAATTCGCGAGCAGGAAGAAAAAGCCTTTGATTTCGCCCTTGATAGGGGAAGCCCTGTTGTTTGGCAAGCTAAAGTGGCAAACGCTTTGGCAGAGCAAGCTGAGTTAGTAAAAGCTGAGGCGGAATTCAATCGTATTACATATGCAGCAAAGAACGAGTTGATTAGGCTTAGGAACGAGTTGAAGAATCACTCGGAATTCACGAAAACGTCTGAAACAGCTAACCTAGACCCGATATGGTCCCAATACAATGAGCGTGTAACTGCGCTCAAAATTGACTTGTCAGGTTTGGAAGCCAAGCTGGGCCAGAATTCCAAAGAAGTTTTGGCACATCGAGCCCAAATCGAGCGATTAGACAGGGAGCTAGCTCTGTTTGATACTGGTAAACCTCTACAAGTAGCAAATGAAACATGGAGCATATCTCCGGTTCATGCTAGTTTACAAGAAAAGTTGTTATCTCAGCAGTCAATTTTAGCTACAGCTGAAAGCAGTTTGGCCGTGATTGCTAGACAGCGTTCGGCTGTTGAAAAACGTGTTGCGAAAATTTTTGAAAAAATTCCAGAAAGTGAATTGACTTATCTGCAGTTGAATCGGAAAATATCGGCTGTTTCTGATTTAAGCAAAGAAGTCTACAGGCAAAGTTTAGAAGCTGAAGTTTTGATGGCAGAATCTGAGTTCTGGCGGCAGAATAAAACACAAAGAAATATCAAGGGTGGGATAGAAATTGTCGATTCAGCTGTACCTCGTAAGGTAGTAGTTGCACCACGCTTGAAACTAATAGTGGCGATCGCAGGAGTCATCGGCCTTTCTTTAGGTTTATCTGTAGCATTAATGAGTGAATATTTGTTTTCGTCTGATGACTTCATCGAAGGTGAAGAAGTACGGTTTTGATGTTTGTAGAAAAATCTTGACAGAAAATATAAATAGTGTTATCTTAGGCGCTGGCTTGGATTTGGGGGGGTAGTCTATCCCCTGTTTCCTTTCGGCATCATTCATATATTTATTCATTCGCCATTCATGTTTATTAGGCGTTTTATGATACCGTCCACATGAAGACTAGCAAGTCTTTTTCGGCGTGTATTCTTTATCAAGTGAACCAAATAAAGTTTCGTTTAAGCGATTTAAGTTGGATGTTGTAACGTTGACTTTCGAGTTGGCGTTGACGGCTTATTCTTTGTCTCTTAAAAATAGTAAAATCGTTATGTCCCTCAAGGAGGCGAACAAAACTAATGAGTGTATCTAAGCATTCTTTTTTTAATGGCTTGTTTGCTGTGGTGGGAACAATCGGGCTGATCTTTCTGTACGGTTGTAGTGGTGCTCTAGCACCACAGAGCCTCGGCCCACAAGAACCACTGCTTCAGACGATTGAAGGCCAAGCCAAATTTTCGGCCCGATTCCAATTGGAAGAAGAGCCACAATTCTTCTATGACTTGTTCGGTAAAGAACTCTTGGAAGGTAATGAAGTTTATAACTACCGTGAAATGAAGGAGTTTGACCAAAATGGTGAGTTGGTTGTCGGTTGGACCGGCCAACTAGACAGTGAGCGCTTTAGTGCTCAGTTGGACCGTACAGTCCTAACAGAAGACAGCTTTAAGGGCAGACACGTTGAATTCGCAATCGGCGATGATATGAGGATAAAACCCTCAACGTTATTCCCTAACCGTTACATCATTTACAAGACTGAATTTGATGGTTTTCGATGGGATTTGTCCTTCTCTCAGGAACGTCATCTTTTTACCCTTCTCAATTCCCGTATTTCGAACCCAGTTAAGCTTTCGGATGCAGCAGCTAACTTAGCTCCGACACTTGGGCGACGAAACGGATTGAATGAGGATGCCGGCATGCGCCACATCGAAAATGCACGCTTGGTCGGTTTCCGTGCACAGGGATTATTGGGTGATGTTTTCCGAGTAGGTGTGACTTATATCAACCTTCATAAAGAACACCCTGAGCGTGTTGAAAACCCAATGATGGGTACTGTGGCAAACACTCCGCCGGAGCAGATTGCAATAGTTTTCCGAGATGATTCACCTGAGGATAACCACGCAGCAGTCTTTAGTGTTTTTGATCCGGCTAAGCATGCTGATTACATGAAAGGTGGAGTTGGAGCAGCTGTTAAATCTATAAAAGTTACGGTTACTACCCAAGAAATGGAAGAGCCAGAGCCACTCACGCCGGAAGAAATTAAGGAAGGCAAACGTCCTGGAAAGCCAACCCCTAAACCCGCTGAAACGCTGCCCGCTATCGAAGTTGACATGAGCGAAGTTGTTGCGGTACCTGGCAGTAAATTGATCGAAGCCGGCGACTATAAGCTCGTTGAAGGCTTTGACATGATGGCTTATGTCTTCGATTTCGCTAAAAACGATATAGACATTCATACAGTCAAAAATGTTGAATTCGAAATGGATGTGGCCGGTGACTATAATATCGTGGTTCAAGGATTCAGTAAGGCCAACATGAATGCGGATGATCCGTTATTGGCTGAATGGATCAAGACTGCTGACGGACACATTGACATGCCTTATCGGGATGTTATTCAAGCACCCGGAAACTATGGGCAGACTAGCGATTTTCAGGACGATCGGGAAAATCAGCAGCAAAACCCTGATATGTGGAAAGATACACAGAAGAAAATTCGCTATCAGTTTGGTGCTGCACGCGCAGCTACGTTGTATGGTATTGACCTCGAGGGGACCGTCAAGAACGTCTTTATCCGAGCTCATTATTCAGTCAACGGTAAGTTTAAACAATACCCAACTGTTTCCAAAAATAATATTGGGTTTAGCCGTTTAGCCGTCGGGGCCGAAGAAGAATCTGATCCAGGTTATGGCGCAAATGTTAGCAAGGACCCCAAAACTGGTCATGTCGTTGATGCTAATGGCGTCAGAACATATGCTGACACTGACGGTGAATCATTTGAGGCCAAACTTGGCGGTTCTCCAAATGATGATGGGGAAATGCAAAGAGAGAAGGCTTGGTTCGTCAATTTGAGACAGCGTTTTGAAGTTGCTCAGCGACCGCTGTACTTGGAGCAGGCCGTTTATCATGTTGACCCAGGCTATACTACCACTTACAGAAACTTTGGTGCTAATACCGATCGAGATCAACCCTATTCGTTACCAAGAACTCCGGAATCAGGGTCAGAATTTGATCCTTATGACGAAGTCAACTACATGCTGATCGAAGATGACGATGATGATGACGATTGGCCAGATGACATCGACTTTGATGGTGTCCTACCTCAAGCCGATGACCGGGACCAAAATGGTATCTTGGACTATCAAGAAGACTTCTTGGTTTTCGAAGCTGATCCTCCAGTTTTTGATGATTTGATTGACCTTAACAATAATGGGATCATTGATTCTTTGGAAGATGATTATGAACCAGAGTACGAGTACGGTATTAACCGAAGAGGTTACCACTTAACCGCCAGTTACGATGTTCTCGACAATCTGACCGTCAAAGCTGGCTGGTTAAATGAGCGTGAAGTTTCAAGTGCACGCCGTAACAATAATAGGTATCTGCATGTTAACTATCAGCGAGACATTCCATCGTTTGGTACGATCTTGTTCCAAAATCGGTTTGTCCGTGTACGAGATGACATCCCAGACTACTCAATTACGCTGTTTATTGGCGGGCAAGAAGCTGAAAGTGTCCAGGACGAGCTTGACTATTACAATGCTCGTGTTAACACATCAACACTTCAGTTCCTCTTCACACAAATTCCAGGTTTGACGCTAGAAACTAAGTTTTTAGTCCGGATCCAGAAACAATTCTCACCGGATGATAACGAGGCCATTGCTTTGGATATGGAAGATACTGAGCGTAATGAGCGTGTTGATTTCATGGTTCCAATCGAGCAGGTTCGTGCTGATGGAGACAAGCGCGCTTCTACCATTTATCCTGATATGGGGCAAACTCCAGTCAAGTTGGAAGGTGGAAAGCTCGCTGCTAATGCTGATCCTGACGGCACAGGCTTAGACCACAACAAGGAAAATTGGAAAACACGTCGCTATGCCAGTAAAACGGCCAGAACTCAGGTTTCTATTCTGAAAGCGAAGTATGAAATACCCCTGGGTGAGTTACCATACTTTGATAAAGTTGGTGAAGATTTAACTCTGACTCCGATGGTTAAGTTCATTTGGGATAAAGCTTTCGACCGAAAGGCTGACGAAATTCCAAAAACTTTAAATGCTAAGATTTATGTTCCAACGGATCCTGAACCAGTGGAGTATCTCCGCTATAACAGGAAAAGCCGTGAAGATATAAAAGGTTTTAGAGTTGATTACCAGTTCACGCAGCGTATGAACGTCATTGCTGGTTATCAGAACAGAAAGTTCACTAATAGAGATGATAGCTTCAAGAAGTTCTTGGAGAAATTTCCAGACGATGAACCAGTTCCGTTGCTTTACCGTAAGCATCTAAGAACCAGAATACTTGAGCTTCAAGCGATTAACCGTGGTGAATGGCTTGGTTTCAATATCGTGGTTCTAGCTGGATTCAGACGAACGACTATTATGTGGACACCAGATGACCCAGTAGCGAAAGATGGTTACTTTGATGCTAATAACGAACCTACAAGTGTTAAGAGCCGAAGTAACACAACCTTCGTCAGAGCAATGATGGGATTCTAGGATCTCAGGCAAACAAAAAAGCCCTCTGGTTTCAGAGGGCTTTTTTGTTTGCCTGACCAACTTCCCCAAAAGATTGGGAGGTCGACCGATATTTGTTGCACTGGATGACCCATGTTTTTTAGTGGGTAGGGGATTGACCGAAACTTTGTATTCCCTCAGGGGTTATTACCTTTGTGGGAGATTTTTTCGATTCTAACCATTTACCGAGACTACATTATTTATTTTTATCTAGGAGAGAATGAATGAAACGTTTGAGTTTGACACTAGCCCTCGTGCTTCTGGTTTTTGCCAGCTTGAGCTTTGCTCAAGATTCTACTACTGGAATCGTCCGTGGCCAAGTATTAGATACAACTAGTCAAAGAAACCCTGTTGCTGGAGTAGAAGTTATTATTGTTGGAACTAGTGGAAATGAAGAGAGAGCTACAACAGACGAAGCTGGTTCCTATCGAATGGAAAATGTTCAGCCTGGTCGTTATTTGTTTACTATTAGTAAGGCTACTTATGGAAGTAGACAAGGATTCAAGGCCGTTACTGTTATTGCGGGTGGTGATCACTTCCAAGATTTGAAAATTACCAAAAAAGACACGGTGGTAACTTTCTTCCAGAAATTTGGCTTTGTTTTCTGGCCACTTCTTATCTGCTCCGTTTTAGCTATTACCTTCATCATCGAGCGTCTGATTAGCTTTTTAGGATCTAATAGCTCAACTATTCCATTTGATCAACTACTAGCTAGTGTGACGGACTCTGTTCGAAATGGAAATACGATGGAAGCAGTTTCGACTTGTGAAGAAGCTGGCGGTCCAGTTGCCAACGTACTGAAGGCTGGCTTGTTACAATATAGTCAAGCTCAAGTTGAAGATCGAAATGTTTCTAAGGAAGAAATTATGGAAAGTTTCTCGGAAGCAAGTTTGACTGAAATTCCAGAATTAGAATCTAACCTAGTAGTTTTGAGTACAATTGCTGCGATTTCACCACTTTTCGGTCTTCTGGGTACTGTAACAGGTATGATCAGTGCGTTTACAACTATTGCCTTAGAAGGAACTGGAGATCCACAAGAATTGGCTGGTGGTATTTCTCAGGCACTCTTAACAACAGCAGGTGGTTTGACAATTGCCATCCCATGTTTGATTGGCTTCAACGCATTTGATTCCCAAGTAAATGGAAAAGTTAATCAGATTGAAATCGCCTCAGCTGAAGTTGTAAATGCTTTAGTTTCGAGCCAAGGTAAGTAGGATAAATCGTATTATAGCGAACTGAAGGGGGGCAACTGTCAACTCTTCAGTTCTGCTAAATAGAGGTAAAGATATGCCAGCAATAAAAGAAGGGAGAAAGTCAAAATCAGTTGAAATGGATATGGCTCCAATGATCGACTGTGTGTTCTTGCTCTTGATTTTCTTTATGGTTGCCACAACCTTTGCACCAATGCCGGGACTTCGGGTGCAGTTACCACCTCCAGGAAAGCCAAATCCAAACAAACCGAAAGGATTAATCATCAGGGTTGCAAACCCGGACGCAGGCCAATACCAAGGTACGATGATGCTTAATGAAGACGTTGTTCAGTTTGATGATCTATTTAATATGCTTGTTAATAAGCCTGATGAAATGAAAAGTATGTTAATTATTCAGTCTGAGCGAGACGTAATGCATGAGCAAGTTGTCCGAGTAATGGATGTTGCTAAACAGTCAGGTATTGTAAAAATTGGTTTCGCTGTGGTTGCCAGAGAATAAGCCAAAAGGAGAATTACTAATAATATGGCTATTAAAAGACGTATAAAAGACAGAGATACGGAGCTGCAAATGGCTCCAATGATCGACTGTGTGTTTCTGCTTCTGATTTTCTTTATGGTGACAGCAGTCATGAAAGTAGAACCAAACTTTACTATTACCTTGCCACGATCAGATACTCAACATGAATTTCCCCGAAAAAAATATAACGTATTTGTCGGGCAAAATGATGAGATTGCTGTTGATGATCAAGTATTTGACCTAGAAAGTATGGAACGTTTCCTTGCTTCACACAAGGATCATATTAGTACTCTGATTATCAAAGGCGACAAGCGGGCCAAACATGGTACTATTATCGATGTGATGGAACGTGCTAAGTTGCAGCTTGATAATGAAGATGGCCAAGAAATTGCCTTAGCAGTTAGGGAAGAAAAGTAACAGTTCTAGCGTTCCCTAATTGGATGGAAAGGCAGCAAACATCAGTTTGCTGCCTTTTTTGTTTTATACGTATTTTTTTAGAATTCTCAATCCTATTAGCAAATTACGAGGGTACGATGCTTCTGAAACAGAGCTTGATCATTCCATTATTATTTTGTTTTTTATCTTCTTTGTCATTTGCTCAAAATCAAAGTCTGTTGCCTTATTATAATCAGTTGCAACAACTATCTAAGCAAACAGATCAAACAGAAGAAACAGATCAAACAGATCAAACAGAAGAAACAGATCAAACAGATCAAACAGAAGAAACAGAAGAAACAGATCAAACAGATCAAACAGAAGAAACAGAAGAAACAGATCAAACAGATCAAACAGATCAAACAGAAGAAACAGATCAAACAGATCAAACAGATCAAACAGATCAAACAGAGACAACAAACGATGATCTTCTATCACAAAAATCTAGCAAAAAAAAACCTCAGAGATTTGGTTATCAATATTTTGAAGGGGCAAGGAAGAGAATTCTGAGATTAGAACAACAATTACAAACTAAGGGAGTTCCTCAAGCAAAAATCCAAGATGCTATTGGTGGTTTTGTTGGACCAATAGAAATGATGCAAGGGAATGTAAATGCACAAATACCTCATAATCGGATATTGGCTCCTGGAGATAAATTGACCTTAATTTCTTGGAGTGATCAAACACCGCTTAAAAAAAGTGAAATTGTGGTAGACGCACAAGGTTACGCCATCCTACCACCAGTAGGAAAATTAGTCGTCAGGGGTATGACACTAACACAGTTTGAAAAAATTGCCCAAGAAGCATTCTCCCATAAACAATTTACGGACCTAAAAGTCGTTGCTAGTTTTATGGAACTCCATACTATACAAGTTTTTATCACTGGTTGGGTTTTTCGTCCAGGCACCTATGCTACTAGCAGTGTAACTAGTGTTTTTAATGCGCTCTATCTGAGCGGTGGGCCAAGTGAAAGTGGTGGGTTACGTAATATTCACCTGATTCGAAATGGTGAAACAACTCATATCGATTTTTATCAATACCTAATGAAAGGAGATTCAAGCCAAGATATTCCTTTAGTGGCTGGAGACACTATCTACATCGCACCTGTCGAGAAACTTGTAGAAATTTCTGGTGAAGTCCGTCGGCCAGGCGCTTATGAAATTTTGCCAGATGACAGTTTTGATGTTTTGCTTGAAATGGCTGGGGGTATAAAACCTACAGGTTTTGCTAAAAGAATTCAAATTAATACAGTCTTACCTAATGAAGAATACATCCTAAGAGAAATTGATGTGTCAAAAAAAACAAATCCCCCTATTTTTCATGGTGATGAAGTACGTGTCCTACCAATTCGTGATGAAGTTTTAAACATTGTCCATATTGAAGGTCTGGTAAAAAGGTCTGGTATTTATGAGTTAAAGCCAGGGATGCGGATTGCAAACTTGATTAAACGTGCTGAGGGGTTAGCTGGAGAAGCCTTTTTAGATCGTGCAGATTTATTTCGCTTAAATGAGGATGAAAAGACTACAGTTCTTGTTCCTCTAAATCTCCGAAAGGCTTTGGCTGAAGATACAGAACATAATCTAGAAATGAAAAGTCGAGACCGACTAGTTATCTATTCAAAATTTGAGGTTGACTGGTACCCAGAGCGAATCGTCAGAATTGAAGGTGATGTAACTAAAAGTGGTTCATATGAAAGATCCGACCGAATGAGAATCTTAGATTTACTGACTCAAGCAGGCGGATTGAAACCAACCGCTTATTTACCGAGAGCAACACTGTTTCGTCTAAATCAACGACAACAAATGGTAATTGCAGTAACAGTCAATTTAGAACAGTTACAGAAGGGTATAGGATCTCAGAATATCCTTTTGGTAGATGGGGATACTCTTATGATTCATCGATTTGATGAAGTTGAATGGTACGCCAAAAAAGAAGTTACTGTTACTGGTCATGTACAAAAACCTGGTATATATCCACGTCTGGATAATATGAGTGTAAATGATTTGATCTTTCATTCTGGTGGAGTTTTACCCAACTCGGATAATGTCGCCCTAATTCTGCGTCGCAACCGAAAGTGGGTTGTGTCGGAAAGCATAAAGGTTGACTTGACAGCCCCAGATCAAGCTAACCTACAGTTGGAAGACGGCGATAACTTGATAATATATACTAAACCTGAAAGAAAATGGCAAGCCAAACGAGAAGTTATCATTTCTGGGGCTGTACAGAATCCTGGTGTTTATGAAAGAGTAGATAATATGACGGTTAGTGATCTATTATTTCGAGCTGGTGGAACTTTGCCATCGGCTTACTTAGATCGAGCTTATTTACAACGATTTCTACCAGATCAAGAAAGAACGAAACTAGTTCCTATCAACTTGAAACAAATTCATGATGGCGTGGAAAATGCTGATTTTCTTCTACAGGACAGAGATAATTTAACCGTATCAACCTTCCAAGAAGTTGCATACTATCCGAAACCGAATGTGACAATTTACGGAGCAGTACAATTACCTGGGGAGTATGACTATCAAGAAGGTATGAAGTTAGCTGATCTCCTATTTTTGGCAGGAGGCAAACTACCTAATGCTAGAGACACTGCTGAAGTTGCACGAGCTTTTGGTACTGAAGAGACACAGATTCTAAAAGTTGACCTAAATAAACTATTGGATGGAGACAATAGCCAGAATATCACCTTGAATAGTAGGGATGTTGTAACCATACCCAGCCTGCAAAATTTTCGAGAAGATCCTATAACTGTTACCATTTCAGGTCAAGTAGCTTACCCTGGAGTTTATACTATTCAACCTCAGGATCGTTTGAGCGACTTAATTAATAGAGCTGGAGGTTTGACGGACTATGCTTTTCCTGCAGGTGCTGTTTTCTCAAGGAAAGAAGAAAAATTAATTGATAAAAATCAACTAGATGCCTTAGAAAGAACAATCAGGCAAGTAGAAGCTGAAAAAGAATACGAATATATTCGAGAATTAGCAAAAAGTCAACGAGCGTATAAACGTGAAGACGTGGCTGATGGGTTAGAGCAAACAGTTACATCAGTTGCTCAGTTGGCAACAACGTCGGCCACTCCTTTGGCTGCAGTTGGACAACTTGGTAACCTGACACAAGAGTTGAACTTAGAAAAAACACCAGTCAATGGTAATCAACCTGAGCTTTTTGATAGTCAAGAAAGGGCAGCTCCTATTGTACCAATTAGATATAGTAATTTAATTAATAGGGGAGATGAAAAAAAAATCTCAGATGATAACAATGTACTACCTACTACACTAGGTGAAAAGGCAGAAAACCCAATAATGGGCCCAGATTTGCCTAATGATGCTGAAGATATCGAAAAAACCGAGTTATTCAGTGAAGAAACCCCTCTATCAGGTTTAAATCCCGATCATGACTTAACAAAAGAGAAAGTACCAAGTGATACGACCTCATATGAAGATATGGCAATTGCACCAGAAATGACTACACAAGTTGGTATTCATTTGGTAACTCCAGCAAGAAAAATAAAGGCGATGGTACCTAGTCGTCGTATTTTAATAAATTTGCCTCAAATCCTCACGGAGCCGCACAGCGGAATTGATCCATTACTAGAAGACCAAGATGAGATTTATGTTCCTCAAATTCGGCAAACTATTCTCGTAACCGGCGGAGTATTACACCCCAGTTCTTTTATTTTTCGAAAAGGTTTGAAAAGTAAGGATTATATTGAAATGGCTGGTGGGTTTGCCCGAGATGCAGATACCAATGGTGTTTATTTGTTGAAAGCCAATGGCCTAGCTTATCGCGGAAAGAAGGCTGATCGTATTGAAAACGGAGACGTAATTGTAGTTCCAACACGAGTAATGGTTGAGCGAGTCAATGAACGATGGGATCAAATATTTAGTGTTGTTCGCCTAACTTTGGTAACCGCTACTACAGCGTATCTAGTCGGTCAATTTACCAAGTAAAGAGAAAATTGATTTCTTGTGGTAACCAAATGATTAAAATCATGATGAACTTGAGATGTCCAAAACTGATCTATCCATAGTTCAGCTCATCTTCAGCTTAGTTATATTCCTATTTTCTGGTTTTGGGACCATTTTCCTATGGCGAAAAAGTCAACGTAACCATAATCGGTTGATCGAATTCCAGTTATTCGGTTTAGGTTTTGCTGGAGTTACACTAAGCTCTATTTTTTTAGTTCCAGCCTGGGCTTACCTATATACTGAAATTCTTTGGTACAAAAATGTCTCGTATGATCACATTTTTTTCTCACTCCTGCACTTAAAATGGATTCGACTAATAGGCAAACATTTACTAATTGCTCTAGCTTTCATTAGTGGTAATTGCCTCATAGCTCACCTTATTTGCCCAGTATCCACTGAATTTGGACGTTGGACACAAGAACGAACCTATCGTTTTTACCGTTTGATCGCTACTATAGTTATTCTCATTTCATTAGTATTAGCTTTACCAATGGCTTTTTTTTGGGATCATTTTTTACGAGCTGATAATGCGATCCAAATGGGCGACCTTGAGCCAATTTTTCAGTTGCCGAAGACCTATTTTCTATTTCAGTTTCCAAAAGACAGGATTACTAATACTTGGTATCGTTGCTTGATGTGGAGTAATATCTTCGTCATGGCACTTTTATACCATTTTTACTATCGGCGAGACCCTCAGACGGTAGCCCGTATCAAAATCGGCCTAGCTTTACATGCTAGTATTCTGTGGTTGCTTTTATTAATTTTATCTTTTTGGGGATGCCAACTAGGTATTTGGAATACACTATTTACATCGAAAGTGCCATGGGGATTGGGCAGATTAGACGGATTTGGCTTCATTGATGATAAGCTTATTAAAGCATACCAACTCTATCGTATAGTACTTTGTTTAGTTGGTGTTTCTATTTTATTAAATTTGATATGGCGTGTCCGGTGGATATGGTATGTTTCATCAATTGGGTGGATAGTCAGTTATCTAGTTTTGATTCAAGTTTACCCATTGGCTTCCCATTTAATCAAAGAACGTCGAGATCCACATGTAGAAATTCCCTATTTAGTTAATCATATTAAGGCTACCCGTCAGGCTTTTGGACTCGACTCGATTGCCCAAAGAGTTGGAGATGTTACCGGAAGTGCAACACTTGATTTGATCGAAAAACACCCAGAAGTCAAAGACAATATCCAAATTTGGGATCGGAGAGTGTTATATGAAGTCCTAACTGGCCACCCACAACGGTTGATGCCATATTTTCAGTTTCATCCTTATACAGACGTTGACCGCTACCGAATTAATGGAAACCTGCGACAAGTCTTAGTAGCTGCCAGAGAAATTGATGTTGACTCGTTGCCGGAAGAAGCACAAGATTGGGTTCACAGAAAACTAATCTATACACATGGGTACGGGGTTTGTGTAGTACCGGTCAACGAATTTCAGCAGCAAGACCCTGTATTTTGGGTGAAAGGCGAAAAAAAAGTCGGCGATGAGTGGCGGCTTGTCAGCCAAAATGATTTTCCAACTATTACGCAGCCACAAATTTATTATGGAGAATTAACCCAAGAATATGTCATTGTCAGAACTAATCGGGAAGAAGTAGATCTAGAAAATCACGAATACCAAGGTGAGGGGGGTATTTTGCTGAATAGTTGGATCCGTAGATTTGCTTTTGCCGTTCGGTTTGATTTTTGGCGGATTATTTTGTCGACGGATATTAATTCTGCAGAAAGCCGAATCATGTTTCAACGTAAGATTGGAACAAGAAAAGCAACAAGTCTTGAAATTGTCTCTGATCGTGTTTCTCATGTGGCTCCATTCTTTAAATGCGATCCAGACCCTTATATTGTAGTTGGCGATGATGGACAACTATGGTGGATTGTTGATCTCTACTTAACAAGTGAACATTATCCGAACTCCAAGACTTACATAGATAAAACAACACTAACGGAAACATACTCTGAACCGAAATTTGATAGGTACAACTACGTCAGGAATCCAGCCGTTGCAGTTATCAATGCCTACAGTGGAAAGATTAATTTCTATTTTACGAAAGAAACAACCGAACCAATTTCTTTGAGTTACGAAAAAGCATTTACCACAGACGATGGAAGGTCCTTGTTTAAACCTCTACGAGAAATGCCGGCTGGCTTACAAAATCATTTGCGTTATCCTGACTATCTGACCAGAGTTCAAGCAGAAATTTATAAAGATTATCACGTCTTCGATAGTCATCCCAACAATTACTCAACTATCTTTTTTCAAGCCTCGGATAAATGGGATATACCAAAGGAAAAGTACGGAGAAGATAATTCTTATAAACCAATGATGCCCTACTATGCGACTGTTAGTTTACCTGGTCGTCATTCAAATTCTGATTTAGTTGAGTTCGTCAATATCATCCCTTTTACACCACCAGAGCGAGTTCGGTACATGAATGCGGTGATGGTTGCGCGTTGTGACGACGAGTTTTATGGACAACTAGTCCTATATAATTTACCGAAGGATCAAACTATCCTTGGCCCAACTCTGGCTGAGGCAACCATCGATACCGAACTATCTCAGGATTTAACACTATGGAACCAGCAAGGAACCGTAGTTATTAGAGGTAATTTACTGGTTATTCCTGTTGAAAACACTTTGTTTTACATAGAGCCAATCTACTTAAAACCAGAAGGTGTAGCATATCCAGACCTTGAGGTCATCACAGTTCAAGCTGGTGGGCAATTCGCATCAGCCAGTGATTTCGACGGCGCATTGAGGGAAATTTACGGCATAGGAATTTCAGCCATCGATAAAGAACAAATACCAAAAATCACAAACGGAAATTCTGAATCTGAGGCCGTTGCTTTAAGTTTGGAGTATTTAATCCAATCAGCCAGCAAGAACTATAAGCAATATCTAGAACTAACAGGAGATGGAAATTTATCAAAAGCTGCAGAAGCGTTTGAATCTTTAGGACAAAACCTAAAATCTTTAGTCAAAAAAGAATACATCAATCATCCACCAATTAAATAGATATAAAACAATCAATAGTAATACAATCCGTCTCTCTTTTGCTGATCGTGCCATTTAACTGAAAAATAAAATAAATTACGCATAATGTCTGAGTTAATTGCAACATCTTCTTGAGTTTGGTTCTTTAGGCTTGTGACAATATACAATCCAGCCTGAAGTTGAAGAGTCAAGATGGAGGCATTTTGGTTATCATTAGTCGTAGCAAAGACACGATACTTGTCAGACCACTCTGACCATGTATCGTGAGTTTTCATCAACTGGACAGGATGAGGGAACTTGAAGAGTTGGTTACCTGCACGGGTTGGTTTAAATTGTACGTTTTCTTTCTGCTCCTCTCCAATTAACAATTCAGGAATCCAGCCCACACTTCGTCTCCTTAGATTGTGCATTATTTGCCCAGATGTGATCACAATTCCACCATGGCTCACAAAATTTTTAATTCGATGTTCGGCATCTATGTTTAGCTGATAACCATCTTTATAAATTTCACCGTATCCTAGCCACAAAACGTGGGCTTTGTGTAGCGGTGCTGTATTTAGCTCTTTAATTTGCTGACAAAGTAAACGGTGGTTGTCAATCTGTTTAAACTGCTGTAGTTTAGGGAATTCGGCTTGTGTCTGGTTCCCAGTTAGTGCCAGAACTTTTATTGGTAGCCCCATTTTTTGAAACTTTTGTGAGCGATAGGCGATGGGCTTAAACAAAATATTAGCTATTGGCTCCCGGCGGCTAGGATTCTGGCCAATGGTGTTAACTAAAGCCATATGACCAGCGATTCTTCGTTTGCTAAAGGCTAAAAGGTTTGACCCTCGAACTCCTCGTAATCGGTCATCCATTTTTTCAAAAGCATTTTGAATGGACCACCTTCGTTCGTAGCTTTGATTCACTTCCCGAAGGTCAATTCGATCTTCATTAACATTAGTTACATAACCATGAATAACATTAATTCCTTTTACAACCTGGCCATATGAATCTTTAAACTCAACATCTCTGTTTTGCTTAGGATCAAGTGGGTTTTGAACTAAAGACTCTATGTCTAGAGGGCGCGGCTCAAACCGCTCTGCACTTTCGACAATTTTGCAAAATTCACGCGGGAAAATAACGTCAGCCTCACGAAAAGATCGAAATGGCAGCGTCAAATATTCGAAGTTTCGGAATGTTCGGTGCTTTTGAGTGAATAGCTGTTGAAATGGCTTAATATTTTCTCTTTTTGGGTTAGGTCTCATCTCGATTTCTCTAATTTGAAAAGCTGGAACACGAAACCCCCACTTAAGTTCATTTTTGGCATCTCCATCTCCATGATACCGAATCTCTTGCATTTCAACATCATATGGGTTGTTATTTTCGATTATTAAACTCGAACCTTCAATTTTTCTCCGAAGACCTCTATCATCTCTAAATCCTTCCTTCAGTTTTTCTTGGCTGTTTTCACCTAATTTGCCACGTTCTGGAATTCGAACACTCCAGTAGTCTGTATATCCATTTTTATTTTCTTCTACATTCATTAAATATATATAACGATCATTATATTCTTTTAAAATACCAACGAATTCTGTAGCTTTTCCATTTTTGTCATCGAAACGAACTTTCACTTTTGTACCAATGAAGCGTTCAATCAACCTTTCGTAACTTTCTTCCATAGCATAATCGTAGGCATCTTTTTGAATAGTATCCACTTCTTTTTCGATGTTTATGTTACCAATATTTTGCTGCAATGGCTGAAAAGCTTTCGATCTTTTAATAGACCCCCATATCATTTGAACCGTTTTGGATACGGAATCACGTAGAGCTACACCAAAATTACGAATTCGTCTTAGTAGACGTGTAGTAAAACGCGGGTGATATACCCTGTCTAGATCATTATCCCGTTCTTTCCTCTCAGTTTCATTCATTGCATCTAGATATCGAATGTAAGCCATAATATCCGAATTTTTGAATAGAAAACTGGGAGGTCCTCCTCTTTGGCGAGACTCCTCAGAAATAATCTCGATCCCGGTTGTTTCCAGTCGCATAGTTCCATGATACCTGGTACTATCCTTCATCTGAAAAACAAGATATTTGCCCAACAGTTGTTTGAGAATCTTATCCTTTCTAAACAAATCAATCAAATAGTTGACTGTGGCGAAAAGGAATATAAGGACGGTAGAGGCTAAAAGAGGATTATCGACTAATCTTTGTAGGAAGGAAACTTTTTCGGCCTCACTAACCCCACTCTGGGCGGAGACAAGAAACGAACACGAGATAGATAATGCGAAGCAGAACAGTAGAAAGGGCATGCGGGAGAGTACCATCAGATCAGCTAATGGAAAGTAGGAAACAGGTCTAACTAAACTTACTGACTACACTAACAGGCGAACCCCAAGGTTGGCCCTGGCGTAACGGACGACGTTGATATCAATTTTCCTGTTCAGGTTCACCGTTAGCATCTGCTAACCGTGTATTGACCACAATTATAACGGAATCCCGATCTTGACCGCCACGATTGTCTTTCACAAGAACACTCACCAAATAACTGCCAGGAGAATCTGCCTTGAATTTAGCGCTAGCACCACTACCTTCTTCAATCAAACCACCAGCATCACTATTTTCTTGATCTCTAGCAGACCACTCAAAAACCAAGGTGTCGTTATCTGGGTCACTGGCTTGAGCTACCAGAAAAATCTCTTGATCAACGTAATGTGGCATGGCCGGACTCAGGGTAACCGGACTCGTACCGTCTAGGACTGGAGGCTTGTTTAGTGCATTAACCTTGATAAAAGTTGAATTCTGGATTTGATGACCATTACCATCACTTACTGCGACCGATATGGCATAAATATCAGCTTGCTCGGCAGAGAAATAGACTTTTGGACCCTTGTTGGGCTCGTCCTGTTCGCCCTCTGTTTCTTGATCTTTCCCTTTTTCGACTATGGTTTTAAAAACAGTAGCGACTTCTTCATATTTTCCGTTTCTCGCCGTCCACTCAATTATCAACTCATCTTGATCTGGATCTTCAACCTTGACTTCTAGTTCAATAGTTTGTCCAGAGAAAACTTCGTAGGGCTGCTCTAATTCAGACAGTATATTAATATCCAAAAATTCTGGCGGCTCATTTCGACCACAACCCAACGCACAAAAGATTAAAACAACAAAGAACAGGAAAACGGGAGAACTCAACTGGACTCTATCCATCATCTATTACTTGCCCTGATTCCCGGCAACTCTATCATAATCAGTGAATAATGTCAAACTAAAACAAACCAGCACCGTACTTCATTTCACGCTATGGTTCAACTTGACTCAACACGCAGTTCTATGGGATAATGTGGAGTTTTTGAAATCAATCTCTTCGAGGTTTAGTATGTCCCTAAAAGTTGGAATTAACGGTTTTGGTCGAATTGGTCGAAATGCGTTCCGCGCCGCACTGGCTAATCCTAGTTTAGGCGTTGAAATTGTAGCAGTGAATGATCTTACCAATCCTGAAACTCTAGCTCATTTGCTAAAGTATGATTCGGTTCATGGTAATCTGCCACACGAGATTAGCGCTACAGACGGCGGTCTTCTCGTTAACGGTAGTCCGATTGCAGTCTTTTCTGAGCGCGATCCAGCTGATCTCCGTTGGGGTGACAACGGTATAGATGTAGTAATTGAGTCAACGGGGTTTTTCACTGAGAGATCAGATGCGGAAAAACATATCAAGAGTGGTGGAGCAAGGAAAGTTATTATTTCGGCACCAGCGAAAGGCGAAGACATCACTATTGTTCGTGGAGTTAACGAAGATAATTACGATAAAGATGCTCATCACATTATTTCAAATGCATCTTGTACTACGAACTGTTTAGCTCCGATTGCTAAAGTTTTGTTGGAGAATTTTGGTATCAACAGTGGATTAATGACTACAGTTCACGCCTATACTGGAGATCAAAAGGTACATGATTTTCCACACTCAGATATGCGTCGAGCTAGAGCTGCCGCTTTGTCTATGATACCGACGACTACCGGTGCTGCTGTTGCTGTCTCCCGAGTTTTACCGGAACTTGAGGGGAAATTAGATGGGATGGCAATTCGGGTTCCGACGGCTAATGTATCAGTCGTTGATTTGGCAATAGATTTGGAGAAAAAAGCTACAGCAGATGAAGTAAATGCGACACTTAAAGCAGCGGCTGAATCGAGTTTGACAGGTATACTCGCTTACAGTGAAGAACCACTAGTTTCGATTGACTTTAACGGTTCAAAATTATCCTCCGTTGTTGATGGACCTTTCACTAAGTTTATTGAAGGTGGATTAGTCAAGATACTTTCGTGGTACGATAACGAAACTGGTTATTCGAACCGATTGGTTGAGCTAGCTGCGAAGGTTATGTAATTGTTATTTTAAATTAGACGGAGCACGGAATTGAGAAGACCTATTATCGCAGGAAATTGGAAATTAAATAAAACTATCGACCAGGCAGTGGATTTCGTTGTGGAACTACAGTCGTTAGTCGATGGAACTGAAGATGTTGAAGTTGTAGTTGCTCCGGCTTTTACCGCTTTATCTGCAGTAGCGAATGCCCTAAATAACAGTTCAATTGGCGTTTCAGCTCAAGATTTATATTGGGAAAATAGTGGAGCTTTCACTGGTGAAATTTCAGCAGAAATGATTGTTGATTCCGGTTGTTCTTATGTCATTGTTGGCCATTCAGAGCGCCGCCAGTTTTTTGGTGAAACCAACCAATCGGTTAATCAAAAGGTAAAATCCGCCCTAAAAAGTGGTTTAGTACCGATTGTTTGTGTCGGTGAAATGTTGGAAGACCGAGAAAATGGGAATACGCAAAAAGTTGTTACAAAGCAATTGATTGATGGTATAGATGGGTTGGTAAAAGCGGAAATTTCGCATATTGTTATCGCTTATGAACCAGTCTGGGCCATTGGCACTGGTAAGACAGCTTCTCCTGATCAAGCTCAAGAAGTACATTCTTTGATTCGGTCTGTCATAGCAACTTCGTACTCAGATCAGATTGCAGAATCGGTCCGTATTCAGTACGGAGGGAGTGTTAAACCGTCTAATGCTGCCGAATTGTTATCCAAACCTGATGTTGACGGGGCATTGGTTGGTGGCGCGAGTTTGGATGCTGACTCGTTTGCAGAAATCATTCGGGCTAGTCACCAATAGTTAGCAATTCTGGGGAGAAAATTATGAATATTTTAGTTGGATTTGTAGTAGCGGCTTTTGTCGCCATATGTTTTTTGCTAGTGATCGTGATTTTACTACAAGATAGCAAAGGTGAAGGCTTGTCTTCTAGTGCATTCGGTGGTAGTGGGTTAGAATCTGTTTTAGGTGGACATGGTGCTACCACATTTTTGTCTCGTGTGACAACTTGGACTGCCATCAGTTTCATGGTGATTGCTTTATTTTTGATGAAGTTTTATGGTGAATCTAATGATATTGTACCGATTGAGCAATCTAACGTTTCTCAATCGGTACCTGAAGATGCTGTTGAGAAAACAGTCGTTCCTGATTCCAGTGCTACTAAATCTGAATCGCCAGAATCTAATACCTCGGAAGAGACGGACAGCGCAAAAACCGAAACAGAAGGTAGCAAGTCAGGTAGTGTTTCCAAAACAGCAGAAGTGCCATCGAGTGAATAACAGCTCACAAGATTTAAGTAGACGGAAAGCTTGCTAACTTGGGTTGTTCATCCTTTTGTAGAAAACCGAAAGCGGTCAATCTTGCTGATCGCTTTTTTGATACTGTTTTTGGCTTTAGTGTATTTATCTACTAAATCGATCTACATTGTATCACTCT
>JAYZAL010000091.1:0-22183 GCA_036339735.1 Candidatus Poribacteria bacterium
GACTGCCAAACAATATCAAATTGGCCATTTGCTAGAATTTCACCAACATAAACAGGCTTTAGTGTATGTTGATTATTTTTATGCATCTTTTTCTTGCCGCCTGGGGCGTCAAACTCAAGACCATAAACAGCTTCACGAACCTGATCGACTTCAAAAGAGCCTGCCTTCTCAACTGCTGCTTTCCAAACATAGACCCCGAAGTATGCCGCTTCAATTGGATCGTCAGTGACACGATCGGCACCTCCAGGCAAACCTGTTTTTTCACAAAAATCTTTGAAATCTTTGACAAAATTGTTGTTTGCTGGTGTATCAATACTTTGGTAATAGTTCCAGCAAGCTAAATGGCCAACCAGAGGGGGAACATCCATAGCACGTAATTCATCTTCTGCTACGGAAAAGGCCATAATAGGACAATCTGATGAGGTTAGTCCTTGATTAGCAAATTCTTTATAGAAGGGAACATTACTGTCTCCATTGATGGTAGACAAAACACAGGCGTTGCCTTCAGCGGCAAATTCTTTGATCTGGGAAACGATAGTTTGATAGTCTTGATGATGGAATGGTGTGTAGACTTCTTCGACATTTTCGTCTGGTACACCCTTAGATTTCAAGAAAGCTTTCAGCACTTTGTTGGCAGTTCGGGGGAAAACATAATCTGTACCGAGAAGATAGAATTTTTCCATTTCATATTCTTCCATCATGTATTTAGCTGCGGGTACTAACTGCTGATTCGGAGATGCTGCGGTATAAAAGACGTTTAGCGATTGTTCCTCACCTTCATATTGGACAGGATAGAAAAGTAGACCATTGTACTCTTCGAATACTGGTAAACAGGATTTTCGGCTAACGGAAGTCCAACATCCAAAAGTAACAGCAACTTTGTCTTGAGTTAGCAATTGTTTCGCTTTGTCAGCAAATAGTGGCCAATCAGAAGCTGGGTCAACCACTACGGGTACTATTTCTTTTCCTAGCACACCGCCAGAGTCATTGATCTCTTCTACAGCCATTAATACTACATCTCTGAGGGAGGTTTCAGAAATTGCCATTGTTCCACTCAATGAGTGTAATACGCCAATTTTGACTTGATGACCATCTGCCTGAACAGATAATGGGAGAATACTAATGATACTTAGCATTAAAAATGAGAGACTAGCTATTTGGAAAAGCTGACGAAGCCTTTTTTTAAAAGGGAAATTTGTACCCATCATTTGGTGTTCCTCCATAAAAATCTAAAAACGCGAAATAATATTTACTTTAAACTGGTTAAGCGATTTGGCAACATTTGTGCCACTTTATAACAGTTGATTCCATATTTGTGTATCCGAGTTTGCAAAGTCAGGGAATTCTCTTTTATAGAGTAGATTCTTGCATCATAGAACTAGAAGATCATTTTGGAAATATAGTAGAATATACCAAATGTTTTTTTGAGGGAACTAAACGGTTTGCGTGATCTTTCATCAAATATTCGCTGTAAAAACTGGCAAAGTGCTTGTGGTTAAAATAGGTCATCACAAAAAAGAGGTCTTGATTCTGGTCGCAGTGACTCTTTTTGGTGGAATACTGCGGTTTTTCCATTTGGGGACTTGGAGTTTCTGGATTGATGAGGTTCTTTGTGTCTTAGACGCACAAAGTTTTTCATTTAAACAGTTCCAAATCAATCCTGTACCATATATTGCGGTTCGTCTGTCAATTTCTATTTTTGGTTTAAGTGAATTTGGTTCTCGTGTCATTCCTGTTTTGGTCGGGATCGCATCGGTTTTATTGATTTACTGGATGGGTAATTCCTTAATCAGCAAACATGTTGGAATTCTATCGGCAATCTTTTTAGCAACTCTAAACTGGCATGTTTATTGGTCGCAGAATGCTCGAGCTTACGTATTTACGCTCTTTTTTGCGCTTTTAACAACTTGGTTTTTCTATCTGGCTATTGAACGGAACCGAGTAGGATTAATGCTAGTTGCATTAGTGTCATCAGTTTTTCTGATAGCCTCTCATATATTATCGTCCATATTAGTTCCGGCTCTTGCTGTGTATTCTGTAGGGCTTCGGCTAAGTGAGAAAAAGCCTTTTAATCGTCGTTATTGTTTCCTGTTGCTGATTTTTTTTGTGCCATTGGGGCTGCCATTGTTTTTGTTGGCGTTCCCTAGTTTTCAGACTTATTTGTTTTCCGGATGGGGCTTAAACGAATGGAAACGGAGTCCGTTGTATATTATCTCGACATTAGTCTATGGCTTGACCATTCCTGTAACCGTTGCGGCTCTATTGGAGACAATTGCAGGACCAATTAGGCGCCCACAAGCGTTTTTACTTTGTTATGCTGGTGTGCCATTAATCCTATTTTTGTTTTTTTCCCAATTATTGAATGTGGCTGGGTATTATCTTTTTTTTACAGTACCAGCTTATCTGTTGCTTGCAGCTTCGGTGTGTGAACGGATATGGGTTTTACGTCAAATTTCATTTCCAATACGATGTATATTACCGATGATGATCGTTGCGGTCATGCTTTCTCAGAATTATATCTATTTTCGATTGGAAAATGGAGGCAGGCCTGACTGGAAGAAGGCATTTGAGACGATTAAGTCCGAGTTTCGGGAGAACGATAGAATTGTTTTGTCAGTTCCACAGATGGGAGAATACTATGTTCCAAAAGCAAAATCCACTTATGTTAGAGAGATGATGAATGATTTGGAAGGATTTGAACGGGAAGTCAAATTGAGCAGTGGGCGTACATGGTTTTTAGTAGATGTTGAAGATTTCAATATTTTCGATTCAGATCAGCGATTACGACGTTGGATACGAGAAAATGCTGTCTATGTAAAGTCACATTCAGCATTCTCACGGTACCGTGATCGAAGTATTCACGTCTATTTGTTAGAAGCTAATTGAAGATTTTGCATCAGTTCGATAACTTTTGATCGATCACGTTTGCCTCTTTTAGATTCTACACCAGAACATAGGTCTATCCCATCTGGGCGAACTGTTTCGATGGCCGACCTTACATTCTCAGGTCGGATCCCGCCTGACAGAAATGCCGGAATTTCACACGCTTGGATTAGTTTCTCAGCAATATTCCAATTACTGGTTTTACCGGTGCCACCAAATCTTACTTTGTCATCATTGTATTCTGCTGAATCGAACAATATGGCGTCTGCACCAGCAGTAATATAGCTTTCAAGGTCGGCTATCATCTCGTCCAGATTAATCTGTTGATTAATATTAACTGGTAGAAACATTGAATTCCATATTTGGCATTGTAGCGAATCCTTGAGTATCTTCAATTGCTCGGCAGGTTCATGTCCAAGTAGTTGGATAGCAAACGGATTGATTTTGTTAACTACTTCGACGATCCAATCAGTTGATCGATTGAAAAACAGTAAAATTGTGGGAATTGGTGTCTGTCGAGTTATTTCTGTCGCTTGTTCGATTGAAACGGAACGTTCAGAGAACGGTACCTCCACTACAATACCAGAGTAGTCAGCTCCTGATTCAGCGGCGATCGTTGCGTCTATGGTACTGGTTGTCCCACAAATTTTGACTCGACATTTAGTTCGTTTTTTCATTTGATATTTAGCTTTTAGTCAGTTTTAGTGTGTTTTTAGATGGTAATGCCCATATTATTGTCATCCAAATCATTAACAATGTCGAATCCTCAGCAAAAATCAAAACTGCCACGATAAAAATCAACAGCCCAGCTAAAATTCTACTCTTATTTGATATCATGGAATTTTACCTAATAAAGCATCGAGGGAGAATTTACGGATCGGATTTAATCCGTCCCCAACTAGTTAACACTTTGCCTTGAGGGTAAACAGCCACTTCATCATTAGCTATTCCTAAATTGAGCCGGTCTACACCCACTAGTTTACCATAGATGTTGTTGTTTATTTTTTCGGTAGAACGGTCGGCCGACAACCAGATGGGTGTTATAATCGTGTTTCCATCAGTTAGTTGAATATTGTCCACTAACATGCTAAACAGGCCTTTTGGTGCTGATTCTACTTTGCTGCCTACAGTAATAGCCACAATTTTCTTGTTGACGATTGACGCTAGTTCAATTTGCTGGTGTGACCATCTGCTGATGGATGCTTCTTGATGACGCATACCTTGTCTTTTAGCAGGTGGTTGGAGAACAATACCATCAGCAGTGTGAACGTAAACACCACCAGATTTTAAAACGCTCAACTCGGAAAATTTGACTTGGTATTCGATCAACATTCCTCCTTTGACGATTATTCCATTTTGGTTTTGGTAGATAGATGTTAAAGCAGTTACTGGGAGTCCATTGGTGGTGACAATAGTATTGATGTGTAGTGATTTCCCTCCATCAGCTCGTTCGGTAATCACTGGTTTTCTGGTCGCAACTTTTCCCGTAACTTGCCCACCTTGGGTGGTGATTTCAATTTCTTGAGCGTTACCGTCGGACAAAAGAACATCTGATAACCTAATGGCTGAATCTTTTCTGGCAAGAACCCTGAAAGTCAGTGTAGCTAGTGTTCCATCCGCAATTTTTGATGTATTACCAATAGCTGCTGCGCCATAGAGTACTGATCCTGGCGAAATTACTGGTTCTACATCGAACACCTTGGCGAAATCTTCTGGTAGATAGTCACCGTTTTTGATGTTAATATATTCGAGAACAGTTTTGTCGTAAGCCAGCTTCAATTGATATCCAGCTACATTTCTCCCATTAGTGATTTTGACCTGAACTTGGATCTGTTGACCAATTTCGGGCAGTCCGATTTTGGCCGGTTCAATTGAGACTTTTGCAACATTGTTGAAATCCGCTGGTTTGTCCAACGGCTCCAAAACAGTATTACCTAAATTACCTTTATCCAAGGTGATGTCTGTAGTTTCTAAGTCTAAAGGAGTGGCTAAGCCTCTGTCTCCCAACACATTCCCATTTTTGATGGTAGCAGGAATAGCCTTGGCTTCTCGGTTGGACAGTCTAACCTCCGATAATTGAATGGTTGAATCTTTCTTATTTAATACTTTGAAAGTTGCCAAAGCCAAGATGCCATCTGTCTTTTTGGCTACACCAATGATGGCGACTGCTCCTACCATTATTGAACCAGGAGAAGACACTGGCGGAACCAAAAATGGTTCTGGAGGTAAGTAGTCGCCAACTTTAATGTTGACGTGTTCTAGTATTGCTTGATCATAAACTAATGTTAATTGGTATCCTGCGATACCTCTACCATCAGAGATTTTGACTTGGACTTCCAATTGCTGGCCGATCTCTGGTAATTCTATTGTGGTTGGGGTGATCGAAACAGTTGTTACTGCAGATGCTGTTAACGTAACCGTTAGAATAAGAAGTGCGATGAAGCTACACGATAATTTTTGCACAGTTTTCTCCCTTAGACTATTAGCTCATAGATTCTTTCGAAAAACAAATTCGTTGATGGTTCAGAGAGCGACTTATTTCATTATAACCATTTTTCTCATGGCGGAAAAGCTTTCGGCTGAAATGCAATAGAAGTAAATCCCGCTTGATGTATACTCACCAGCGTCCGAGCGGCCGTTCCAATAAACGGCTCGTTCTCTTGATACGTATGAACCAGCATTAAGATATCCAAGGCTAATTTGTCTGACAATTTTCCCCGAAGTATCGAAGATTCTTACTGAGACCTCGGTATCCTCAGCTAATTCGAAAGGTATCCACGTTTCAGGGTTGAAAGGATTAGGATAATTAGGGAGCAATTGTGTTTCAATTGCCGATCTTTGAGGTAGAATGACTTTCAAGGCATTGAATACTACATCTTCTGCTTTGGATCTGATCGGCGTACGTTCTAATGCCTCTATAGCTGATTGGATGCTTCGTTTCTGTTGAGTAGTAAAATGTAGCTCTCTGTGCAATAGTTTTGGTGCGGTAGCAATCTGGCCAAATTCAGTGGCTACCATTACTAGGTCGAGGATGTCTATTCGTCCATCCTGATTCGTATCTTGAGGTAAGTTTTCGTCTACCAAACCAAAGTAGCTAGCGACTAGCACTAGGTCGAGAATATCAACTTGGTTGTCTCCGTTAGCATCTCCTAACAATTTGACTTTCTCTTCCACAAATAGTATTAGTTCAACTGTTTTAAGATCACTGGCACTTTCTAAGACGACACTGATTTTGTGTTTTCCCATTGGTGTTGAGTGTGTTGTTGTTAGAGTTAGGGTTACTTCTTGGGATGAGCTATTGGGACTGATACTTTTTCCCTCGGGTGCGATTTGGGTGGCAATTGGTATTGTGGACAAATCAATGGAAAGGTCAACAGTTTCTTGAAACCCTTTTTCTCCCCGAATTAACAAGTCAAAGCTAGTTTTTGCACCGATCATCACCGTCCGTGTGTTTTGTGGCACATTTACCCAGAAAGTAACCAACGGGATTTGTTTTTCTACCTTCAAGGTAACAGTGGCAGCTTGACTAAAGTTAGTTCCGTCATTAACTTTAAAAGTAAAGGTGTCTGTGCCATCAAAGTCTGAATTAGGTATGTAGTTTACGTTGGCATTATCAACAGAAAATATTCTGCCATGGTTTGGTTTTTTAACTATGTGGTATGTTAGTTCATCCTGGTCATAATCATGCGCGAATAAGGTTATCTTTTTCGGCTTATTCCCATTTATGTTGATTGCTTGATCGATGGCAATTGGGCTGTCGTTGAGCGAATCAACAATTATAATTACAGTGGCGGCTTGGCTGTCATGGGTACCATCATTGGCTTTAAAAGTAAAGGTGTCTGTACCCGCAAAATTGGAATTTGGAATATATGTTGGGTTTGGCATTTCTCCTGATAAATGACCGTTTTCAGGTGGAGAGACAATCGAATAGTCAAAAGATCCACCTTCTAAATCAGTAACTGATAACTGGATGATTACAGGCGTTTCCTCAGTTGTTGTAACTGATTGGCCTATGGCAACTGGCGCATCGTTAATAGCATGAATTGCTAAAGTAACTTTCACTGCCTTACTATCTGCAACGCCATCACTAGCATGAAACACAAAGGAATCTGGTCCGTGATAGTTTTGATTGGGAGTATAGACAAAATCAGCTTGGCCAACCGGCGAAAGTTTGCCATTTTTGGGAGGGCGGATTATTTGGTAAGTTATTTGCTTTTCCTCGTGATTTTCCGCAGTTAAGGTGATTAATTTTGGTGTGTCCTCATCGATGATAATTGTTTGCGGGACTGCTACTGGTGGAGTAGGAATTCTAACGTCAATTATGGCATTTTTTGAATTTATTTCTGTCTCAGTTATAATATGGCTCTGACGTGCAACTACCACATTATCTTTATCGATGATTGCCACGAGGAATTCATCACCGTGACCAGCCACCTTTAGCTGGGTTTCCATTTTCATTAGTAGAACTTGGTATCTGCCGTTTTTATCTGTTTTCGTATGTATCCATTTGGGTGTAGCCGCATCTGTTCTAGTTTTATTTATGACATATACTTTGACCTGATTCGCTCCCGAATTGTCTTCGTTAGTGACCAACCCAGTGATGATTAAAAGCGGAGTGTTTGCAGTTGCTTGCAAGCAGATTAATATAAGTCCAATGTATAAGGTTGAACCTACAGGCTTAAATTTCATAATATGTTCAATGTATCAATTTGATAAGGGGTAAACTTGATTGAGAAATGGAATCTTAGATATTGGTAACTTCCGTCGAAACATCCATAAAATATATTGATTGCTCAAGATGTTTCCCCTTAATTTTTTGTGATTGCCTGGTTTCGAATTGGAAGAGGTTTATCATGAGTTGGAAGTTGATCCAAAACAATCAAGTGTTATCAAAATTTTCAAATAACATTGCGATCCCCATACCTCCGCCGATACACAATGATGAAATACCGCGTCTGAGATTTCTATTTTTCATTAGATGTAACAAGGTGGTAGTAATTCTGGCACCACTAGCGCCTAGCGGGTGTCCCAAAGCGATGGCTCCACCACTTAGATTAACCTTCTTCCAGTCTAGTTCCAGTTCTTTGATAACAGCTACAGATTGGGCTGCGAATGCCTCATTTAGCTCAAATATATCGATTTCATCTAATTTTAACCCTACTTTGGTTAATAACTGCTGGATTGCATGAACTGGACCAATACCCATGTATTTTGGGTCAACACCAACAGTTGTGTATGCTTTAACAACAGACATTATTTCTAGTCCGAGTTGCTTAGCCCTATCTTCTGTCATCATTAGTAATACTGAGGCTCCGTCATTGATGCCCGACGAATTTCCGGCAGTAACGGTTCCATTACTCTGAAAACAAGGTTTCAATTCAGCTAAGGAGTCGATTGAGACGTCAACCCGTGGGTGCTCATCTTGGTCAAATATGACAGGAGCATTTTTCTGTTGCGGTATTTCAACTGGTACAATCTCGTCAGCGAATAGCTTAGTTTTTAAGGCCTGTTGATATTTTTTCTGGCTATGGAAAGCAAATTCATCTTGTTCTTGACGTGATAGATCATACTTGTGAGCTAGATTTTCGGCTGTGATCCCCATATGGTACTGATGGAAGGGATCTGATAATCCATCTTTGATGATTGAGTCTATCATTTGTAGGTGTCCCATTTTGTGTCCCCATCGTTGACCTGATACTAGAAAGGGGGTCTGGCTCATACTTTCCATTCCGCCAGCAATCACTACTTTAGATTTGTCAACTAAGATACTTTCTGTGCCCATGATGATGGCTTTCATGCCGGAACCACAGACTTGATTTACTGTGGCAGCTGGTACGCTGTATGGTAGTCCTGCCTTGACGCTGGCAATTCGAGCGGGGTTTAGACCACATCCAGCTGTGTAGACTTGACCCATTATAATTTCGCTGATTAGATCGGTTTCTAGATTGCTGGTTTTGAGAATATGCTCAATCAAAGTTGTTCCCAATTGACTGGCTTCTAGTTCTCTTAATGAACCGCCGAAACTACCAATTGCTGTCCGTATTGCTTTTACAATTACTACTTTAGGAATTAGAGAACTCATATTTCTTTCTAATACTGAGTTAAATATAGTTTTGACGGAGATGGCGGCGCATGACTTTGTTTGATGCAGTTCTTGGTAAGTGCTTAATCACGCGTAAGTCGCTTATCTTGAATAGAGGATTTAGATTTTGTCGAATCGCCTCTTGCATAGCTGATTGCATTTCGGCTGGATTTAGTTGGTAATTGTTGTGAGGAACCACATAAACGATTAGTTTACTAGGTCCTCCCTCCTTGGGTGCAACAGCTACCGCTGCTGATTCTTTGACGAAATCAAGCTGGTTAAGTTCATTCTCAATCTGATTGGGGCTGACTTTGATTCCGCTTAGGTTCATGGAATCATCAGACCTACCATGCGCACGGAAGTAGTTGCCAGGCAAACGTTCCATCTGATCACCGTGGCGCCGGCAGATACGGTTTTGATATAGAGGAATATCGCTGTAGTATACTTGGTGGTGATCTTGGTTCAGAAGTTCTGTTGATAATCCTACGGCAGGTGGTAATAAGAAAATTTCACCGTTGTCAGTTGGTTCGTGGTTTGCATTTAGGATAACTAATTCGCTACCTAAGGCTGGTGTAGAAAAACAGGCAGGTACAGAAGGTTGAACTACACTGCCGGTAATGTAACCTCCTCCAATTTCGGTGCCTCCGCAATATTCAATGATCGGTTTGTAATCGACCATTGTCGTCAAGTAGAACATATCTTCTGGATTAGAGCATTCACCAGTAGAACTCAAAATTCTTATTTTTGACCAGTCATGTTGCTGAATATAATTGTTAGCTCGCCAATGCGAAACAAGGCTCGGCACTAGTCCCAACATATTGACTTTAGCTTGACTTACGAATTGTGAGAATTCGTCGGTAGTTGGAGCTCCATAATAGAGGGCCATGCTTGATTGATTAATCAGGGAAGCAAAAACTAGCCACGGTCCCATCATCCAACCAAGATTTGTTGGCCAACATAGACACTCTCCTTTCTGTATGTCATGATGCAAGTAAGCGTCACTAGCGGCTTTGATGGCTGTAGTATGTGTCCATGGGATTGCTTTTGGAGTACCTGTTGTTCCAGACGAAAAAAGAATTGTACAGTAATCTTTGGGGGAACAGGTTACTGACTCAAACTGATCGTTGTCAGATAAAAAAGTTTTCCAAACCAAGTCATGACCTCTTAGTTCGATGTCTGCATTACCCGTACAGATTACAATTATAGGGCCGGAGAAGGCTTCTTTAACTCGGTTATACAAGGGTAACCTTTTGCCTGCTCGTAGGAGGTAATCCTGAGTTAATATCAAAGAAACATTTGCGATTTTCAGACGGACTTTAATTTCTTCGACGGCAAAACTATCGGCAATTGTGACTACTACTGCTCCAATTTTGATACAAGCTAAATAAATTGCCACTGACTCTAGTGTCATTGGCATATCGATTCCAACATAATCCCCTTTTTCAATTTTTTCATTGGTTAAGCTATTGGCAACACGGTTGACCAACAATTCCAAGTTTTTATAGCTGAGGCTAGAGACTTGGCCTCCTTCTGGTTGAAAAGCTATAGCTTGCGCATCATCTGCGGCACAGAAACAAGAATCGACAATATTCAGTTTTCCGGAACTAAGCCATTCTGGTGATGCCACACTATTTGTTGAATCCAGAATTTCACTATAAGGTTCTTTGAACTGGATATTTAAAAGGTTTATCATGTGACGCCAGAAGGTTGGTTTATTGGTAATTGACCAATTGTATAAATCATCATATGAGTCAATGTTTGTATCTCGCATTAAGCTATAGATATTACTGTTTTTAATGTCATTTTCTTCTGGAGTCCAGACTGGAACAGGACTTTTGTTGGTATCCCAATCTTGATAGACATAGTGGTGGAGATATCTATGTACTTCAATCGGATATTTTTTATTCAGCACTTTTTTGGAAATATGGCGCCAACGCTGATCGTGCGGCAGATCAGTCGGTAACCGATGTATATGATCAAAGATTTTTTTTGCTTCTGACTGGTCCAATCCCAGTTTTAGGAGTTCAGGTAAAACAATTTTTACCAGCATCCAATTTTTTCCTTACTTCAGCTAAGAAAGTATAACGCTTACCACAAAACTATGGCCTGCTATAGCTGGGAGCGTTTCTATGTAGGTCTTTTATTTTTAAAGTGTGTTTCGCATTTGTCACAGGGCAAGATCTTAGTTAATCTGGAGGATTAAACTCAATTTCGATTAAGAACCCAAAGAAGATCTGCTTGTAGACGAAGCAAACAGTAATTTAGATGGATGGTTAGTATCCCCTTTTATTGCTCGAGGAAACCAAGGAAATTTCATGTTAGCAATTGATTTTGAATGAGACCATGTGGTATCGTGATCCAATCATTGTTTTTTTAAATCTAAAGTTATTATTTTCAAAAAAACTCAATTACAAATACCCATCGAATATTATCAGATATTTTATCAGTATTTACAACAACTTCCTTCGATAATTTATGTGATAGGTTTCTAAGGATAAAATTGGTACATTTCCGTATTTAGTAGAACACTTAAAAGGCTCCAAATGATACCCATCAAATAGTCTCCTAACACAAGTCCTAAAAAGAATGGTACTGCCTGCCTGTAGCTTCTTATTCCTCCATGTTTCAGGATTGTCCACTTCATTGTCAAACAAATAAGAATTGGCGCCCATAGATCTGACATTTCTTGGTTACTTGCCATTACATAACCTAGTGGATGTAGTGGTAACCAGAAAAATTTGACGCGTAAGTATGTCAGCACCATCATGATAGAAAAACCGATTCCTATAAATAAGACACTCATCCAATCGGTGTTGGTTGGATAAGTAATCCAGTTAGTTAATCGCCTGAAGTATTCTCGACCATATCCGAGTGCCCAAGGTCCAAAGTATCCAGAGTTGGCACCTTCCTGGTAGTACATATGCAGTTGAACCCAAAAGGCAACTATAATGCCAATAGCTGTGGAAATTAGAATTGCCCACATCATTCTCTTCTGACTAATACCAGTTGTTTCGGCAATTTTAAAAGCTTCTAATTGATGTGGCATTTGTTGTGGCCGATAGTCTCTGTTGAAAAAACAGACGGATAAAATGGTTAGGTTTTGGGCGCCAAGTCGTCGAGTACCTAGGATAGTTTCCAGTGCGTATCGTGGTGCTAGCCAGTGGTAAGCGTGTACAAAGATTCCTGACTCAGCGCGGATTCGGGTAGTAATAATTGGAGTTATTAAAAAAAGGAGTGCAAAGATAATAGCTATTCCGAATGTCATTCCTGCTTTATACAGAGCAAAAGCAAATAGAAATAGGCCCCCGAAAAGCCCCCAGAAAGCCATTCGGTAAGGTATTGGCTGATCCATGTCGTCAATTGCTACTGGTTGACCTAGGGCATTTGATAGAACTTGTCTAAAGTGGTGTTTACCAGTCCAAACAAAGAAAATACATAAGCCGACGAAAGCGCCAAATGTTTGTTGGTCGAGATAGGGGAATTTAGGCAATCCCCGCCATCCCATAGTTTCAGCTAAAGCGACTTCATTTCGATACAAAAAATAGAAAAGTGCCGTAGAAAATAGTACGTCGATAGGCATCAGAAACATAATTCCAATGGCGAAAGGATAAAAAGCAATAGTTATGCCACCATAGAGACTCAAAGGTAGTTCACTAAAGGCAAAGGAGCGTCGCGTGATTGGAAGTGACGGTAGTGATGGGTAGATGACACTTAGTCCGTTAAGCAGGCTTATGCTACTGGCGATGCCTATCCCTAACCACATCCGTTTATTTCTGAAGAAAACGGATGTGGAATTAGTCATTTCTACTGGCAGTTTAATAATAGGAAATGTCAGTCGCTCCCGATCTGCCCATTGTTGGCGAAGAATCGTATTTAAACAAAGAAAGATTATAGCTAATGTGAGGAATAGGAAGAGCCAGCCAAGTAATATAGGAATCCACACTTTCAAATGATGTGGCAGATAGAAATTGGAATCGCCAGTATAGTAACCATGTAAAACGTCTTTGTCAGAAATGGTCAACCATTGAGGAAGATAATCCCAGAAAAGTTCTTTCCACTCATTTTCTTCAGTGGCGAACCAAAATCCGTGTCCCAAGACCGACAATACAGCTTGCAACACGTCGCAACCTGCCATGGTCGTAGTCAAGCTCAACATCACGTAGAGCACGATGAGCTCATCGGCACGTAACACTGAACTCGGCCATATCCAGCTCAAAATAAGATTAACCATAATGGTTATTGCCAGGATAAAGATGACATTCGACAGTGGAACAACCCAAGTTGGAAAGGTGTAGCGTACCAACTCCATCTGGATGAGAAAATAGCAGTTGATGGGAGCAATTAATGCAACAATGAATAAGGGTCGCCAAGTTAGTCCCAGATGTTGATCTCTGTTTTTACTGATCATGAAGTTAATACGATCCCGAATTCATAAATTGTATCTATCTTGTATATTATTAACATAAATCATAGTGACTAACTTAAGTGGCTTCAAGATTATTTTTTTAGAAATTGCTTTGTTTAGTGTAAAATAGTGTTTTTGTGATATTGCAAGGATAACCCAATGTGTGACAAGAAGGCCTTTGTTATTTATCTGAAGCTTGGAATAAATCTTGTCCCATTGTTTGAATTTAGTTTTCAAATTAGTAGGAGGAATAAATGAAAGCTCTGGTTTTAGAGGATTACAATGCGTTTGTCTACAAAGACGTTCCGAAGCCGGAATATGAACCAGACGAAGTTCTGGTTCAGGTAAAAGCCTGCGGTATTTGTGGTAGTGATGTCCATGGAATGGATGGTAGTAGTGGTCGTCGCATTCCACCCTTGATTATGGGACATGAAGCCTCTGGTGAGATTGTGGAGGTTGGATCTGAAGTGAAAAATTGGAGTATTGGTGATAGAGTTACCTTTGATTCAACTATTTATAAATTGGAGGATTGGTACACACGCAAAGGTTTGTACAATCTAAGTGAAGGTAGGATAGTGCTGGGAGTTTCCCCGGGAGAATATCGCCGCCATGGTGCTTTTGCAGAATATATAGCTGTGCCTCATCATGTTTTGTATGAAATTCCTGAAAAAGTTTCTTTTACTCAAGCTGCTATGGTTGAACCAGTTGCAGTAGCATTGCATGCAGTAGGGCTTACTCCTATATCTGTCAACGATTCTGCCGTAGTAGTAGGAGCTGGAATGATTGGTTCGTTTATTGTACAAGCGCTTCGAACTGCTGGTTGTGGAAGAATCATCGTGGTCGATTTGGAGCTTGGTCGGTTGGAGTTGGCAAAAAAGTTGGGGGCAGATTTTGGGGTTAGAGCAGATGGTAATGTGCTAGATAAGGTTAAAGAACTAACACACAACCGAGGTGCAGACGTTGCCTTTGAGGCTGTTGGTATTGACTCAACGGTGCAAACAGCTATTGATAGCGTGCGTCGTGGAGGAACGGTTACGTTGGTTGGTAACTTGGCACCAAACGTTAATTTACCGCTCCAAAAAGTTGTTACTCAGCAACTTCGGTTACAAGGAAGCTGTGCTATTTGTGGTGAATATCCAGCAGCTCTTGAGATGATTGAGCGAGGAGAAATCAATGTTGATGCAATATTGAGCGCAGAAGTACCATTGGCTGATGGTGCTGAATGGTTTCAAAGATTATACAATAAGGAAAAAGGATTAGTGAAGGTGATTTTGACTCCATAATCGGCGTCACTAATGCTGAATGTATTCTGCGTTTGAATTTAGAACTTGGAAATGAGGTAAAACATTAATGGTAGATAATTTCTTTGATTTATCAGGTAAAGTTGTAATAGTAACTGGTACAAGTCGAGGGCTTGGTCAATATATGGGTCGAGCATTGGCTAAATCTGGTGCAGATCTGGTTATTACGAGCCGGGACACCAGCTCATTGCTAGATTTCAAAAAAGAAGTTGAAGATATGGGCAGAAAAGTTCTTCCTTTGGAACTCGATGTGAGAAGTCACGATAGTATTCAAAATATGGTTCAGGCCACGATAGAATACTATCAGAAAATCGATATACTTGTTAATAACGCTGGTTGTAACATTCGCAAACCATCAATGGAAATTACTTGGGATGATTGGGATACTGTAGTGGATACGAACCTAAAAGGGACTTTTTTCGTTTCTCAGGCTGTCGCCAAGTATATGATTCCCTGTAATTATGGTCGAATTATCAACATTGGTTCGCTAACATCTGTTTTTGGTTATGCAGGCCTCGCTCCGTATTGTGCCAGTCGCGGTGGAACAAAACAACTTACCATGAGTTTAGCTGACGATTGGGGGCCATTTGGTATCACAGTTAACTGTATTGCTCCTGGATGGTTTAAAACCTTTCAAAACCAAGTGCTTTACGAGGATCAAGAGTGGGTTGAATATTTGGTTGATCGGATCCCTCTCAAACGTCCAGGGAGACCACAGGATTTGGACGGTGCTGTGGTGTTTCTGGCTTCCGATGCTAGCCAGTATGTGTCAGGTCAAACTCTGCTGGTTGACGGAGGTATGTCCACGGGATCAGTCCGAGCATTGCCGAAGTCATAATTGCTAGTTTAACCTGTAAAGAGAGTGTATAAACGTATGCCTTATTTTTACCATGGAAGATAGCAATTCCCCGGGAGAAACGGGTATATCATTAAACATAATACAGTTTCTGATCGATTGATCAAAAAGGCAGTTGATATGATCTGGCAACATATAGATGCTGATCGAAACGATCCGGAAACGTGAATCAATGCTGGGCCAATAGGAAATCTCCCCCGTACCAATCATCTGAAAGTTTGGATTACTGGAAAGAGGGAATCTGGCCAACACGATCCGTCCTATAATCTGAGGCTGGTTGGATGAGATGTTTATTTAGCACACGCTCTGAAATTAAATTGGTTGTCTGAATTCGGTGGCTACAATCTAAATTTTGGATTGACCAACCAGATACTTATGAATAAGGGGAAATCGATGCGACTTCATAATATGCAGATTCACAGCACTCTTTCTCAATGTGCATCTGATGAAATGACTATGGAACGAATCATTAGTGAGGCAGAAAAGGCTGGACTTGAAACCATTGGCATTTCTGATCATATTGATTATTTAGATCCGTCTCGGGAGCAAAAATTATTAGAAAATTTTAGTCTTCGAGATAAACTTTGTCCAAATATCAATGTGCAGATAGGTTGTGAAGCATCACAAATAGATCGATGTACTATTGCTCTTGATATCGCGGCTGCAAAACAATTTGATTTTGTCTTGGTTGCTTCCAATCATTATCACCTCAGTCACGTGGAAAACCCAATTGAAAGAAGTCCATCGGCATATGCTCAGCATCACCTCCAGATGATTGAAGGTGCGATCAACTGGGGTTATACGACTATTATTCCACATCCATTTTTGTTAGCCAAGGTTCGTGATATAGATCATTTGGCTGTATTAGCTAGCTATGATCGACATCAACTGGAGTGTGTTTTGTCCAAAGCGGCTGAAAATCAGGTTGCTTTTGAACTCAACCCACGCCATCTGGGAAGTAGCCCGGATTTCTTTAAAGAATTAATAATTTTGGGTCAACAGGTTGGAATCAAATTTGCCTTAGGTACTGATGCTCATAAACCGCACGAAATAAAATATGATCAAACAGATCTCCAAACTCTGAATCAAATTGGTGTTTCCCAAGAACATTTATTAGCAATGTAAAGTAAAAAAGGAAATCAAATCTTAAAGCTTGAAATTGTATTGGAGAAGATCGAGTTGAAAAATACAGATATTTTCTAAAGAGAAAAGAAGGTGGATTAGAAGAAATTCTATGAATCAAGAAAACAGTATTGTGACTAGGTTAGACCTCTGCCGGAGGATTGAATCGTTGCCGCGAGTAAATATTGGGCATTATCCTACTCCATTAGAGCCCTGTCCTCGTTTGTCAAAAGCGCTAGGAGGACCAAAAATTTACATTAAACGTGAGGATTGTTCAGGGGTAGCTTTTGGTGGGAATAAGATTCGCCAGTTGATTTTTACTATTGGTGAAGCCATGTATCAGGGAGCTGACACTATAGTACATGGCGCGACCGCACAATCGAACCACTGTCGTCAAGCTGCGGCAGTGGCAGCCCAGCTGGGATTGAAATGCTACCTACGCCTTTCTCGTAACCATAAGAGTTTGGTGCAAGGAAATCTACTTTTGGATCATCTGACGGGTGCGAATGTCGAATTAGTCGATGCACCGTTTGGTCCTGAACTGGATGTTGTTAAATACGCTGTAGCGGATCAATTACGAGCGGATGGTCTTAGGCCATACGTAATTGCAGCGCCTCGGTCTACTGCTTTGGCTGCTGTTGCTTTCTCTTGGTGTATGGCTGAAATCCATCAGCAACAGCAAGAAATGGGAATTGAAGCTGACTTGATCTATGCTGGGTCAGCAGGTGGAACGCAAGCCGGATTGATCCTTGGATCAAAAGCATTGGGTATGAAGTTACAATCGGTAGGAGTATCGCCAATTTATTGGGAGGATAAAATTGATCGTATTCAGCAAGCCGCTAACAGTGCAGCCGAACTCTTGAAGTTGGATATTCAGATAGATGGTAACGAAATCAATAACACTGATGCGTATATCGGGCAGGCATATGGAGTGCTGACCCCGGAATGTATTCAGGCACTGAAAATTGTTGCGCAAATGGAGGGTGTTTTTCTCGATCCAGTATATACTAGTAAAGCCTTTGCAGGTTTGATTGATCATATTCGAAAGGGCAAAATTTCTTCCGATCAAACCGTGATTTTTTTACATACTGGAGGAACACCAGCACTGTTTGCGTATAATCAAGAATTGACAGACGTTTCAATTTAACTGATTTTACAATTTTCTAGATTTTAATAGCGCTTTCATCTGGAGTTAGTTGTTTCGCAATGTGCAATTTAGGGCATCGCTCACAAAAACTGAACATTTCTCGCCTTTATGTTGGACGTCCCTTTTTGGTCTGGAGCTATAATTTAGAATACCTCTTGTGGCCATGATGTTGGTGAACTTACTAATACTGGTATATGTATTAGTAAGTTCCACTTCGGTTTTCGTTGTGTGTCAGGATTCCCTGCTGCGTAGCAGTAGGCTTACCCTTGCCCATGCGTAGCATGGTCTTACTGCTTTACCACTCTATTAGTTCGATTCAACCTCAAACTTATTGAGAAGTAATTAAGGCAGCAAAGCATCATTGAAATGGAACTGCCATTTTGGTATTATCCACGGGGAGTTAAAACGAATGAGTGTCTGAAGAAGTGACATGCTTCTACAACCGTCTTGTCGCTGGATACGGGTAAATACAGATTGAAATTGAATCAACAGTATCAAAAAGGACAACCATTTACGATTCGTTACTTTAGAATCCTACCCTTGACTTTCATATGGATTGCCCTTCAAACAGGACTCTATGGTTATATTCATCTTAACGGTTTGGGTCAGTTCATCGCCAACCACTTACCAGTTGGCAGTGTTTTTTGCTTAACTATTTTTGCTTTCTTACTCAATCCGATCCTTTCCCGATTTGGACCAGCCGCATCTTTTAATACGGCAGAATTAACACTCTGTTGGGTTATGATAACCGCTGCGGCTTCCGTTCCTGGTTATGGGTTGATGGAGTTTATTTTTCCTTATGTTGCTGCTCCTGCTTATTTTTCTACTTCGGAGAATCAGTGGGCAGAACTGATTCTTCCACATTTGAAAGAGTGGCTCTATGTCGCTGATCAATCAGCCTTAAACAAGTTTTGGGTTGGTATTGATCTACATCAAACAATTCCATGGCAGATTTGGGTTAGGCCTGTCGCGATCGCTGCCATTTTCGGGTTATCTTTCTTCTTTTCGGTTTGTTGTTGGGCGGTCATTCTACGTCGTCAGTGGGTGGAGCGCGTTCGATACACTTTTCCACTAGTGCAAGTTGCCGCCAATTTAACTCAAGCAGATCTGAATCAGAAAGCGTTTCAACCCGTATTTCGTAATCGGTTCTTTATTTTTGGTATTACATTCGCCGTTGCGGTTCATCTGGTGCGGGGTTTGCATCAATTCTATCCCTTTTTTCCTAATATCCCCCTCGATTACCCAATTCGGCAATTCTTTCCCAACAAACCGTGGCTAGCTATTGTCAGTGGATGGCCACTTTTATTTCGGCTTCGGCTATCGGTTGTTGGCGTTACTTACTTCTTGCTACCTGATGTGACTATTAGTATTTGGTTTTTTTTCTTATTCTACAAGTTTCAGGAAGTTGCTATCTCTGCTTTCTCCATCGCTCGTGTCAATACACAGCAACAGGTAATGGGTGCGGTCTTAGTCCTAATGGCCGTTTCGACTTGGCAAGCACGAAAACATCTCCTCGCTGTTTGTCAAAAGACCTTTACTAATCCAGTTGACTCGGTCTTAATAGATGATAAAAATGAGCCGTTATCTTATCGTTCTGCTCTGTTGGGTATGGTCGGCGGTTTCGTGTTTATGGGGACGATGGCAGTTACAATGGGGATGTCGGTTTGGATAGCCATCTTATTTATCCTACTGATGTGGATTTTGGCCACTACAGCAGCTTGGCATGTTTCCAATGCAGGATGTTTGCTAGTCAATGTTGGTTTCACTCCATTCAGTTTTTTTCGCATGATCTTTGGTGGGCGTGCGTTAGGAGTTCGTAACCTAATCTTGTTGAGTTTTGACAGATCTTCTATTCCTAATTGGTCATCGCAATCGTTAATGGCATACTCGATCCAGAATTTTCGCTTAGCAAACATTCATAATCTTCCGTCCAGAAACATGAGACTGACACAGTGGATGCTTTTGGCGGTTGTATTGTCGATCGTGATCACGTTCTTTACCACTTTGACTTGGATCCATCGAAAAGGTGCAGTCAACTTGACCCATTGGATTTTCAATGTAGGTCCTGGGGCGATGCGTCGATCAGTCAATGAGATCTTGAATCCATCGTCTCCAAATCTACCTGGTATTTTGAGTGCAGGCACTGGTGGGATCATTATGTCAGGACTTATTTTTATGCGACAGCGCTTTTTGTGGTGGCCATTTCATCCGCTTGGTTATGCGCTTGGTGTGACGTGGGCGCCATCTCGTCTTTGGTTTTCGACCCTAATTGGTTGGGCTATTAAATTTCTGATCCTGCGGTTCGGTGGGTTTCGTGCCTTGCGGAAAGGTCAACCATTTTTCTTAGGCTTGATTATCGGTGAGTATTTTATGGCTGCCGTTTGGCAAATTTTAGCTTTGAAAACGGGCGTTGGATATTGGGGAGGACCACCCAGTTGAAGTTTTTAAATAGTACTCCTCCTTGGTTTTCTTATGAGCAATTTTATTTGGCTAATTCGTCAATACTGTTTTGTCGAAATGAATAAATTATTAAAAGGCTGAAAACTATCGTAACTTTCTGAGACCTCCATCGTAAGGTATAGAACAAACCAAATTAGGGTAAGACTATGAACACTCTCACGCAATTGTTGTTATACACAGCCATTAGCCTATTAAGCATACGGGGGCTGGATACATTGATTAAAAACTTGTCGCGAAAGATGTCAAGGTATCAGTTAGAAGCATATAATACAGTCGGAATTGTTAAGTGGTTTCAGCATCAACAACTTCGGATTTACCGGATTGTACCAATATCAATTTTGTTGTTTATTTCGGGAAGTCTATTATGTCTTTCCACCGTAATTGGATTTGGCCAGCAAAACTCAAATGTGGGTGTCGCGTTATTGATAGCTTCTATTCTTAACTTGTTCATTGAATTATAATGTAGCAACGGTCAGAATGCTGGATTACTTGACGGTAAGTGTCTCTGTAAAAACTAAATATCTTTCAATAAAATATTAGATGGAGATCGTTCGATTTCCTGATTTAAAGCTTCCAATGTTTGAGATAGGCGTTTGGATTCGCCGGATTCATGGATGTGAATATCTCCTAACCCGTGTTCGTCAATAGCTTGCAAAACGAAGCTAACGCTGAGGTTCTCAACACTCCTAGCTGGTTGGTAAGATGTGTCCTGAGAGTTTTTCTTTCCCACTTCATTAATAATTTTTGAGTTCATTAGGTCAGTAATACATTGTCTTACCAGTCGTACTGGAGCGTGTAGAATGGCTGAAATCTCTTCAGCTGTCAGTGAACTCTTCGCCTCTACAAAATTTTTTACTAATAAATTGGTGATTAAAAGAGTCACTAGTTTTTTGAAGGAAGGTTTTACCTCTTGGCTTCCCAACGCAAATTCATAGCGATTGATATGTTGATTAGCAAAAGCAATTTCTGCACCTAATAGCAAGATCAGCCATGCTGTTTGTATCCAGATAAGCAGGAGTGGGAGGAAAGCAAAACTACCGTAGATAGCATTGTATTTTGATATTCCCATTTGCGACTTGAAGAAAATCCACTGAGACAATTGAAAAGTTGTTCCAACTATGATACCAGCAACTAAGGCCGACTTGAAGTTGACCTTAGTATTCGGTACAACTACGTAGATCATAGTAAACAGCAACCATATGAGACCAAAAGGGACTAACTTCATCAACAGAAATAGGTGGCCTAATAATTCCATATCTTTGCTTAGATCTTGGATTATTGCAGTAATAAATACAGTTGTACTTTGGGCTAAGATAAATAGTATTGGGGCGATCACCATAATGGAAAGTAAATCGGTGAAATTTCTGATCCATGGACGTGAGTTTTTTATCTCCCATATATCGTTAAGTGCAGCTTCAATATGACGTAGAACCCGAGTTGCAGCCCACATAAGTACGATAAGTCCGACGCCAGCAATCAAGCTTCCTCTGGTACTTTCAAGTAGAAGCTTTGCCTTACTTATTATCCAATCAACACCTTCTTGGGCAACCATATCTCGGCTGGCGATTTTCTCTTGCAATAGTAACTCTAATGTTTGTTCAAAACCAAATCCTTTGGCAATGCCAAAAACCATTGCTAATATTGGAATTAGTGAAAGGATAGAATAAAAAGTCAGTGCAGCAGCGCGAAGTTGGCATTTATCTCGATTAAATCCTTTAAAAGCTAGTATTAAAACTCTTACTTGTTTAATTAAGGGTGATTGCCACCTAGGTAATTGATCAAGAGGAAGTTCCCAAATATGGGACTGAATAAAGTCTGTAATTTTAGGAAACATGAAAGACTCTAATTCGATTCGTCATTCAGCGATTTGATTAGGTGCTTATAATAAGCTGAAAAAAATGTTTTTTGGCAAAATGTGCGATGTCGA
>JAYZAL010000092.1:0-4653 GCA_036339735.1 Candidatus Poribacteria bacterium
AGCGAATTCAAAAAGGAAATCCCAAATCTACATGTCCTACCGCAAAGTTTTGGTGATAGCATATCGGCTGTCAAGATCGAAGGTTGGTCATCAGCCCAAGAATTTCCACAAATAGTTTACTTTGATGAATTCATCGGCAACCAGATGAATCCTGAATGGCGTTGGGAAGATCCACAAGGTGGTGGATCTTGGTCAGAGAAACAAGGCTACTTAGAGATGAAAGTCGAACCTGGACAGGACTTATGGCATGGTTCACCACCAGGACGTGGAGGTAACATGGATGCTCCACGCCTCCTGATGAGAACTTCTGGTGATTTTGCTATCGAAACAAGAATCAAGGTTTCACCAGAACTCCGTGAACATGGCGGGCTGATTATTTGGAAAGGTCCTTGGAACTTTATTCGTTTAGAAAAGACCTCCGGTCCGCATGCTTTTCGAGGTGATGTTCGATTCGAGCAACATGTGAATCGTGTATTTCGTTTGATCGGTCGTGGGGCTGGATTGCGCGAAGCAAGAGAGGTTTATTTACGTATTGAACGCCGGGGTAATCGATTTACGGGTCTTGCTAGCGAAGATGGTATCAACTGGAAGATTTGCGGAGAAACTAATGTTGGCATGGGGGACCCAGTCAATGTTGGATTACATGCTCTATGCCCAGGGAACATCCCACCAACTTTAACCCGGTTCGATTACTTCCGTCTTTTAAAGCGAAAAGGTGAAATGGGACGCTACCTAGGGCGAAACTTTGATAGAACACAACGTATGTCTGACGAGGATCGGCGACGTAAACAGAGAGATCAGCGCAATCGAGCAATGAGAGATTTAGTTTGAATCAGAATCAACAATACAATCTCGATTTTTTCTTACTTAGTCAAAGGTATATACTAGAAAAGAAGGTGAAATTTTGCGAGCTGTATTGATCGGTTGTGGACGGATGGGTACGACAATTGATGAGGAAGTCCCGGCATCAAGGGGCTCCAAGGATCCACGAATGGCGTATTCTCATGCTCAAGGGTATTCAGTCGTTGATGGAGTAGATTTGGTAGCTGTTTCTGATGTTCTACCCCAGAAAGTTGATAGAACCCAAGAGAAATATGGTGTGCCACGTGGATACTCAGATTATCGTGAGATGATTTTAGTAGAAAAGCCCGATATTGTGAGTATTACTACACGTCCGAGCACCCACGCTGAAATAGCAATTTTTTCTGCTAAAAATGGTGTAAAAGGCATTTATTGCGAAAAACCTATGGCTTGTTCAATGAGCGAAGTTGACCAGATCGTATCAGCTTGCCATAAAAATAATGTAAAATTTAATTATGGGACAAATCGTCGGTATCAGCCACTATTTTGGCGAATGAGAGAATTAATTGAAAACGGTAGGATTGGTGATTTACAGTGTGTAATTTGCCACTGTGGTCCTAGTTCAGCCCAGTGGGGACATACCCATATGACGGATATGATGCTGTATTTGGCGTTAGACTCGGATGTAGATTATGTTCAAGCCGATATTGGAGCGACTGATGAAGATTGGGAAAATTGGGAAATTTCCATTGATCCTTCGATTCTTATGGCCTATGTTCAATTTAAGAACGGGGTACGCGGTTATCACACAATTGGTTCGGGGTATGAGTTTGAAGCCATTGGTTCCGAAGGTGTTTTGAGAACTTCTGGTAGTCATGGGCTGATGCATAAGCAGTTTGGCCGATTAACTCCAGAGACCGAAGATATCACTCCTGACTTTGGAACAGCTAATTGTATCCGTAATCTTGTTGACAGCATCGAACATGACACCCAAACAACATGTGGTGTAGAGTTAGCGTCAAAAAGCCAAGAAATGATTTTTGGCTTCGTCGATTCTGGCCGGCAAAATGGTCGGCAGGTTTCTTTTCCGCTTGTGAACCGCCAACTCTATATTTCTCCATCTGGTTGGTGACAAATAGCGCAAAATAATAATTATTTATAGATTCTAACTTTGGATCAAGCCCTAGATAAAACAGTTATCATCGTAAAACAAAATCAGTAAGTGAGAAAATATGACAAAAGACCAACTGTACGATAAAGCATTAAACTTGTTCGGCGAGAACCTACTAGACGATGCCGTCAATGCTTTCCAAGAGCTAATAGAGAAGTTTCCGAATGAGATTGAGGGATATATGGGTTTAGCTCATGCCTACGAGCGTGCACAAAATTACGATGGTGCTATTGATGCAGTCAAATTGGCAATTGAAATTGACCCAGACGACAGTTTGGCTTACAGTAGTTTGTCCGCCTTCTATCAACGAAAGGGTATGATCGCTGAAGCTGAAGCCGCTATGGCCAAATCAGCCGAGCTAAACTCGACGCAGACGAAGTGAATTAGCAATCACTAAGACTGAACTGAAAGCCATGGCGGCTGCAGCAAACATAGGGTTTAAAAGTAGACCCCACCACATGAATACACCAGCAGCAAGTGGAATTCCTAGTACATTATAGGCAAACGCCCACACTAGATTCCAACGAATGGTATTCAAAGTCCGCCGACTCAGTTGAATCGCAGTTGCTACGTGTGGCAACCGACCCTTGATTAAAACTACGTCGGCAGTTTCAATCGCAACGTCAGTCCCTGTACCAATGGCAATTCCAACCTCGGCTTGAGCTAAAGCTGGAGCGTCATTTATCCCATCACCAACCATTATTACTACGTTACTCCCTGTTTGTAAGTCGGCAATTATATCTGCCTTGTCCGCTGGTAAAACTTCTGCCCTAGCTTGACCAACACCAATCTGCTTAGCTACAAAGTCTGCAGTCTTGACGCTGTCGCCGGTCAGCATGACGGTTTTCAATCCCATTTGTTTTAGTGTGTCTAGAGCTTCCATAGCGTCGGTCTTAATTACGTCAGTCACCGCAATTTGTCCAGCCAGCTGGTCTTCCACGCTAACCCAAATTACTGTTTTGCCATCTCTAGCATACTCAGTTTCTCGATCGATGTCTACTCCAAGTAACTGTATACCTGACTTTTCCATGAGTCGGCGGCTACCGCACCTGACTTTTTTACCATCTAGATCAGCCTGTATGCCAAAGCCAACTAGTGCTTCAAAATTGTCAATTTTGACCTGTTCAATCTGTAAATCGCGTTCTCGACAAGCTTCAATAATTGATAAGCCTAGGGGATGTTCAGACTTTGATTCCAAAGCGGCCGCTAATAAAAGTAAATGTGTTTCTGAATATTCATTGCTAGGCATAATATCAGTAACAGAGGGCTGCCCCTGAGTCAAAGTACCAGTTTTATCAAAGACCACAGTTTCAGTACGATGTAAAATTTCCAAAATTGGAGCGTTTTTGATTAATATTCCCTGTTCTGCAGCTCGACCAACACTAGCAATTATAGCGGTTGGTGTTGCTAACCCTAGAGCACATGGACAAGCAATAATCAAGACAGAAATAAAAAATGTTAAAGACTGAGCCAGCGAAGCATTTAGAATAAAAAACCAAATACCGAAAGTTAACGCTGCAATACAGATGACAATCGGTACAAATAAACCTGCAACTTGGTCCGCAAGCCTTTGGATAGGCGGCTTCGAACTCTGTGCGGATTCAACCATGCGGATAATCTGAGATAGCATGGTATCAGCGCCAACGCGCTTTGCCATTATATTGAAACTACCTGTACCATTGACAGTTGAACCAATAACTTCATCATCGATTTGTTTGTGTACTGGTTGACTTTCACCCGTTACCATTGACTCGTCAACTAAAGACTGTCCCTCAACGACTATACCATCAACTGGAATACATTGGCCTGGTCTAACCATTAACAAGTCGCCGACTTGTACTTCACCAATATTGACCTCAGTGGTTTTCCCATCATCCTGAATTTTCAGCGCTGTTGGTGGTTGTAGCTGAATAAGTTTCGTAATTGCTCCTTGAGTTGCGTGTTTAGCCTTAGTTTCTAAATACCGGCCAACCAAGATCAGCGTGATAATCATGACTGCGGTTTCATAGTAATTATTGTGATTTTCTGTATTAGAATTTGTCCAATATAAGATTGTTATGAACAGACTGTATAGGTATGCCGAAAAAGTGCCTAGCGAGATGAGAACATTCATATCGGCAGATTGGTGCCGCAATGCAGAAATAGCTCGATGATGAAACTGCCAACCTGCCCAAAATTGGACTGGGCTTGATATCAGCGCAAGAAACAATAACTCCCACTGGTAGGACAACTGGTGAGGTATGAACATAAGTGCCATCGACACAAAAGCGATTACTCCACTAACCCATATCTTGATCAATAGAATCCGCGACTCTTTCTGGTGGATTCTTTCTTTTTCTTCTAGTTGCTTTTGACGAAATTCACTGGGGCGGTGAGCAGTATAACCAGCATCGATAATTGCAGACTGCAGGTGTCCAAAGTTAACAGCTTTCGTGTTATACTCAACTTCGGCTTGTTCTGTTCCATAGTTAACAGAAACAGCAGATACACCTTCAATCGACCTGAGAGTTTTCTCTACCCGAGCCACACAAGCTGCACAGGTCATTCCTCCAACTGAAATAGTAGTTGCAAGATGCTTAGGATCATTATTTATCTTGGAATCAAGAAATCTTGTCTGCATTTATGATTAGCCTAATTCTCTTCACTTTTTAGATTTGTAGAGTCTTGATTTTTTGCCACAA
>JAYZAL010000093.1:0-10931 GCA_036339735.1 Candidatus Poribacteria bacterium
CAATCCTTACGTTTTTTGTGCAGTCAGATATTCAGATCGATCGAGATCAATTTAGTATTGAAATCAGGCAAATTTAAATTAAAGTGAAAAAGTTTCAGAGTTTATCATTTCCCTTTCCTACAGGGAATGAGATCGACCATACTGAATAAAAATATTATCCTTATGATCACTAAATTTGAGACTATAGAAAATATCGGTGTGTGATATAGCCTAACTTTTCACTCTTCCGTAGGACGGGCGTGATTCGACCAGTGATTGCTTCTGTCGCTCCCACTAACTATTACCCCTTCTTGATTCCATTCAAAATGGCCGCGTACGTCTGGCGTACAATATCGTAAGGTTAGGCCACAACGACGGCGATTAGAACGGTTGAAGTTAGAACTGTGTAGAAGCAAATCAGAATGAATCGAAATCTGTCCAGCATTCAGTTCAACATTAACTGGTGTTCCGTAGTCTTCAGCTCTTTCGACCGTTTGGTTCAGAATGTTGTGTTCATTTGGGTTGCTAATCCGGTATGGCAAATGTCCGTGTAAATGCGACCCCGACAAAAAGCGCATACAACCATTATTCACATCTGCATCATCGATGGCTAACCAAACGGTGATCGTTTTACTGGGTGTCAATGGCCAGTAGGATGCGTCTTGGTGCCATGCCACTATTTTTCCGTCTTGGGGCATTTTGCAAAAATAGTGTGCCCCCCAAGCTACAACGTCTTTTCCCAGAAGATCCTTCACATAGGCCACGATACGAGGATGTGTTAATAAATCATAAGCTGTTTTATACTTGAGATGAGCTGACAAAATTGAGTAGCTACCGCCGCCAGCACCCATCACAGAAGATAACAACTGGTCAAAGTCACTTCGATATAGGTTAATTTCCTCTTGATCAAAGATATTAATACCAGTCAAATAACCTCTTCGATTGAAGTCGCCAATTTGTTTTTTCTCGAGACGAATTAATTGATGATTCTCACCTGCTGGCCAAAAGGATAAATCTCTTTTCAATTCAGCCAATTGCTGCTGGCTCGGGATAACCTTATTTTTTTGGTTGGGTAAGGTTTGTAGCCTTTGATCGACTTCTGTTTTCATATGACAATAGTTTAGCCAAAAGTTTCATCTGACGCTGACTTAATGGATTGACTCACTTTTTCGATACTTTCGTCGCTCATTTCAGGGTGGATACCAATACAAATTGCCCGACCTAGATAATCCAGTGTATTTGGACACATATCGTCCGAGTACTCAATTTCTCCATAAGTCGGATGACTATAAGGTAATCCGTTCGGATGATAAGTATTTTTGTTTAAGATATACTCCCATCCGGGATAGACATGTTTGTCTCCATTCCCATGTCGATACATTGGTCCTGCTGATACACCATGACGAGCCATTGATTCGCCAAACTGATTGGCTAAATCAGATGTTGGTAGAAAAAAGACCAAAGTGGTTGCGGCATCTCCTTCCGAGTCATGCAAGTATCTGAGTTCAATTCCTTTTACCCCATCGATAGCCTGACGTAATTTCTGCTTTCGAATTCTCATATTGTCGATGAATCCGTCTAAACGTTCTAACTGAACGCCAGCGACTGCACCCCTCATTTCATCCATTCGAAAATTCATACCAGGGAAGAAGGCGTCTGTATGTGCGGAGACCCCCCAAAGATTACCTCCGTCACTAATCATTTGACTGCGGTCTGCCAATCGCTGGTCATCGCTGATTACAATTCCCCCCTCACCTGTTGTGATAATTTTACTTTGTTGCAAGCTAAAGCAGCCGAGATGGCCATGTGTTCCTAATCTTTTACCATGATAACTAGCTCCAATAGCTTGAGCGACATCTTCGATTATTATCAAGTCGTATTTTTTAGCAATGTCCAGAATTGCCGACATGTTAGATGGAACTCCAATCATATGTACTGGCATTATTGCTTTGGTTCTGGGCGTAATTTTAGCCTCGACATCTTTAGGGTCTATGGTCAGCGAGTTGTCAATTTCAGCAATGATTGGCACTGCGTTGGCGATTACAACTGAAGCTGGTGTTGCGACCCAAGTATAAGCAGGTACAATCACCTCATCGCCCAAACCAATACCGGCCGCGTAACAACCAATGACAAGTGAAGCTGTACCACCATTGGTGGCTAATGCATGTTTTGTGTTAAACTTCTCTCTAATGCCACGCTCAAAGTCGCTTACTGTTGAGTTGACTGGTCCATAACGACACAAGTTACCGTTTTTCAATACTTCCACGACGGCTTGTTGTTCTTCGACTCCAATATAGTACATGGATTAACCTCACAAAGTATCAATCGATATTATATGCAGATAAGCAAATTGTGCAAGGCCTCGATAAATAGTGCCTTAGGAACGAAACAGAAAATAGGAAAACTATAATGTCAGTAACATCCCAGAAGAGTGGTTTGATTATATTTGGTTATGATATAGAAAGTGCATCCTCAGCCACCAGTGGTTTTTTACAAGGAGCCCAGAAACTACATCAAAAACATGATGTGCCATGGACCATCTACCTGACTGGCCAGACACTAGCTGCCCGTGTTGCAGATGTCCAAGTTGTAATAAGTGATCCACTATTGTCAGTTGGTCAACATACATACAATCACGTTCTGCTAAAGTCAGTTTATATGAAACCTGATGATGGAAAACCGATCCATGGGCAATTTCCCAATTTTTTCCATTCAGGTGGTACACTAGAGCAAATTCAGGAAGAGATAGGAAGTACACAAGACTTGATTAGGAAGCTTTTGGGAATTGAGTGTCAAGGATTAACTGGGCCTTGGGGTTACTATCGAGGTTTAGTTGATCGACCAGACATTTTACAAATTTTGTCTGACAATGGGATTCGATGGATTCGTACCAACGCCCGAGATTACCGAGATTGTCAACCAACACCTTTCAGTGAGCAACCTTTTTTCTATATTGATCAAGGGTTTCCTGACATTTTGGAGCTTGGTGTGCAGGGGTATCAAGACGATTTTTATTGGGATAGATTCGACGATCGACAATTTGGAGATACCTATCAAGACTACCTGTTCGCCATGTTAGAGAAAATAGCAAATGAAAATTTGGTCTGGAACGTCTGTTCACATGACCATGGTACTATCGATATGGATAGTTTTTCTCGGACCAAGGGTGATTGGATTGAAATGCTCATCGTTCAGGCCAAATCCTTGGGAATCCAGTTCGCTACTCCTTCTGACTTGTACGAGCAAATGGCCGCTTAGAATAGAAAGGTAAATCTATAGATGAAACAACTTGGTTGTAGTACACTATTGTATCGTCACTTTAGTTTAGCTCAAGCGCTTTATGGCATTCGAAAAGCTGGGGGATATGCAGTTGAATTGTGTGGTAGACCGTCAGGCGATAAGCAATTTACCCATTTAGATCTAAATCTTGATGATGGGTTTGACAATCACTGCAAATCTATCCAAGAGTTGATAGCTCAAAATGGCCTCTGGATCGAGTCAATTGCCATCAATGGTCGACAGCTTGACCATCCACCATCATTGGAGCGATTGATCATCGCCACTGGATTACTGAACGTACAAATAGTAACAGTCAGTTCCGGAGGTGTAGCTGATAATGAAAACAGTTTCTCACAGTTTATTGAAAAAATTAATCGAGTTAGTTCTTTGTTATCTGAGTCTAAAGTTCGTTTGTCAATCAAACCTAGAGTAGGTCGATCTATCCACGATATGTGCTCGATTCAACGATTAATGACAGAAGTAGATAACCAGTGGGTGGGCATTAATTTTGATCCGACCCATCTTTATCGCTCACAAGTAGATCCTGTTCAAGCGTTGAACGATCTAGAACCGTATGTTTTAAATGTGAGAATTAGAGACCACCAACTCAGCCAAGAAGCTAAAGTTGGTCCGGTAGAGACGCAAATACCGGGCAATGGTGTTTTGGATTTAGCAGGCATTACTAATAAAGTTAAACAACTGCCTAATATAACTACTGTGGTGCTAGAGATTGTTGGGCTACATAAACCTCCTCAGCCATCACTTGAATCTGTACAACACATAGTTTCTAGTTCTTTTAACTACTTGAAGCCACTGCTGTTTGAATACGTTGCTACACCAATGACGACCATTATTTGATCAAAAAATTACGCAAACAAATGGGAAATTGAAATTGAAAATCACAGCTATTGAATCCTACATTGTAGTTGCTCCTGACTTAAGGGAAGATGCAACTAGTTCTTCTCAAGACAATATTGTAGTTGTTGTTTATACTGACACAGGTATTTTCGGTGTTGGTGAAACTGATACCGGTCCTTGGATTGCTAAGTCTGTCATTGAGTCTCCTGGCTCACATTCTATGGCGCTTGGTATTAAAGACCTCTTAATAGGTGAAGACCCACTAGAAACTTCTGCGCTTTGGCATAAAATGTACGTTGGTACTTGTATGTCCACTCGGCGTGGGGCTGGAATGTGTGCTATCGGTGCAATTGATATGGCTTTATGGGATATCAAGGGTAAAGCTCTTGGCCAACCTGTTTATAAATTGTTAGGTGGAGCTTACGTCGATAAAATTGTCCCCTATGCTAGTCTTCAACCGCATGGTGATAACGTCAATCAGTACCGGGATAGCTTGATTGATTGGCTCAAAAAAGCCAAATCACATGGTTTCCAAGCGGCTAAGTTGGAGTGTACATTGGGAGGACCTTATGCACATACAGGACTACAGGGATCGGATGAAGAAATGACAGAGATTGTCACCGCTTGCCGAGAAGCGGTGGGGAAAAATTTTATTCTGATGGTTGATGTCCAGTACTTATGGAGGGATGCCAAAAGTGCTTTGCGAACCATCCGACATTGGGAAAAGCTAGACCTGTTTTTTTTAGAAACACCCCTGTTAGTTGATAATCTTGAAGGATACGCAATTTTATCTAAAGAAGCCCCAATGCGCATTGCTGCCGGTGAATGGCTCAACTCTCGATACGAGTTTTTGGAGTTGATGGATGATGGTTTGATTGATGTGGCACAACCTGATGTGGGCCGGGTAGGTGGACTGACTGAGGCTATGAGGGTCTGTCACTTGGCTGAAGATCGTGGTCGTTTGATTGTACCTCATTGTTGGAATTCAGGTATTGGTATTTCCGCATCAGCTCATTTGGCAACTGCTATTCCTCATTGCCCATTCATTGAATATTTACCACCAAATTTGACTGATTCCCCCTTACGAACTGAACTCGCAAATGATGGCTTAACCATGACGAATGGTGTCTTAGAACTACCGGATAAGCCTGGGTTAGGTATTGAGCTGAATTTTGAGGCGCTAGATAAATTTAGAGCCAGTGAAATCATTCTCTAGTTGATTCGGTTTAGCATCAATTGTCTTCTCAGACCCATTCGTCGGTTTCAATTCGGGCCATTTTTCTGGGGCTGTGTATGGTCCTTTTGGTCTGTGCTATCGTTTCATACGCCGAACTGGTGATTGCCGACATACAAATCGGTTTTTTGCAGTTTCCCCCTGTTGTTATTGGATTGTTCTTTTTTTTAGTTCTCGTAAACCAACCGGCATTCATCAAACGTTTTGCACTCACCCCACAAGAATTGATACTTATCTATTGTATGATGGTAATTGCTTCTATGATTTCATCGCGAGGTCTGATGGAAAAGCTTTTGCCAGCGCTTGTATCCGTAAATTATTTTTCCAACCCGACTAATAATTGGGCTGAACTTTTTTTTCCCCATATCCGTCCTTGGATGGTACCTTTCGACACGCAAATTCTGGGGCCTCAATCTATCAGTATTGATTTTTATCACCAAATTAGTGATACCGATTCGATCGCCTGGGGGAAGTGGTTACGGCCAATGCTAGTATGGGGGGGATTGACTGTACTAATTTTTGGGGCTTATTTGTGTTTAGCTATCATCCTACGTCGTCAATGGATTGAAAACGAAAAACTTACTTTCCCTTTGACTCAACTTCCAGTTGAGTTCGTCGATTCCAAAAGTAGTTTTTTTTTTCAACCCTACGTCTGGATTGGAGTTGCTTTACCAACAATTGTTTTTAGTCTCAATGGCTTAAACCAGATCTTTCCGCAAATACCAAGTATCCCTCTTCGACATTCACTTAATACCTACTTTACAGAAAAACCATGGCAAGCAATTTCTTATACTCCACTATTTGTATCTTTCGCAGCCACTGGTTTTTTCTATCTTTTACCAAGCCAACTTCTATTCAGCCTTTGGTTCTTTTTTTTGTTCACTCGATTACAAGATGTTATCGCGTCTGTTTTTGGCCTACGTGTTAGTAGCATGCCTCTCTACCCTACTCATCTACACATGGGCTACCAAGTAATGGGATCATACTGTGTCTTGGTTATCACTTATATATATACTGGTTTGCCATATCTGAGACAAGTTTTGGGTGCTCAATTACTTAAACAAAATCGTAGTTCTGATAACTCGATAACTTTTGCTTTTTGGGGGTTGACACTTAGTTTGTTGGGAGCTGTGATTTGGTTGGTGTGGGCGGGAATGAGCCCTCTATTGGCTATATTAGAAATTGGCGTAGTTGTTGGTTTAGTATCTATTGTGATGGCCCGAAGTACAGCTGAAGCCGGTATGTTAATGACTGAAACCTCTTTCCGTCCTATTGATTTTTATCAGTTGTTTTCAACAAAATCTTCATTGGGTGCCAAAAATCTGACGGTTCTCAGTTTCTTCGATACCATCTTTGCACGTGATTTTAGAGGATTAGTCTTGACAGGATTTTTAGATGGCTTGAAGATTAGTCGTAACGTAAGGCTTAACCAGTCCTGGTTATTAATTGCTCTTGGCTTAACCATCTTGACCGCGTTTTGTTTTGGAGCTATGATTCAAATTTACCTGCCATATAAATTTGGCGGGAATTATATGTATTCCTATGCCTATTCTGGTAACTCAATCTGGGCTTTTCGAGACGCAGTACCAAGTATTGAGGGATTTGATAGTAAATATAATATGACGGGCCTGATCTTTTTCATCCTTGGATCAGTAATTACTAGTGTCTTAGTATTTTGTCGGTACTTGTATTGGTGGTGGCCACTCCAGCCTCTCGGCTATGCCCTCTCTGCTTCATGGACACTGATTGTTTTTTGGTTACCGATCCTGCTCGCATGGTTACTGAAATCGTCTGTTTTACGCATCGGTGGGATTCAGAAGTATCGACAATTTCGCCCTTTTTTTATGGGATTAGTCTTGGGAGAATTTAGTATGGCTATCGTTTGGACTGCTATCAGCTATTTTTTGCGGGTTCCTGCACCTTTCTTCCCATGGCCCTAAATAGGTTATTTAGATTGAAAAATAGTTGATCGACCACTTATAGTTATAATCATGAAACAGAAAAAATATGATCTAAAGACTACTATTCTCTCTAATCAAGAAGTGGCTGAAGGCCACTATATGCTTCACTGTAACTGTCCAGAAATTGCCCATTCTGCTGAGCCAGGGCAATTTATTCACGTCTTGTTTAATTCTGGTAGCGGTTTATTATTACGGAGGCCGTTCACGATCTATACTATTGAGGGCCAACAAATCTCGATGCTATATCAAGTCATTGGTGAAGGAACATCCATTTTATCTAAGATGGAACCGGGAACTACTATACATGTTTTAGGACCTTTAGGTAATACTTTCACAATTTCTGATGACTTGGATTTAGCAATCGTCGTAGGCGGTGGTGCTGGCATAGCCTCATTGATGTTACTGATAACGGAACTGAAGACTAGACAGGTTGAAACGAGTGTTTTGGTTGGATCAATGAATGAGTCAAGATTATTGAGCCGAACTGATATACAGGACCTTGGAATAACTCCACAAATTGCTACTGACGATGGGAGTGTTGGATATCAAGGTTTAGTTACTGATTTACTGTCGAGATTACTTAGCAAAACAAGTAAGCAGAGAATAACCGTATTCACCTGTGGTCCATATGGTATGTTGAGTACTGTAGCCAATATATGCCACAAATTTGGTGTAGTTTGTCAAGTGGCAATGGAAAACCGAATGGGATGTGCATTAGGTGTTTGCTTAGGTTGTGTCTGTAAAGTTCGAATAGAAACCGATAGTGAAGAATTTGAGTATCAACGGGTTTGCACCGAAGGGCCTGTCTTTTCTGCTCCTAACATTATTTGGGACATGTAAGATGAATCAAATCAAGAACTGGTACAACCGGCAGTTAGATGAATTTAAGGCTGTTGTATTTGATATGGATGGCCTATTATTGGATACCGAACGTATTTCCTACGACTCTTTTATAGAAACTTGTCTCGAACACGGTTTCGAAAATACGGAGCAAACCGAGGCTATCTACCAACAGTGTATTGGTTGTAATAGTAGTAGGCTTCAGCTGATTTTGAAAGATGGATTTGGCTCGGCGTTGCCACACAATTTCTATAGTCGATGGCGTGAAATTTATGGCCAACAGGTATATCAAAAAGCTCCTCCTATCAAAGAAGGTGTCTTTCCTCTACTTCGATTCTTACAGTCTCGAAATTTACCTTTAGCTATTGCAACCTCGACTAAATTTCCTAATGCGATTAAAAAACTGGAATCGACGAATTTGCTGTTTTTTTTTGATAAAGTGGTTGGGGGAGATCAAGTGAGAAATAGCAAGCCTGAGCCAGAAATCTACCAAAAAGCCGCCCAGTTGCTAGGGGTTCCGGTGGAATCTTGTTTGGCATTAGAAGATAGCAATAATGGAGTTCGAGCTGCGCATAAGGCAGGAATGTTTGTTATACAAATACCTGATATGTTACCACCGTCCGATTTAGTGCAAACACTAGACAGGTGGATATCTGTACCTTCTCTAGTAGACGTTCTTCAACTTTTACAATATGCTTAGGCAGCTAGCATGTTGAGTGAAGTGAATTGCCTCAATAGATCTTAGATTTGTTCTACCGTCTATAGTTACAGCTCTTACATTTTTTCAGATCAATCACAGAAGAAAAAAGGCGTGTCATCCTGACACGCCTTTGGGAAATAAGAATAATCGAAAATCAATCTTATGGAACTATTTGATAGTCGCGCTTGCACCTACCGCTTCTAGTTTCTCTTTGATTTCTTCAGCTTCTTCTTTGCTTGCAGCTTCTTTAATAACGTTAGGAGCGCCCTCTACGGCTTCTTTCGCTTCACGTAAGCCCAAACCCGTTATCGCGCGAACTTCTTTGATAACCTTGATTTTTTGGTCACCAATTTCAGTTAATTCTACATCAAACTCGGTTTGTTCCTCAGCAGCCGCTTCACCTTCTCCCTCCGCTCCAGCCGCACCCATTGGCATCATACCCGCGGCCATAACAGGAGCCGCAGCACTAACACCAAACTTGTCCTCAATTGCTTTGACGAGCTCTGATAGTTCCAAAACTGTCATTTCACTTATCTGGTCTACTAATTCTTGTACATCAGCCATTTTTTTCTCCTTAGGTTTGAATTTACGTGTCTCTTTCTGACATTTGAACGGTTAATACTCTAAGTTTCTGATTTTTGGTCTGCAACAGCTTGCAATAGGCTAGCAAGTTTTCGAGGCTGGTCATTCAATGAATTGACCACACCTGCGAGATCTCTCATCGGTGCTGCCAAGACTTGAGCAATAGCATTGATTGGAGCATTCAACGAGGCCGCTACCTGTCCTCTGAGTTGGTCTTTGGATGGCATGTCCACCAACTTTTCTGTGGCTGCTTGATCAATGACTTGCCCACCAAGAATACCTCCTTTGATTTTGAGGTCTTCGTTATCTTCGCTAAACTCGATTAGTGCTTTTGTTAGGCTAGCGGGATCATCACTTGTTGCAACCGCAGTTGTTCCATGAAGATACGCTTCAAGGCCTTCAATATCTAAATTGTTAGCACTAACTTGAATCAGCCGATTCTTATAAACTTTATACTGAACACTGGCTTCCCGTAGCACATCGCGTAACTGCCCCATTTGTGCAACGGTTAAGCCTTCATAACTGGTCAATACTGCTACTTCAGCCTCTTCCAACCGCTGTGTAATCTCAGCTACTTGCTCAACATTCTTTTGATTTGGCATTTACCAATCTCCCCTAAGAGATCCCTCTGATGTTTGAGGGTAGGTTAAACTTATCAGCAAAAAAAAACCTCCAATCGTTGGAGGCGAAGTCCGATCTAAGACTAGAACCTAAGATCGACATTAGCCTCGGCCGGTTGTTTTATTCGATTTACTCGAACCGACTGTCTGCGACTAAAAATGAAAATGTATTTTACTTGTAATATTAATTCTAAGTACAAAGATTAAACAAACGATTGCAAGTCAACACGAATGCCAGCACCCATCGTTGAAGAAATTGAAACACTCTTCAAGTAACGCCCTTTTACTGTTGATGGACGAACTCGAATCAATGTTCCCATGACTGCTTGAATATTATCTTCAATCTGTTCTTTACCGAAAGATGCCTTGCCAACTGGAACGTGGACAATACCGGACTCTCTCTCAACACGATATTCAATCTGACCAGCTTTGATATTGTTAACTACGCCGGCTACATCGTTGGTGACCGTTCCTGTCTTAGCGTTCGGCATCAATCCACGCGGCCCTAGAATCCTACCTAATTTAGGGGTGATTCTACGCATCAAATCTGGTGTAGAAACTGTGGCATCAAACTCCATCCAGCCACCCGCAATTTTATCGACTAGCTCATCTACTCCCACTTCGTCTGCCCCAGCATCAAGCGCTGCCTGGGCATTTTCACCTTCAGCAAAAACGATTACCCTTACTTTTTTACCCGTTCCATGTGGCAAGGAAATCGTGCCACGCAGATTCTGATCAGCCTGTTTCGCGTCTACACCCAAGTGAGCTGCCAGATCAACTGTTTCGTCGAATTTGGCACTAGCGTTACTTTTTAAAATTTCAACGGCTTGATCTATTGCGTAAACCTGATTTCTGTCAATCGACTCACTAACCTTTTT
>JAYZAL010000094.1:0-42638 GCA_036339735.1 Candidatus Poribacteria bacterium
GTTTATCACAAGTATTCTCATGCTCAGCATATTGTTGATCGCTTTTTGGAAGGTTATGGGTGGGAGAATCGTCATCACTACCCAGCAATGGATTTAGTATCGCTCTATGTTGAGCAGGTAGGGGATAATGACTTAAGCCAAGATCGGGCCGAACGTTTTCAAAATCTGAAAATTTATCCTACCGTAGCAGACGCTCTCACCTTAGGTGGGGATAGTTTAGCCGTCGATGGCGTTCTCTTAATTGGTGAGCATGGCGACTATCCTACTAACGAAAAAGGTCAAAGACTCTACCCTCGCTATGAGCTATACCAGAAAATCATTGATGTCTACAAAGCTAGTGGAAAAACAGCTTCTATCTTCAATGATAAGCACCTATCTTGGGATTGGGACTGGTGCCAAGAGATGTATGACCAATCTCAACAGCTAGGATTTGCTTTTATGGCAGGTTCTTCTCTTCCTGTTACTTGGCGTACTCCTTCTATTGAAATGCCATTGGGAGCAGAAATAGAAGAAGCCATTGGCGTAGCCTATGGGGGGGTTGATGGTTATGATATTCATGCCCTTGAGACCATTCAATGTATGGTTGAACGTAGGGCCGGTGGGGAGACAGGTGTCGATTGGTTACAGGCTTACAGAGGTGAATCTTTCTGGCAAGCCTATCACGACGGGGTTTGGTCACGCCGATTGTTCGAGTCAGCACTTAGTCGTAGTCATACACTTAAACCAAGCCGATCAGGTTTTAATAATATATTTCCAAATTGGAATGAATTACAGGAAATTGTTAAAGATCCAATCGCTTACCATTATCAACATAGTGATGGGTTAAAATCAACCATGATTCTGATGAGTGGTTTAATTGAAGATTTTAATTTCGCCGCCACACTGAAAAATCAAGATCAGCCGATCTCAACTCAAATGTATTTGCCTATGCCACCCGCTAGAACATCGCTAGCTAATTTCTTTTCTCCTCAAGTAAACAACGTAGAACGAATGTTTTTGACCGGTCAACCCAGTTATCCGGTTGAACGAACCTTGTTGACCAGTGGCTTAGTAATCGCTGGTGTTGATAGTCTAGATCAAGAACAAAGTAAACAATCGACCCCACATCTCAAAATTGCCTACCAGGCAAATCCGGAATCGACATTCTGGCGAACTTAGTTAATGGTCAACGGAGTGTGACATGATGAATCAACCAATCGAAAGCTCAGGTAAAAAGCGGATAGCTGTTATAACCACCGTTTACACTTACTTATCACATGCCCAGCACTTTGCTGATCGCCTGATGGTTGGCTACCCTTACGCTGGTAAGTGGCAGGACCCAGGGACTGAAGTTGTTAGTCTCTATGTTGAGCAAAAGCCTGTTGGAGATCAAAGCCAGGATCGAGCTAAAGAATTCGGGTTTACCGTTTACAATACAATAGCTGAAACCCTACGCTGTGGTAGCGATCAACTAGCTGTCGACGGCATCCTTATCATAGGAGAGCATGGAAATTATCCTTCCAATCAATTAGGTCAGATACTATACCCCCGTTATGAGTTTTTCAAAGCTTGTGTTGAGGTATTTGAACAAGACGGACGATCAGTTCCCATCTTCAATGATAAGCACTTATCGTATAGTTTTGAAAAAGCAAAAGAAATGGTTGATGATAGCAATCGGCTCAATTTCCCGATTTTAGCCGGTTCTTCTTTGCCTGTCACTTGGCGTTTGCCTGATTTGGAACTAGATTTTGGGTGTCAGCTGGAATCTGCCTTAATGGTTGGAGTTGGTGGCTCAGATCCAATGGATTACCATGCCCTAGAGGCTATGCAGTGTATGATTGAAAGAAGGCAAGGTGGCGAGTCAGGAGTGAGTTCAGTGCAATTGATAGACGGTGATTCTGTTTGGCAAGCTGGCCGCGACGGGTTGTGGTCGATGGATTTATTAGAGGCTGCTTTGTCTAGAAGTGATACACCGTGTGGTTTGACTGACCAAGACGGCCGTACCCAGGACTTAATTCGTACCGGCGAGTTGTACCGTTTAGTTGACAACCCATCCGCTTACCTGATTGAACATAACGATGGTTTTAATAGTGTCTTGTTAATGCTAAATGGTGCCGTTCGGGATTATTGCTTCGCCGGACAGGTTAACGGCCAAATAGTATCTAATCAGTTTTTCCTAACTCCAACACCGAATGTTACCTATTCAGCTTGTCTAATCAAGAAGATCGAAGAGATGTATTTAACCGGCCAAGCGCCTTATCCAGTTGAACGTACTTTATTGGTCTCTGGGACTTTGGAAAGCTGTTTGAAATCTCGCCACAGTGACCATCAGAAGCTAGAGACACCTCACCTAAACGTAGCCTATCAAGCTCCACCTGAATCACAGCATGCTAGAATGTAGTCCTAAGCTTTACCATCTGATATATTTCGACTAGCACTCATACTGGATATTAGGGGGTTTATTTCTTGATTCTACCCTTAATCCCAATGGTATTCACCTATCTATCTCGATATTAACCTCTGTGTCTGTGGTGAGATCTAATTTTTCGGCAATCGATCCCTCATTGACAGCAAGTTTTATTTTTCCATCATCTCTATCAAAACGAGCCAGATACTGACCTTTGGGCACATCTCCATAATCAATGACCAGTGGACAGGTGATTTCTTTCCCATTACCAAATCGAACTCGTAAAGTTTGTCCAACTTTCAGGTGTGGAGATTGGTCTTTCTTAATAGAGCCAATAATGACGTTGCCGTGGCTATCAACTTCGGTTATATGATGCGTATCCTCGTTTGTTGTCGAAACCGATTTGGTGGCAACGGAGCATCCAACTAACAAGTAAGCTAGAATCAGGCTTAGGGCTAATATAAGTTGTTTGTTATGCAAGTCTAAGTCTCCTTGGCTAATAGTGATATTTCTAAACTATCTGGGATTGGGAGTCAATTATATCTAAATTAAGTTAATCCTAATTTTTAAATTTTGTTCTTCCGTATCCAAGATAAACATTTCGTTAAGAGTTCGGTAATCAAGCTAATTTTGGCAGCAATTAAGATTCTGGTGTTCCCTTCTTAGTTTTAATGTCTTGATTAGTAAACGGATGCTAATTTTCCAGTTTCTAGATCGTAGACCCAACCATGCAATCTTACTTTTTCATTAATATCCTTTATAATTGGGAAATCAGTTAATCGGTTTACTTGTAATCGAACGTTAGCTTCGACTAATTGCTTCAATCTGTCTTTGGAAGATAACTCAACATCATCTCGAACTGTATCTAAGATTTCAGTTGCTGGTTGCAGCCATTTTTCGATAATGGGCGTATTCCCTCCTGTATCCAAAGCTTGGATACCACCGCAATTGTAGTGGCCACAGACAACAACATCTAAGATATTCAGATGACCGATGGCATATTCTAAAACAGCAGAGATGCTCGTATCACCAGTGGAAACAATGTTAGCAATATTGCGATGGACAAAAATTTCTCCCAATTGGCTATTTGTGATAGTTGTTGGACAGACCCGAGAGTCAGCACAACCAATCCACAATAAACTTGGTTTTTGTTGCCGAGAAATTTTATGATAGTAGGCCTGATTATCCAAAAAATTGCCTTCTACAAAATCCCGGTTTCCATTCACAAACTTTTCAATCATAACAATTAAATACTAGAATTCTCCGTTAACCGAGGATCAAACCTCAAGCCTTATTTGAGTATAATCATTTTTCGGCTTGCTTGCCAGATAGGATTGGGCTGCTCGTTCTGGGATGACAAATTAGCTTTCAGACGGTAGAAGTATATACCACTAGCTACTTGTTCTCCGTATTGATTACGCCCATTCCAATAAGCGGCTTGATCCATACTAGCATATTCTCCTGCCGGTTTGAATCCAATCTTGAGGCTACGGATTAAAACTCCTGTAGTATTGTAAATTTCGATTTCTATCTCCGCATCAGCAGCTAATTGATATGGAATCCAAGTCTCTGGATTGAATGGATTTGGGTAATTTTGTCCTAGTTCAAATACCATGGGGCTCGGCGTATTTTCACTATAGTTGACATTGGTCTCGATATGTGTTGGTATCAATTCTGAATTAGTATCGGCCAGCGCTAGATTTTTCACCCGAATTGAGCTGACAGCTTCTACTGTATTTCCTTTTAGACGGAAACTTATTTTTGCTAATTCCATCTCTGTTGAATTACTAGTTTGATTATCGATACGTAGACCTGTCACATTTTTGATTTTCCCTACTTCTAACAATGGTTTAACACGATCTAGTTTTTGATCTCCAGAACGGTCAACAGCAACCACAGTCAATAGGTATGGGTCGTATTCTATACCGAATTGATAGCCAACAATTTGGCAGTTATCATCTATTTTTGTAGAATTGACAGTAAGTTCGAGGATTCTAGATGAACTACTTTCTACTGAGTTAGATATACCGGCTTGTAAACCGATCTTAACATGGGCCGATTCGATTGAGACCTGTTGTGGTGCGCTACTAGGCTGATCTTCATAAACTTCACCAAAATGAATGGCTACAGTCACTAAGTCTTGGATATTTACGATTTCGTCAGCGTTAACATCTCCCATTAAGTTAGGTCCAACTTGACTGAAGTTATTAGCTACGGTCACCAGATCTTGAATGTCTACTCGGCTGTCGGCATTAATGTCCCATGGACGACCGACTGAACCCGACAGACGGTAGGTTTCAAAGTACTTAGTATTAAATATGAATGTTTGTTTTTGTTCGTCAATTTTAGCGTTAGTGATTTGTTCCCACTTTTGCCCTTCAACTAAACGGAACAGGCTAAGATCAGCCGGGCTTAGTTCTTGGGGGTAGGGAATAGCTACTGTTGCCGATTTACTAAATTTGTTACTAAATACATCTCCGCTTTGAGAAATAGCTCGGAACCTACGCCCAGTATTTTCGATAGCACCTGGAAGCATCGGTAACTCATCATCTGGTACAGATAAAAGTGAAACGGCTGTAAAAAGAGTTGCGTCGCGAGAAATAGCTCTCCGCTTAGCAGAAAATCTAGTTCCATCAGCCAGAGCTGCGGTTCCTCCCTTAGATGCAGCAATGATCGTGACATTGACGTTTTCCGAAGTTACGGCGCCTGGAAGGCCTGAGGGGCTAATGGATGTTAGCGCATAAAAATAGGTTGTTCCTAAATCAACATTAACATCTGTAAATGTTGTCCGGCTTAGCTTAGGCTGAAGCGGAGCCAGGAATGTGGCATCGAAAATCTGGCTTTCTGATCGGTAGACGTTATAGGATAAGGCATTGGGGTCAGCTACCCATCGAATCACTAGCTCTGACCCAGAAAATCCAAGGCCGCCTTTTAAATCAGTGGGTGCGGTTTGCGGGGGGGATGTACTCAGCACAAGTGTGGTTTCAACAACTTCACTCACATTACCTGCTAAGTCGATAGCAGATAGTCCAAGATTATTGATACCATCCATTAAGTCTATGGTTAGTTCGGACTCGCTACTACTGGTATCAATAGCCACCGGAACATCATTAAGCACCAGCGTGATCGACTGTGCCGTTGTTTTACTATTATCCTGATACAGTATATTTATTTTTTGGCTGGATAGACTCGCATGGGTTGGTAATTCCACGAATTCAACTTTTGGTGCTTCTTGATCTAAAAAATAAACTATCGGTGGTGATACCGGACTTTGAAGCTGGGATTCACTACGTGAAAATGCTGTAACTTTATTAGTTCCATCGTCCAGCAAAATTCTGGGTAAAGTGAAAACACCATTTGGACTGACGCTGGCCATACCCATCGTATTATCATTGACAAAGATCTCCACTTCTGCCTGCCGACCACCAGCGTTGTCTGTCATTTGCCCTACTAATGGAACTTCGGGTGTATTAGTATAGACCTTTCCATTTTTTTCGTTAATTTCTATAAAATATGCCTCAAACTCAAACTCCCCTGAAGCTGTCTGATCGTCTTGATTAGATGAATTATCTACCATCCGATTAGTAAATAAACGTGAGGCTTGGCGCCCTCTTCTTTGTCGATTGGTACTTTTTCCGCCGCTTAGGCTTGGGTTTTCAAATCCGACAAAAATCTGCCGATAATCAACCCATAACTGGCCTGAATCAGTATCTTCTGTAACTACAAACAAGCGAATTGTTTTATCTCCGGAAGTACTTTCAGAGGATTCTGCTACTTCGGATATCGCCATATATCTTTCTGCTTCAGCTGGAACAGCATACGGTTTAGGTGAAATCGTCTCCAATTTCAGCCATACAAATTTAAATAGATCAATCTCTAGGTCTGATCTTTCTTCCGGAATAGTTCTGATCTGTTCCCAAACTTCTTTTTTCTTATCATCATTAGCCCAAGGTGGAGGATCTTGACCTAGGCCAATATCATCCGAGGGTAAGGTTGAATCTAAATATGATAGATCTAACAAGGCCGCCACCACATTCTGGTTGGCGTTGAACGAAATATCAAATGCTTCACCAGCTCGAACTGTATTTGGCATAATACCAACTTGGCCAATATAGAAAGACTTGAACCGAGGTTCAATGCCCGGAGGAAGGGGTGGGGGTGGTGGCTCAGCCATAATTTCTGGTGCTGTCGGTGATTCCAGTGTCACATCAAAGCTCATTGTAAATTGGCTGAAGTTACCAGTCATGTCAGGAACAGTAATACTAACCGCATTGAGACCCGTAGCCAATTCCAGTGGACGTTCTAGGGCTCCTAGATCCATTGGATCTTCCAATGCCCCCAGTTCCAGTGGATCTTCCAACCCACCCAGTTCCAGTGGATCTTCCAACCCACCCAGTTCCAGTGGATCTTCCAACCCGCCCAGTTCCAGTGGATCTTCCAACCCACCCAGTTCCAGTGGATCTTCCAAACCACCCAGTTCCAGTGGATCTTCCAAACCACCTAGTTCCAACTGCAAGCGAGCGTATAGTATCACGTCCCCTGTATTACGATTAAACCGGTTTGCACTTCCGGGGCCGAAGAGTTCATTATATACTACACCGTTGATTTCAACACTCATTTCCTCAAAACCAACTTGGCTGTCAGAGTCAACCACCTGAAATTCCATGGCCATAAAATTGGTTGAACTAACTTCTTGGCCCGGACGTGGAAATTGAGGCATGATCGTTGGTGGACTATCATCTGCAACCTGTGAATCAATTTTAAAGTTGACTGTCTTTTGACTTTGATTTCCAGCTAAGTCAATCGCTGTTACGTAGTAAGCATATTCACCATCTTCCAGTGGATTCTGTGGTTGGACTCGCAATCTCCCCTTCTGAGGTTCGTATTCTTGATCAATTGGTATTGTTTCATCTTCAGCAGTTACTAGCCGGAGGCTGAAAGCTGGATCTGCTAGGTCTTTATCTTCTGACAAAATTGTTATTTCGATTTCACCATTGGAAAGTACATCCCCGTCCTGTGGTAAATTTTGACTGATGATAGGTGGCGCAAAATTAACCCAGAACTTACCTGAGTTGAAAGTAGTAGTGTTACCTGCTAGATCAGACACTACTACACGGAAAGTATGTGCACCTTCATCGAATTCCGTTAATTCGGTCGAGTTGATTGCCGGAGTATAGCTGATTCGCTGTTTCTCTAAATCATAGTCGAATTCATATAAGTTTTTATTTCCATCGAGTATGAGTTGAATGCTAGAAAGATCGATTCCACTACCACCCGGATTGTCTCCCAAATCCGCCTCAATAGTAAATATGGATTGACTCAAGTTCGTTCCTGGCTTAGGCTCAGGATTGCCTACTAGCGGCTGACGAATATCCGCCAATATTGACAGGGATTCCGACGGTGGGCTGACATTATTGCCTTCGTCGCTGGCAATCGCAGAAATAATATTAGTTCCCTCGTCGAGTGCTAACCCGGCTTGGCTAAATTTACCTTCAGCATCTGCAAAGACTGTACCTGCAGGCTTTTGATTAACTAAAATCTGAATTTTGGCCAAAGGTTCTGCCATACCGGTCAACAGAACTCTTCGCTTGCTTAGATATTGTGGTAATGGGTCAATAACGGGTGTCACTGTTCCACCATCGACTGTAAATCTAGAGTGAACTAATCTTTCATTACCAGCCTTGTCAAGAGCATAAATTGTTAATAGATGATCGCCGTCTGAGATAGTATCTGGTCGAAATTCAATTTTGCCCGGATCTTCGAAGTTTTGTTGATTTCTATAGGCAAAAACCTTGGAATCTATTGTTTGTCCATCCAATCGAATTTGTACTTCAGCTAATCCACTATCAATATCATAAGCAGAACCTCGCAATGCAAATTCTGGGCTAGCTAACTCTTCACCATTAACTGTTGTACCTTCAGCTGGGCTGACTCCAGAGATAACAGGTTTGGTTATATCGTCCAGATCAGTTTCAATCATGAAAACACTCGTTTCAGTCGCCATGTTACCTAACCGATCTGCTAACTGTATTTTAATAGCGTGTGATGATTGATCGGCCAAGGGGGTTGTGATTGGAACTATCAGTTGCCCTGATAAGATATCGTATTGCCAGCCGTCAATCTCTGGTGTTTTAGCGTCGTTGGCTGGTAATTGTGTGTCATTGAGTGCTACTTGGAGCGAAGATAAATCAACACCGCTGATTGCTGAAGAGATAACTGTCGAGTCTTTAATTATAGCTCGAATTTCGTTAATTTGTTTCAAGACTAGACCATCTGTAGGTTCGAGGGCTTCAAAAATGGGAGCCTGAGTGTCTAGGACCAAATGTGTTGGTTCTGAGGGGTTACTTTTCTTACGAATAGCATTAACCGCTACTAGCACGATTTCGTTCCGCCCTTCGATCAGTGGTACCTTACCAATATAATTACCAGTCAGGGCATCAACAGGTGCTGTCGCAACCACATTTCCGTTAACGAAGAATTCAACACTTCCACCGCCAGGCATAAAATTGATGTCGAGTTGTCCCTCAATTGTGGTGGTTGGTGTTTGAATAAACTGGTCAAATGTTCCTGTGGCAACACTTACTGGGTCATCTTCCTGAAGTCGATTCAGCTGAGGTATTGTTGGGGTTGGTGGGAGACCCAAGACTTGAAAAGAACGCTCCATCTGCTTAATATTTTGGTTTTGGTCTCGCACATTAATTGAGACAACATATTGTCCGGTTAAGAGAGGATCAAGCGGGAACGTCATAAGGCTAGCTGATTTGCTATCGCTACTATCTAACGAAAAGTCCTGAACTGGAACAATTTGACTATCAGCCGATTTAGTCAAGGTTAACTCAATATTTTCTAAATTAAGATCTAAGCCACTCTCAGCGTCAGATAGATTGATTTTAATCGGTAAGTTGGCATTACCAGTAAACATACCTTCAATACCTGGGGAAGTAAAAACAACTTGTGGAGCTGTTCGGTCTGGAGCGTTCCGGTTTATTCTAAACTCCATTTTGGTTTCTGTTCTTTGCTGAGCAAGATCTAAAGCTACCACTTTAATTTGGTAAGTCGCTCCGTCTACTAAATCACGAAGTGGAATGACCTTCTCTGTCAGATTGTATCCACCACGACCACTACGACGCTTACCTCCGTCTAGAGAAACCTCAGCGTAACCTTCCAGTAAAAATAAGTCTACAAATGCTAATCCACCACGGTCTGTAATTTCTATTGGGATTTGTGGACGAACGTTGGCAATTTCACTGGCAGCTTGGAGACGGTTAGATTGACCAATAACTGGCTGGACATCAAAGACTATCTTGATTTGTGGTGGAACGGTGTCAACAATCAGGGTGATAGGTTGAGCCTGTAGACTGGTATTACCAGCAGTATCAGTTGCCGTACCACCAATTTTATAAGTGCTATCTTCGAGGTCCTCTAGCAGTAGGCTGAAATTACCCTCCGCATCTGCCGCTATAAGCTGGGTTAGTGAAGTGGATCCCTGCACCAAAATTTCAACTTCAGCACGTGGCTCGGTCAGTCCATGAATTGTTGCTTGCCTTTCGGAGATGATGGCAGGTTTTAGCGGCCTAAATTTAGGTGGTTCCGGAGGATTTTTGTCAATTACAGTTATTGGAATTGATTGAGTACCCACATTACCCGCTGGATCTTTCACTCTCAATGAAGCCAACACAGATTTAGTTGCAACAAATGTTATGACTTTACCGGCCATTCCATGTTCATCAAAATTTATGCCATCATGATCATCTAAATCCCACATATATTCGACTACTCTTTGACTGTTATCACTGGAATCTCTGCCATTCAAGGTGATTTCTGTACCTTGGCTAACAATCATAGATTTTGGAGTGATTTCGGCTGTCGGTGGTAAGGTATCTTTTAGTCGTAAAATTAGCGGTTTTTCTGTTTGGGCCGGAAATAAGGTTGTATTTCCGGCTGAGTCAGTTGCTTCGAAGCGATAAGGATAATCAATGCCTTCAGCCAGCATGGCCAGTGTAATATTAGTTATTCCCACTTCTCTCATTAAATCAATTGGACTTGGTGGAACAACTACCTGAGCTTGGAATACATTTGGCTTTTCTACTAGCTTGGCAGATTCGGATCGATCGACAAAAACAGCTCGTAATTGATCAATTTGATCATTATCAAGAGCCATGACATTTACTAGAGCTACACTACCAGTACTAGCTTCAGTGATTGCTGGTTGTCCCTCTGGCAAGTGTAGTTTTGGTGGTTGGTTATCAATCAAAACTGGACCAACAATCACGGATGAGCTAGAAACTTTACCATCAGTGGCTGTTAGACGAAAACGATAATAAGGGCGGCGAGTTAAGCCTAGAACTGGTATTCCATTTTGAGAATCTTGACTATTCCATTCGTAACTAACTCTGTTGGTGGTAGGCAATTGTTTTAAACTATCAAGTACGAGAAACTTGCCTTCTACCTCTACTGCTAAGTCAACATCCGCGCGTCCACCTTTACCTACTTCTAGATCAAAACCAATTTCTACTAAACCTCTGTTAGATTCTACTTGGGCATTACTAATATTGATTTCTCCACGTTCAGCCACAATTATTTGAGTAGTAGCAATTGATTTGAATTTTTCTGTTGTCTCGATTTCAGAGACACTAAAGGTCAATTTGTACTGCCCCGTGGAACCGACCTTGGTTACCCACTCAAAGAGACTATTTTCGAATTGCGAATTGCTAATCTTTGGTTCAATTCGATAGTCAGACTTTAGTTTGTCTTGATTGGGATCTCCGAATCTTACGTCTAGGCTGATACTTTCACCTTCCACCACGTTGATTACTGGTGGAAGGTTTTCGATTACTGGAGGTAAGTTGCGTGGTCGTATAACCAAGTCAATCAGAGTTTCAGATTTTGCTTGTTGACTATCAAAGACAGATAACTTCGCAGTGTAAGCTCCAGCGTCTCCTATTTTAGTGAAGATTAACAAGTCGGCCCCCGCGACTTGGTATTGATCTTCGAGCTCTCCAGCTTTGATGCGGGTGGCAAATCGGAGTGGTTCATCAGGGTTATCCAAGTCTTTGGCACGTAGTGGAATTACTATTTCGTCGCCTTCAATGATCCTTGGTGGTATTTCGATTAAACCAAATTGGGGCGGACGATTTACATCCTTAACAATAATTTGAAATGATATCTCAGTTCGTGCTCCCTGACTATCGGTTGCAACTATAACCGGCTGATATCCTTCAGGAATGGAGGACTCAAAAGTCATCTGCCAACTGAAAGCCCCAGTTCCGTCTCCATTATCAATTACTTGTGCTACCCCCAAACCTTCCTGCTCGTCAGGTATATTTTCTAATGTTAAGCGAATGGTTTCTTCAGGATTTTCAGCTAAATCAGGATCGGTAAAAACTAGAGGGAATTGCAAAGCTTTCCCTTCGTCAATTGATTGATCAACTAGTTCACTAATTAGTTTGGGTGGTTGATTCGTATTCTCGACAGTAATGCTGAAAGGAATACTGTTGGGAAACTTAGATTGTTCTCTGGTTGTAACTGCACCTTTAGCATCTAGAGCCTTGACCAAAACTTGAATTGGGTCGCGACCGGCGGCATCGAATGGCGGTGTCCACTCAAATTTAGCTCGACCCGGACTAAGGTTAATAAGTTTGGCTCCGAGAGGCATTCCACTAAGTATGAAGGTAATATTATCTCCATCATAATCCAGGGCCTGTAACGGTACAACTAACTTTTGACCTTCTTTAGCCACTTGGTCTGGAATTTGATCAATTGTATTCAGTTTCCCAGCTGATTCCGCTAGCATAACAGGTAAAATATTTCTGTCTTTTACTCGGATCCGAACCGATATTTCATCATACAAAGGTTCTCTTTTGTCTTTTCGTTCTTCAATAACCCTAAATAAAAGCGTCCAAATCTTGGCACCACCAGGACCATCACCAGCCTTGGTATCTGGAACCCAGGTAAACAAGCCTGTATCTTTGCCTAATATAGCTCCTTCGGGCAAGGAATCAGCTTCAAATCGAAGTTTATCTTGTTCCGCGTCTTGGGCTTTCAGTTGGATCGAGACTGTATCGTCTGAAGATGGCGTAGAATTTCCTAGAAGTCTGTTTTGTGAGCCCTGTAGAGCTGAACGAATCGATTCGCGAACATTGTAAACAGTTTGCTCTAAGGTTATTGTTGGTGCAGTATTGACCTCACCTAATCCGATTGAAAATTGGTGCTTGGCTTGTAGACCTTTTTCATCGCTGACAGTCAAAATAAACTCAGTTACCTTGCCGCCGTCTTTGGACATATCAGGTTCCCAGATCAGAGTAGCTGTGGCCGAAGTTCCTCCCTTTTCTACATCTGGTTTTAGGGTTGGAGTACTGACTGTAGGTTTATCTCCACTCGCTCCTAGCCGAGAAACTTTAAACTTCAGTTCCGATTCTGGGTCAGGATCATAAGCTTGAAGTGGTACCGAAATACTTGGTCGATCGTCATTTTCAACAATATTGTCTATCGGATCTAATTTAGGTGTCCGATTAACTGGAACGATTTCCATTGAGAATTCTAACTCGCTTTCACCAGTTTTCAATGTCACATCATAAGTGCCAACTTGAGCATAAGTTGGCAGCCACTTGAATACTACACCACCCAAAACTGGTCGCAGATGATTAACAACCGTTGAAGGTAACCCCGTTGTGGTATAGCTGAGTTCTTCTTCCTCAAAATTAATAACACGAATTAAGGTTTCGATCGGCTGGCCGGTTTTGTATTGTCCGCTAACTTCATCTGGAGTTGTCACAAATTGTGGAGGGTCATATACCGAATTGATCGTCAATGACACCTTGGATACTAGACTGAATGAACTATTATCACTAACACGGAAACTGAAATAGTCTTCGCCATAGTAATTATCATTAGGTCGATATACAAATGTAGGATGTTCCCCATTGGCAAACGGCAGGTCTATAATATCTCCTTCTAACTTTCCGTTTAAGGGCTCTTTGAAAATTTCGTATAATAAGTCGTCTTGATCGGCATCTTGACCTTCCAGTGTAAATTCAATTGAAGTATCCTCGTCTGTGACCAATGATTTTTTTACTGCTACCGGCAGATCGTTAACCGCTGTTACCTTGATAGTAACTTCCCCTTCGGCTGTTTGGCCTTTACCGTCACTGACCGTGTAGGTGAATTGATCTTTTCCGCTGAAGTCGGCATTAGGGATATAAGTCATTGTATCCAGATCAATTTGACCATTCTTGGTTTCGGACACAGATAAAACAAGTAACTCATCTCCATCGGCATCAGTATCATTAATTAAAACATCGATTGGGTAACCTTGTGTATCTTCAGGCAGTTCTGCTAAATCAGCCATTGGGATTGGAGGATCATTAATTGGTTGAATAGTCAGGGAAACAGTGGCGCCACTACTACCACCTTGGCCGTCAGTTATGATGTAGGAAAATGAGTCCTGTCCAAAAAAGTTTTCTTTCGGCTGGTAGGTGAAAGTACCGTTACCATTATCGGCAATCCTCAGACCTCTAGCACTACGACTAGAGACTGACTCTAGTACTAATGCTTCAGCTGGTGTGTCTGGGTCAATATCATTTTCGACCAAGTCCAAAGTGGTGAAATCGAGTATTGTATCTTCGTCTAATGAGAAGGAATCATCTTGTGCTAATGGATCATCATTGATTGGGTTAATAGTTATCGTTACGGTAGCCGAAGCTAGGCCACCATTAGGATCGCTAATAGTGTAAGTAAAAGCATCAACTGTGTCTGCATCCTGACCAGGTGTATAGGTTATTGAGCCATCCGGATTGATTTCGGTATATCCATGCCCATCTTCAACTAGTCTAGTGCTGATCACAGTTAGTCCACCTTGGGTAATATCCAACGCGTCGGGGTCTGAATCATTGACTAGAACCGCGATAGTCACTGGCTCATCTTCATTAATTTCAGCTTGGTCATCTTTGGCAACTGGTTCTAGGTTACCACTTCGTTGGATAGCCACAATCGTACTGGCAATAATGGGTTCTCCAACTTTCTCTTGAACTTGTAGATGAATAGTGAAGCTACCTGGTAGATCACTAAAAAAAGCTGGTTGACGTTCCTTAGTTTCGAAAGTGCCATCATCATCCAAATCCCAGGCGTAGGTGAAAGTTTCGCCTGTGGGATCAGATGGGTCTCGAGCTGTAGCTCCATCGATCAAAACTTCTTCACCTAATTCCCCTGCATAAGGACCGCCAGCATTAACTTCTGGCAAAACGTTCAAAACTTCAACTTTAATCTGGGTTTGGTCTTTAGAATTAGAATCTTTTTTCTCACTGACTGTCAACAATATGTCGTATAAGCCAATTTCTGCGGCATCAAATACGAGTTGAGATCCTTCTGCGTCGGTTTGTCCATCTCCATCTAAATCCCATGTAAAAAGTAGTTCATCCTGGCCGGGATCGGTAGACTGACTAGCATCCAAGATGAATTCTTCACCTTCTTTGACAACATATTCAGTATTGATAATTGCTTTGGGTGCTAAATTATTAACTTCGATATTAATTTGCTGTTTATTAGCTGCCTCGTCCGTATCAGTAACGGTCAATGTGACGGTATATGCTCCGTCTGCAGCAAATACGTGTTCCACCTCGTTCAGGTTAGCTCCACTGATTATGGTCGAATTATCACCAAAGTCCCATTGGTACAATAACCGCCCCAAATCGGTCACTTGAGCAGTAATTTTAATAGACTCACCTTCATTAATTTGTTCTTTATCAGCAACTAAGGTCTGGATTTGAGGTGGGAGGTTAAGGACTTCGACTGTGAATTGATGAGTGCTTACTCCACCATCATCATCTTGTGCCGTTACCTTGGCAGTATAGGAACCTCGCTTTTTGAAAAAATATTCCACTTCTTCTTGATTTTGAATTCCTTTACCACGATCACCGAAATCCCAATTATAGACCACTGGATCAACGTCCCCAGCAGGATCTATAGCTTTTATATTTGCTTGGATTGATTCTCCTTCGTTAATGGTCATGTCCTCGGGGGCGATTTGAATTTCCGGAGGCAGATTGTTGATGGTTACATCAACAGTTCGTGTAACAGTTGACTGATTAACATCCGAGATACTGAGTGTTAATTTGTATTTTCCATTATCTAAGTAAGTATGAGTTACTTCAGTTAGATTGACATTAGAAACTAACTCGCTGCCATCACCAAAGTCCCAAGTATAGGTTAATTGGCCAAAATCTTCGGCCATAGCCGAAAAACTCAACACTTCACCTTCGTTACCGGTAGTACTTTCTGGTGCCGAAATTATAATTGGCTCAACATTCTGAACCACAACTTTGGCTGTTTTCTCCACTTCAGCACCATCTTTATCCATTACTTTTAAGGTAACTGAAAATTCACCGTTTTGAGCATAAACATGTTCGACACTGACTGGTTCCCCGATAACATGTGGTGTTTCCTTATTCTCAGTTGCATCACCGAAGTCCCAAACATAGGTCAGTGTAGCCAAATCGGCCATTGAATCGATGACTTCAGCGAAGAAAGTAATCTGATCCCCTTCTTTGACTGTCTTACCTGTGGGCGGTGTTTTGACAAAAGGTGCCACATTTTTGACCACGATCTGCTTGGATTTTTCGTCCTTTCCACCATCATCATCTGAGATCGATAGTTTTAATTCAAATTCACCATTATCATTGTAAATATGTGTAACATCGGATATATTCGAGCCAATGATGGTCTGAGGCTCACTACCATCACCAAAATCCCAAACGTAGGTGATTTCATCCTCTCGACCTGGCTCATTCACTAGTACAGAGAAACCAATCTGTACTCCTTCATCGACCTCACTTTGTTGAGCGAATTCAGTGATTTGGGGAACTACATTTTCGACAATGACTATCGATTTTTCAGTAATAGTTGCGCCATCATCATCGGTTACAGTCAATACGACTTCGAATGTTCCGTTATCGCCGAAAGCGTAAGTTACTTTATCTCCAACGACTGTCTCAGAACCGTCTCCAAAATCCCAAGCAAACGTTAGAACATCCTTATCTCCTGCGGGGTCAATGGCAGTTGCAAAAAAATCTAGCTCTTGGCCTTCTTTGCTTTCTGTAGGAACAACTAAATCAGTAATTTCTGGGGATAAATTGTTAACTTCTACTTGTACAGCTTGTTCTACTTGCTGGCCAACTTCATTCTCAATTTTAACCAAAATCTCAAATTCGCCATTGTCTGTATAAGTGTACTTTACTGCTGTTGATCCGGTTTCTTGGTTGATAACATTCCCGTCTCCAAAATCCCAGACGTAGTTTAGTCCACTAAAATCATTTGTCGGGTGCTCCAGTTCTAAATCGAATTCGACTTCAATTCCTTCATCAATTTTCTGTGGTCGTTTGATATCTAAGATTTTTATTGGCACATCAATAACTGTCACTTCAACTGTTTGTGACGATTCCCCACCGTCATCGTCTACTACAGTCAAAGTTAATGTATACTGACCTTCTTTTTGGTAGGCGTAATTTGATTTATCACTTTCAACTATGGAACTTTCATCGCCAAAATCCCAACTCAAGGTATGTGTATCATCTTGTCCAGCATCAACAATTACTGGTAACAGATTGAGTGGTGTACCTTCTTCAACCTCAATGCTTTCCGGGAGTTGTGTTATTTCTGGGGGTAAGTTTCCAACCTCAAGACTAATAATTTGCTCACTGGTACCATCGTCGTCATCACTAACTATCAACTTAACACTGAAAGTTCCACTGTCTGAAAAAACATGAAGTGTCGATGGTTCAGAAATTGGATCGGCAACTGCTCCCTGATCACCAAAATCCCAAGCATATTTCAGGACAAGTTGATCTTTTTCAACATCACTTGCTTCTACCGAAAGTGTTACTTCTTCTCCTTCCATTATTGTGTCCGGTGAAATACTGATTTCCCCAATGACCGGGGCTAAATTGTCAATTTTGGCAGTTAGTTCGACTTTACCTTGGCTATTTTCTAGGTTCGTATCAGTAGCTACCAGCGTGACAGTATATGTCCCGCTATCTGAATAGGTGTGTCCTAATGTTAGGAAGGCTGGTTGGGATTCATCTGCCGAACCTGCATTTTCAACTATAACAGGTGTGCCTTCTTCTTCTCCCCAATCAATTGTAATATTATGGCTATCTTCGATGCCTAAATCAGAAAGGTAAACTTGGAAATCGGCCAAGTCAACAGGTATACCTTCCTGCCCATTGATTTCGGTTTGATCAACCACGAACGTTGGTGCTTGGTCCTCAACTTCAATTTCTATTATTTCTGTACCAATACCACCACGTCCATCTAATACCGTAACCTGAACCGAATATAAACCTTCGTTTTTAAACGTATGTGGGAAAATAACTTGACCCGTCTGTGGATCATCTAGTACTACTTCTACTTCAATATCTTCGGTTTCATCTCCCCAATTTATATTGGCTAATCTAATTTCCCCGTCTCTAGGGTCTGGATCAATAAATTCCACTAGATTGAAGCTAACAATTTCACCTTCTTTCACTGGCGACATCAGTAAGCCTGTCAGTTCAGGCGATTGGTTATCATCTTCCGAAACGGCAATTAGAACTGGTACTGGTTGGCCGAAGATTGCATAACTTTCACCTTCTAAAACGTCTCCGTCATCGCTTAAACTGCAACTAAACTCAGTAGTGCCAAACCAATCTTCTGCAGGTACAAACTGCAGAAGATTGATCTGACCGACTGCTATCACTTGACCACTGTCGACACTAAATCCTTCAAGTATTAACTGTCCATTTTCAGGTAGAGTCTCGATTCGTAAGTAAGCTAACTGGTCCCCTTCGGGGTCGGTATAGCTATTTTGAAGATCTTCAGTTTTAAAAGTATAAGTCAAATTTTCTTCGGTTTGAATGGTTGGTTCAGAAATCGTGGGTGGATCATTGAGCGCTCGAACACCTACGATTACAGAGATAGCCTCGCCATAGGGAGTAACATCTGTTTCTTCACCATTTATGTCTAAACCGGAGATCGTTTGTCCGTCATCATTAACACAAATCAGAAAATTTGTTTCACCAAACCAATTGGGGGCTGGTTGAAAGGTCAATAAGTCCAACTGATCCACTTCTATAACTGTTTCTACATTTTCTTCGATTAACTGTAGTTCGATGCCATCAAATACTAGTTGCCCATTTTCCGGTAGTGTTAAAACTTTGATCGTGGATAATTCATCTGTTTCGACGTCATCATATTCAAATTCCACGTTGTCAAAAGAGTATATTTCATCCTCGTAAACTTCGATTTCAATCTTTTCTACTGCTGGCGGGTCATTGATGGGATTAATTATTAGGGTAAAAGTCGCTTCGAAGCTACTATTTTCCTCCAATTCAGTCAGTTCGTTTTCCTCGTTCATCTGGTATTCGGTGGCAATAATATCTATACTCTCATCGCCATTTAAGTTTTGCTGAGCGACAATGGTTATCGTGCCAGTTACTTCATCAATCGATAATTCAGCGAAGTCAATTACAGAGGGAAATAAGCGATAATTGACGATTTGCTCTGTTTCGTCATCGGGTATAGGTGCAGTTATTAGTTCAATAACCTGAGGCCCCTCAAAATCCTCGTCGATTTCTATCAGATCAAGGCCAAGAGTAAATTTGGGTGGATCATTAACCTGATCCACGATCATGGTAATCGTTTTGGGTTGGCTGTAAGGATTGGGAACATCTCCATCGTCATTCACTGAGAAAGTAAAACTCAATTGACTTTGGCTAGCCATGCGATTCCAATTTGTTGGAGGTAAGAAGTTTAACTGATTAATATTTACCAGTGGAATTGTGTTTTCGTCAGTCGAAATTTGGTTTTCAGTTAGTAAAACTGAACCAATGTATAATTGACCTTGATTAGGAAGTGTTTCGATTTTGACATGTGCTAGTTGATTATCTTCTTCGTCCTGATAAATATTAGAAAAGTCGCTTGGTTTGAAATCGTAACTTTCATCTTCATCAATCGTGATAGAAAATGATTCAACCATTGGTGCATTGTTGATGGGTGCAACATTAATGGTGATTATTTGACTCTCACTGTAAGAATTCGTTGCTATACCGTCATCGTCGATTCTGAAATCGAAACTATCTATACCCGACCAAGTTGGATTTGGTACGTAATTTAGTTGATTGATACTATCTCTAGATACAATTTGGTCAGTAGTGATTTCTATTCCGTTTAATTGTAATGAGCCATCTTCTGGCATTGATAAGAACTGTACGTTGGAGATGGTGTCACCTTCGATATCGGCATAGTCTAAGCTGAAAAATGACAGGTCAAATTCCAGAACTTGATCTTCAAATATATTTGCCGTGTAACTAGAAATAGTTGGTGGGTCATTGATCGGACTCACAGTAAGCATGATGCTTACTGTGGCAGTTTTATTCTCGATCTGATCAGGTTCGGTAGCTGTTACAATTAGTTCCTGATTACCAAATTGGTTGCTTAGTGCCGAAACATTTATCTCTCCACTTCCACTATCGAATGAAATGTCGGCGAAATCAACCGATGCTGGGAATATAGTATACTGGACAGCAGATCCCGACAATTCATCTTTTGGCACTGAGGTCGGTACAATCGAAATCGTTTGTGGGTTGATAAAATCCTCATCTACAGTTAGGCTAGCCGGTTCACCATTAATGTCATTAGGTGGAACCAATCCCGTTGCTTCAAAAGAAAAAGTTGGTGGATCATTTGTGCGGTTAACTGTAATCGTTACCTCTGCTTCATTACTCCAATCCTCGACGGATAAATTTAGGCTATCTACGTCGCTCACCGAGAATCTGAAACTTGTTGATCCGTACCAGTTTGGGCTTGGGACAAATCGGAGTTGGTCAACCTCACTGATAGCTATCACAGTATTATTATTGGATTGAGAAATGATCACGGGATTTTCGAGGATAGCGACCAGCTCCAACTGACCAGTTCCATCTTCTTTATCTAGCTCTACAACATTATTCGGTGGAACTTGGTTGATTCTTAGATAAGTCAGTGGATCTTGTTCAACATCGGTCACACGATTTGTAAAATCGGAAGCAGTGAAAAGTAACGCTTGATCTTCACTAATCGTTTTCTCAAAACCGGAAGCCATTGGCAGATCATTCTTAGGCCTAATAGTCAGCGTGAAAGTCTGACTGGCTATCGAATCCTCTAAATTGGGATTGTCATTTTCTGTTTCAGTCGCCGTAATCGTAAAAATTTGACTGCCAAACTGATTGTTTTGGGCCGTTATTCCAACCTCTCCAGAGCCTGAGTTGAATGCAATATTAGCAATTTCAGTAGTAGGCGGTTCTAGCTGATAGGTCACCGACTGATTGTCTTCTTGATACGGCCTTAGTTTCTGAGAGATACTTACGTATTCTGCGGTTTCGAAATCTTCGTCAACTATAATCGTATCGGTATTGAGACTAAAGATAGGTGGATCATTTTGGGCTACAACATTGAAGTTCAATGTCTGAATATTTCCTTTCGTATGGGAAGTCGTACCATCATCTCTGATACGGAAAGTTAGGTCGATAGAACCAAACCAATGTTCTGCTGGTTGAAATCTGAGATTTGAAATTTGGTCCTTGGTAAATGTTGTTAGGTTCGTTGAAATATCATTGAAATATATTTCACCACCTATTTCATTATCTTCAACAATAGTGGTAGTAGGCTTAGAAATAATTTCTAATTCAGCAAATGAGTCATCTTCTATGTCGAAGTAGCTTTGCTGAAAATCTAAGGCTGTAAATTGGTACGATTGATCTTCCAAAATCTCAATATTGTGATCTGACACTGTAGGAGGATCATTAACTGGATCAACAACCATGGTTAGGACAGCTGGCTGACTATAAAAATCACTACCCCCTTCCGTATCATTAACGCTAAATAGGAAAGTTACAGTTCCATTCCAGTTAACTACTGGTTCAAAAGCTAACTGAGAAATGTCTTCTATGGGAATTACGTCTGCCACAGATACATCCGTCCATTGATCTTGACCATTCGATAACTTTAGTTGACCGCTTTCAACCGTCGGCAAAGATGTAATTTTGACATTTGCTAGTGCTTTTTGTTCGGTATCTTGATAATTATTCTTGAAGTTATTTTGTTGGAATGAATAAATCTCGTCTTCTTGAGTCGTTACTGTTTCCCCTTGTACTGTAGGAGGATCATTAACTGGATTGACAGTTAACATCACCATTTGTTGCGCCGTATTGTTAACCAGACCACTTCCATCTGGTTGAGTTTCAGTAGCCGTGATAGTTAGTAACTGACTACCGTTTCTATTAGAAATAGCTGAAATTGTAATTTCAAGTTGAGTCTGATCAAAAACAATAGTGGCCAAATCAATACTAGTAGGCGTCAGAACATAATTGACAATTTGCCCCATTTCATCCGTGGGAACTACTTTTGGTGTCAAGGTAATAGTCTGAATTTCCGTAAAATCTTCATCGATTGTTAAGACTGTTGTGCTCAGATCAAATAACGGTGCATCATTAACGGGTACAACAGATACGTTGACGGTAGCAGGCGTGCTAAATGGATTGAAACTAGAACCATCTTCATTTTGACCGTTAATGGAATCATCATTAACACTGAAAGAGAAACTGGTACTTCCATGCCAATTGTTATCTGGTGTTAACTGAAGTTGGTCAATTTGTGTGCTAGCCATGATTTGGTTGATGACGACCATTTGAATGCTACTATCTGGTTGTAATAGGTTTAAGGTTGCATTCTGGGGTAAGCTCTCAATCCTAACATTGGCTAACTTATCTCCTTCCTGATCTTGGTAGTCGGTATTAAATGCTGCTATGTCAAAAGTATAAGCTAAGTCTTCATTTGTACTGACGGAACTGTCTTGAATAGTAGGAGCATCATTAACAGGAACAACAGATATATTGACAGTCGCAGGTGTGCTAAATGGATTAAAACTAGAACCATCTTCATTTTGACCGTTAATAGAATCGTCATTGACACTGAAAGAGAAACTGGTACTTCCATACCAATTGTTATCTGGTGTTAACTGAAGTTGATCGATTTGCGTGCTGGCGATGACTTGATTGGCAGCAACCACTTGAATGCTACTGTCTGGTTGCAATAGGTTTAAGGTTGCATTCTGGGGTAAGTCTTCAATCTTAACATTGGCTAAACCATCTCCTTCCTGATCTTGGTAGCCAATATTAAATGCTGCTATGTTAAAAGTATAAGCTAAGTCTTCATTTGTACTGACGGAACTGCCTTGAATAGTAGGAGCATCATTAACAGGAACAACAGATATATTGACAGTCGCAGGTGTGCTAAATGGATTAGAACTAGAACCATCTTCATTTTGACCGTTAATGGAATTATCATTCACTATAAATTTAAATGAGACTGTTTCCCCAACCGAAGAATTATTGGAATTCCAATTATTTGCGGAAATATAGACTAAATCACCAAGTTGATCTGCCGATAGAGGGCTATCGACAGTCAGTTCAGTTCCATTCAGTTCTAATCTACCTACCTCTGGAACTGAAAAAAGTTTCAGGTTAAACCAACCATCCCCTTCAACATCACTGTATGCGTAATCTTGTAAGTATGTGTTCGCAGCGAATATTGGAAATGGTATGTCTTCCTTGGCCACTAAATTTGTTTCAGTCAGGAGGCTTGGTGCATCATTTATAGACTCAACAATAATTAGAAATGGATTGGTTTGTTCTTGGTTATTAACTACATACTCAAATATTGCTGTACCGAAAAAATTTGGATTAGGCTGAAATACCAGTTGCTCAATTTTATTAACGAGAACGATGTCATCAGTCTGTATAACAGTATCTTCTAATTTTAAATTACCTTGTTCAGATAAAGTTTTGATTTTGATACTTTCAAAGACTTCGGGAATATCTGTACCTTGGTAAAAGGCTTGAAAATCCTCTAATTCAAAATCTATATACGACTGGTCTTCATTAATTTTGATAAATTGATCCCGAGCTTTAACAGAAAAATAGATCCATTGGTCACCGTTGTAGGCGTTACTTTTTAGAGCTATTCGCCCAGAAAAATCACCGACCTTTTTAGGAGTCAAGATAATATTAATCGTTATTGTTGAACTAGGAACTACTATTGATTGGTTAGCAAGTATGGAATCTAATCCTAATGTTTGGTCTATCTGGTCTGAATTGATTGATTGTCCATTATCGATCAAGCTAGTTGAATCTAACTCAAAACTAGCTAGGTCGAGATCAATATCCCCATTGTTTTGGATAGATACCTGAAACCGCCGTTCCAAATCTACACCAACAATACCCAAATTAATAGGTTCGCTATTTGTAGTACTTGGTGTGATACCGATTAAGGGCGCTACGCCTGTACCTGAAATTGTAATTGTAGTTTCTGAAGTGTCTGCACCCGGGCTGTTCCCACTGAAAATTTTGAGTTGACCAGAAAACTCTCCTCGAACTTGGGGGGTAAAGTTAAGTGGAAGACTGTATTCACCCGGCCCCGGCTGTGCACCACCACTTTGATCTGGAACCATAAAACTACTGACTTCATCCAAATTTAGTTGGTTATTCAAATTGTGCAGTTCGATCCGGCTGACATGTAAAGTTGCTTGCCCTGTATTTTTAATCGTCAACGTTTGTTGTAGAGTTAATGCATTATCAGTGTCTGGTGCTGAAACAGGTACGTTGCCTAAATTGATACCTGTCGTGTCGATTGCAATTTGTGGTGCGGTCTGGGCCATTCCAGTAATTGCCAGCTGTGTATTTGGTTGATCTGTATCATTGCTGAGTATGATAAGCTGACCAGAAATAGCACCGCTTGACTCTGGATCAACTGATACGATGAAATCTAATAAAATCTCAGTGTTTTCACCTATCATTAGCTGAATTGGATCTAAACTGTCAATAGGATCAAGATTGACCAAACCTTGAAAAGAAATATCAGATATGTCAAGTCTACCTGTTCCTCTATTCTCTATCCTTAGAGAAATTTGTTTAGATTGACCTAAAATTATGTTTCCTAGGCTGATCGTGTCTAGATCTAGCCAAATATCGGGCTCTGGAGGCGAGATAGTAGCATCTATGGGAACTAATGTCGTAATTTTAAAAAGTGCATCCCCAAAATCGGTATACGCCTCAACCAAATACTTTCCACCGACTGCAGGGTTTAGAGTCAGATTTAGATTTTTCTCTACTGATGGATTTAGATTAGAAAACAGGGTATTGGGTGGGTCAAATGTAATACCACCTGTTCCTTGCAAGTTGGTACTAGTTACACGTAAGTTTAAGCTACTGGTATAGTTATGCTTAATAATTACACCTTCGACGACAGTTGCAGGTTCAGTCAGTATATTCCCAAAATTGATCCTATTCACAGCTCCAAACCCTAGGGGGGGAGTAACTGTAATTATTGGAATAGATGGCATAATATAAAGACTGCCACGGTCAGAAATGTCTTTGTTAGCTCCAACTAGGATTGATCCATTTGATACTGCTACTGCATGACCAAATGCATTGTTTTTTGGCCCCGAGTTTCGGATAACCTCTTGCCAGTTTGCGGTCTGTTGTTGTCTTTCAAACAAATAGACTGCCGGATACCAGGTTGTACCATTAACTGTAGCATCGAATTCGTTACCTACCACGATGGTTGTACCGTCTAAACTTACAACATAGCCAAACTTCTCACCTACCATATCATATGATCGAGTTGGGCGTAGTTCTGCAACTTCGATTAGTTGATCGAATACATATACCGCTCCTGAGCCACTATATTGGCTGGGAGCACCGACCACGACTAAATTATTTTCAATGGCAACCGATGCACCAAAATTGCTGTTGGTACCTTTGGCAAGAGTCTGACTAATAGCCCAACCTGATATTTCACTAAGACCTCCACTCATAATCGGATCAGCTATGTAGGCTTCTGCTCCATTAGGGTTGCCAATTACAACTTGATAATTACTTGAGATGTCGATCTGTAAGCCACTCCAATCTGACTGATTATTGTCGTAGTCAACCGATATGGAGTAATCAGTGTAAAAGAATTCACTATCAAAAATATAGGCTCTGGCAACAAAGCGCGGTGGATTATCTTCGTTGGTTTCGGGTGGGGGAGGATTGTGTGTCAGCGTCACAACAACAGTCTGATCATAGATTGCGACATCAGTACCAAACTGCTGTAATCCTTGAACAGGTGGTGGATACAACGTCTCAATGTGTTCCCAGTCGCCACTAGTATTATTCTGGATAAAGACAAATGCAAGACCTAAACCACCATTTGCATCAGGGTCTCCTACTACAGCCATATTTCCTGATACATCTACTGAAGCTCCAAAGTTTGTACTAGCTTCGCCTGAGGGGGCTTGGAGTTCTGTGTTGGTATTAGCAACTTGCCCCCAACTATTGTTCTGTTGTTCGAAAATATAGGCGTAACCAACACCGGTTAAGCCTGGCGCTCCAACTATGGCTGTTCCACCATCTATTGCTATGACCTTACCAAACTCACGTGCATAGGATGGCGCCTGTAATTTTTGAATTGCTTGGGCTTGAACTGACGGCAGAAACACAGTTTGAAAGAAAAAGAAGTAAATTAGTACGTAGAAAGATCTCATTCACTTACACATAGTTGGCAGATGGTTATTAAAGAATAAGGCACTAATAAAAACGGTAAAATCCAATGGGTACTAAACTGGTGATAATGTTAGTTAAAGGGAAAGCGTTTTGCGATCAAGAGTTGGTAGATACCGTTTGGTTTCTACGCAGGCATCAATAAGTTGAAGATAGTCAATAAAGCTTCGATACACCTTCAACCAGACCGAGCAAAATGTATGCCTAAGCTAACACACCCTAACTAGGGGTGTCAACTTTTTTGGACGGTTTACTATGTCTAATGTACCCCAAACACACCCCTGTAGTTACCTGACACTAAAACAGAATCATGTGCAAGTTTAGTGCCTAATTAGGGCACCAACCTTTGGCTGATAAATTTGACAACCTATCTCTGCATGATATAATCAAGCCCGTATTCGGTTGCAAATTTCGGATAGAAATATGTTGAATTTCCACCACATTGAACACCAAATTACTGAAGCTGAACTCGATCAATTTGAACGCCACGGTTATTTAATTGTTGAAGGCGCTTTGCCCGTTGAGTTAGTTGAACAACTGGCAAGTAAAGTTGATGCCATTCATCAATTTCACCTAGATCGTGCATACGATCCCTATACCGAATCTACTTTGACTGAGCATCATAATTTTTTTTACCCCAATTTTCTTAAAGATGACCCTCTCTTCACTGACTTGCTAGATTGGCCGAAGACGTTCCCTAAAGTATGGGGTATTTTGGGGTGGAATATTTACTCATACCATTCTCATTTCATTGTTACACCACCTCGTCCGTCTGATGTTGACCGAATCCCTCGACCACTTGGTTGGCACCAAGATAGTGGTCGAGTCAACTTAGAAATAGAGTCAACCCCCCGACCGCGCCTATCTTTGAAAATTGCTTACTGGCTATCGGACTGCTCCAAGTCAGGTCGTGGTAATTTTTATATACTGCCTGATAGCCATCTAAAGAACAACATTGAAAAACCAACCGATGGTACTCTTCCGAAAGGTGCAATGTGTATTCTGGCTAAACCCGGCGATGCGGTTTTTTTTGATCGGCGCTTATGGCATGCTCGCTCTGAAAACGATTCGTCAATCACTCGTAAGGCACTGTTTTATGGATATGGTTATCGTTGGCTGCGCTCCAAAGACGATATGACTATTCCTGACAGTCTATTCAAAACTAGTCATCCGATTCGTCAACAACTTTTGGGTGGTGGAACTAACGCGAATGGCTACTTTTCGCCTAAAGATGCTGATGTCCCACTCAAGGTTTGGTTAGAGCAGCAAAATCTAATCAGTTGAAAATTTATTATGAAGATAGCCAAAATTGAGCAATTTTTCCCTCGTCGTCGGATGAGGCTGGTGAAAATTACGACTGATAATGGTTTAGTCGGTTGGGGGGAAACCACTCTAGAAGGAAAGCCAATGAGTACTATCGCTGCGGTAAACGAGTTGGCAGAATATCTAACTGGTAAAGACCCATTACGCATTGAACATCACTGGCAGCATATTTACCGGTCAGCTTTTTTTCGCGGTGGAAACGTTTTAATGTCGGCCTTAGCTGGAATTGACCAAGCTCTTTGGGATATCTCCGGCAAGTATTATCAAGTTCCAACTTACAAACTGTTGGGCGGTGCAGTTAGAGACCGAATTCGCGTTTATGCGCATTGGGGCATCGGAAGCAGAGATGAAAAAAGTTTAGAACAAGCCAAAATTAGATTGGAATGGTTACAGAAAAGTGGTTATACGGCTTTCAAGAGCGGGCCTAGTGGCAAATGGCGTGCTCATGAACCACCTGCGGTCGTCGATGATTTTGTAGCTTGTGCCAATCTGATGAGAGAATGGGTTGGCGATGAAATAGAAATCGGCTTCGATTTTCATGGTAAAATGACCCCATCTCTGGCTATTGAAGTTTGCCATCAACTACAACCAATGAGACCAATGTTCGTTGAAGAACCTGTACCTCAAGAAAATGTGGATGCCCTTAAACAAGTTTCGGACCACGTTATTGTCCCTGTTGCGACTGGGGAACGGCTTTTGTCCCGCTGGGAGTTTCGTAAAGTCTTCGAAACTCAAGCAGTCGCCTATATACAACCAGATGTCTCACACGCAGGTGGTATCAGCGAAGTCAAAAAAATTGCTAATATGGCCGAAATTTACTACGTACATATTATGCCTCACTGTGCTATTGGTCCAGTTGCGTTTTCAGCCTGTTTACAAGTTGATGCTGTAGTACCAAATTTCTTGATACAAGAACAAATCGATGCCGGGTTAGGTAATGATTTGTTCGAAACTTCTTGGAAAGTTGAAAACGGCTACATCGAATTACCTACTGGGGATGGATTAGGCTTCGAAGTAGACGAAAAACTTATCAGACAGGATGATCGAATTACACAAGATAAGATGAATCTACTTGGATACGGCTTAATTTCCAGCAATGAAGAATTGGGTGGGGAATTTTATCACCTTGATGGAAGTGTAGCTGACTGGTAGTCTAGTTAGAAACAGGTAGGTGTGGTGAAAGATGAGCTTACTCACAATTGATGTTGGAACAACTGGATGTAAAGTGATCGCTTTTAACGAAGAGGGACAGATCATTGCTCAATCTTACGGAGAGTATCCTTTAATTCATATTAATCCCGGTTGGTCAGAACTTGACAGCCAATTAGTATGGCGTAAAGTTTCAGATGGGATTCGTGAAGTTGTTAGTCACACTAAAAACGATCCAATCGAGGCCCTCAGTGTCGCCAGTCAAGGGGAGGCAGTCACACCAATAGATAAAAATGGTCAAATTCTAGACAACGCTATCACCAGTTTCGATTCTCGTACGTCTGGTATCTCGGAACAGATTGAACAAAAAATCAGCCCATTGGAAATCATGGAAATTACTGGGATGCCCCTTAGCGATATTAGCACAGTTGCGAAATTGATTTGGCTGCGACGTGAGAAACCAGATATATATAATCGGACTTGGAAATTTCTGTGCTTTTCAGATTTTATTTATCACCAGTTAGGTATCCGTCCTGTGTCGATAGATTATTCTCTAGCTGCCCGGACCATGGCTTTCGATATTCTTAATAATTGTTGGTCAGACAAAATTTTGAGTATTACTGGTATCGATCCTAAACTCTTTGCCAGACCAGTCCAATCGGGTTCAATTATTGGCCAGATCGGTTTACCGATAGCTGAAGAACTTGGATTACCCAAATCAGTACTGGGCGTCGCTGGAGGTCATGACCAACCTTGTGGAGCTCTAGGAGCAGGCATAATAGAACACGGAAATGTTATGGATGCAACCGGAACTGTCGAATGTATTGCGCCTGCTATTACTGAACCGATACTAACTCAACAAATGATTGATGGTAATTTTTGTTGTTACCCACATACTGTCAGTGGCTTGTTTGTAACATTGGGTTTTGTATCTAGTGGTGGCGTTATTTTACGATGGTTTCGTGATAATTTTGCCCAAGTAGAAGTAGCTCAAGCAAAGGCTGATGGACAAGATATTTATGACCTGTTAATTGGCTCCATGCCAAATGAGCCTTCACCGATCATGCTATTACCACACTTCACGGGGTCGGGCACGCCAACATTGGACTTGAATGCCAAAGGCGCAATCTTAGGTCTTACATTGCAAACAACTAAGGCCGATATTGTGAAAGCTATTTTGGAAGGTATAAGCTTTGAGATCAAGCATAACATGAACTTATTGGAATCCGCTGGAGTGGAAATTAATGAAATCAGAGCTATCGGTGGTGGAGCAAAATCCAGCAGTTGGCTCCAATTGAAAGCCGATGTATTTGGGAAAACAGTGGTCGCGCTCGATGTTTCTGAAGGAGTTAGTATGGGGGCCGCTATTTTGGCTGGGACAGCCATCGGCATATACAAAGACAATCGAGAGGCCGTAGAGATGTTAATTAAACCTAGGCGAACCTACCATCCCAACAACAAACGACAAGAGTTTTACTTGCATCGAATGGAAAATTACTCACAGTTTTATGAGGCGGTCAAGCACATCACTCCATAAACAAAAAAAGCCCGAAGCCTGTCATAACACAGTCGTCGGACTCACACGCCTAAAATTGAGCGTAAGATGGTATCGTTTTAGACTAACTAGTCCTTACCTCCTCTCATGAAGCGTCCCATCATTTCTCGACGCTCACCTGAGGATGCACTGCGGAATTTTTGGATCATTTGCGCTCTTCTTTCTGGGGACATACTTTCCCACTTGGCTCTCATTTCTTTACCTCTCCCGCTATCCCAGTTTCCTCGGCCCCAACCGCCACGCCCTCTACGCCCTGATCTTTCGTTCTTCTTTCCATCTCTAGAACGCTTTGCGGCTTCTTCTTTCCGACCTCGGTCTTTTCTATCCTTCTTTTTACCGCTAACACGCAGAAAATCGACACTCCGTCCCTTTAACTCGATCGACTCTCCTCCCGAATCAAGGCTGACTTGATTCGCTTCGATTTTCTCGATCTTAGCATCTTCGATCTTTTCACCTACACTAACGTAGTAGGTCTTGTTGGAGCGAGATTCTTTAATCAGGGCTTTTGGAATGCCTTGGGCTGGGATTTTAGTAGCGATCAACTGATACTTCGGGCTTGTGTCTGGTTGTTTCCAACCAAGCGGACGAAACAAGCTGTAGTCGGAAATCACCTGATAGTAAGATTGGTCAGGTCCAGAAGTCTGCGCTTCTGAAACGAACAAGAAACCGAACAAAAATGCCGAGGTGATCACAATTGACTGGAACTTCATATAGAACTCACGAAAAGCGGGGGGATCATAGTAATCACGTTAACTCAATCAACAGCTGGGAAAGTAAGTACAGTTTCCGTTTTCTTGATCTAAACAACCTAAAGTATCTTTTCGACCAGTAACCCAAATCGCTGATTAGCTTTCTGGCTTAATATATCAGATGTGTTACCAGTATCAACTGGGTCAATCTGCTGTGAAGGTCCGGGAGTCGGCCCTGAGACTCGGGTCTGACGAATCGGATTCTTTTGAGCCTGATGGTAGCTGCCCTTGATACGACCAATTCCCTCACCACCATCACTGGTCAACGATCCGACACCTTTCATTGTAAGAACAGATGAAGACACGTTGGAAAAATGAGATATTGCTGAAGCCATCTAGTAGTAGTCCTCCGTAGAACGGGAATTAGAATGAGAACCAATTCTAATCTAATTTTCGAAAAATGTCAACCTCTTTTTGTAGATTGAAGCAAGGAATCAGTAATTTCAACTGATTCAAAAATTGTAATTGAGGTTCGAATTGGGTTGACTTAAGTGTAATCCCTCGAGTAGCATACAGACTCTTAAACTCGCCGGCATCTTTAATTTTTGCATAACTTTCAACCAAAGAAATAATCCTATTTTTACTTATTTGTAAATAAGATTAAGATACTGAGGTCCACTGACATGCATAGTCTTTGTCAATTTCGTAAATTATATGACGTTTTAATTTTAGTTTTTTTATCCGGTTTTACCGGCATTAGTCTAGTTAGTGCCAGTGAGGAACCAACGATTTATCGATCTCATGCTATTGCTATGCATGGTCAACCAAAATACGAAGCCGACTTTAACTCTTTTGAGTATGTTTATGCTAATGCCCCCAAGGGGGGCCGAATTGTCCAGGGTGCATTTGGTACATATGACAATTTAAATCCGTATATCCTAAAAGGTCAACCTCCTCGGGGTATTAATTACCTTTTTGAAAGCTTAATGACCAACTCCTATGATGAGGCTTTTACCGAATACTGTTTATTGGCAGAGAGTATTGAGTGGCCAAGCGATCGATCTTGGGTGTCATTTACTTTACGACAAGAAGCTCGTTGGCATGATGGTCGGCCTGTTACCGTTGATGATGTTATTTGGTCATTAAATATTTTAAAAACTAAGGGACACCCTTTTTATCGGTCTTATTATGCCAATCTACAGAAAGCTGAAGCCGTTGGTCCAAGAAAAGTAAAGTTTACCTTTGACGGGCCTCCTAATCCTGAACTACCTCTAATTACTGGTCAGATGCCTATCTTACCGAAGCATTACTGGGCTGATCGGGATTTTGAAGCTACAACCCTTGAGCCCCTAATCGGTAGTGGACCTTACAAAATCAAGAAGGTCGATCAAGGGCGATCTATTACTTATGAAAGAGACCCAAACTATTGGGGTAAAAATTTACCAGTTAACCGAGGTCGTTATAATTTCGATATCATTCAATTTGATTACTATAAAGATCGAACCATAGAACGTGAAGCATTTAAAGCTGGTGAAAGTGATTACCTGTTTGAAAATACATCAAAAGATTGGGCAATCAGTTACAATATTCCTGCCGTGGAAAAAGGCTTAATTGTTAAATCTCAAATCCCCCATCAAAACCCAGCCGGTATGCAGGCCTTTGCTTTCAACATCCGCCGGCCAATGTTCTCCAAAAGGAAGGTCCGTCAAGCTTTAGCCTATGCCTTCGATTTTGAGTGGACTAACAAAAATTTATTCTATGATGCTTATACTCGTAGCCCTAGTTACTTTTCTAACTCGGAACTTGCTTGTAGTGGCTTACCTAGCCAAAATGAGCTGGAAATTTTGACCCCTTTTCGAGACCAATTGCCACCTGAAGTCTTTAATCAGGAGTATGTTCCACCCAAAACAGATGGCTCAGGTAATATCCGTAAACATATGCGGATGGCCTTTCGCTTGTTAAAAGAAAATGGGTGGGAAGTCAAAGATGGGAAGTTAACTAATAATTCGACGCAAGAAAAAATGGAATTTGAGATTTTAATCGTTTCGCCTGCATTTGAACGAATCGTTTTACCGTTTACGAAGAATTTAGAAAAATTAGGTGTTACAGCGACTGTAGTTTTAGTCGACAGCTCTCAATACCAGAATCGATTGGACAACTTCGATTATGATATGATCGTCAGTAATTGGGGGCAGTCTCTTTCTCCGGGTAATGAACAGCGAGATTTTTGGGGTTCAAAGGCTGCAGAAATTTCTGGGACCCGAAATTTTATCGGCATTAAAAACCCTGTCATTGACTCGCTGATCGAAAAAATTATCACGGCACCTGACCGAGCAAGTTTGATTCTAAGAGCCAAAGCTTTAGACCGAGTATTATTGTGGAATCACTACGTAATTCCGCATTGGCATATTTCTGCCTACCGAGTTCTATATTGGGATAAATTTCGCCAACCGAAAATACAACCTAAGTATAGCCTAGGTTTAGAAAATTGGTGGGTTGACTCACAGTTAGAATCTACACTTGATGAGAGGCGAACACAATTGAGATAGATCAGGCAAACTCAACCTAAAGTTCAAATATCATCAATGCCAGCAACTAAAAAACTACTTTTAATGATCATTCTCCAATTAGTTGTAGTAAGTACGACTTTATCAGTAACAATCGGATATGAAGCGCCGGATTTTTGCTTGCAGACCGCTGATAGCAAAACGCATCAACTCCATGAAATGCGTGGATCAGTTATTTTCTTGGTTGCAGGCAATCGGAAATTACGCAAGGAAGATAACCGGTGGGGAGAAGCTATCATGGCTGATTTTAAAAGATTAATTAATCGTGAAAAGGGCATGACTCCAATTCTTCGATGTTACATAATTGGTAATATGAATGACGTTCCAAAGTTCATTTCCAGGCAGTTCATCAAAAAGCAGTTGTTGAAAAAACCACCTCCAGTCCCGTTATTACTAGACTGGGAAGGAGAAGTTCACCAGCAATACAAAATCGAATGTAAAAAAAGGAAGAAACCGTCGCTCTATATAGTTGATCAGCAGGGAAAAATTGTATTTCATCAGTATAGTAAATTCAATCGGCAGACCTATCACAAAATTCGACAGCTTCTCGATAAGTTACTGAGTCAGTCAAATATTACAGACTCCCAGAAAGGGAGTCAAATGGGTCTTGACCCAATGCTTGGTCAATAAATAACTTGGCTTCGATTCTCTGTTTTTAGCCAATCATATAGGCGTTACCTTGTTAATAGAGAATTATTCGGTATATTGTCTGGCTTCGGAATATTAGAAGCCAAAGCCTTGTAGTTAGATTTTGACTGGAAGTTTGGGGCAAATAATTAGGTAGGGTAAGACTGCTTAATCAATTACTTAGGCCTACTGAGACTCAGCAGACCGCACACTGAATCCGAATATTAGAAACTGCTGCTTAAATGGCGACTTTTAAAATAATCGATCAATTTGTTCTGTTTTATTTTTTCTGAATTACGGTAGCGTAAATTTGAAATTACAGTAATTTGTCAACCTCAGAAATATGAAAGCCGCTTCTTGGTCAAGAGATACTGACAGATCAAACCCCTGCTCTTGCAGTAGAAAAACTGGTCAGCTATAATTCAAATTATTGATTCTAGAGTATTGAACTGGTAACGAGGAGTAATGAACCGACAATGAAAATCAGCCTCAATTGGTTGAAGGAATACATTAGTTTGGAAGCGGGGCGCGACGTAATTGTATCGCCAGAATTATTAGCGGAACAGCTAATGATGTTGGGTATCGAAGTTGAAAAAACAACCTTTCTTAGTCAAGGGCTAGAATCAGTTGTTGTGGGTAGGATTGAGTCTGTCAAAGCCCATCCACAAGCTGATAAATTGGTCATCTGTCAGGTAAATATTGGGCAGGAGCAGGATTTACAAATTGTTTGTGGGGCTCCCAATGCTACTTCAGGGCTAATTGTGCCGGTAGCACTGGTCGGTGCGATTCTGCCTAATGGTTTGGAGATCAAAACAGCACAACTACGTGGTATCCCTTCGCATGGTATGCTATGTTCAGCCGACGAATTGAAATTGTCTGAAGACCAGTCTGGATTGATGGAACTTTCAGAAACTTTGCTTGTCGGTACTCCCCTGTCAAAAGCCCTTAATCTCGATGACATAGTCATGGATTTGGAAATCACTCCCAATCGACCTGATTGTTTGTCTATCGTTGGTATTGCTCGTGAAATTCGTACTATAATGTCGTTGGACCTTGAGGATGAACAGCCGACGTTTAATTTACTTCAGCGACCAGATGATCCAGTTCAGGAAAGCTCAGTGCCAATCACTGAATTGACTTCTGTCGAAATATTGGATCCAAACCTTTGTGCTCGCTATGCAACTAGGATAATACAGGGAATCAAAGTCGGCCCTTCTCCTGATTGGCTGCAGAGCCGTCTGAAGGCTGTAGGGCTTACACCAATTAACAATGTGGTTGATGTAACTAACTTAGTAATGTTTGAGCTAGGTCAACCTCTTCATGCTTTTGATTACCATAAACTAAATGAAAATCGAATTATTGTTCGTCGGGCTGAACCAGGCGAAGTCCCTACAACTCTAGATGAGATTGATAGGACTTTGACCGATGATATGTTGGTTATTGCTGATGCAATTCGGCCTGTTGCCGTTGCTGGAGTAATGGGTGGATTGGAGTCAGCTATTTCTCAAAAAACTGTTGATGTTTTATTGGAAAGTGCTTACTTCAATCCAGTCAGTATTCGTAGAACAGCTAAAGCTCTAGGAATGCATACTGATGCTTCGCATCGTTTTGAAAGAGGAACTGACCCAGAAGGTGTAATTCCGGCTCTTAATCGTGCTGCGAGCCTGATCCATCAGCTAACTGGTGGGACGGTAGCAAAGGGGATTATTGATGTCTATCCTGAACCTAAGCAACCTAGAGAAATTCACTTAAGACCTGATCGGGTCAATCGTATACTAGGAACTGATATCACACTTCATCAAATGAATCAGATATTAGTCTTACTGGGTTTTGATGTGGAAGTAAGCCAGCAAAACTTGTCTGTTACTGCCCCCACTTTTCGCCCAGATGTCGAGCGTGAAATTGATCTGGTTGAGGAAATAGCTCGAGTTTACGGTTATGATCGGATACCAACTGAAATGCCAGCTGGTCATATTCCTATTCCTAAAAGGGAACTCGGTCTTGACCAATTACTGAAATCATACCTCTTAGCAAACGGATTGATGGAGGCTATTAATTACTCATTTTACAATGCTGACATGCCTGATCGGTCTGAAATGCGAGACCATCAGCCTATTCCTCTCAAGAACCCACTCAATGAAGATTTTGCTGTCTTACGAACATCCTTGTTACCGAGTCTTTTGGCTAATGTCCAGCGAAACCGTGCTCACCAAGTACCCGATATTCGGCTATTTGAAGTAGCTAAAGTCTTTCATAGATCAACTGAGAGCGATAACCAGCTACCAATCGAAATTTACTATTTAGCAGCTGTTTTAGTAGGAAGTTGGGGCACAGGAAGTTATGGTGATGACAAGATAGCTGTTGATTTTTATGATATAAAGGGTTTGGTAGAAGGTTTATTAGGAACAATTGGTATCAACAATTATGATTTCAGGCTGGCCACTAATTCAACTTTCCATCCTGGTAGGAGTGCGGAACTTTGGCATAGGGAAAAACGTATAGGCGTACTGGGTGAAATCCATCCTCAAGTAGCAGAAAATTTCGATTTATCAGACAGAATCTATGCATTTGAGCTTGACATCGATACTTTGTCGAAATTTGCCAAACCAAACAAACAATTTGTGCCAATTCCGACTCACCCAGGTATTAGTCGAGACCTAGCAATTTTAGTTTCTCAAGACCTGCCGGCTGACCAACCACTAGAAGTTATCAGAGCGGTAGGACAAACACTAGTTGACCGAGTCTATTTGTTTGATCTATACACTGGAGATCAGGTTCCTGAAGGCAAGAAAAGTCTGGCTTACAGCATCAAATACCATGCTAAAACTCAAACATTAACAGATGCAATTGTGGATGCACTGCACCAAAAAATAGTTGCTGAGTTAGTGAATCGTTTTGACGCAGAATTGAGAATCTAGAGTTAAAATATTGGAAAATTAAAAATCAAGATTTTCAGTAATACGGATGCCACTGGACTTCAGCTTATTCATGTAGAAACGAATTCGGTCTTTTGCTATTTTTAAGTCGTGGTTGTTTAAGTTTATGTTCAAAAGGTCTATGTACCATGGAACTTTGACGGGATCTAGGACATAAGTTTCTACTATCTCTCTGGCAATAGGCAAAGTCGTGTTTTTGGAATTTTCGTGGACGTCTTTGTTACCTGCTAGCAGCAATTTGTCATACTCCTCCCTTAGAAGACGCTGGAATAGTTCCACTGAAAATACTTGGTTTGCTTGAGTTCCCGTTTCCTTATCGGATTCGGTCAATTGACCATTCTTATGTAACCACTCCCATAAAATGCTCAGCCGTATTTCACCAGTTGCCATGTCTTCCATCAGGTACATAATATTTTCGTCGTCGAAAAAATCTGCTGGTTTTAGAGCCGCAGCCTGAAACCCTTGGCCGAAAGCATTTCCGTATTGCAAACCTACACTGATTAAATTTCTAGCACCACGGATAGTTCGAGGTGCTGGTTCTAGCATAGTTAGCCCATCGGCGTCACCTGGAGTGTAAGTTAAGGGTGGGAAATTCCGCCCCAGCTGATTAGATTCACCTATTTCAGCCCAAACTGGTCGTACAATATGAACCATTTTCCAATGAGCTACCCATTTACCACTGGCACCAGCGGCTTGCTCTCGCTTAGCACCATTGATAGCTTTCGCCATACTATCAGCAACCCCCGATTCTGTGCCAACAGGTATGTTGGGTTCCATACCACCTTGCCAGAGAGCAAAATTTCCGTTGAGATCCGGAGTGTTTACGGCTCGACGTACTCTATCCTCGTAATTTTTCATATACCCATAGGTCATGGTAATTGACTCAATGTTAGGATTGATAAAGTTATGGTTCCAAGCGACTGCGTCAGCCACACTATTAATATAATCCCATCGACCAGTATTGTAACCTACAAAGTGCACTCCTAGGGCAGCTCGTATTTCCATTAACTGAAATGTGGCTTCTAACTGTTCAACCAAAACATAAACCTTTATGGTTCCACTTGGTAATTCAAGGTAATCTTCTAGAGTTGATAATATCTTATTCCAGAGAGCCGCTTCCTCTGCAGTTTGGATTTTAGGTAAATAAAGAACAATTGAAGAATCTTTGGCTTGAAGGTTTTGATAATTATTGACAACGTAGGTTGTAACATCAACCACCGAGGCCGAAAGTGCAACACCTTTTATATCTCGAACATGCCTATCATCTAGATGTAATCCTCTTGCCCGAAAAATCTTGGTTGTGCAGTCCAATTGCTTTTGCCAATCATTGATTGTTTCTTGACCTAAAAATGATACCGACCATTTGTTCATTTCATTGGCGACTTGTTCTGCAGCTTGTAGGAAAATATCTTCAGCAGAAATTGCCAACTTGAGATTGCGTTGATTGTCCAACGACATAGTACTAATTTGACCTAGTGCATCTTCTCCATCAAACATCCAACCGTCCGCTCCAGAAAGAAGTGCGTAAGCCACATTACGTATACTTCGTTCGAGAGTTGTGTTTGGCTTAGCACCAGGTCCAGTGCCTTGAATCCATTGGCATTGTAAATCATCAGGAATTTCCGGGCCTATAAACGTACCTGATCTGGCATCTTGTACCGTGAGATTTATACCATCAATCTTATCATCGGGATTGAGGAAATTAATCATTTCCAAATTTTCTGCCCGTTTTTTGCGACGTTCCATCCGTTTTTTCATTATATCTAATCTTTCATTATTCAAATCTGATAAGTAGCTAAGAGTAGATAACACTTCTGGAGTCAAAACGTCTGAATAGGTCTGCTCTAAATTGTCGCGAATTTGAAGGGATGTCATTTGTTCACCTATTTTTCGGTTGATTTAAGGAACTAAATTGTCATCGTCCATTGAAAAGATCCGGATGGGTCAAATTTATTTTCTTTAGCCCAATGAATAATAGCATCACTATTCCCACCCAGTAATTGTTGCTGGATTGGGCTGACCTGATCCAGAATTCTCTCGTCCGGTTGGACTTGCTCCATATTACTTTTCCTTCCCCCCATCCATCTGTAACTATAACCAAGAATAATTACCTTCGAGGTCCTAAGACTAAGATTAGGGGCTGAAGTATGAAAGATGCGATTCTCGAATAGAAATGCATCACCTGCTTTTAAGCACAGATCAATAGCTGAAACTGGATCCACGTTACCTGTAGGAATTGGTAGAGGGGTTGGTAGAAGGTGAGAACCTGGAGCGAACATGGTGAAACCTGTCCTTGGTTCCGGGAAATCGGTTAAACAATAACCTACCTTGATTCCCAATCTCAATAATTTGTCATGTCCTAAGTCTTCAGTAATGCCAATATCTCGATGCCAACCCCGTTGGTTCAAAATTTCTGGATCCTTTTGATCCTGTGCCTGTGATCGCTTATAGATTATGGCAGCTGTATGTAAGTGAATATTCGGAGATAATAACTGAGTTATTAATGGGACGGTTGGAGACCAATCTAGTAAAGGATGGAAAGCTGTATTTTCAACAATACCTGATCTTCGTTGAACGTAAGGATTTTCTTGGTCGAAGGCTTCGACCATTTCATCACAAGCAGATATCAGATGATCTACATCGGCTGGTGGTAAAACACTAGGAACCACCAAATATCCGTTCGTATCAAAGAACTCTCGTTGTTTATTTGTAAGGTTTACAAACTTCAACTTCTGACTCGCTTAGGTACGTAATTCGTCTGAGGCTTACTATTATGCGGGTTTCAAAAAAAAATACAAGAGTTAATACTAGAATACTATTAAACTTAATCTAGTCTGTTTGAATCTTGGTCGCACGAATCATCTCTCGTTTGTAGAGCGGTCCTGGTAATGTTTCTATTTCGAAACCAACTTTGGCCAGTAAACGCTTAATACTACCTTTTGCACAATAAGTTACCAGAATACCATCATCTTCCATCGATTGATAAAGTTTATCAAAAATGGCTCTCGACCAACATTCCGGTTGTGTACGAGGACTAAACGCATCAAAGTAGACCACATCAAAGATTTGGGATGTTCTGTGGTCATATATATCGGTCTTAACTTTCTTGACAATGGTTTGTTCATTTAATACGACTTCCTGATTCCAGTCAAGCAAGTGAAGTTTTTCGAACAGGGGCCTGTCTTGTGAAGTTAAGAACTCAGCATAATTGAGGCAATCAGAATTTGAAAGAGGAAACTTATCAATCGTTTCATAGTACAATTGGCACATTAAGGGTAAATATTTCAGGGTCAGTAGAAGATTGAGACCTGTGCCGAATCCCATCTCAAATATGCGAAGTTGAGGCCGATGAATTTTCTGCAACAAACCCATTTCTATGAACACATAAACAGACTCAGACCATGCACCATGCTTGGAATGGTATTGTTCTCCAAACTGAGTTGAATAAACTGAGGCTGAACCATCACTAGTTGCCACAATCTTGTTCATTTATTTATCGTTTGCTCTTTGACGAATCACTTCATAAAGTAGTATTCCAGCAGCTACTGAAACGTTCAATGAGGCAATTTTACCTAGCATGGGAATCGATACACAGAAGTCGCATCGCTCTTTGGTTAAATGACGCAGACCGTTCTCTTCTCCACCAAGTACAAGGCAGGTTGGTTGCCGTAAATCGGCTTGTGTATAGACCTTTGTTCCTGAGATGTCAGCACCCACAACCCAGATCTGTTGTTCCTGTAACCATCCGATAGTTTGAACCAAATTTTTCACTCTTGAAACTGGAAGGTAGGTGACACCACCAGCAGAAGATTTGAACACACCTTCGGTTAGTTGCGCTGCTCGCCTTTCAGGGATAATAACACCATCTGCATTAGCTGCTTCAGCCGTACGAATAATGGCACCCAAGTTATGTGGATCTTGGACACTATCAAGCATTACAAACAAAGGGACTGAATTAGACTGGGCCAACATGGTCTCAATTGGCATATACTGCATCGTTTGAACAAATGCTATGATCCCTTGATGTGGTAGGTTCGATAGTTGGTCAAGTTGGTCTTTCGTAGCGGATTCGATGGGGATTTGTCGTTGCTTAGCATTATCTAGCAAACGATGGATGGGCCGTATCTTCTTAGTGGTCCCATAGTCAGATAATAAGTGCTCAGCTACTAAAAGACGGTCAATTTCTTGTTCACGGTTCTGTAGCAGCTCGCCCACTGGCCGTCGGCCAACAACTGTTGCGGCGGAACGGTTAGGCGAAGGTTTTCTAAACTGAGGTACTCGGTTAGCCAAAATTTTTAACACAAAACAAAATTGAGAATGAGGCGCTATAGAACTTTGGCTAGAGTATTTCCCATTTCAGCTGGGCTCTTAGCGACAGCAACTCCAGCCGCTTCAAGTGCATCTATTTTTTCCTCCGCTGTTCCTGTCCCACCAGAAATTATAGCACCTGCGTGTCCCATACGCTTGCCTTCAGGTGCAGTAAGACCTGCAATAAAACCAACTACTGGCTTATTAACTGATTGCTTAATATAATCTGCCGCTTGCTCTTCTGCCGTGCCACCTATTTCACCTATCATGATTACCGCTTCCGTATCATTATCTTCAGCAAATAATTGAAGCGTGTCGACAAAACTAGTACCATTGACAGGATCCCCACCAATACCTACACAAGTGGATTGACCGAGACCGAGTTGTGTTACCTGGTGTACTGCTTCATAGGTTAGGGTCCCACTACGAGACACAATACCTATTTTCCCGGCCTGATGAATATAACCTGGCATAATACCTATCTTGCATTCGCCTGGCGTTATAATACCAGGGCAGTTAGGTCCAATGAGACGGGTTGCTTTGCCCTCTAGATATCGTTTAACTTTAACCATATCTAGTACAGGAATACCCTCAGTAATACAAACGATCAGCTCAATACCGGCTGTTGCTGCTTCCATTATAGCATCTGCGGCAAAAGCCGCAGGTACATAAATCATCGAAGCGTTAGCTCCAGTGGCAACAATAGCATTTTCAACAGTATCGAAAACAGGGATTTCATCCACAATCGTATTGCCTTTGCCCGGTGTTACACCACCAACAATCTGTGTACCATAAGAGACACATTGTTGAGCGTGAAAACGGCCGGCACGACCAGTTAGTCCTTGCACGATGACTTTGGTGTTTTTATTAACTAAAATACTCATTTATTCTCCAAAAATTTCACTGACTCTTTAGCTATGATACTCTGATTTATTAGTTAAGGTTGTGATACCAGGCAATTCTTTACCTTCCATTAATTCAAGGGACGCACCACCTCCAGTTGAGATGTGGGAAATCTGGTCGCTAACTCCAGCTTTTTGAGCCGCTGCTACGCAGTCTCCGCCGCCAATAATGCTAGTGGCTCCCGACTGAGCGATAAATTTAGCTAAAGATATGGTACCAACAGCGAACTGATCGAATTCATAAACACCGACTGGCCCGTTCCAAAATACGGTCTCTGCATCTTTGATTACTTCACCGAAATCCTGGACTGTCTGTGGTCCTATGTCAAAACCTTCCCATCCTTCTGATATCTCACCACGCAAAACGACCTGGGAAGAAGTGTTTGGTGAAAAATCTTGGCCTATCACGTGGTCTACCGGTAAATGGATGTTAACCCCCTTTCCTTCTGCTTTTTGCATTAACTGAGTTGCTAATTCAATTTTATCGGTCTCAACAATGGAGTTTCCAATCTCATGACCTAGTGCTTTCAGGAAAGTATATGCCATACCACCACCAATTAGCAACTCGTCAATTGTGTTGATGAGATTGT
>JAYZAL010000095.1:0-6921 GCA_036339735.1 Candidatus Poribacteria bacterium
TCATTCTAGTATGCGCAGAATAGGACTGGCTGTAAGAGTAGTTATTCCGATTGTCAAAGTACTTGATTGGGATTCTCCGGAACATTCGCTGGTGACAATTAGTGGTAAAGATCGTATGAAAATTAATGACCGTAGTCAAAATAGATCCACTTCTCACTGTTAATCCTCAAAGATTCTTAATTACATAGCCACAATTTAATGGATTTACTCTAACCAATCTAGTACAGATATCTGCTGAACTTAGACAGATTATCTCACTATTGATCAAATAGGGGCAAACCTAAGTTCAATCAGTTCGCCATAATTGCTTTGTGTCGGTTATCTGTGTACAAGAAAAGTAAGCTAAATTAAATTCTAGGTAGTCAAAGAAGAAATTTTAATTTAGCTGTCAATCATATGTTGCCTGACTGTTTCCTGCGACAAAAACCGATAAGCCCTTGGTGCCCAGAAACATTTTTTAATTAATAATAGTGCAAAATTAGATCCGTTGGTCGAAAAATTATAATTTCAATGAATATAAGCAGCCATCGCTTCAAATACCATCCCCAAATTTTCGTTTCTATCGCCTATTTTTCTGCTTTTATCGGGCTTGGACTATTAGTAGCTTCACTAGGACCAACCCTAAGTCGGCTTGCCGATAATACTCAGTCAGACCTAGGTCAAATTAGTTACTTATTCACCGCCAAAGCTTTGGGATTCATTCTGGGCTCATTGGCTGGTGGTTACATCTATGACCGTATCCCTGGCCATCCGATCATGGCAGCTATGTTTTTTCTGATTGCACTTAGCTTATCTTTAGTACCAATTATCTCCGTCCTATGGTTGCTCATCCTAAATATGTTTCTGATCGGTATCTTTGTCGGTGCAGCTGATGTTGGCGGTAATACATTACTGGTCTGGTTACACGGTCAAAAAGTTCAGCCTTATATGAATGGACTTCATTTCTTTTTTGGTTTAGGTGCTGCTTTATCTCCAATTATCTTTGCTCAATTTTTAAGATTAACTGGAGATGTAACTTGGGGTTACTGGACGATTGGGCTACTGATCATTCCTGTATCCTTTTGGATCTTATGTTTACCCAGCCCAGAACGACCAAAGGTGCAACAAGAAACTACTTCAAAACCAATAATGGATATTTACCTGTTACTCTTGATCATTACCCTCTTCTTCTTATTTGTTTCAGCTGAAGTTAGTGTAGGTGGTTGGATAGCGACCTATGTCTTGAAGAGCCATTTAGCTGATGAGGCTTCAGCAGCTGATCTAACTTTTATATTCTGGTTTTCACTAACCATTGGTCGCCTTTTGAGCATCCCGATTTCTACACGAATACACGTCAAATATATTCTTGGCGTTGACTTATTATTATGCTTAATTGGTGTTGGATTGATCATGGTTTGGCCTGCATCATTGAAGGTTATTTGGGTGGGAACTGGTATCTTTGGACTGGGAGTAGCCTCGATGTTTCCCATCGGTATCTCCATAACTGAGAAGTATCTGACTGTATCTGGTCAGATCACCAGTCTATTATTTGTCGGTGGTGCCCTAGGTGGAATAGTTATTCCCTGGCTAATTGGTCAATCGTTTGGCAATTATGGACCTGTCAGCTTAATTTGGATTGTGTTATCTATAGTGGCTGCTGCGATATGCGTATACGGCTTACTTATGCGCAGGATATAATTGGTTCCCTGATTGATTTTTTGTTGTTCTATCCCAGAAAAGAAAGGTACCTGATAAAAACCATCATTTTTAGTACTCTAAATAATCCTAGGCTCAGATAAACCGCCCAGAAAACACATATCCGCTTAGTCTATTTTTCATTTTCTCAAAACAAAAGGATCAATCAAGGTCTGCTTAAATAATGATTGCCATTTTGCTGACAATTCCATCACTAAGATGAGACCGAAGGCCGTTCGTGATGATAAATCACGTCACTTTCGCCAGTTTCATTTTGGCATAGCCCGTGACGTTAATTGAATCGTTCACCCACTCTCCTTGATAGGCATTACTAGTGGTTGGGGGGGTACAGTCCACTGTGCACGCCGTTTTTTATTTGCGACTCAGAGATTATTTTGATGATTAATTAGTAATCTACCAAACAGTTAAATTTAAAACAGATCTTTTGGTACATCCAAAAGCAGACCGAATAAGAAAGAAACTGATCACCCTAAGATAAAGTATAATCCGAAAGCTAGAATTGATCTATCAAACCAGCTAGGCCAAAACTTCAGTGGTTGGCGGTCTATTATTACTATTTACGACGTTTCTATAGATAAAAAACCTTAGCCTGGAAATTGACGAATGATTCAGACTAAAATTTTCTGAAATACATTTCCCATCGAACTCTGCCATATAGTCACAGTCCAATAGACCTGTTTTCTTAATAAATAACCCCAACTTCTTTACGCCACTCATCTAATAACTGCATATTAGAAAGTGTATCGTCCCAAGTCATAGCAGGTGCTTGCCGGTCCTCAATATGATCAGCTACCATGTCGGCTTCATAGCTAAATAGATCACGATCCACGTCAACCATAATTTCAGATACAGCTCCTTGATTCGTTTGAATGATAATTTTTGATGATGGAAAATCTGTATCCAGTGGTAAGGGGCGAGTAGCATTCCGACAAGGAGTTGAAGGTAACCAAGGTGTTGGGATGGTTATGGTCCCTTTAGAACCATAGATGGTTACACTGCTGCCCAAACTACATTCAACTGACGCAATTATCTCACCAATGATGCCATTTTCAAACTTAAGCGTTGCGGCTGCAATATGGTCAACGCCAGTGGGACCAACCTTACCATTACCCTTAATCGAGGTAGGATGTAGAAACGGCTTATTCTCTACGGCTCCAGCAATCTTCCTAACCATAGAAGATGGATAACATCCAATATCAAGAATTCCACCCCCTCCCATTTCATGACTATATACGCGGCTTTTTGGATTAAATTCGGCCGTATAACCGAACATAGCCCGAACCACCTGTATATCACCTATTACTCCATCCTGTATCAGATTCACCACTCGATTCATTTGAGGGTGGCAACGATACATAAAGGCTTCCATCAGAAATACATCATGCTCTTGAGCCGCTTGGATCATAGCTTCAGCCTCAGCATAATTCATACTGATTGGTTTTTCTACCAAAATATGTTTTTTCGCTTGAGCAGACTTGATGGCCCACTCAGCATGAAATGGGTGAATGGTGGAAATGTAAACGGCATCAATATCTTCATCTTCCAACATTGTTTCATAGCTATCATATTGTCGAGAAATACCAAAATCGTTTGCTAATTTTTCCGCACGGGACGGAGTATGACTGGCTACAGCCAAGATTTCACCTGTATTTGTAAAACGCATCCCATTGCAGAACACATAGGCTATGCCTCCAGCTCCCATAACTCCCCAGTTTAACATCTCTTTCCTCTTTGTTTTAATATTGGAATTTATTAATAATTCTGTACATTTGACTGATAATTTGATGAGATCGATTAGTCTATTCCTAAGTTAGAATCTAGCTGAATCGAGAACAAAACCATATGATATATGCGCAACGGTCAAATCGTCTTGTCTACTTGCATTCTAAATCAATTAAGACTAAAGATCAATATGATCCGAAGTTGTTAGAATCTTTTGCCGAAGAATTATCAAACAATCCAGATATTTAAAAAATGTAGCTAAGTAAACAATTAGTAACGAATTCATCATACCCACCAACTAAAATCGTCCTTGTATCCAGAAACAGAAAATCGGATTAATTTGTACAAAGTCAAAAACTACAGAACGGAAAAGAAAAAATTCTGCAACGTAATTAGCCTGAAGTAACTTCCCAAAAACTCTAAATAGGGGATTGAACCTAACCCAGTAAAAATGTGTATTCGAATCTAGACAACTTCAAAGTAACGAGACTGAAAGCTGAACATCAGCAATTAGCCGAGATGAGGGGGAGATCGTTGTTCCAATGGTTAAAGGCGGTTCTGGTGGCTAATCCTTAACCAAACTAGATCAGTTTCTCGCCGTCTTTGTGGACAGTTATGTTACGACTAAGGCATCGCCTAGACCCGCAATCATCGGATCAGGGGTAAAAAAGTTCCGCTATATTACCAGCAGGGGAGACCTTCATTGAGAAGACAGAAATAACATAGGTGCTACCGAACCGTATAAATATGGCTTCAGCCGCTTCTTACTGTCATATTCAATTCCCAGCCCAAGCGGAGAAGGAATGAACAGTTTGCCACGGAAGGAACTGACTTTAGTACTGGGTTGCCAAGCCCGACCAACCCCAACCCCAATAGGCCACAAGCCGACTTGGAGGTCAACATAGAGATTGTTTGGATGCCCCAAAATCAATTGGTAGCCAAAGGTAGCCCCCACCATTGGAACGACCCCCTCCTCATGGCTCATCCACCCACCCATAGAGTCAGTAAAAACCATACCACCCGTCCCCTGTACCGATAAGGAAGGATAGAATTCAAGTCCGTCGCCTCCGCCAAAGTCAAAATTTATTCCCAGTAGCAAAGCCGGTGAAACATAAAGAAGCCCACTATCTAACTCTAGCACCTGAGCCTCAGCGTTAGGCAACAGATGAAAGACAACTAATACCACCACAACACTAATCAAAGACCAATACTTTCTCATTTATTTCCTCCAATTAAAAATAGCCACCAATAACGTCTGATAATGAGGATTATCGGACATTACGCCGTAACATAACGTTTACTGCTGACCTTATTTTTGTTATGTTATATCAATATTCAAGTCTACATCATTTAAATGAGACTACATTATACCGAGTGGACTGGAAAGCGTTTACCTATCGAAACTGATATTGATTAGAAGGTCAAGGATACTAGATGAATAATACAATTTATGATGTTATAGAAAAAGTTTCAAGTCAAGATGGAACCTTGATCGAAATTCTACAAATTCCAGAGTTAAGTGGTTCTTCGGATGTGAGCTTATCAAGTAAACTTTACTTCGCATCCAATACTGGTATGCGTTTAAAGATGGTCCGAATTAGCTTAAATAACTCTTTTACTAGAATAGAACCTGGTTCTTTATATTTCATGAAAGGTAACCTTGAGAATAAGGCTTCTACTGGTGGTGGAATAATCAAAGGTCTAGGGAGAAAAGTTCTATCTGGAGAGTCATTATTCGTAAATGAAATCCATGGAACAGGAGAAATCTATTTAGAGCCCTCATTTGGCCACTTTTTTATCCATCAATTGAGACCGCAAGATCAAGCACTGATAGTAGATAAGGGAATGTTTTATGCTGGAACCGGAGGGCTAGATGTATCAAGCATACTTCAGAAAAGTATATCTGCCGGATTATTCGGCGGAGAAGGATTATTTCAGACTCAAATTAGAGGTGATGGAATTGTAGTTTTGTATTCACCTGTTCCATCAACAGAGATCCAAAAAATTGAGTTAAAAAACGAAAAACTCAGTGTTGACGGAAATTTTGCTCTACTGAGAACAGCAGGAGTTAATTTCAAAGCAGAGAAAAGTAGCAAAACGTGGGTCGGAACAGCTGTGTCTGGGGAAGGTTTATTGCAAACTTTTTCTGGCACAGGAACAGTTTGGTTAGCACCAACTCAAGGAGTTTATCAATTATTATCGACCCCACAAGGCTTACACAAACTATCACTTCCACCAGGAAGTGCTGGTATAGGCGAAGATACATAAGATCTTTTTTACCCAACATACTACGATGGAGAATACTAATTTCTTCAATACGATCATGTTGGATAAGACAAGAGCTAAGATCGGATTGATTAGCCGATTATTTAACAAGTTAGAATTGCCAATCAAGAAACAAATCAATCGAGTTAGGAATTTGAGGCTGAAACGAGCTGAAGGGGGTTTAGATAATGTCTGATAATGAGAGTTATCGGCCATGATGCCATCACTAATGGAGATTTCAACCATCTTCTGAAATTTAAACTTGGTTTTTGTCTCTTTTGATAAAATGATGCTAATTTTTATCTATTGATTGTGTTGTCAGGCGAAGTTTGATATGCTGGACACAATTTAACGAAGGGGTTTTGAAATGAAAAAGATAATTGTATTGATCTTAATTATTTCGTTTTATGGTTGCGCAAAAACTTCAACCTTGACCACGAAAAAATTGTTCAATGCCGAACAACTTAATGCCTTAGATCAACCAATAATTTATCCAACTCAGCAACCCGCACAAGTCTCAAGTGTGGTTAGAGTCCTAAAACCAGGCGAAGAAACAGGTTGGCATAAGCATATGGTACCTCTGCATGGCTATGTGATGGAAGGTACATTATCTATCGATTTTGAGATTGATGGTCTCATACAAACGGAGACTTTTTCAAAGGGTGAAGCTTGGATAGGAGCAGTTGATGTATGGCATAACGCTTTCAACAGTACCAACCAACCTGCTGCTATGATGGTTGTGGTTATGGGCGCTGATGGCCTAAAGAATACGATAAACCGATAAGTAGAATTTTTAACGGTGTTTCGCATTCCCAAAAACTAGGCACCTAATCGACAAAAATTCAATATCGGGTATCCAATCGTCATAATTATAGCCGCACTAACAGGTGTTCTTTTCTCTTGGGCATCTAAAATATTTCGACATGCTAACTGTTATTCTCTGAAAACATCAAAGTTAATAGAAATTCAATACAGTGCTCCAATCTAGAAGGGCTATTGATAACGTCTGGTAATGACTATTATCGGACATTATCAACCCAACTGGCAGAACCAAACCACAACCCCTTGTAGAGAGACTGTCATTTTTTAGACCCAAACCCCCAAAATAAATGTCCGATAATTTTGGCAGGGCTGGCATAAAGACAAAAATTATCAGGGGTAAAGGATAATTAAGGCAATCCTGAAACGCAGCGAAACCCAATAGTATCGCTCCTAAGATTCGGTCCCAAGCTGTAGCGA
>JAYZAL010000096.1:0-5266 GCA_036339735.1 Candidatus Poribacteria bacterium
TCTCTGATAAATAGGGGTTTGTGTTAGTATTTTATCTGCGTTACTTACTACTGTTTTCCTTGGTAAAACCATGACATTGCGATATGATTATCGTCTCACTTAGAAAATCCAAAAATACATACGATGTGTTGTTAAGGGAGGCAGCAAGTACGTGGAATTCGAAATTTCAGAGCAACAAATTTGCCAGTTTAAGGCCGAGGGTTATCTTGTTTTACCATCCGTCTTCGATCGGGCTGAAGTAAAGGCAATGCAAGAAGAAGCTGATTTCATCCTGGAATTAATAGTTAATTCTTCACTTTACCATCAGCGAAAAAGCGGACGGTTGGATATTCGCCTGACCCATAAAGGTCAAATTGTGCGAAAAATCCAACCAATTAACGATCTATCGCTCCACCTAAGTGCCCTTTCTAGCGACCAACGTCTATTGAAGCCGTTGACCCAACTCATGTCTGATCACCCTGTATTGATGGAGGAAAAATTAAACTACAAGGAACCATTACCAAAGATAGTCGATATCGAATCGGCCGAAATGGAAGATCGATTTCCCGTTCACAATGACTGGGCGTATTATCAGGCACAGAACTACCCGCAAGAAATTATCTCTTCCGCTATCAGCATGGATGCTTGTACATCAGAAAATGGACCAATTTGTGTTTGGCCTCGGTCACACCAAAAACATCTTGAGCATGAAAGCTGCAACTTAGGCTTACAGGTTCAAGACGGGCTGATTGACTTCAACGCTGGACAGGAGATTCTATGTGAAGCTGGATCAGTAATGTTCTTTCATTCTGTTTTAGTTCATAATTCCAGACCAAACGCCTCGGGCCGACCTCGACGGTTAATGATATACAGTCATTACCCAAAAAGGTTTAATCTAGGAAAAGATATTCGAAATGGCTCCAGAAGACTGATCGAATCACCTTATGAAATAGATTATTTGCGGGCTAAAGCCAGAGGCAGAACCGAAGAGCTATTTTCCAGTCCTATTTTTGATTGATTAGCTTGTCAGTGGATAGGTCAATACAGTCAACGTTATCCTGATCGGTGATGATAAAAAACTGACAATGGGCATCAAACGCAAATATTGGAATTAGGTAAAAAACAAGCCTCCGCTAATTGGCAAAATAGGTTGCTCGCGATCTACTGTCGTCGATGGCTCGCTGTACTCAGACTGAAGAGGTCAATCAGCTTGAAAATTTGATTATCAAACATCAAATATCTCCAGAAACTTACATCTGTTATACCCAAGCAGAATCTCATTGAAATGATGAAATTTAATACCTTAATCTTAGTTACTTTTTGTCTGCTATCATTCGCACGAGCTAATCCATCGCCATCAGATACAAATATCTCTTCTATGTCAGACCTAATAGAACCCGTCGTCATTAATGAACATCTCCACCACAGTTTGCCAGCTGATTGGATCAGTGAATATCGCAAAATTATGACCAACCTCAAAAACCTACTTCCACTAAACCAAATCTATTATCACTCAATAGACATTTATGCTTGGAATGACAAAGTAGCTGACCCTTATCCAGGAATTGAAGGGGGAGCCTACATTTCTGTCCAGAACGACGACCTAAACCAAAAGTTATTTGTCATGGAAATTAATAATAATGAGTTTCTTCAAGATCATATTCATCGATATTCTGTTATTGCCCACGAGTATTTTCACACCTATCAAATGACTTTAAATAAGCATGCAAACAAATACGATGATCACCCAACTAGTTTCAAAACCAAATGGCTAATTGAAGGTTCAGCCGCATCTTTTGAGTCGATTTATATTCAGCAACATTATAATGAAAACTATTTTTTATCAGCTCAAGACCAAGTTGATCTACAGACCACACAAACCCCAGCCATATTTGAAAGCTACAATAGTCATGGGAAGGATACTAACTACAGTTCGTCAGTATTCCTAGTTTTGGTCCTATCTAAAGAATTGCAATTGTTAGGTCATTCGGAAAGCCAAGCGTTTAGGCTGATTTTCAAAGATTTGATGGCAGCCAACCCAAATAAAATGACCTGGAGAAAGGTATTTCATACAACATTTAAGATCTCCATCACCGATTTTTATACCAAAGCGAGTAAATATCAGCCTTCCATAAATAGAGTTTTGCCAAGTTCATCTCTAAAATTAGAGTCAATTTTCAACTAATTAATCATTGATAATCTTAGACAACTGCGAGTAGGAATTCTCAAGTAGTTGGCTAATTAGCATCCGTGCCCCTATTATAGAAGTTTGAAATTGGTATCTGGAACATAGCAGGTACAGGGTAAACAGGCGGGTATCAGCACCAGTTAGTACCCTTTTTCTCTATCCTACCCCCAGTATTCTATACTTTTTACTTTTGATGATTATGAGACATAACCATTAATTATAAGTTTGCAGAAATAACTTCCTTAGTTTAAGATGCCTAAAAGGGTAAGGATCTGCTAGCCGGAAACTCAAAGAGGATTTTATTTCCTAAGCCAATTTTTCAATAGTGTTTAACCCTATCGCTCTTAAACAGGAGAAATCAAAAATGACGATATTGAGTCAACGTTCGATCGTTTTGTTCTGTGTTTTGATACCCAGCTTTATCACTGCCCAACAGGAAATCTATACTGTTCAACAGGGAGATTCATTGGAAAGTATCGCTCAGAATAAGCTAGAAGATCCTAGATTATGGCCCCAACTAGCAAAGTATAACCGTCTTCTCGATCCCAACCTGATTAAAATTGGACAAAAGATCTTGATTCCGACCCAAGATCAGCTACTTTTGAAGGCCAAAGAACAGGATAAGTTAACAGACAGGTTAGAAGTTATTGGAAGATACCTATCCCAATTTAAGGGACTCAACCGAGAGGTTATACTTGAGGAAAATTTTGAGAGTTATCAACTAGACACACAACCAGCCGGTTGGTTCTTTCCTTCGGATGGCAAATGGCATATCTCCCTTGCAGGTAGTCGGGTCTTGGAACAAGCTGACCGAAAAGCACTCAACAGCGCAGCTATAGTTAAGCTAGGAAATCAGTCTAATTACACTATCCAGGTAGAACTACAAATACGGAACAGTGGGGATGCTGGGGTGTTCGCTTACTGGAATTCGTATACTGAAAACTATCGGCTTCGGACCAGTAATAGACATAACAGAATTCAGATAGTTAAACGTGTCCCTAGAGATAACGGCACCTACACGACCGTCACTTTAAACGAAGAACCTTTACACCTAGATAATGGTAGATGGTGGATTTTCCGATTAGAGATAACAACCCACCAATCACATGTATACCTAAAGGGGAAGGCATGGAAGAAAGGAGCACCAGAGCCAAGTAGCTGGTTGTTGGAAGCCTCAGATCATTCCTCTGAACGCTATGAGAGTGGTCAGACTGGCGTCTGGACGATAAACGCAGGTTCATCCTACGGGGGGACAAAATTTGATAATTTCAAATTGCTAAATATGGAGGATGATTAACCCAAAATTTAAAGTAATGATAATGACAATCAATGATGTAACTGGAAAGCAAATTAGAACAATAAATTTAGGTCATCTATCAGCAGGGAATTATGTAGAATCTAGTAAAGCAATTTACTAGGATAGTAGAAGTGAAGATGGTGAGCAAGCATCTTCACTTCTACCAAATTGAGGCTGGAGATTATATAGAAACACGCAAGATGGTGATTCTGAAGTGATTTCTGCTACCAGGATTACACTTGGTAAACGGTACAACATGACGTTCAAGTCTGGTCCTCAACCTTATTGCTCTCGGAGATAGCCATGTCGATTCCACTACAAACCATTTCGCAAATTGCCGAACAGCGTGGCAATCCATTTTTCGGTCAAGCCTCTGTCTATCTGCAGGAAACCTGGACCCCGCATCATCCTTCGGCAGAACTCTTTTCTGCTTTGGCGGAGATTATGATGGCCTACCACCACGCTGAAGACATCGAATCAGCCATGGTTAGTCTGCTGCCTCCTATCTTACAAGTGGCTGATAGTCAATTCGGGTTTTTAGCCGAAGTCTGTTATAGCCTGGGTGGAGAGCCTTACCTACTGTCCCATGCCGTAATCGATATTTATAAACCCAATTACACGCATCAAGATATACTCTCCAATCTTCAATTCCATAATCTGGATACCTTGAACGGTGCGGTAATGACCAGTAAGGGGCCGGTGCTGAGCAATGATCCAAAAAATGACCCTAGAAGTGGGGGCGTGCCATTTGGACACGGCAAGATACAGTCCTATCTTGGCCTGCCATTTTTAGTGGAAGAGGAGTTGGTAGGGGCGGTAGCGCTGGCTAACCGAGCAGATGGCTACCGTTGGTCGGATGTCGATTTACTCATGCCCCTGTGCCATGTGGCCGGTCTTCTAATCGCTGATTGGCGATCTTCCCGTTAACGCAGGGGAAGGACTGCCATCCAATATCTACAGCGAAGGGAATACTTCAGCTAAAAATTAGTTTTTGAGCCGAACGGCTCAGCCAATAAAATTAAGAGGTTAAGTTTAACTATGGAATATTTCACTGAATCAAATCATCTTCTGTCCGACCCATCCGCTTTGCGTCAACAGTTCAATGCCGACGGGTACCTGTTTTTGCGAGATACACTTCCTCAACCAGAAGTTCTGGCACTACGGAGACAGATTCTTGAGTTTTGCCAGGAACAGGGATGGTTGAGAAAGGGAACTGACGTCATGGATGGTCTAACTGATATTCAACCAATTTTAGAAGGGGATAAGGAGTGGCGACCCGTTTATGCCAAGATCCAAGCGTTAGAATCTTTTCATCGACTAAAGATGGCAGCGCAGGTGCATACCATCATGGAATATCTGTTCCAGGAATCAGTCTTTGCTCTACCGATGACCATTGCTCGCATCGCCTTTCCCCGGGATAACAAACGAGGAACACAACCACATCAAGATTGGCTTTATGTAGGCGGTTCAACAGAAACTGTGTCTTGCTGGGCTCCGCTGGGCGATGTACCGGTTGCAACCGGTGGGTTGAAACTATTGAAAAACAGCCACAAATCGGGGTTTTTGATCCCACGTGCTGCTCCCGGCCCAGGTGGAAATACAGTTGATGTGGATGCCGACTCGGTTTGGTTGCAAACCAATTACCAAGCAGGGGACATCCTACTTTTCAAATCGCTAACAGTTCATGCAGCGGCCGACAATCACACAGAAGATGTGATTCGTCTCTCGATAGATTTTCGATACACCGGCTATAGCCACACCATTTCCGACTCCTGGCTACAACCCCATTTTCACTGGCTAGG
>JAYZAL010000097.1:0-13321 GCA_036339735.1 Candidatus Poribacteria bacterium
TCGTGTAATCCATCCAACGAGTGAGCGATTTCTGCGCCGAATTAAAACGTGATCGGACAGATGGCGGCATCCAGTAATGCCTCACGTTGTGAGAATCCCACATTATACAAGCACGATCACGGTGGAGGTGGTTGTATTGTAATGTTGTCCGTCTACGTGTAGTAGTTTTGGCCGCAGCCGCATGGGTCAAGGCTTCGGTGAAAAGCATCACATCACCGGGATCACCCGTAATTTCAACTGCTCCTGGTGTCTCCAGACCGGCGACACTCCATTTGGGACTTAAGTTAAAGTTTTTTTTGTGCGAACCCGGTATAACGATAAAGCAACCATCACCAGAGTGGTTAGGTGTTAGCATAGTTACCACATTCAACATTGGAGATCGTATGGTCCCATTATCGGCCGTATACTCTCGGGTTGGCAAACCATGATGCCAACCGGACGCTACTCTACCAGCATATTTTGAAATCGACCAAGTATTCACCAATTGGGGCTCACCCATAAATTCTTTCAAGTAAGGCAAAATCGAAGGATGACCGATCAGTTGATCAAAGATGGGATCTAGCCGAGGTAAACCATTTAATCTAACTTGATTTTCGATGTTTTCGTCTTTGATAAAATGTTGCGCTGTAACAATTGGTAGCCCATGAGACCAGCTTTCATCGTGGTCAATAGCTTCATTTTCAACGACAGCGCAATCAAGTTCTTCAATCAATTTTTTATCGATTGCGCCTGGTAATATTAGATATCCTTGAATATCGAAAAGGAATTTCTCTGTATCGGTTACTTGCTTCATAAACGGTTCTAATAGATAGGATTATGCGATTTTTCAGTTAAGTCAGGCCGTCTCATTTTTAATTCCTTCCTTATCATTCCTCCTACTCGCACTCTAGCAATCATATTTTTATCTATACTGTCCACGAGTCAAATCAGGATAAAATTTTGAATTTCAATGTTGCTACTTCAATAGAAATTTTGATATCAAAATCAACCAGAATCCGCTTCAGCCTTTAGATACAGGCTAGGGTTTCTGGTTGGAGCATATGTCGCATCGGGATCCCGATTAATGATCTCTTCTGGTACGTGTCCATTCCAATTGTTCGGGATTGTCACCGGCCGTTCATGCCATCCCAAAAGCAACGTTCGCCTCTTGCTACTCTGATTCGCTCTGGCGGCATGTAATACTCGGCCTTCAGCTATGACTAATGAACCAGCTTTAACCGGCAGATCTACGGCATCTGGATGTTGACAAAACATATCTGGATCATCTTCTGGAACGTAGTACCCACCCTCAGCATGTGCAGGTACTATCCGGTCGTGCAGGGGTATTCGTTTCAAATGGGTACCAGGAATTATTTGTAAGCAACCGTTTTCAATACTGGTATCAACTAGATAATAAGACAGGAATATATATTGAGGCCAAGGAGCACAGCTAATAGGATCATTCCACTTCATCCAGTCCTGATGCCAATACAAAGGGGGGCCTCCAGCAGGCTTACTGAGTATGATAAACCCTCCATGAGAAGTAAAATCCCCCAAACCTAATGATTCTAGCGCATCTGTTGCCGGTTGCCAATTGATTAGTTTTTCTATTACTGGCTCGTCCTGACCTCTGACATGCAAGTCAGACCCCTGGTATTTCCAGTGTGGAGGATGATCTATGGCATCCAACATCCGGTCGGATTCTTCTCGCAGTTCCTGCAGAAATTCTTCACTAAGAACGTTATCGATTACACAATAACCCTCTTTAATTAATTGGTTACGTTTTTCTTTTGCTATATCAGGAAACATTAATTCTTACCCATTAACAAATTGTTAATAAATGAAATTCTAGCATAAGTATTCAAAGGGATAAAGTTGGAATTCAAGTCTGCAACACCAATAAGAAGATTGCCTATTGGCTCTAAGTTGTGAAAATATAAAGGCGATCATATCCACTTTATTAATCTCAGTCCAATAGATCACTTTTCGACCAACCTGAATTTAAGCCCAAGATTGTATCAACGAGCTCACAACTTCTTGTCTGTTATCGACCAGTTTGTATCAACTTCTACATAAACTACGATCCAGACTTCCTTAGAAAGTCGTACTCCACTATTGGTATTTTTAGTATTCAAATGATCAAACACCTGCTATTCTGTATATCCTTCAAGCATGAGTTCATCCGCTAAATGGCAGGCGACGCTAGTAGTCTTGTTGGACGATATTGTAGCTAAATCAGGCTCAGTTTGCTGACATACGTCTCGTGCGTAACGGCATCTGTCGTAGAAGTTGCAACCACTTGGTAAATTAAACGCATCTGGCATGGCACCTGGAAGGATAGATCTCTTAGATGTCGAATGATATTTTTGTTTAGGAGCCGCATCTATTAGCGCTTCTGTGTAGGGATGCTTTGGCTGTCGATACAAGTCTTCTGATTTAGCTATTTCAACAATTTTTCCAGCATACATTACGATGATGCGATCGCTCATGTACTCAACCACACTCAGATCGTGTGCGACCAATAAGTAGGTCAACCCCAGTTCTTTTTGTAAATTAGATAATAAGTTTAGGACTTGAGCTTGCACTGAAACATCAAGTGCCGAAACTGGTTCATCACAAATGATAAGCTTTGGGTTCAGGGCCAAAGATCTAGCAATACCAACTCGTTGTCTTTGGCCGCCACTTAGCTCATGTGGGTAACGATCCAAATGTGATGTACTGAGACCAACCACAGATATTAGTTCTTCAATTTTCCCTAACTGATCTTGGCGACTGCCCAACCTATGAGTCACCAAAGGTTCAAGCAAAATGTGCTTGATCAACATTCTCGGGTCTAGAGATGCGAATGGATTTTGAAATACCATTTGCATTTGCCGTCGAAAATTCTTAATCTCTGGTTTGGAAAGTTGATGCACATTTCGCATTTGTCCATCCATTCGAAAAAGAATTTCCCCTTCGGTCACTGGATGTAGACGAATGATTGATCTTCCTGTAGTGGTCTTTCCACTCCCACTTTCACCAACTAGACCGACAGTCTCACCTTCTTTGATATCAAAGCTAATACCGTCAATAGCTTTGATATGACCAACTATTTTTTTCAAAATTCCCTTATGAACAGGGAAATATTTTTTCAGCCCTATCACCTGTAAAAGATTTCCATTTGGCACTTTTGTCAAAACAATTATTCATTATACAACCAGCATTTGACTGATTGATCTGAGTTTAGGGTAAATGTTGGAGGCGATTGCTGGTAGCAAATATCTTCGGCCTGTGAACATCGAGGGGCAAAATAACACCCTTCAGGAAGATTAGTTAGGTTAGGGACCACCCCCTCAATAGGAATTAATTGATCCTTCTGTCCGATCTGCGGCCTAGACTGAAGTAACCCTTTTGTGTAAGGGTGCTTGGGGTTGTTGATAATCTCAGCTGTCGATGCGTGTTCAACTATTTGCCCCGCATACATGATGATTACAGTATCTGTAATTTCCGATACGACGCCGAGATCATGGGTAATCATAATAACAGATAAGCCATTTTTTTTCTGTTCCTCCCGAATTAGATCCAGTATTTGTGCTTCAACAGTCACATCTAAAGCCGTTGTCGGTTCATCTGCAATGACTAAACTAGGGGCACAACATAAAGCGATAGCAATCATTACTCGCTGTTGCATACCTCCACTAAATTCGTGAGGGTATTCGTCGATCCTTTTTCCTGCCGCCGATATTCCTACCTGTTCTAGTATCTTGATGGCCTTTTCTCTGGCTTCCGTTTTTGAGATCCGATGATGCAATATCAGGGATTCTATGATTTGCTCACCAACGGATAAAACCGGATTAAGTGCCATCATTGGCTCTTGAAAAATCATGGAAATCTCTTTACCCCTGATCTTTCTCATTTCTGGACTGTTGGGTTTGAGTGAAGTAATCTCAACCCTTCTACCATCCGGATAATAATAGGTGATTTGACCTGATACAATTTTTCCCTTGGGCGGCCTAATAAGTTGAAGAATTGAAAGTGCAGTTACTGTTTTTCCACAGCCACTCTCACCAACCACTCCTAATATTTGACCTCTTTTAAGATCGAAATTTATACCATCTACAGCTTTAACGATGCCCTCGTCTGACTCAAAAACTGTTTTCAGCCCTTCAATCTTTAGTATTTGCTGCATAGTTTAGAAAGGTTATTTACTGTAGGGATCAATTGCATCTCGCAGACCGTCGCCCAAAAAATTAAAAGCCATAACTGCTAAAACAATAAAACCACCCGGAATCATCATCCACGGATGCTGGTTCAAAGTTTGCAGACTCTGAGCATCTCTTAGTAATCGCCCCCAACTAACCATCGGTGGCCTAATGCCAAGCCCTAAAAAACTCAACGTACTTTCGGCTAAAATCATCGAAGGAATGGCAATTGTCAGCGCGACTACAATATGGCTAGCCACGTGCGGAATAATGTGACGAGCAATGATGACAGGAGCACTTACTCCCATAACTTCAGCTGCTAAAACGAATTCTGTATTTCGATAGGATAATACTTTCCCGCGTATTTCACGAGCCAGTAAAGGCCAGGATAATAACGAAAAAATGCCGACGATACCGTAGAGAATATATAAAGGTGGCCATGTAGGTGGAAAAGCCACACTCAAAACCATCCAAAGAGCTAGTTGCGGGAAACACTGAACTAATTCAACTAATCTTTGTAGTAGTACATCTATTATTCCTGAATAGTAACCCGATATCGAACCTATCGTAGTGCCAACTATTCCAGTCACAAGAGCACCTAATAAGGCGACACTGAGTGAAATTCTACCCCCGTAAAGAATTCGACTCAGCAAATCTCGTCCATGCGCATCAGTTCCTAGTAAAAATATGGTTCCGGGTTCTTCTACTCCCAAAAAATGTGTCTTTATCGGAACTAAACCCATCAATTTATAGCTGAATCCTGGAGTGAAAAATTTTAAATGGAATCGTTTTGACCTATCTTCTTCATAAGAAAAAACGAATGTTTCTGGATCCATTATTTTTTTGTACTTATAAGTGAATGGAACAAAATGAAATCGATCATCCTGATCAAAGAAGTGTATGGATTGAGGTGGCAAATAACTCCTTTGGTAATCTTGTTCGACGTGATCGTAAGGAGCAAAAAAAGGAGCACCGATCGAAAGTAATATAAAGATGCAAACACCCAAAAGCCCAATACATCCAAGCCTGTTTTTTTGAAAACGGCTGAATATGAGCTGAAGTTGGGATCTGCGTATTTGTTGGTTTTGTTCTGCATCGATCAATCTTTCTGTCAAAGATGAGTTCTGTCCTGAGTGATATTGATTACTCATATCTTACTCTTGGATCGACAGCAGCTAAAGCTATATCGGCTAGAATATTACCGATAATCGTTACGACTGCGATTACCATTAAAAATGAACCAGCTAAATACATATCCTGTGATAGCAGAGCTTCCAGGAATACGGGGCCGGTGGTTGGTAAATTTAGTACGTAAGCAGTGGTTAGGGAGCCTTCTATTAACCAAGGAAGAGACATACCGAAAGACATAATAAGGGGCTGAATAGCATTTCTGACTGCGTGTTTATTAATAACGGTAAATTCACTTAACCCTTTTGCCCTTGCCGCTTGCACATATGGTTGATCTAACACATCTAGTAAATTTCCCCTCATGACTCGCATGTTCCTAGCTGTACCGGCTACACCAATCACTAAAACCGGCAACCAGAAATGATTCAAAAAATCTATAAACTTCGCCCAGCTCCACGGCTGCATGACCATATCAGGCGAAAATAAGCCACCAACACTTTTAACCTCAAAGTGAAAGACCATCAGATACATCATCAGGAGAGCAAGAAAAAAATTTGGGATGGATAATCCAATATAGGCTAAGGTGGTGAGCAAATTGTCCCCAATTCCGTATTGATTGGTCGCGGAATAGATACCCGGTAGAATTCCACCTACAGCCGAAACTACGAAGCTACAAAAAGCAATCAGAAAAGTCCATCCCAAAAAAGTCCAGATTACTTCAGCTACCGGTTTCCTAAACTTGAAAGAATACCCTAAATCCCCTTTTAATAAGCCCAAAAACCATTTGCCAAATTGAACCCAGATTGTTTTATCTAATCCATAGTGCTCGCGTAGTTGATCTGAGATTTCTTTGGCTTCCTGGGCTGACAGGCCAGCTTTGGATACCAGTTCACCTTCCAGAGCTGTCATGTAATCTCCGGGTGGCAAAGTAATAATAAAAAAGGTAACGCAAGCCACCAATACTAGTAAAGGTACAGAATATAATATTCGCCTGAGAATGTAGTTCAACATATTAGTAAGAAAAGGCCAATATGAAATACTAGTAGTCTGAAAGCTTAGGAATCATTTGAAGATAGTTACTGGTTGGTAATTGATCAGATTTTTCGGCCCATCGAATTTCCATTGGCACGTTCTTTTCAGTCCAACCATAAAGCTGTATAGGAAAATCAGCCGGGTAATTTTTATGTCGCTTGGCGTAGGCATCCAAATACTTGGCTTGCATAATGCCAATTGTATACTGATTTTCAGTATATAATTTTAGCACCTGACCAAATACTTTTTTAAGTTTGGCAGCTGAACGGATGGTGACAGTTGATTCCAATAAAGTTGCTATCTCTTGTTCAAAAGGTAGAAGATCTCTTTGTCCTCCGGGACCTGACATGTGCCACCAAGGAGTTGTGTCTGACATTGAGCCAACTGAATGAGGGTAAATTTCAGGTGCATTGGTTGACATATCACGACTTACCTCCATCTCCCAATATCCCGCATTCCTTTCAGCTGAAGCTGAGCGACCTGTTTGTTTGACTCTTAAGTCTATACCGCCTTCTTTCCTGAAAGGTTCAACCAGAGCTTCTGCCAATTGAACCCATTCAGGTGATTCTCCTCCTGCACGAAGTTCTATAATTAGTTCCTCTCCTGAAATTTCAGAATTATTTGGCCAATTCAGAATACCATCATTATCGATATCTTCAAAACCAAGTTCTGCTAGAATTTGCCTAGCTTCATCTGGATTATAGGGGTAACGAACCACCATACTCTCATCATACATTGTCGAACCTTCGCAGTAACCACCATACCAGGGTTTGGTGGCAGGGGTTGGAAATACACCATTGGTAATTCCATGTCGATCTATTAAATGGGACAAGGCAACTCTAAACTGTTTCTTTCGAAATAGTTTCCTTAAAGCCTTATCTCTCTTGTCCTTAACACCAAGATGGAGAGATAAGTTGAGATTGATTTGATGTGGGACTCGCCAATCACCCCAGTGGGTTTTAAAATGCGTATTAGGCTTTCTGGCTGCTGATAAGACAACCGGTTGTAAATCATATTTTTGGACATGTGTGTTATCAGCACTCCCCGCTAGAACGTTTAATGTTCTAATGCTCCAGTCTCGGGCATCAGTAAACTGTATAGCGTCAAAATAAGGCAGTTGCTGACCTTTTTCGTCCACCTTAAAATAGTAAGGGTTCCTAACGTATATTAGCTGTTGACCAGGTTTATACCTGACGGGGATGTAGGGACCGAGGCTAACCACTGGCAATGCATCGGAAGGGGTAACATTGAAGTAATCATTGTAACTGTTGGAAGTATTATATTTGGGATGGTGTTGTTTTAAGATGTGTGCTGGTACAATTGGAAAACGTTCATTCATTTGGTATATGGCGACTACGGGATAGGCTATTCCAAAGTGCCAGCTAACGGTATATTTATCTATCTGCTTGAGTTCTGTAACTTGTCCTCCAAAGGAAAAGGTGCTTTTGGTTTGCCAACTCGGTATTTTATCATCCAAAATGTGGTCGTAGGAAAAAATAACATCCTCGGCCGTAAACTCGTACCCGTCGGACCAACGTACCCCCTCAACTAGTTTCATGATCAGGGTGTAACCATCATCAACCCATTCCCAAGAACGTGCTAGATTAGGAACAGGCGCTGGTTCTTTCATCACCCACATCATACTAATGTTAATCAGGGATTCTCGATAAGCTTCTGTCCCTCCCCATCCTTGAATCTGGCCAACAGCAAAATTCCATCCTTCTGTCCCTGCACCGTAGACCCTTCTCAGCACATCGCCGTAAACCCCCGGCCCATCAACCATAACATTGGTTTTCCAGACAAATGGTTCAGCAGGTAAACGCTGCCCGATGGGAGGTATTTCTCCTTTTTCTTCGAGCTTTTTGAGGGATGGTGCTTGGGAATATGAGGGTAAAGATTTATATTCAACCATTTGTTCGATAGTAAATTTTTCGGCTAGCTCTCGGTTGGCTTCTGCCCACAAGTCTGGACACATCAACATACATACATGTAAAACTAGGCAAGTTAAGGTTTTCTGAAAATATTGTTCCATAAAATTCTCTCAGCAGACTTATGATTAAATCGAATTGAGCACCAATTTACACCAACGAACATATTATCTGATGAATGCCGTACGTACTGGTGATTATCAAGTTGAATAAGGTAGTAGTTCAGTGGGACAAATTCATACGCCAAAAACATTACAGATCCTACATCAGGATTGGACTCCTGTCAAAGTATCCAAAAAAGTCAGGCACTTAGGGAAATTCTAACCGGCTACTCCTTAGCTCACCTATCAAGAATAATGGACTTCGAGCTCGACGATTACCTTGGTTATAGGTCAAAATTATTTGTCGACGATCCGAGCTATGATACGACTCAACATTTATTTAATTTCTATAGGAGATTACGTTAGAATCCTGAAGCATTGATCTGTCATTTTTTCGACTAGCCAAATTTGGATCCTAAATGCGGATGTCTATGGCTCTTTGCTCATATAGATGTAATTTTTTGCAAAAGCAAGATAGTTCTCAAGGTGCCTTCCTAAAGTTTACTGAAGGTAGAAGATAAGACCAAAATCTTCAATTAATAAACGTATTTGATAAATGTTGCAGTAAACAGACAACAGGATGACAGTGACAAGTCGGGGATATACAAATGAATTCGATTCCTCATGTAACGTCAAAGCAACGAAATATATGATAGACGAGTAAAATCAATATGCAAATTTCACATGGTGAGGTAAGTGGCCTATTGATTAGAGCGGTGGAAAGGAGTATGGTTTCTGGTAACCGATAAATAAAATCGGGAGTATTAATGGGAGGAGTAGAAAGTAGGATAAAGATCAAGACGGAACACCTAAGATAAGCAAACCAGTTCCCACACTGGACAATGCCGGTAACACTAATTGTCCTTAGAAGCAGCCGCTTGGAATAAAAAAGAAAGGTGCTTAGAAAATCAGGGAACTAAGCACCTTCTCATCTCAAGGACCTCCCTCTGGATCAGAGAAGGAGGTCCTAAAATGTATAGTTTGGGTTCGATCGATTCAAATTTATTGACTGATTCCTGAATTCTTAGTCAATAAACATTCTTTTTTCAAATTGTATTAGATTCGGGCACAGTGCTTTGGCCAAGTGCTCTGAGTTGGAGATCGGAAGTAACATCACCTAGTTTAAAAACCGGTATCACTTGATTATAGACCAATCTACAAAAAGTATTATCTACACTGATGATATGAGATAAATAATGGATTCGGGAAGCGATATAAGAGCAGATTTTCTTGAATACAGTTTGTCATTTCGAGGTGCTAATTTCCTAGCAGCAGCAAGGATTAGAAAATTGAATTATGTCTTTAAGCGATCAAAAAGAAGTGAAATCTATGAAAGCAACAAAGAATGGAGAAAGCAAGAACTATCGAAGGTACCAAATAGAACAGGTTGATGGCATTAATTGATATCACTTCCAGATTATAATTTCTCAATCGGCTGATTTGCTGTATATACGATATAGTTCCCATCGGGTTGATCCAGATGTATATTTGTCATATGCTAACCAAGGACCGACTGCCGTCTAACTTGGTCAGCTTTAGCTTGCCTATCGACCTCTTCCGGGTTGCAGATCAGGCGTAACTCGGCCACCATTTTCGATACTAAATTAGACCTCGATGCCAAATTATAGCTTTCTGTTGGGTCAGTTCTGAGATCAAACAGTTGGGGCGAATGACCAACGTAGTAACACAATTTATGAAACCCCTTTTTTAGCATAAATCCAGCATTTAACATCCCCATATGATGGTACTCGGCAAAGACTGGTCGGTCAATTCGGTTGTCTTCGTTTCGTGCAATGTTTAGCAGACTACAGCCAGGCAAATCAGCTGATTCTTCTGCTAAATCCAATAGAGTTGGTAAAATATCTAGCAGAGAGACGTTTTGTGAAACTCGACCAGTCTCAGAATAATTGGCAGGTAACCGTAACATCAATGGTACCTGAACTGAAGGTTGATAAAAGCACTGCTTCTGCCAAATCCCTTGATGTCCTGCCATCTCCCCGTGATCACTAGTGTAAATGATGACTGTATTATCAGCTAAAGGTGAACTATCGATAGCATTTACAATTCGACCAATTTGGGAGTCTAGTGCAGAAACCAAAGCATAGTAGCTAGCTAGTGCTAAGCGAACAATAGACTCGGGTGGAGGAGATTCATTTCGCCAAGCCCAACGCAAGTGCTGGATGACTGGATGCTGGCAATTCAGTGGACGATTCCACGTAGATGGCAATTCTAATTTGTTTGGGTCATAACCAGACAAGAATTCAGCTGGCGCAATCAATGGAAAGTGAGGACGCATATATCCACAATAGAGTAGGAAAGGTTGCTTACTGGCATTAGTGGATTCTTGATTCAAAAAATCGAGGGCTAATTCAGTTACCTGTCTGTCATAGTTGGTATGAATGTGGAGGCCAGAACCACATTCGGTTACATGAGAGTTAGAACTACGTCTTTCATTGGGTCTTCGTGTCGGCGGACGCCCGCTAGATTTATTCCATTTTGGCAAATCATCGAGTAATCGGTCGCTGAACCCCATTAAACGGTCGCTACCGTTGAAATGTGTACGGCCACATAAGACCGTCCGATAACCAGATCGACCCAGGTAGTGGCCCCACGTCTTATGTCGGTGTTGATCGGCAATTACTCCCAAATCCCAAGCATTGATCTGGTGTGGGTAACGACCTGTCAACATTGACAACCGAGAAGGTGTACAAAGTGGGCTGTTGCAGTAGGCGTTTTCGAATGTGTAGCTTTTTTCGGCTAATCGATCCAAATTGGGGGTTTGGACGACTGAATGACCAGAATTCCCCATGACCGAGGCTCCATGTTCATCAGAAAAAAGAAATACGATATTCATCCTCTGTGCTTTCATTTTGACATGCTAATTCTTTAGTTATATAGGAAGGGTTTTTAATTCCAAAAATAATAGTCCACTTCCCAGCTTTTTTTCTATGATGTCATTTGGCTTCTACTTGGAGTCTAAAATTACTTTTCTTCCTGAACATAATGACATCAGGTCGTTTTAAATCAATTTTAGATTAATGATCCTGTGAATTAATCAGACTCTAATACGATAGAACAAACGAATTCTCAATCCGATTAGTCTGTACGATACGAGAAAACAAATAGACAGAAAATATCGGATCGCTCTGAATTCCGGATCCTAATTTGTTAGCTGAAGACTGGTTCAGGTTTCTATTACCTTCACTTTCCCGTATTAAGCATATATCTTTGACAGGTCAAGCAGATAAAGGAAAAAACAATTATTCACTAAAGTCTTCTTCACTCGATTCGTTAACCTCGACTGTCAAATGAACCAGTCTAGGATCAGGTGAGATCAATTTTTTATAATATTCTGGCTTTTTGGCAGAACGCGCCAATACCGAGATAATAGCGCTATATATGTTTGGGCCTATCGACCATAAATGAAGATCGATAATTTTGCAATCATTGACCTCAATACATTGTCTGATTTTCATTTCTAGTGATTTGGGTTCTTGCTTGTCAAGTAAGACTGCACTGGTTGAATTCAATAAGCTTAAAGACCAACGTGAAACCAAAATGGCTCCTACTACACCCATCAGTGGATCCATCCAAACTAGGCCAATATATTTGGCAATGAATAGAGCAACTATTGCTAATAGTGAAGTCAGTGCATCTGCTAAAACATGGAGATACGCAGCTCGAAGATTATGATCGTGGTGGTCATGGTGGTCATGGTGGTCGTGGTGGTCGTGGTGGTCGTGGTGGTCGTGGTGGTCGTGGTGGTCATGGTGGTCATGGCCCAAGATAAATACCGATGCGCCATTGATAATTAAACCAAGGATTGCCACCATAATTGCTTGGTTGTATGCAATTTCAACAGGATTTATGAACCGTTCCACACTTTCCCAGACCATTATTAAAGCAAAAATGGCTAATAGTAATGCTCCAGCAAATCCACCTAACGCATTGACTTTTCCTGTACCAAAACTGTACCTAGTATCGTGAGCATGGCGACGCGCGTAAATGTAAGCAAAAGCGTTAATTGCTAGAGCTATGGCATGAGAAGCCATGTGTAACCCATCAGCTAATAGAGCCATTGATCCAAAAACAAGACCTGTTGTAATTTCGATTATCATCATAGAGGTCGTAATAATAATTACGATAATCGTGCGAAGTTCACCTGCTCTCTTCTGGTCTTGACCAAAAACATGATCATGTGTCAAATTTTGTAAATTAGCATCAGTCTTTTCTGGCATATAAGTTAGCTCACTACTCTTAATTATTTAGATAAGATTTACATTGTATAACGTAAATCATCATAAGTCATTCCATAAATATTTTTACTATTACAATGAGGACATCGGCATGAAAAATCAGCACAAAGTGGAAAATAACCTATTCCTATGATCGATTCTAAAAATAGAATGGTAAAAGATTTGAGCTAGGGACCTGTAGCTAATTAATTTTCGGGGGAACAACCTCTAAGTAATGAGCATAATTAATAGGAGGGCTTCGGTCTTGATTGGATAATAGGTATGAGAAGACGAAAGGGAGCGCACCACCTGAGATAAGTATGGTAGCTACGATAGTATAATAATGATAGGGTGATGCGCTCTTTCAAGGAGTAATGAGACTCGATGCTACGTCGTAAAAGTAGTGTCTAGATCGATACATGTCAAGAAAAGATGTGTTGTACATTGAGAATATCATTTGGGGCAGTAAATAGGAGATTACGTACTATAAAACATAATATTTCGATTTTGTGTTGTTTTAGGAATTGGTTCCCAATAAGTTCAACCAGATTTACTTCTGTGTCTGCAGTAAATCTGGTTAAAAAAGAAGTGACTGAGATGCTCGTGATTGTTCAGAAGTGGCTTAGTTTATTTGATCAAGATGGAGAGTTGGTGAAAGATTGTTTAAACAAAAATATTCGGGCGGATAAGAGTTTTGAATAATACGGGGATTTATGGCTTGTGTTGAGAGTAATTTT
>JAYZAL010000098.1:0-13783 GCA_036339735.1 Candidatus Poribacteria bacterium
TCTATTTCTAGGAATTACACGACCAAGAGAAATCTTTAGGATGACTATTAAGCAGACTAAAATTATCAGAAATTGGGCAACGACTAGCAACCAATAAGGGACTGCTCCACTTTGCCAGTCTTCAAATGGCGGGAGAAAGCCAACAGGATAAAACTTTTGCAGGAGTTGTGAAAAGACACGAAAACAGAAAATTGACAGCAAAGCTATCAATACTACTGAATATCGGGGATATTTGATGATCTGTTTTCCTTCCACAATTATTCTCATCTAGAACAGAATTGAACAGGATGAAGTTACAGCTGGATCCCAATCTAGTTTCAACAATTCATTAGCATCTAAGATGCCAAAAGTCGCAAGTGAGATTAGAGGCTAACGAAAGTAGATATATTCGAACCATGACACAGGAGGTGCAACACATTTGTTGCACTGCTACGCTAATGTCACACTAACAATTTTCTTATATGACAGTTAGCAAAATCAGAATATACTAGTTACCGTCGAATAGCAATTTATTTATTACATTTCTATAGATCAGTTGTATTTTTTTACGGTAGGACACCTGCAAAAGGTAATAACTAATTTTAGGCCAACTCCAGACTATTTATTGTATGCAAATGAGATTACTAAGCATTCAACCCGTCTAGTACTGGATTCAACTATCCAGGAATTTTTGACAGTCTTCAGATAACAACCAGTTCCTTACACCTTCTAAAGTAGCCTGCTCCCAACCGCCTCTGATCCAAACTAATTCACGGTGTACAACCTGAAACTCTTGCCAAGTAAACCGTTTAGTTTTTGTCGTTTTGGTTTTTGTGTTCAAATAATCATCTATTAGATCGCCGTGGCGGCCAATATAACCATTACCAAGTATTACAAATTTTCCTTTGACTGGTAAATCTGTCAGATCAGAAAAAAGAGCCGACTCCACTAGATGATATCCAATCCCAAGAGTGTTTAAATGATGAGCGACCTCAAAAGCAGATTGGTTAATCGGATTTTGCAAAACGATGACAGATCGATCAGGTTGGTAATTAGCTAAATCAGCTGATTGCCACTCTAAATCAAATAAGCTTGTCGGTCGGCTGGAACTAATTAAATCTACATTGAGCCTGGCGATAAGATTTACAACAAGCAAATTTTTGATCGTCTTTACCAGAAAAAGAATGTGTTAGAACCTGCACTTGGATTTCCAATAACATGGGAGCGAATGGAAGGTAAGAAAGCTTGTCGTATTGAATCACGTCCAGATGGAATAGTACAATAGAGGAAATAACTGATCGAATGGTCCAGTTGGAAAAGATCTTCTCTCCCTCCTTGACAGAAATATTATCTTAGGCTTACACTTTTCAGCCAATTCTCAAGGACAAATATTAAATCTAGAACGAGTTACTACCAGTTGAGTGAGGTTATCGAAACAACTGATTTTGTCTATTTGTGTTGGTTCAAAGTATGGAAGTATCTACTAATCAATGGATCCTGATTGGCCTAACTTGTCTGGGATTGATTCTAATAGCGGCAGCTTATGCAATCGGTCGCCGGCTAATTTATCAAGCTCTTTTTCGCTTGTTGGATCTAGTCATAAAGGACGAAATTGAACATGAAGAACGTCAGCTATCAAACCGGTTAGCATTATTCGTCTCTATCCTGTGTCTTTCTGCTTATAGTAATTTTTTATTCGATCTAGTAATCTCTAGTCCAGTTCAGCAAATATTGGAAGGAGTTCTCGACAGTACGATTGATCTTCTACTAATTATTTGTATCAGTGCTAACTTTTTTGCCCTTCTCAATTTAACACACAAAATTTACAGTTTTTCGCCTATTGCCGATGAAGTCCCAATAAAAGGGGTCGTTCAGGTAATCAAAATTGCCGTATTCTTTCTAACTGGTCTATTTGTCGTTGCCACTATTTTGCAGCAAAAAATAGCCGTTTTGCTGAGTGGGTTAGGCGCACTGAGTGCAGTTTTGATGTTGATTTTCAAAGATTCGGTTCTGGGCTTCGTTGCAGGTCTCCAATTAATCGCTAATCGGATGGTATCCAAAGGCGACTGGATAGAAATGCCGAAATATGGAGCTGACGGAGATGTCATTGATATTGCTTTAACTACTGTCAAGGTGCAGAACTGGGATAAAACTATAACCACTATTCCGACTTATGCTCTAATCAGTGAGTCATTCAAAAATTGGCGCGGAATGAAAGAATCAGGTGGTCGGCGAATCAAGCGGACCATCAATCTAGATCTGTCTAGTATCAAATTCTGTGATCAGAAAATGTTAGATCAATTTAGTAAAATTCAATACATTGCAGAATATATCCAGCAAAAACAAGAAGAAGTTGATCAATATAACTCAGCTAATGGAGTGGATTCAGTAAGCTTAGTTAATGGTAGACGTTTAACAAATGTGGGTACATTTCGAGCTTATGCTGAATCCTATTTACGTAATCACCCTGATATACACCAAAGTATGACTTTTCTGGTTAGACATAGACAACCAACGGAACACGGTCTACCTATTGAATTATATGTTTTTAGCAGTGATCAGGTTTGGGCCAATTATGAAAGTATACAAGCTGATATCTTTGACCATTTGCTGGCAGTAATCCCTGAATTTAACTTGCGGGTATTCCAAGCACCTTCGAGCAGTGATTTTCGCAGTTTTTTATCAAATCAAGATCAGCTGTAAGCTCATTTCTGGCTTCTATTAATTGATCTTTCTTCTCACTTTAGCCTGTAATTTCTAATTCCCAGTCTTTCCAATAATATTTAGCCGGGTCATCAGATTTCCAATCTTGGTAAATCTGTTCCCAATTTAACCATCCCATGTGGGGTAATAAGGAGTCTGCACGTACCGGATGGCTTCGTGGTTGGTAGCGAAAATCACAAGAGGCTCTAAGCTGATTGCCACTCAGATTATCACGACCTTGATGCACTGTTAAACTATGCAGAATAATCACATCTCCACAATTATAGTCTCCACCAACCCATATCTGATCATTTGAGACTTCTACTTGTCGACCTCCTGGGCCAACAGCTTCTTTATCGTCTAATTTCCCCTGGCGGTGTGACCCCTTGGCTACTGCTAGACCTCCCAACATTTCTGGGCATTCCCCACAAGGTATCCATGCAGTCCACGTTTCGGTTGACCCACCAATATACAGATTATCTTGATGCGGTGGAGTTGAGTGGGAGGAAGAATTTGGAAAAACCAAACGACATATATTTCGGCTATGGGGAAGAACTTTTTCACCAAACAAGATTTCAAAAACTCGAATAATATTTTCATCGAGAGCTAATTGGTGAAACTCTGACAACCTCTGTACATCTGCATAGAAATCTTGCCATCTTGGATCTCCGCCTTCTACTACCAATAAATCTAGGTTTGCTAACCCTTCGATGCAATTTGTGCCCGATTGGGTCCAGCCATGTTTCTCACAAATAGACATAACTTTTTGTCGAAGGTTGAGGACTTTAGTCGAATCTAGTAGATTAGAAAAAAACAAATAACCATCTTGTGATGCTTGTTGTTGCAGCTCGGTTGGTTGATCAAGTAAATTAGTTGCGTCTCGTAGTGTTTCTAATCGGTTCATTTGTACCATTGCCATCAGTTTTTCTCCTTATTCTTTAACTCAATTCCGTCTAGATTTGGTCGAATATGTAATATCAAATCATGCAGATTAGTTTCGATATGAAACAGCAAATTTAGAAGTTTAACGATCCGTCCTATCAGACAAATCTCTGCATACAAAGCATTAAGAGTTCAGTTCAAGTATCACAAATAATTTATATTATTTAAATTGGCACCGAAAAAAGTCTTTTATGGAAGATGTATATTTATCAAATTGTTCTCGGCGAATGTTATGCCCTGCGGAAGAGATGTGATTAACTCGGAAGTTGTCATTAGTAGTCTTGACAGCTTCGGCTATCTCACTAGATACGATACCTCCTAGTTCTGTGTCTGAATATATCAATAAGCTAGAGCTAGCGATACGTTCAACATCAGTCTGCCAATCAAAAGGATGATCTATAAAATCAAAAGCTTCGAGATGAAACTGTTTTTTACTATTGGCCCAAGCTTCTATTTCAATTTCCGCCCAATTCGGATTCTGTTGACGACCAAAATCCATAATCTCTTGTATTGATTTGGTTTTCGTCTCTACCATACTCTGATACCAATTATCTCGTCTTTCTTTTCTCTGTTGGTCAGTAACTTTGGTTTCTTTAAACCAAGGTGGATCTTCTAAAACAATTTTCCCCACTAAATGTGGAAAATTAGATGCAAGTGAAGATACGTTAGCAGCTCCCATTGAATGACCGATCAAATGCGGATGATCGAGTTCCAACCCTTCAATTAATCCAGCTAAATCTCGAGCGTGATCCACTTTGGAGTACCCTGATTTTGGAGCTTCAGAATGTCCATGACCACGAGCATCAATCATGATCACATTGAAATCTTCCATTAGATGATTGGCTAAACGCGTCCAACATAAACCATTGTCGGTAATGCCATGAGCTAAAATCAGAGGAGTCAAATCTCCACCGGTTTGGTAATAATGAAGTTGAATTCCGTTGGTTTGAATATATTTGGATGACCAATTTGACATTAATATGTTTACTCCACGAGTATGAGATGAAGGTTACGATTTATGTTTCGAGATACTTGACTGACAATCAAAATTTGCTATTGACTTCTTATCGGCCTAATGGAAGTAGAAACAATTAGTAATCAATAGATTGCAAAATCCATATCTATAATTAGTCTATTATTGGTTGCTGGAATGAGTCTTTATATCTATTTCTGTGGCCAATCCCAATTCAGTAAATCGTCACTCCAAGCTATCCCTAAAGATGCTTGCCCATGTGTTTCTTTGGGTTGAATATCGGTCGACACAGAACCATGGAAAAACATGACGAATTTACCGACTTCATCTACGTGCCGTAAGTCCAAGACGTGCCCAGCGGTGATACGGCCGGCAGCCCATTCCCATTCCTGCTGCCCAAAAGTTAGGAGTTGATGGTCGATCCAATCTTTCAAATTTTTGGATCTTTTAATACCAATCCCATTGCGCGGCGAATGAAATAATACGTACTCGTCGTTATCTACAATTAGGCAAACATTTTCTCCAGAATCTATGTTACCTACGTATGTCCAGTTCTGCAAATCCTGGCTGCGTGACATACTGGCCCCATTTTGCTTGTAGAAACACCACCACTTATTGGGTTGATCCTTATCTGCTAATAGGTATGGGTCAATCATGCGTCCCATATCTTCAATTGAAACATCTGGCCCTTTAACTTTGATGAGTTCAGGCTGAGACCAATTATCCAAATCACTGCTACATGCAGTGAAAAGTCGAGCAGTTTCGTCACCAAATCGATCTGTTTGGCTTTTCATGGGATAGGTTTGGAAACACAAAACCCATTCATCGTTGTATCGGATTATATTACCTGGACTAGAATAGTTTAATCGGTGATCTTTCGGTGTCAAAATACGAGGTTGACTCCAGTCAACCAAGTCTCGGCTGGTAGTCATGGCAACGAAAGAATAGTAAAAACCGTCGGATTCTTGCATAACAAGTGTATGGAAGACACGGAATAAACCGTTGTGATAATGACCTGCAGGGTCACGGTAGGCCATATAGTTGTCACCCGTCAAAAAATTAGCCTGCGGAATTGCTGACCAGTCAATTTTTGGTCCAATATTGATCGATGATTCGATCCAATTAGTAGTCATAAAACCTACTCCAAGACAAAGTTAGCTACCCAAGAATTCCATTCATGTCCTATATTATTACTCTTTAACAAAAATTCGTTTCTTCCTTTTTTAAGCTGTACCGGTATACGTATCGTTTCAAAGTTACTATCGTTCTGCCATGTTCCCACTAGTTGGCCATTAACCCAGACTTTAAACCAATCATCGAAAGATAATCTTAGTGTCATATCCTTATCAACATCACTATCTAATATGGCACTAGCATACATAGAGCGGCCAGCGAAGTGTCCAGCATGTAACTGTGGGTCAATTCCAGAAAAACGAAAATCAATCCAACCACGATTGGCCGAAACCTTACGAATAAAGTACGTATCGTCAGAAAAATGGGCAGTCCACTGGTCTAAGGGGATGGATTCTATCTCTTCTGCAGTATTGAAATTATCCCAATCGTCACCATTTTCGTAAAACCCAGATATCAACCACTGTGTAGGTGTTACTACTGGTGATGATTCTGTATCTGGAACCTTGTAATAATAGGCTACAGTCTCAATTTCATCATCCCGTGAACCACAACTAAAAGAGATCGATGAATCAAAGGCAATTGGGTCTGGACCGAAGAAGCGATAAATAACGCCATCTTGATCCAAATGGCCACCCCATTTGTGATAGGGCGATCCAATCCAACGTCCATTTTTTACATGGAACCCCCAAGAAAAGCCAAAATCATCCTCCATATTGGTTCCTCTTATTACGTTGGGTTGATTTTCTCCGTCAATCAAGATTGACATCCCACCAGTATGATAGATCATGTCGGTATAATTACGTTGCCTAGATCCTAGAACGACACCAGCCATGAAACCTGTTCCATCAACATCAGCGATTTGATAGGCACTATTGCGAGCTGGTGCCGGTTTGTACAAGTGATGTTCAGCATGAAAGCGAAACGGTGTTAGTGAGCTATCATCTTCATATTGATGCCAATCAACCATTGTACAAACACTACCGTGTAGGCCATTCACTCGACCGTCAGGTGGCTGGTCTACATATAATCGAATACGACAAGATTGACTGAAGGGAATAGGTAACCAAAGATTGTAGCCTGGATTACCTGGCATCTGTGGTGTTTCATAGTTTGGCAGGACGGTAAAGGCCGCATTATCGATGAAGTAAGGAGTCCAGTCATGCATGATGCCAAAAAATGACTTGAGTGGCATGTCGACTTGGGGCTTTTCTGCACCATCTACGGTAATTTCTATCCTTCTTCCTTTAGCAAACAAAAACCAGATGTGCCGTATACAACCAGCACCTTCAACATCAAATATATCAACGTAATAGGCTTCTGGTGTTGTTTTCGGAACCGTAGCCGTGTTGGTACGACGGGATTTGAATTTCATGGGCAACTGAATCATGGGGACTGCAGGGTCCTGCATTGTCCGGTTTTGGAAATAATCTGAGATCATACATGGTTCCTTTTAGTCAAACTGTTTGTTTTGTGGAGCTGGTTTGATTTGCAAACTTTCAGCCATCTAGAGAATGATTAGATACATAGACGATCTATTCTGTTGTTGTATTTAGACGGTAAGCACGTATCGCAGTACCACTGAAAATACTCTTCTTCTCGGATTCACTTAACCCGGCTTTAGAGGCAATTCGTTTGAAGGTATTCCAGAGCGTCCGATAGGATACACATTCTTTGTCGACAGGAAAATTACTCTCGAACATACATCTATCAGGGCTAAATTTATCAATGACATATCGATAATAAGGATATAGTAATTCGCTGAGTTCTTCAGAACTGATAGGCACTGATCTTTGATTCATATGGAATGGTGGTTCCCAAGGACCAACGCGCTGTTGTGCACCACCAGCTTTCATCACTATGTTTGGACAGTCGGCCACAGAATTGATGGCGTTTTGCCAGCGAAGAATGGTTTCTTGATCGGCATTTGGATCGATTTTACCTCCCAAATGGTTGACAATGATAGTCACATTTGGAAATTTACGAGCTAATTCGGCTAAAGTAGGCAATCGATCAAAATCAGGTGAATAATTATCAAAACTTAGGTTGTATTTGTCTAAGATTGAAAATCCATCAAGGTATTCCTGGTTCAATTGACCAGGAAATGGGCTTCTTATACCCCGAAAGTAATTTGAAGCAGCCATATGACCCTCTAAGACTCTTTCCACCCCAGAACCAAGCTGTAAATTAGCTGTGCCAAAGATACCTGTACAGAGACGCATTGGGCCATATAAGCCGGATCGACTCATGGCTGCCATACCATGAACAAATTCGGTTTCGCCGACACAGCGCATCTCTTCGGGTCCATCTGCTCGGTAAAAGGCACCACACTGAGCAAACACAGTCTGCACGATGTTATGTCCTGATTCAGTAATGTCATGGCTATAGTCTTGGCATAAATAGACTTTCTGCTGAAAACTGCTGGGACGTTCAATCTGACGCAAATCCCAGAGATGATGATGTGGGTCAATAATTTCTAATTCTGGTTCAAGAACAGTCTCAGGAATCTCCTGTTGTTGCCAATCTTCTATGGTTTGATTTTCAGTACTGATAGTTGGCATTTTCTCTCCTAGTAGTTATCTCTTGTTATGCTAATCAACCCTATTTATATCAAGTAATACACTAACTCTCGCTAGAAATTTTTCCATTAATAAAGTAGGCTACACAATCTCACGTTTCACAAAATCTGTCTAGTACAGATAAACAGCTAGTAATCGCTTAAGAAAAGATTATTTAAAGCGAAAACCGAAAGTCAATAGTTGCTCAGGGTAATTTTCAACTAATCAGATAATTATCTTGCCCCTATTAACTCGGCTAATCTCACTGTTTTGTAGCACAATTGGACATCGGGTTCAAGGCTTGATAGAATGATCGTCAGTTTTAGGATAGATGTGAAAATTTTTTCTAAACGACACCAGATCAAAAATATGGTTTCATATTCATCAGTCTGTGCTCCTTATCTTGGTTGAGCCAAATACATTCAGCCAGAACTAAATTACCAATCCTCACCCGTATTTATTCAAAATAGTTTTCATAATGAACTCCCATTCAGCCAAATTGAAGTCCCCCCATCGTGTTCGTATTACCGCCATTCTAATTGGTGTGTTCATGATGCCTATCCACTCCTATTGGATATCTCGTATTGAAGCGATCGTTTACAAAGGAGGTGGTGGTAGCACTTCCTCATTGATCTGGACTTCAGTTTATAACATGGTCGTGTTACTGGTTATATTTCGATTAATTCGTTGTTTTTGGCCTAGATTAACTTTACAAAGATCTGAACTATTGGCTATTTTTTCCATGTGTAACATTGCTGCTTGTGTAGCCGGCCATGACTTGATCCAGATCTTGGTACCACTAATTACCTATCCACAATGGCACGCCAGTCCAGAGAATGAATGGGCTCGAATTTTGTTACCTTATCTGCCTTCAGGTATTACGGTTGAAGATAAATCAGCTTTGTTACGTTACTTTGTTGGAGAATCTACTCTTTATAACAAATTACATTTGTTGGCTTGGCAAGGTCCCTTTTTTTGCTGGTCTCTTTTTATTGCACTACTACTTTGCGTTTCCTTAGCCATTAATGTAATTGTGGCTAAGCAATGGACCAGTACAGATCGACTCAGCTACCCGGTTATTCATCTTCCTTACCAGCTTTCTGCGCCTAACCGTCAATTTTTCGCTGATCGTTTAGTTTGGATCGGATTAGCTACTTCTGGTTCAATTTTGAGTATCAACTACCTGAATCGAATTTTTCCGCAAATACCGCAAATACCGCTCAGCATAGACTTGCAACGCTATTTTACTGAAAGTCCGTGGAATGCCATTGGATGGACTCCTTTCAATGTTATCTTCAATTATATTGGCCTTGGCTTTTTCGTACCGCTAGACATTTTATTTTCTTGCTGGTTTTTCCTGCTAATTTTCAAATTTCAGCAGATTATAGGCAAGATAGTTGGTTTTCAAGGTATGCCAAACTTTCCATATTCTTATGAACAGTCGTCAGGGGGTTACTTAGCTGTAGGGCTAATTGCCCTTTGGTTGACACGGCGGCATCTAAAGTGGGTCGGGGAAATCTTACTCGGTGGAAATGAAAGTCGTATCTACCGCATGGCAGTGCTGACGGTTATTATTGGACTGACGAGTCTAACCTTATTCAGCCGTTATCTCGGTATCTCAGCTTGGGTGGGAATATCTTTTTTTTTAATCTACTATCTGATTCAGGTCGCCATTGGTCGAATGAGAGCTGAGATAGGGACTCCACTTCACGATTTGCATTTTGGTGGACCAAGTACTATCATGATGAATGCGTTCGGTAGCCGGAGATTTACTCATACTACACTAGTTGGCTTGGCACAACTTTGGTCCATAGATCGAGCTTATCGTTCCAATGCACATCCACACCAACTAGAAACGCTAAAAATCGTGGATCGAATTGAGGCCAAGCCGATCGACTTTATTCGAGCGATGATCGTAGCTTGTCTATTAGCGGGACCTATGGCACTCTGGTCAATGCTACATCATAGCTATGAAGTCGGCATTCAGAATGCAGCGCCTGTTAATTTGTATTTCGGTCGAGAAACCTGGACAAGGTTTCAGTCTTGGGCTACTTATGCTAGTGAGACAGATCTGGCAGCAATTAGCTTCACTGGATTTGGTTTCTTAGCCACTCTAGGGTTAATGCTTGGCCGATTAAGGTTTATTTGGTGGCCATTCCACCCATTGGGATATGCTATTTCTGGTAGCTGGCAAATGAACTGGGGATGGGGTTCATTCTTTATCGTTTGGTTATTGAAAATAATCATTCTGAAAACAAGTGGAATACAGGGATTTCGGCGAGCCACAGGTTTTTTCCTAGGTCTATTGATGGGGCAAATTTTTGTGGGTGGAACTTGGACTATGCTCGGAATTGGATTCAATTTGTGGTAGAGAGAATATTACTATTCAGGAAAATTTTGATTCTTTAAATAAAATCTCTTATTTGAAATGAATAATTTTCAAGATCGACCAGCCCGTGGATAATCTCAAGAAATACTATTTGGAGTAATCTAGATAGATAATTGTGGAGGACACAGATACAATAACTTAGCTGAGTATTTTCAATATTTAGGATGAGTAGAAGAACCATACAACCAAACGTTAAATAAGTTTAAAACTTATAAGAAAGGATAATTCAATTTGGAAAAAGCAAAAATAACCCTACATCGCGAGTTTAGGATTGGTGCCATAGACGATCGACTTTATGGTGCTTTTATTGAGCATCTCGGACGAGCTATCTATGGTGGACTATATGAACCAGATCACCAATCGGCTGATGAAAATGGGTTTCGACAAGATGTTCTAGATTTAGTTACAGAATTGAATGTACCTATCGTTCGATACCCCGGTGGTAATTTTGTATCTGGTTACGATTGGGAGGATGGCGTAGGTCCAAAATCGGATCGGCCTCAGCGTTTGGAACTGGCTTGGAAAACAATAGAACCTAACCTGTTTGGTACCAATGATTTTGTCGACTGGGCCAAAAAAGCTAATACAATACCGATGATGGCTATTAACCTTGGCACACGAGGTGTTGATGCTGCTCGTCAATTGGTTGAATATTGTAATCATCCAAGTGGTACTACTCTTAGCGATTTGCGTATTTCTCATGGTTATCCTGAACCTCATAAGATTCCGATTTGGTGTTTAGGAAACGAGATGGACGGTCCATGGCAGATCGGTCATAAAACGGCTAGTGAATATGGTCGTCTAGCTCAGGAATCAGCCAAAGTAATGCGATGGGTTGACCCAACCATCGAGTTGGTAGTATGCGGTAGCTCACACCGTGGTATGGACAGCTATATTGATTGGGAAGCAACAGTTCTAGATTATACCTATGATTTGGTTGACTACTTATCTCTACACACTTATTTTGGAAATCGAGCCGATAATACCAGTAATTTTTTGGCCATGTCGGTTGGTATGGATGCCTTTATTGAGGAAGTAATTGCAACTTGTGACTATGTACAAGCCAAAAAGAGAAGCAATAAAAAGATGATGTTGGCTTTTGATGAGTGGAATGTGTGGTTTCATTCTAATCAAGCCGACCGAGAAATTGAACCATGGTCTATTGCACCTCCTCAACTAGAAGATATCTATACTTTTGAAGACGCTCTAGTGGTCGGTTGTATGTTAATTTCCTTGATGAAACACGCTGATCGAGTGAAAATTGGCTGCATGGCGCAGTTGGTTAATGTGATTGCACCTATTATGACCCAGACAGGTGGAGGCATTTACCGCCAAACTATTTTTTATCCTTACCTAGATGCGTCTCTTCATGGTCGAGGGATTGCGCTTAACCTAAACCTGACTTGTCCTACCTATGAAGATGAAACTTTTGGTTTGGTACCATACTTAGAAGCTGTTGCTATTTGGAATCCGGAGAGCGAAAAACTAACTTTGTTTGCAGTTAATCGAAATTTAGAACAAGGATTACCTTTGGTCGCTGATTTACGAGATTTTGATGATTATCGGCTTACACAACATTCTGTCCTCAAACACGATAATTTGAGAGCAACAAACTCTTTTGACCAACCTGATAGTGTTAAGCCTGTCTATCAAGTTGGTGGACAATCAAATAGTGGTAATCTAACCGTTACTTTACCCAAGGCTTCTTGGAATGTAATTATTCTTCAGAAAAACGGTACAGAAGATTGAAAATATCAAATCTAGGTGAAAATGACTAAAATCACGGTCTTGAATTTAGGTTATGGTACTGAATCGGCCCAGAAGGGTTATTATCATCCTAATGACCATGGAGAGAATAGTACCATAAAGGCATCGTTGACTTATTACTAGCGACGTCTTTTGTAGGTGTTTGACGAATTTAAGCTCTCTTATCTCATAGAATTTTTTTATACTAATAATCCAAATGAGGTGAAGATAAAAAACACTCTTTTCTATTGCGAGAATATCACAACCAATACTAAACCGATAAACCTAGAACCATTGTACATCGAGGTTGAATGGAAATTACCCAATAAGTGAACAAAAATAAGATCCGATAGCTAACTCTTGCTTAGGTAGTCGTTTATCTTATTTAATATCAAAATGGATGAATGAATATGGAGACATCTCTAAGTTCTGAGCAAATCAGTTTTTACCGAGAAAATGGTTTTTTAGTAATTGATCCCCTTTTGTCGGTTGATGAGCTGACAGTCTGGCGAACTACGTTGGATGAAGCCATCAACGAACGGATCACAGCGCAAAAAACATACAACCAAGACCGAGGCGACAACTACTACAAGTACGTATTTATCCAATGCGTTAATATGTGGAAGACTAACCCGAAAATTCGTCAGTTAGCACTTGATTCACGAATAGGAAAAATTGCAACTGACTTGACTGGCACCAACGGAATCAGGTTGTTTCATGATCACGCTTTGATCAAGCAACCTTGGGCTAATCCAACCAACTGGCACTTGGATAATCCGTCTGACCCGTATCATACACGCCAGTCAACCATGTTTTGGTTAGCACTCGATGACGCCACCATTCAAAATGGCTGTCTATATTTTTTGCCTAGAACAAACCATAGCAGTCGTTTCGAACCCGTCGGAGGCTTAGGTAGAGAAGGAGTGGGCCAAATGTTTCAGCAATATCCAGAGTGGAAACAGATTGACCCCTATGTGGCCGAAACAAAAGCGGGAGCCGGCATATTTATTAACGGAATGGTAGCACACGCGGCAGGGCCAAATATGACTACTCGACCCAGACGCGCTTTTGCCATGTTACTCATGCCCGAAGGGGCAATATTTAACGGCAAGCAAAGTGTTCTGCCCGAATCCTATTTCAACACCTTGCAGATTGGTGATGTCCTAGAAAACGATGAACACCTGCCACTTTTATATTCTCGATCAGTCGATATGTAACCTCATTTCGTCTAATTCTACCAAATGAGAGTTACTGAATAAAAACCGGCTTTCAATACACCCTTGCCTAATTTTCAAAGAATTAACTGTGTACTGAAGAGAACATCATCCACAATACAGTGTTTTTTTATTAAGTTATTTCAGA
>JAYZAL010000099.1:0-8952 GCA_036339735.1 Candidatus Poribacteria bacterium
AAAACGCTGTTGTTCACTGTCCGATTGGTTACCACTCTTTATATCGATATTCTACTGCTGGGATTCGACTCCTCAACTCTAGCATATGGCCCAGTCAATGTCAAAGTTGGTAAAAAACACTGTGCCTGAAATGTGTTGAGGCCACATTCAGTCAGAAAAAGTGCTTGCTTAATTTGGGCAACTTGAATATAATGGCCGTTCACGAAGGTGGGTTAAGTTTACGATCTGGCAATTGCTAGACTGTTACGTGCATACTGAATACATTGTGCGTGCTTGACAGGCGAACTGAAGGCGCTTTTGATTCTTCAGCCTAAAGTGCTAGTCGAATTCGCAGAGGAAGCGTTCGCCGAGTTTAATCTCACCCCGTTTACCTAATGTTTCTTGCATCCTACTAGAGTAGAACAAAGGCAGTTTTTTGTGAACGATTCAGCTCGAGAGATTTTCGAGGACCAAGCTGTTCAACTAAAGGGGTTTCGCGATGGACTCCGTTTGATGGTTGATGGCTCGGCCTCTATAGAGGAAATTGAATCTTCTATTAGGAAACGGATGAGTAATTTGGGTGATTCTTTAGCTGGTACGTCAATTGTTGTTGATACGGGCAATCAGCATTTGTCTGACTCGGATCTGGAGCGGATTAGTAAATTAATCTATGAGGCTTACGGTTTAGAAATCATTCCTGACCCAATACCACCCCAAACTGAACAGGCGAAAGAATTATCCAGTCCTGAATACCCAGAAAAAAAACAAGCCACCGAGAAAGAAACAATCGAACGTCCTATTCCTGTTCAAGAGCAAGTTGCATTAAGCTCGAAGCCTTCAGGCGTTGACATGCAAAAACATGACTTGCCTGGCCGTGAAGCAACCTGTATTATTCGTCACAGCCTTAGGTCTGGTCAAATCGAGCGATTCTTCGAAGGTAACATTGTTCTGTTTGGCGATGTTAATCCGGGGGCTGAGGTCATTGCCGGCGGAGATGTTGTGATACTTGGCCGTTTACGAGGATTGGCACATGCTGGCGCGTTGGGGAATGTTGAATCTGTTATTGTAGCTATGAACCTCACCCCAACACAGCTCAGAATTGGCCACTTAATTACACGGCCACCCAAAAACAATTTTGGCAAGAGAAAAATGCAGCCTGAAATTGCTTGTATCGAAAACGGGAGCATTTCCGTCAAGACATTTGACGGTTTTTGAGAGCTGACAAAACCATCAAGTATCTGTGTTTAAAACGGACAGAAAAAGTGAAGAATTAAAAAAATGGGAAAGATAATTGTTACTACTTCCGGTAAGGGAGGGGTCGGCAAAAGCACTTCAGTTGCCAATATTGGTACCGCCTTAGCCATGTTAGGCAGATCGGTGGTAGTGGTGGATGCAGATGTCGGTTTGCGAAACCTTGATATCATTATGGGATTGGAGAGTCGTGTTGTTTACACGTCTATGAACGTAATTGATGGCGAGTGTGAGCTAGACAAAGCCTTGGTAACTGATCGAAGGGTTGACAACCTAAAATTGTTAGCTGCGTCTCAAAGAAATAATAAGACCGACATTCAACCTGACCAAATGAAGGAGATCTGCCTCAAACTGAGTGAAACTCACGATTTTGTGTTGGTCGATTCTCCTGCAGGAATCGAGCAAGGGTTCGAGAACGCATCTTCAGCAGCCAACTCGGCATTGGTGGTGACAACACCTGAGGTATCTGCAGTTCGAGATGCTGACCGGATCATCGGATTATTACAATCAAAGGACATTACAGACCTACAATTAATCATCAATCGTCTGAATCCGGAGTTAGTCAAACGAGGAGACATGCTTAATCAATTCGATGTGTTGGATATTTTGTCCATTAACTTGATCGGCATCGTACCAGAGGATACAGAAATAGTTGGAGCATCCAATCGAGGGCTACCTCTTATCTATGATGGAACTTCTGGGGCGGCTGGAGCCTACCAGCGAATCGCTCGTCGACTCGATGGTCAAGATGTTCCCATACCAGAGTTTAGGGCTGGTAGCTGGTTGGGTAACCTTATGGGCAAGATCCTAGGAAATAATTAACCACTGGTACCAAGTATAGTAGAGAGCCGAGTATTATGTTGCAGCGATTGATCAGACTCCTTCGAGGAACTGAACCGAGCAGTAAAACGGCTAGGAGCCGGTTGAAACTGATCTTGGTTCAGGACAGACTCGGAATTGATGAAGAGGTTATGAAAGAATTACAAGTTGAAATCACTCAGGTCTTGTCTCGGCACTTTACATTGGGTGAACAAGTCGAAATTGACCTGCAAAGAGAAGAGCAAGCTATGGCTTTAGTAGCCAATATTCCCATAACTGGAATGAAAGATCGCAAAAAATGATCCCGATAAAATTTTGATGCTTCGAGCTAAACTTTAGTATTGAGAAAAAACAGATATGGCACTAAAATATCAATGCCCTAGTTGTGATTCGGGTATGGTAGTCGCTTACTTGGAAATTGGGCAACCGGCTAAGTGTAAATCTTGCGGAGAGATTAGCATTGTCCCGGAGGAAGCGATCACCGTTCCTTCCACGCCACCCAAGTTAGTTTCTGCACGGTCTCTGGCTGGTGGTGGTGGGGACTTAGGTGAAAGGCTCAGGCAATGGATACGAATCGATCTGGTTAAGTATCTCGGCACGACCGTACTTTTGATCGTTTTGTCGGCCTTGATTGTGTTTACTGTCGAACCATCACTATACGAAGATAGTGTGGCTGGCCATATTGGCAAAGACATTGATGATGTAACCAGATGGGATACTTTCTGGCATACCATCTGGTGGTCAGTAGTAACTTTTACCACGGTCGGCTATGGGGATGTCAGCCCAAATTCGCATATAGGCAAGCTCTTCGGAATGTTGATTATGTTTGCCGGTTATACTTGGAACATTATATTAGGAGGGGTAGTTGCCTCATTATTGGTTATGGCAGGATTAAAAGAAGTCGACGAATTAGACGCGGGGAAATACACAGATCATACTGTCATTTTGGGGTGGAACCCGATGGTAGAGGAAATATTGCAACGGATGCAAACGGATGAAGAGGGGAAGCCTGTCATGGTCGGAGCTGCCCCACGCATTGCGTTAGTAAATGAATTTGATCGCGAAGAATTGGGACGTGTGCCACAGAATTATGACCGTCTTGACATTGTTCACCTTTCGGGGCGTTTTACACAGCCAGTCGTACTAGAAAAAGCGCTGGTACAACAAGCCGGAACCGTGGTCATCGTGCCCGACACCAGCAACCTAAGTGATCCCGAAGATCCACCCAGTGAAAATGACACACTGCCAGCAGTTTACGCTATCAGAGACATAACCACTTCGACAACCGTTGTGGCTCATACTCGTGATGCAGAGCTCAAAGGACAACTACTACGTGCCACCTGCAGTGAAGTTGTTTTAGCCGATGATTATACACCTGATTTGATTGCTGGTCATGTTTTAAATCCTGGTGCGCCTCAGTTACTGGATCAGATTATCCGCTTCGCTAATCAGAGCCACCAATTAGTAGTTGCCGACATGCCCCCCTTGCTCGCAGATTCTACTCATATCGAAGTATTCAATTATTTCAAAGAGAGTAGGGATTCAATCCTGCTTGGGTATGCCAAAATGACTAGTCAAGCTGATTTGGCAGATGCTATGGGGGAAAGTGGAAGCCCATTTATTCGAGATATGATTAAGCAGCAGATGCAACAGGCAGGCATCCAGATGAGTGGTGATGAGCAATTGAGCATTGAGATTGGCCCCGCGGATGACTATCAGGTCGATGCGCAGCATAGTTGTATCCTTTTAGCTAGAGGCTTAAACGTTACCGCACTGGATGATGAGATGTGGGAAGATGGGTAATAGATTAGGAGTGGCCAGATGAAGTTCTACAATCCCAAAAGATTAGTACTGTTCACGGCTCACATAGTTCTCTCTGTCCTGATATCTCTGCTTGCAGTTGGCCAGACAGCTTCGGTCACACCAAAACCGGTCAAGGAACCAACCCAAATGATCACTGTGCAACAAGGGCAGACTTTAGCCGATTTGGCTGAGCTGTATTTTGGTGATCGTCGCAGCTACAAGAAGTTTCTGGATTACAATAATATTGCGGATATTAATACACTAAAACCTGGTGATAGATTACAGGTTCCGACTGGGAAGGAAGAAAGTAGATCTGACCGAGTGGGCAAGGAAACAGAGCAGCAAGTAAAATCGGCTTTCCAAGAGAAAGAGGAAGTAAGTCAGCAAGTAAAGTCAGCTTTTCAGGAGCAAAAAAGTGTTCCGGCTCAACAACCTACACCAGAAGAACAAGTAGATTCGCCGGAATTATCGCCACCGGTCGAAGTTAAGGCCATTGATGTGCCTAATGATGGATTGAACAAAGCAGGTAAAGGGAGTATAAAGGTTTCTTGGTCTCCGCCTGAAGACACAGAAGGTATTACAGGGTACGAGATTTGGCGTCAAGGTGATGGTGATTTCAAGAAACTGAAGAAAGTTTCGGCTAAAACCCAAGTCTTTACTGACAAAACTGCACTCGGTGGTCAGTCTTATGTCTATCAGATCGCTTCAGTAGGGGCTGACGGTATTTCACCAGCGAGATCAGAATCTTCTAAGCTGGTTTCAGCTAAAGGGAATTGGTTCGATCTGGACAAAAGATATGTTTTGATTACACTAATCATATTTTCAATCATTACCCTGTATTACATGGATCTGGGCATGAGTGGAAAGGACATGTTCATTCGACGGCTTCCAGCACTTGATAGGATTGAAGAGGTTGTCGGTCGAGCCGCTGAAATGGGTCGACCAGCAATGTTTGTTGCTGGTAATGATACACCCGATAGTGGTTCTACGATGGCGGCGTTTGCTGTTTTTGAGTCAGTAGCCAACTATTCGGTGGTTACTCAGACAGAAGTTGTTGTCCCTGTCCAAGTTCCACTAGTGGATGTAGTATTACGCTCATCTTTACGAAACATCTTTACTCTAGCTGGACGCCCAGACCTATTCAATGAGGATGAAGTCAGTTACGAAGTTGATAATCAGCCAGCGTATATCGGTATTATTGGCGATTCGATGGCAAAACATTCGCCAGCCAGTATTTTTTATTTTGGGGACTTTACCTACGAGTCAATGGTTTATGCTGAAATGGGTAATAATATCGGTGCAGTTCAAGTGGCAGGGTGTGAAAACCCCAAGCAAACTGCCTTTTTCATCGTTGGCTGCGACTATTGTTTGATTGGTGAAGAGTTGTTTGCTGCGGGAGCTTACCTGAAACGAGATGTAATTCAGATGGCGACCCTATTGGCCCAGGATAGGATAAAGATTTTAGCGTTTCTGATTATGCTACTGGGCATTGGTATTGCAATCTTTCAGCCTGATAGTAGTAGTAATTTCGTCCTCGATTTACTAAAGTTTTAGATCAACATTTTAGTCTAACTAGAAAGACTGTTTTAAGGTTCTGCAGATGCAAGTTGCACTTCCTGTTATTTTATGTTCTCTGACCTGCCTTCTATTGGTTGTTACACACTTCATTCCTCATGAATTTAGTAAAGTTGTTTTAGCTGAGGTCAAAGATAATTGGTATAAGTTAATCAAAGTTGCTGGTTTTGGCTTTGCTATCTTCTCAGTACTTCGTACTCATATTCGACGACTTCAAGCTCAAGGCACTGATTGGCAGTATAGCGTAGTCGCTCTAGTTTGTTTCCTTGTGTTTCCAATGACTTACCTAATCGATAACATTCTGGAGAATCGAGCTTTGTTTGTCACAACAACCTATTCAAGTTCTCTCGATACAGGTACGTTATCTAATAAAGACAAAGTTAAAATCGAAAATACCGACGGAAAAACTTACAGTGGACAGATAGTCAAGTTGGATTCCAAGAAGCGTCAGATCTCTGTTAAATTAAGTTTAACTGGTTCGCAGATTAAATCGTCTGGGTTAAAGTCAGGGGCTCAATCGTTTCGACTCTTAAAAAACGATGTTGTTGTTTTGGAAAAGGAGCCAATGAAGGTAGAGAACAAAAACCTCTTTTTCCAAGGGGCAGGCCGGTCGATCTCAATTAAGGGTGATGGTAAGTCGACGGAATGGGTTTACAATACGATTGTCAGCCCACTGGATACTACCATGTTTGCACTGGTTGCTTTCTATATCTGCTCAGCCGCTTATCGATCATTTCGGGTGCGAAATTTTGAGGCCGGAGTTTTGTTGTTTACGGGTCTAGTAGTTATTCTAGTAAACGCTCCACTGACTAATCTCGTCTGGAATGGAATATTTACAGCCAAGAAAACAGCGTCTCAACAGTTTTTCGTTCAGGATGCCTTAATAAACCTAAAGGATTGGCTGTTAGCTGTTCCAGGTGGATCTGCAGGTCGAGGAATCTTGATTGGGGGTGCCTTGGGATTGATCACTCAGTCTTTGCGCGTGATGTTTGGTATTGAAAGGAGTTGGCTAGGCTAATGTGGGGTAAATTCCTTTCCTTCAATACTAAGTACATCTACCTGACAGTGGCAGTAATCGTTACTTTTGCTGTTATATTAAAAGTTCCTCTGACGCCGAATCCATCTGGTCCGACAAATAGCCTTTTTGATCATGTTGAGAGTCTTCAAGAAGGTGATGGCATTTGGTTCTTTTTAGACACACGACCAGCAACCAAAGCTATCCACGAGCCCCAAATGCAGGCTTTTCTGCATCATTGTTTTTCAAAAGACATCAAAGTCATAGGCTTTAACCCTCTAGTAGCTGAAGCCTCGGGCATGGGAAGATCCATAATTGAAGAAATAGCAATTAAATATGATAAAAAAGAATATGTGGATTGGGTTTATATGGGCTTTACTCCGGCGGGTATTTCCGTTTTCAGTGCTATGAATAGAGACATTAACGAAGTCTATACGACAGATGTGACTGGTAAGCCGTTCGCTGAAATCCCAGTTGTTCAGGAGTTTAGAAAATATAGCGACATTGGACTGGCTATCACGTTCGCTGGTTTGAAAACACCAGGGTACTGGGTCCAGTACGCACAGACTCGATATAATTTTCCGCTGGCCTCTGGGGTGACTGGACCAATGATTCCAGACCAATTTCCTTTTTTAAACGCTGATCAGATGGTTGGAATGATGGGTGATATTTTAGGAGCAGCTGAGTATGAGGGACTACTGCGCAAAAATGGTTACCAAGACAAAGGTTTTGCTTCTTCTAGTATGTTTGCTCAAACTGTAGTTCACTATGTTTTGATAATAGTGATTGTGTTGGCCAACGTTGCCACCTATATGGTTAATCGCCAAGGACAAAGAGATCGAGAAGCTAGAGCGGCAGCTAGAGCTAGATTAGATGGTGGAATGGAATAAATATCCGCAAATGTAAGCAGCTTAGGAATTATTATGCTAGTATCATCATGGGTGATAGCGTTTTTTTCACTCTGTATCTTTTCTTTCTTGTACAAAAACAATCCATTCTACAAGTTTGCCATTCACGTCATTCTTGGCCTAATGGTTGGATACATGTTTGTACAACAGGTCGTGATTGGTCTGAGCACCTCATTTTTTAGCCCCATCCTACTGGAACTAGGTGAAAGTTCTCCTGACTGGTGGAATCTAGTAATTCAAAGGATAATTCCTTTCGTTATTGCTTCTCTGATATTCACCTTGCTGATTCCTGGTCGTCAATGGATGAAAAACATACCTCTTGGGTTAGTACTGGGTTACGGTATGGGACTAATGATGGTAACCAGCCTAGAGTCTAACGTTTTTGTACAGCTCAGAAAAACCCTGCAACCAGCCACTGCGGTATTTGCCTCAGGTTCCTTTTTTAGAGATAGATGGCCACAGTGGGCTCAGTTTGTTCCGATGCTAAGCTTGTCTGTTGTTGTTGCTTTGACTCTATTGTATCAGTTCAGAATGAGGTTGCCACAAATCAAGACAGTTATCTACGCAGCACTACTAATCTTTATCATTAGTCTAACTGATTCACTAGTTATTCTGATAGGGGTGATGACAGTATTATCCTACTTTTTCTTCTCTTTTGAAAGAGATGGTTTAGTTGAAGAGGTTTCGCGTGTAGGACTAACTTTTATGATGGTTTATTTTGGTGCAGTCTTCGGTAGTACCTTAATGACGCGGATGCAAATCTTTATCGGTCAGGTTGATTTTTTGGCTTTCAAGTGGATTTGGGGTACTATTCAAGCGCTTAGTGGTACTTAAAAGCGTTTTTTGTCGGCGATTAATTCTGTTCTTCTGTACGAGTCCTTCCTAGCTACTTCCATTCTCAAACCATAAAACTTTCAGAAAATTCGTTCGGCTAGCTAGTTCTGAGCGGGTCTATTGCGAACAACGAAATTTGGTCAGTAAACGCACATCAGGGCATCGTAGTATCTATTATCCATGTCAATTTTATCGCTTTCACGGAGTTCTGACTAAACAGGAGAGAGAATTAGATTCCTCCATGAATCCACATAGCCGGTAAAATTGGGTGGGATGACTGTTGTAGCGCTCAGTTCGAAAACAATGGCCGGCGATGAGATTGTTTCATTCGTTAGTAAGTCCCGACGATAATAGAAATTGGTGGTTAGTGGTTGGCCAAAAGCCACGACTTTTTGAGTGAAAGGTTGACCAGTTGCTTGAGAGTCTTGCTCCAAAAATTTTGGATTTTTACCAATATCTGCCTGTTCGTTTAGGCCAACGGCTCGCAACCGCAAATGAACAATCTCGATTTGAAAATCAGGGCGAGAATGGCCAAAACGTTGCTTATGCAATTGATGAAAAAGAGTGTCAAATTCGGTTTCAAATGGCACATTCAATTCGTATGACTGCCCTATGTAGCGTAGATCAAGTGAAAGTTGATACTGAATCAGATCGGATGAAATTCCTTCCAATTGCATCTCTTGGTCGGCCTGTAGCTTTAGTTGGCTAAACCGATTGCTAAGTCTTTGTAAAATATCCTGATCCATTGACCATAAAACAGTTTGAGAA
>JAYZAL010000100.1:0-99418 GCA_036339735.1 Candidatus Poribacteria bacterium
TTTATCTAGTTTTTTAAGTTCTCCGAAAATTTCTTGGACTGGTGCAACACCTCCGCCCGGAGAATCAATGCGTAAAACTAGAGCCTTAACACTTGAATTATCTCGATGCTGATGAATCTGTGAAATGATTTTCTCAGATTCGGTAATAGTTCCTTTAACCGTTACGATTGCTACTTTATCTCCTATCCTATCTCCACCCTTGACAAAAAAACGACCGAATATGACTAAAAAGGCAACGACTAAGACAATGATAATTAGAGTAAGCTTGACGGGGCGATTCATTGAGTAATTCCTGTTATTATTTAGAGTTGAGACTTCGCATATTTCCTAAACTCATCACCAAACTCGGCATCTGTCAACGAAAAACGAAAAAAAGCTTCAAAGTAACTTTTATAGTTACCGATATCGTATCGTTTTTCGTCTGAGCTCAGGCGAACACCAAAGCCACGCTTTCCTTGATGCAACATTAACCTAATTGAGTCAGTGATTTGGATTTCATTATTACGGCCAGGCTTGGTTTTTTTTATAAATTCAAAAATCTCTGGAGAGAAGACGTAACGAGCTGCGATTGCTAAATTACTGGGAGCTTCTTCGATACTTGGTTTCTCTATTAAATCGGCAATTTCAAAAATTGTACTAATTTGATTTTTGGGTTTAGCAATACCGTATTTGACCACAGACTCAGGGTCTACTTCCTCGAATAGAATGCTAATATCAGCTTTTTCAGCTTGGTAGGTGTCAATTAATTTTTTCAGCATCTCACCTGTTGGATTAGACTCAATAATTGAATCACCCAAACAGACTACAAATGGTTCTTCATTGACAAATGCTTCGGCTTTTCCAATGGCATCAGCTAAACCTTTTGGATCACCTTGTCGAACATAAAAAAATTCGATGTCTTTTCCTATATCTTCAACCTCTTGTGTCGACTTTCCCGTCTGAGACAGTGAGTCCAGTAGATGTGGGTCATAATCGAAATGGTCTTCAATTGCTCGCTTTTGCTGATTGGTAATAATCAAGATTTGATTAATACCTGCAGCTCGTACTTCTTCTACCACGTACTGAATGACAGGACAACGCCCAACAGGTAACATCTCTTTAGGTTGTGACTTAGTTGCTGGCAGAAGGCGTGTTCCGATTCCGGCGGCCGGAATAACTGCTTTTCTTGGTAGAGCTTGCATAATATATGTAACCTTTTTAATATTTTAATCGGATTAAAAGACCAAAAACTGTTTTAAATAGCCACCAAATGTCGGTAATAATAGTTCTTTCCTGAATGTATTTTAGGTCGATAGCAATTTTTTGTGGCATGATCTGATCTAAGTAGAATGCTTCGGGGTTTGTCTGGTCTCTGAGCATTTGTTCTTCGTCACGATGAGCAAACTGTGCGGGACCGGTGATTCCCGGCCGAACTGATAATACTTTTTTTTGACAGTCCGTATAATGACAGACATAGTCCGGTGCTTCTGGTCGAGGACCAATTATACTCATTTCTCCCCTCAAAACATTAATCAGTTGTGGCAGCTCGTCTAGTTTCCAGCGTCTGAGTAGGCGACCGATAGGCGTAATACGTGGGTCCTGATGAGCAGTAAGTGCAATACCAATGGAATCGGCATTGACAACCATTGTCCGAAATTTATACATATTAAAAATAGTTGCGTCTTGACCAACACGTCTAGCTTTATAAAATATGGGACCAGTCGATAATAACTTGGTAACAGTCACACAGAAAAAAAATAGTGGGGCTAGAAAGATTAAGCCACAGATAGCGACTGTCAGATCAAAAATTCGTCTCAGTACCGGATCGAGTATGCGTGACATCCAAACTTTCGCTGGTGTGGTGAGTAAGATGAATAACATCAGTATCTGCCGTAATTACTTCACTAGATTCATGCGAAGTCGTAGTTTTGATAAAACCACGGTTAGGTTGGTAAGTTGGAACTATCTCTTGCAGTTTCTGAATGATTGTTTCGTTATCTAGATGGACTGCTAGTTGGCGTAATTCTGTCACTTGTGCTAATAATCCATGTAGGTCAATAGTTTCGGGCTGTGCTACGAAGATTCTCTGGTGTTTCGTAGCTGTAACGCCCTCTTCGGCGGTTAGAAGTTCCTCGTATAGTTTTTCGCCTGGAGCTAAACCTGTGAACTCAATTTTAATGTCACGATCGACTTCTAAGCCTGAGAGATGAATCAAATCACAAACTAAATCCAGAATCTTGATGGGTTCCCCCATATCTAGGATAAAAACCTCACCCCCATTTCCCATCGCACCAGCTTGAATCAACAACTATACAGATTCGGGAATCGTCATAAAATAACGGGTTACTTCGCGGTGTGTAACTGTTACGGGACCACCTTTAGCTATTTGCTGACGGAAACGCGGCAAAGCACTACCTCTACTATCAAATACATTGCCAAAACGAACAGCAACAAATTTAGTATAACTTCCTTGTGCTTTAGCCTGAATCAGTTTTTCTGTTACTCGTTTAGATGCTCCCATCACACTAGTCGGGTTAACAGCTTTATCTGAGGAGACTAAGATAAAGGATTCAACCTGGTGGTGAATAGCGGCATCCACTAAGTTTTTGGTACCCAAAATATTATTTTTGACCGCTTCATCTGGGTGCAGTTCCATAAAGGTGACATGCTTGTGAGCTGCTGCATGGAATATGATTTGTGGCCGATACTTTTCAATAATACGAAACACTTTGGAATGATCTCGAATATCGCCAATTACTGTTTCACAACTTATACTACTATCATTTCCGTAGAAACTGGTTAACTCATTCTGGATGTGGTAGAGGCTATTTTCACCGCGACCGAAGAGCAACAGTTGTCCGGGCTGAAATTGGGCGATTTGTCTGCACAATTCCGACCCAATAGATCCCCCGGCTCCAGTAACCATTACTCGTTTACCCGATAGATATTGTGAGACCTCGGAAAGAAGGTCAATTTCAACAGTGGGCCGATTTAATAGATCTTCAACTTGTACTTCGCGAATTTGGTTAATACTGATGTGATCAGCCAAAATGGCATCGATACTTGGAACGACCTTGAAACTACAATTTTTGTTCTGACAGAGGCGTATGATTTCTCTGACTCGACTTTGTTGATCAGATGACATGGCGATCACAACCTCATCTACCCGAAATTTGCGCATCACATAGGTCAGTTCCTCTGTGGTACCCAGTATTTCGAGACCATGTATTCGTTGCCCTACTTTTTGAGCGTCATCAGCGATAAATCCAACCGTCAGGTAACCGTTATCTGATTCTTTTTTAAGTTGACGAAGTACACCAACCCCAAGTTCACCAGTACCAATTATTAGTAATCTGGTTTGTGAACGGAGTCTCTTTTGTTGCCCCCACCATCCATTTTTTGCAGATGTAGTATATCTGGCACTAACCAGTAGGATAAAACACAATACACCACTTATAGTAGCAATCATAAAAGCATTAGAAGGTGGACTAAGCATTCGCCATGTCAGAAGACCAACACCAATTGAACCCACAATACAACTATATGCTAGCCACATAACCTCTCGGATACCAGCATAAGGCCATATTGTGTTATATAGCTTAAATGTCATTAAGGCAACAACATAAGTCCCACCCATTAAAACTGAGATGAACAGGATATCTAACAAGGGACTAAAAAGGTTAAGACTAAGACTGAAACTATTATTCAGTTCCTGTGAGATACTTATGGACAGGCTAATCGAAATAGCTATCCCGACGGAAATGGTGGCAATAAGAAGATCGAGTAGAACAGAAAAAAGATGTTTCTTTTGTGCCATTTAGTGTTTTTTTACCCTATATAGGCCGAATGAGTTTGTTGGTAAACATTTTCTAATTGTTGGCCAAGAACATGCCAGTTGTATTTATGACGGACAAGATTTTGACCTGACTTACCGATTCTCCTTCTCATATGCGAATTTTGGATTAACTGGATGGTACGATTGGCAAAATCTTTAGGAGTTTCAGCAACGCAAAGGTGTTCTCCCCAAGTTCCTTCTAGTCCACTAGCACCCAGAGGCGTTGTTACAATTGGTAACCCAGTTGCCATTGCTTCCAAGTGTTTGACTTGCAACCCCGAACCAGAACGCATAGGAGAAACGAAGACTGAAGATTGGTTAAAATAAGGGCGAGTATCAGGAACGGTTCCAGTAACCGTCACGCTAGGGCTGGCTAATTTTTGAACAATCTTTTTCGGATTACTTCCTACGATTGAAAAGTGAACCGAAGGTATCTTTTCCTGAATCAAGGGCAAAATTTGATGGCAAAAATAGCAAGCAGCATCGATATTTGGAAAGTAACTCATTGTTCCAGTAAACAGTAAGTGAGGGACCGATTCGTCTTCCACTGGTTCGGATTGAATAAAGTAATCGAGGTCAATACCAACAGGTATAACGGCTAATTTTAAATTTGAGTCCTCTGATATAAGATAATTACGGTCAGATTGAGCAACAACCATACCATAGTCAAATGAGCGCATCATTTCAACCTCGTACTTCTTAACACGATCGGCTTCCCACTTTAGCATTGGCACGTGGGGGCCTCGGTCCATCTGGTATCTGCGACTTAGATTCAAAGCCAAAGAGTCACAAAGATCTAGCACCTTAGATTTTCCGTTATACTTACTAACATATTGTCCCATTCGAAATAGGTGGGCGTGGATGAGATCAAATTGGTTTCTATCTAAAAGCTCATCGACTTTTTTCTGCATTTTCAAAGACCTCCAGTAATGTACCTGGAATGGTTCTGTCGAAAAAAAACCCGAGGCCGAATTAACAAGTGCCCTCGTCCGGTTGAATAAAACGAATTCGACTTGATGGCATAACTGATTTAAAGGCTTGGCCATTTCAATTTCGTCAATCGACTCAACGAATGAAACTAATGTAACTCGATGTTTTTTTGCTAAATGCTTAATAAAGTAATAATTTCGAATTCTGTCTCCTCGATTGGGTGGGTATGGACACCGCAAACTCAGAAACAATATATTCATAGTAATTTCGAATCACCAACGACTTCTATTAATCGTGCACTCACCAGATATTTTCAAATCGCCTCAGGTTGACTAAACTGAAAGTCAATGGGAACGGGAATGCCCTGCTCAGGAATCATGTGGGGAATATTATTTCGAACCTGATAAATTATTTTTTCATCAATTGTGATCAACCCTTCTTCCAATTTCTGGTTAATTACCTTTCCACCAACACTCTTAAATTCAATTGGTATACAAGAGGAAGCAGTAATGTGAGAGTTAACCTGTTCTAATTCGTTTACAGTCATTACTCGAACCGTTTTTTTTGATACCGGACAACACAAAATTTTCATCAATTCGTCTTTGATTGGCATATAGCCTAACCGCAACACCTTTTATATTTTTTCCCACTACCACATGGACAAGGATCATTACGACCCACTTTGGGGAGTCGTTGTTGTTCCGAACCAGCACCAACTTGTGGTAAACGACCGACGCCAGCTACACCCGACCGCTTTGGCTTTTGCTGTGGTCTCGGCTGTTCACTAATACGTGCTTTGAATACATATTCACAAACATCATCTTTAATTCGCTCTTGCATGATATCGAAGACATCGAAGGCTTCATTCTTGAAAACTACTATTGGGTCCTTCCCACCATATCCTCGGAGATATATGCCTTCCTTGAGGTAGTCTATATTATAGAGGTGATCTTTCCAATAACTGTCGATTCGATCCAAGGTAATCAGTCGTTCTAACTCTCGAGCAACCTCGGTTGTCATCTCTGATTCTTTAGTTTGATAGACCTCGTCCAATATGGAAACAATCTTTGGCTGAAGATCGTCAATCTGTTCTACATCAATTTGTTCTAGATGCTGTTCCGACAAAGCAAAAGTTCGCTGCAACCAATTCATGAAGCCATCCGGACTCGGCTCTTTAGCTTCTGGACCTTTTGATGGTATTAGATAATCATCAATCTGTGCGGATAATAAATTATCTAGCCAAACCCAAATCTGTTCTTTCAGGTTTTCACCAGACAAAATTTGATTTCTCAAGCCGTATATGGTCTCACGTTGAGTATCCATAACATCGTCGAATTTCAGTACATTTTTTCGGAACTCGAAATTCCGATCTTCAACCCGCTTCTGTGCCTTACCAATAGCTTTGGTAATCCATGGATGCTCAATTGGCACTATTTCGTCTTGGTTGAGTTTTTCCATCATTCCCTGCATTCGATCGTGTCCAAACTTACGCATGAGATCATCTTCAAGGGACAGATAAAATCTGGATGAACCGGGATCGCCTTGTCGACCTGAACGGCCTCGCAACTGGTTATCGATCCGTCTAGACTCGTGTCTTTCAGTACCGATGATATGAAGACCACCGGAAGCCAAAACTTTTTGTTTGTTAGCTTCACATTGCTGAATAGCCTCTTGATCTGCTAATTTCCACTCATCCGAATCATCTGAAACGTCAGTTTTATTGTTTCGGCGAAGAATGTCTTGGCGAAAGAGATCGGGATTACCTCCAAGCAAAATATCGACTCCACGGCCAGCCATATTGGTAGCAATAGTAACTGCTCCTGGAATTCCGGCTTGTGCAATGATTTCGGCTTCACGGGCGTGTTCTTTAGCATTAAGAACTTGGTGAGGTATTTTCACCTTTCGGCTTTTCAGCATAGCACTCAGTTTTTCTGAGTTTTCTACCGTGACAGTACCCACCAATACCGGACGCCCTTTATCTCTCTTGGCGATAATATCACTAATAACTGCTTGGTACTTATGATCTTCAGAAAGATAAATCTGGTCAGCTAGATCCTGACGAATTATGGGTTTATTGGTTGGTACTACAATCACATCCAGATTATATATTTGGGCAAATTCATTTGCTTCAGTGGCCGCTGTACCGGTCATTCCAGCCAGTTTCTTATATTTCCGGAAATAATACTGATAAGAAATAGTGGCACCGGTCTGAGTCTCTTCGACAATTTTGACTCTTTCTTTAGCTTCGAGAGCCTGATGCAATCCTTCACTATAGCGTTGACCGGGCTTTAGTCGACCGGTGAAAGAATCAATAATAACAACTTCACCATCCTTGATTACGTAATCTACGTCCCTCTTGTAGAGGGCTTCAGCAACCAAAGCTTGATTGACGTGATGTACCAAGTCCATGTTGTCCGGATTATACATATTGTCCAGACCGAATTGTTGTTGTACTGCATCAATCCCTGGGTCGGTCAGAGCCACGTGGCCTCTTTGTGTACCCTTCTCATCGACTTCGTAATCCAAGCCTGGCTTAAGCCGTTGAATGACCTGTCTTACTTTCCTGTAGAGTTGAACAGGCTCTCCTGAAGGCTCAGCAATAATTAACGGTGTTCGGGCCTCATCTACCAGGATACTATCAACTTCATCCAAGATGGCAAAGTTATGCGATCTTTGCACCTTTTCTTCTTCATGTTGGGCTTTATTATCCCAGAGGTAATCGAAACCAAATTCACTGTGTACACCGTAGGTTATATCTGATTGGTATCCAGGCTTTTTGCTTGATCTGGGTAAATCGTGTAAAGTAAGCCCAACAGTTAAACCGTGAAAACGATAGATTTGTCCCATCCATTCAGCATCCCTTCGTGCCAAGTAGTCATTGACAGTGGCAACATGTACCCCATCACCAGATAAAGCATTGAGATAGATAGGAAGTGTGGAGGTAAGAGTTTTTCCTTCACCCGTTTTCATTTCAGCAATTGTTCCACGGTGCAGAGCTACCCCACCAACCAATTGTACGTCGTAGTGCCTTTGCCCCAAAGTTCGCTGGGCGGTTTCTCTAACTACAGCGAAGGCTTCCGGTAGTATGTCGTCCAGTGTAGCTCCGTTGGCCAGTTGCTCACGAAACTCGGGTGTTTTGGCTTTTAATTGCTCATCGGTCAATTGATTAATCTTTGTTTCCAATCGGTTGATTTCATCCACCTGCGGTACAAATTGTTTGGCATCCCGATCTTCTTTTTTACCAAATACTTTGGTCAGAAAATTCTGTAGCATTTCTCAGTTTACTCTTCTTCACTTTTGGTTGGTATTGAGCTAGTAATTGGTTGGTGGTGATCCTCAACGCCCTTATCGTTAGCTTCTTCCTGTTCTGATAGTCTATCACTAGCAGGCATCGCTTCGTCTGATAAATCATGATCTTGTGTCTCTACTGGTTGTTGCTCTTCTGTTTCTAGCATATTTTCATCATGGATTTGGTATCGCAAGACTGTATAAATGATTGTGTTTCCTACTGAAGCTATCGAGAACAAGTAAGAGATAACCAACCCCAAAATGAACATCGCAGTTAAACCCATCAAGGTGCCGGCAACTCGCAGCGGAAGCGATTCGATATCACTGGTTTCGAAGACATACTCCCAATTGGCATTTAGACCAAGATTAGCAATGATAGAAACTAGCCCCCCACTTATTACATCCGCTTGCCCCATAACCTGGGCCATATCTACAGGAAGTAAAAGGCGAATAGGTAGCAAAATGATAGTTGACCCAACTAGACAAAACCCCGCCCAGATTGGAACACTAATGACTTTAACCAACAACAATAAATCGCTATACAAGATCAAATGCCATGGACGATTCCAAATCATCGAATACAGTTGATAGATCGTTTCAAAACTATCGGAATCGGCAACAGCTACTACAGAAGGGGCAAATAAAAGGCTAGCAAATAAAGCTAAAATTTGATAAATGGCTAGCAGTCCGACGACAAAGGCGATTGGTAATAGGAATGAAGAAAACATGGTTGTATATTGGCCGATGAAGGGGACTCGGCCTAGTAAACCAATGAGTACTGGAGGAGCCAGCATCACTAGAAAAATTACCAAAATGCCAATCATGGTACCGAAGACAGACAGCCAGCGTTTTTCAACAAAGGACTTAGCCTCACCGATACTATAAAACGGGTTATTCTTCAGCTGCTCCAAAGTGATTTTGGATACCATTGTACTGGTTACAAAGAAACAGATGAACAGAACTAGCACACTCAGGCTAATCGCAAACTGAGTTATGCTCGGCAAGTCTCCCATTTCTGATGGAAATACAGGCCTTAACCCGTAACTGGACCAAAAGCCACTAACCAGATCCACGTCGACTACTAACAAGCTAAGATAAACCAAGATTTCGTGTGCCAAATAAGCGATCAATAGACCAATAAAATGGTTGGATATTTTCTTAAGGCTAAAAGCATATCGTGCCGACCGAAAAACATCGAAGAACCTAAACCTCAAAGCTTCCATTTTTGTACCCCAATTTCAAATCTTATGTGATTGAACAAAACCGGCCACAAAGCGAAGATATGATACATTAATCCAGTGGTACAGTGCAACAAGCACTTTGTCCGGTGTACTGTGATTGACACCTTTTTGACCAGTATGCTATCCTTGCTCTACCTGAGATCGAGTAGGGGAATAAGAGATTGTTAGGAGCACATGTTTCAGTTGCTGGCGGTTTGCATAAGGCTTTTTCTAACGGTCACAAACTTGGCTGCGACGCGATCCAGATTTTCGTTACAAACCCAAACCGATGGTCAGGCTCCGCACTTAGCTCAGAGCAGGTTGAATCATTTCGTAAAATTCACAAGCAAACTAATATCCAACAAGTAATTGTTCACGACATTCATTTGACCAACTTAGCTTCACCGAAAGCTGAAACACGAGACAAATCGATCCAAGCCTTTGCCTGGCAACTAGGTTTGGTTGAGCAATTAGGATTGGAGTACTTTGTTACCCACCTAGGTTCCCATTTAGGTGCAGGTGAACCAGAGGGGCTAGGAGTTTTGAGCCAAAGTTTGAACCAAATATTAGATGAGAGCCGATCGGCAACAGTGCTACTGGAGACTACAGCCGGCCAAGGCCGTAATCTGGGTTATCGGTTTGAACACTTGCAACAAATCATCAGTCAGTCGAGTCAACCTGATCGTCTGGGCGTATGTTTCGACACCTGTCACGTCTTTGCTGCAGGTTATGATCTTCGAACCGAAGAAGATTATTATCGGACATTTAATCAGTTCGACCAAATCGTCGGGCTCAGCCAAATCAAAGCCTTCCATTTGAACGATGCTAAATCCGGATTTGGCAGCCGTGTTGACCGGCATGATCATATTGGTCAGGGTAATATTGGACTAACAGCCTTTGAACTGCTGGTCAATGATCCGAGATTTCAAGGGCGGCCGATGATAATTGAAACTCCAGAGATGAACAAAATGCACGATCGGAACCTCAAAACGCTACGCCAACTACGATCACCAATGGCACTGGATGAGTCTTAGACTGACTAAGAGAGAAGGTTATTTACATGCTTGGGCTAGGCGAAATCTTTGTAATCTTTCTGCTTTTCTTTGCTGTCATTCTGGTGGCCAGATACCAAGCCAAACGGATTTGTCCTGATTGTGGTTTGGTCGTACGTGGATCAGTTTCCTCTTGCCCCGACTGCCAGCGGGCTTTTCATAGCCGAAGTAGTTCAAACCAAAAGGGTTAGCCATTGTCCATGAAAATTACGTTTTTGGGTACTGGAACTTCGACTGGGGTTCCCATGATTGGCTGCGACTGCGAGGTTTGCCTTTCGGAAGACCCGAAGAATAAACGGATGCGACCATCTATACTAATTACAGTCAACCACCATAACATCTTAGTAGACACCACGCCTGAGTTTCGTTTGCAAGCGATTGCCAACGGGATACGTCGTGTGGATGCAGTTTTGTTTACTCACTCGCATGCTGACCACATGCATGGAATTGATGATTTACGGATCTTTTCCAAAACACAGGAAGATCCGATCCTATGTTACGGAAATCCCCCTACGCTTGCTCGCTTGCAGCATGCGTTTGATTATATTTTTAGCCCTGGTCATTACAAAGGGCTATTACCCAACATAAAACTTGAATCCGTCGGAGGCCCATTCTCGTTATTTGGTCAGATGATCGAACCAATCCAGGTTATGCACGGAAAAACAGAGGTCCTCGGTTTTCGGTTGGGTGATTTCGCTTACGTAACGGATTGTGGGCAAATTCCCGATGAGTCGATGGATTTGCTGTTCGGTGTCGAAACCTTGGTTTTGGACGCTCTGCGATGGGAGCCGAAGCATCCAGCCCATTTGACTATCCCAGAAGCGATCGACGTTTCGCAACGGCTGCGGGCTAAGCAAACTTATTTCACACATATGATGCATTTGGTTGAGCATCATGAAACCAATGCCAGATTGCCGGACGGGATTGAATTGGCCTATGATGGGTTGGTCCTAGAGGTGAATTGATTTAATTTCTCCCGATGACTATAACTAAAAGGTAAAGTGAGGAGCAATGTTTGGTAATCAGAAAATCACCCTTCAAATCGAAGGCATGTCTTGTCAGCATTGCGTGCAAGCTGTTACAGAGGCTCTGACGTCTTTGGCTGGGGTTAGAAGTGTGAAAGTTGACCTGAGCCAGGACCGGGCTGTAGTGAAATTTGCCGCCAAGCAAGTGGAAGTTTCACAGATGAAAGATGTAGTTAATCAAGCTGGTTTTCAGTTCGTAGGCAGTAAATAAAAGTTGTAAAAAAAGTTAAGTTGGAGGGTTGACAACACCTCTAGCTTGTTGTATTATACGATGTCTTTAGTTTGGGCATGGTCTGACCAAATCACGCTCGGCCATGTCGGTATTTGTTTGTGACTCTTGACTGGAAATGTCAGAAAATTGGATTAATCAGTAAATGTTAAAAAAGCAAAGGACTTATATAAATGAATAGTACCTCTCTCGACTGTGACCCTATAAGTAGAAACGACTCTGCAAGTAACATTTCTATTCAAGAATCAGAATTGTCAGGATTTAAGTTAGACTCAAGTTTATCGCATCAAAAGCAATCGACACCTTTAAATGGAGGATTCCGACCCATGAGAAGCGCGGCTTCATTGTTTTCAAAATTCAACCTATTTAGAACCCTTTGCCTACTATTGGCCATTTCGGTGACTGGGCTGGCTTCAGCTGCCCCGATTGCCCGGATCGCCAGTAACGATTACACAGCGGGTTCGACTGGCCAGTATGTCGTCATTCAAATAGATGATGTTGAAGCTGGACAGCAAATCTATGTTGCCCAGCCTGTCCGGACTCCGGCAGATAATTACACCCAGATTGTCGCAGGTATTTCAGCTGTGGTAGGTGGTGGCACTTTAGTGAATGACACCTATGACTTCGATGGAAACCCTGGTACAGCTCTGGAGCAATGTGTTTCCTTCATCGTAGATGCCAACACAACGTCGGTTAAGTTCACTTATGGACCCGCCAGTATCGGGATTGACAACTCAGATCCGCGCCCTGAGTTTCGAATCGCGATTAAAAAAGGTGGTGCCGTTGTGGCGATGGATGCCAGTGACCGGCCAGACCTTTACATATTAGCCGCTGGTTCAGGGACCGCATCCATAGTTGATGATGCAGCTAACGACGCAGCTCCTGACAGAAAGGTTGCTGCTGGTGCTTCTGGTGTCAATTTAACATTGACCTATACCAAAGTGGTTTCCACTTTGAATGGCGGACAATTACAAGTCATCGTTCCGGATGGGTGGACGGCTCCAACGGCCGACAATTTTAAGGTTGAAGATATCGCTGATGCGAATGCCAATGGTACTGATGACACCAAAGCTAATACAGGTGCGCTGAGCTTTAGTGGGCAGGCGGTAACTATCCCAGTATCAGGTGACACTTTTAATAATAATTTTGTTTTCAAGTATTCCGGAGCCATCGCTCCGATGACTGTTGGTAACAATGAGTTTGCGGTTAAGGTTAAAGGTCCCAAATTCATGGAAGAACTGACCCGTATTGCTGACATGACCAACGTTACAATTGCTACAACAGGAGTTGGTAATGGAGATGCGGCGGGTTCATTTGCCTTAACAGTTAATGATTCCTCGCCAGGTCAGGTGACAGCTATTAGTCAAGGTAATTCTTTCGTTATTACTTTCACTGCTGCTGGGACGCTAGACGGTGGGCGGATGGAGATCGGGTTGCCTAGTACACATTTCTCAGCTTTTGATAACAAGGCTGGAGAGCCAGGTTACACGACCGTTTCTAGTACAGGTACTGTCACGGCTGTTTTTGGAGCAAAAGCAGATTCCGGGTTCTCTGGTAATGGTTTGGGAATTGAGATATCCAAGCTGCGTAAGGATGAGACTGTAACCGTCAATTATGGTTACACCTCTGGTCCGTCTGGTGTAACTGTAGATGCAAAGACTACCGGTTTCCGGTCCTTCCCTGTCAGTATCAATTCATCTGGTAAGGTTACTGGCGCTGCCAATGAAAAGGTTTCAGAGAATAAGGAGCCAACGTTTGAAGTTTTGGCTGCTAGTGGTAGTGGGACTTTGACAGTACAAAAGCAAGTCGGTGATGCCGCTCGAGGTAATGATGTGGCGGCAACAGTGGTGAATGCTGGTGATGCAATTACTCTTTACTTTAACTATGAAGCGGCAGGTAAGATCAAGAATGGTTCATTGCTGATTAATTTGGATCCTAATTGGCAGACAGCCGATTCAGATAGCAAAGATGCTGACGGCAACTTTACTGGCAACGTTTCTGTGGTTAACAAGTCTGGTGGAGCTGAGCTAGGTGCAATTTCCGGGGTCGGTCATCAGATTACGGTTCCGTTAACTTTTATGAAAGCGGGACAGGCTTTCGATGTGAAGTATGTAATTACTGCCCCGATCGAGAAGATTGATGAGACTACTTTCACTTTTTCCATGGCTTCGGTTGATTATGAAGCTTTGACCGAAATTAAATCACCTCGTGGTACTGGAAGTCCTCACAAAATTAAAGTTACTCAAGCTAAGGATGGGTCTGGTGTCTTGTCAACGCCGGCGGCGGATGATAGCGACAAGTACACGGTTACAGCTGGTAGTACTGGGAATAACTATGACGTAGTGTATACGGCTGCTGGTCGGATGGATAAAGGTCGCTTGATTTTCCAAGTTCCAACCAACTTCCCGACACCAGTCAAGGATAAGGACGGAAATATTTCGGTCAGTGTTGTCAGTTCGTCCGGTGGTGTGTCCATAGCCGGCCAGCCAACTTTTGATGATGCCGATAAGGTTGGTGATAACTGGTATAAGGGGTATTTCGCCATTACAACTATGGCGGGTACATCCACGGTCACCTTCCGTTACACCGGTGGGGCCCGAGATGTTATCAACACTATCGATACTACTCAGGCAGCTGCGGCTGATAAGCTGGTCGTTTACTCTAAAGGTAGCGACTTGAATGCAGATAACACTGGTGCCGGCGATGTGCAGGTGGTTGGTGGAAAGGTTACTGTTGAGACAACTTTTGCGGCCGATGGTACAGGTGTCGCCAAGTTCGTTGATGGCAACAGTGGTACGGCTGACGAAAAAGATACTTTGACTTCAAAAGTTAAAACTCTGCTGACTCCAGCTGGAAACAGTTTGATTATTCGTTACTCTCCAGTGGGTCAAACCGGTTTTGACGATACAGATAATGATGGAGTAAAAGATGCTGGTGAGGAAGGCAAAGGTGAGCTTCAGTTCGTATTGCCACCAAACTGGACTGCTCCACAGACTGCTAACGCTGGTACTGCTGGTTACATTCAAGTCAAAAAGTACAATACGGTATCGACTAATTACGACATAGGCCTGACAGACATTAAAATTGCCACTAACACGGTGACTGTATCGAAGGTTTACCTGGCTTCTAGTGCTGAAAAAGTTGAGTTTCAATACTTCAAGCCTACGACTTCCGGTCGGGCAGTCGATACCAATTTTGATATCAAGCATGCTAGTAATGGTGGGACGTTGGTAGCAGTTAACACCCTAGTCTATAATTTGGGTGGTGCTGAAGACGGTATCGGTTCTGCTATGGTTGAGATCATGGGTAAAACTGATGATACTGGAACGGCGAATATAGACGAACGTCGTACTATTGCGGCTGGAACTAGTAGCGCAGACATTCAAGTTACTATTACGGCTGAAGCTGATATCATTAACAAAGAGATTGAGATTATTGTTCCAGCTAGGGACTCAGATGCTAATAAGACAGCTGAATTTAGTATGGGGCAACCACAAACAACCAACACTAACGGAAACGCGTATGTAATGCCGTTGGTAGCGGGTGCCACTTTGTTAAATGGTGCTGATGCAACCTTTGCCTCATCTATTGATGCAGCTACTGGTGAGCTAAGGCCGGGTGTCTTTGGTCAAAAGATACAGTTAAAAGTCAATCGATTGGCTTACAGTGCTGATGCGGCTACGCGACCCAAAATATTGGTTCAGATCAAAAATGTCAAAATCCCAACAGCCAATGCTAACGAGACTTACACCTTCACTGTTGGTTCAAGAGAAGCTGCTGCAGATCTGAATGTCAATACCGCTGATAAAAAGTTCGGCCAAGGGGTTGACTACGATGCAGTTGATGCCGTTAACAAGTTGACGGTGTTAGAAGTGGTTGAAGCCGGTGATGTTACTGTCAACGCAGGAAATAGAGGTGATGCGGGTCGTAATAACGATTTAACTTTCCTTGAAGACAAGCAATCTCATTATCACTCTGCTTTTGACTATGGTGATCTAACAATCGTGGTTCAGCCAGTAGCTGGAGAGGGTGTAGCTAAGGTCGGTTCCATGCAATCTGGGAATTACAATCCTAAGTACATTACCAACACAGCTGCTACATATAACCTGACTTTGACTTATGAAGCCACAACTGAGATTAGCGACGTTTGGTTCGACGTTCCAGCCCAATGGACTATGCCTGACTTCACTGGTAATAAAGTTGGAGATGTAGAAACAACTCCAACCGAAGGTATAGTGAGTGTCAGTCTGTCGAATGGTACTACAGCCAACGTGTCGATTTCTGGTCGAGGTAACTTGACCCAAGAAACGGCGGCTAATGCGGCTAATCTAGCTAAGATGAATCAAAACAAGGTGGGGAATGTTGGTAGTATCGGTACCAATGCTGCCAACACGACTTTACTTAATTCTGTAATTACAGTTCCAAATGCTAGTAAAAATGCTAGCCCCGATACTACTTTGGGCGCTCAGATTAGGGTGTCGGCAAATGGGACGTCTTTGAGCGGTGATGGCACACTTCTGGCTCCAGGAGAGGTTCTGTACGTCAATATTGCCAACACTAAATTCACAGGTTCGGCAGCTACAGATTCGATTTTCAAGACTTACAGTAATGGTACAGCCTTGAAAAGTGGATTGCATCCAGTAGTCTCCTTAATCACATCCAAAGATGGTATTGGTCGAGTCGACGACGAGTTAACTACACGTGTCACTCACATGACCGAGATTAAGGATGAATTCCAATTTGTGTCAGGAACAGAGAAAGCAGACTTAATAACTCCTCGATTCCAAGACAACGAAGCTGCTGACCAGATAGCAGACAGGGTAGAATACGCGGTTGGTGAATCCAAAACTATGTATTTCTACTATGGTATTGAGAAGGGTACCTTCATCAAAGATGGTGAATTGCAAATGCTGGTACCGTCTGGTTTCTCAGCCCCAACAGTGGCTGAAGCAGACGCTGCACTAGATGCAGGCAACCTTTCTGCATTTGGCGGTTTGCAAAGCAATCAGGCTAATGTGCCTGGCTTTAACAATAAGAAACAGCTAGATGTCCGTTTGCTCTATCTGTCCCAAGATGGTAATGACAATGTTACAGTAGTCGATGCAGCCGTCCATGATACTGAAGCTGAATTGACCGCGATAGGGTTGTCTGATAAAACAGATATCCCTATATCGGCCGATGATATTACTATTAGTGGTAATCTGGTCAAGATCAAATTACGACACATGATCGGGAATCAGCACTTCTTACAAGTTAAGTATCACGGTAAAGCACCTAACCTGATTGGGTATTACGACAGAGGTACTAACTACGAAGGTAAGAAAACGGCAGAGGTAAACGTTAATTTGGCCACCTTTAATGTTACGACCATTAATGGTGCCAATACTATAACTAATACGCCTGACGTAGAATTAACAGCAGATGCTGGTGGCAACTTCATTGATGATGAACTAGAAGATGACGTCATGACTGGAGAGATTTATGCCTTCCAGTTCTGGTCCCAGTCTGGTCCATCCTCGCTTGGACACACTGCATTAACCGTAGAGAAAAACCGTGTTTACAACGAAACAACTAACCAGTATGTAACGGCCGGTCAAGTTCGAGTCAATGTTTCTGGTGGTAGCGTTTTGAACGCGGACATCGCCTTAGCTGGTGTTTTGGATGGAGCTGGAACTGATACTGATGCAGTTGACTTCCGAAAAGCACTAGCTTGTGAGCCAAACATGATTTTCCACTTTACCTACACACCAAAGGTGGAAATTTCGGCTAAGTACAACAATGTAAATACTAACTTGGTCTTGCGCCTGCCTGTCAACAAGTGGTCACGAGTTCCAAATGACGCTGCTAACTTTAGTGTTAGTGGTAGCAAGCGGATTGATGCAGTAAAAGCCAGTATAGCTGCAGTTGGTTTAGGCGGTAATGGCCTTAGCAGCTATCAGGACATTATCATTCCGATTACTACTGCAGACATCAAAACTGTTAAGCCAGGTGAGACAATTGATATTTATTATGGCTACGGTGATAATAAAATCACAGCACCTATGACTTATGGAGATGTTAACGGTGATGGTAGTGGTGCGGCCATAACTGTCAGAGACTTTGTGGTCGGTCAAGGAAATGCCGCCGGAACGGCTCTGGATGGAGGGGATAAACTGAAAACTTTCTCCATCGAGCTGGGTGATCAATCCTCAGGTGCTGGCGCAGCTGAGATGTATGTTGATGCCAACAGCAATATGCCAGTGATAGATAAAACTCACAATGGTGTTTCCAAAGCTGAATACAACGCTGATGGAAAGATTGTAGCAGCTGTAGCCGGTGACAAGGACTATAAAGGGTTAGGAAACGCTACAGTCATTACAATTGATGGCGATCGTCAGCAGATTCATGCCGGTAGCAAGTTCGATGCTATGTTGAAGTACACATCTTGCGGCACTATAACTGATGGCGAAATCCGTTTCACCATACCAAATGGCTTCACCGCACCTCAGGTGGGTGATAGCTCAGCTGCAGGATATGTCGACCTGTTCTATCTGGATCGGGACGGTGATATTGATAATGACGGCACCTGGGATGGCACGGAAATTAAAGCTGCAGTTAATGGCAACACGGCAGGCTACGAAGGCGTGCTGCCTGTGGCGGCTAATGGGCCAACTTTGTACAACTGGAATCACTTATTCCCAGTTTTAGACACCAATGGTCGACCGTTTGCAGATCATAGGGAAGGTGTTGGTGCTATCAACTATGAAGACGATGGAATCAAAGGAGCCGCTGGTAATGGCCGAGTGGCTGGTTTGGATATTCCGCGAGCCGTCTACGATGTTGAGTATGGCGCACGTAAGAACGATAGTGATAAAGACTTGCCAGCCAGTATTGGTTTACCAATCGTTTCTGGTCAAACAGTTTCGTTCAAGGTGAATCGTCTGGTAGCTGGTGGGGTCCTAGCACTACGTTATAAAGCTGCTGTAGCTCCAGTAACACGAGCTATGGGTGCTAATGCTGCGGTATTTGGGATCGAAACTCGCTCCGCCTACGGGCAGGGTGATTTCGTAGCTGTGAGCTCGTTGCAAGCACAGAGCATGAAACTTGATATCCTGAATGGTGTTGGCTTGGAAGATGGAGCCGGGAAATCATCTGGTAACATCACCGTATCGCCGACATCAGTTCCTGCGGGATCAACTAATACTTATACAGTAACTTACTCACCATATGCTTCCCTGAGTAAAACAGTGGGTAGCTTAGCGGGTGGTAATAATGATGGTCAGCTTACAGTAGTTGAAGTTTCAGTGCCGCAGAAAACTGTTGGTGGAAATGCGACTGGTTGGACCTTCCCTGAAGCTAACAACAAAATTGATGAAAGCAAAGTTAAGGTTACCTTAACCGGTGGCGCTGCCATGAAGGATGATAATAAGGATGGCATTGCCGTTACACCAGTAAGAAGTGGAGCATTAAATGACTATGTTCAAATTGAAATGGTTACCCTAGAACCGGGCCAATCGATCACAGTCGAATTCCAAGATGTTGTTGCTCCACCACAAAGTACTAGTGTACAGCATAATTCAAACCCACAAGGTTTCAGAGTCTGGGTATATCCAAAAGAAGGTGCAATCGAAGCTGGTGCAACCAAGTGGAGAGGTCCATTAGCTCCTCTAACTGCCGATTCAGATAAAGTAACGGTAGCCCCAGCTACAGATGGATCAGGTGTTGCTTCGTTAGGAGCAAGTAGCCATACCAGTTACTTGATCAACGCAGGTGGCGCACCAGGCAATCTGAAGTTTGTTTATACTGCTCAAGCTGAAATGGCTGAAGGTGCACAAATAGCACTTAATGTTGATTCAGCATGGCCTAACCCACATACAGATGCTGATGAAGATGTTGACAACGATGGTACCAAGGCGGCTGATGAAGCTGGTTATGTAGCTGTCGGTGGAACAGGTGCTGGGGACGTGGATGTAACAGCTAAAACTAGTTTGGATGGAAACCAAATTTTGGTTACAGTAAAAACTGGACAATCACTGACTCAAGGCGAAACCATCATCTTTGAATATGGTAATGCTCAATTGAAAGCTCCGGCAGCTCCAGGTACCAGCTACAAATTTGACATTCTTTCAAAGAAGAAAGATGGTACTTTGACTTCGGTCAAAGATTCACCTCTGAATGTCTATGTTAGTGGTGATGGTACCGGTACCGGTTATATTACCTTGTCCCAGACTACGGTACGTGCAACTGGTACTTTGACAACTGACGTTACCTTTGAGTTAGCTGAAACTATGGCTGCAGGACAATTGAAAGTTACTATTCCTGCTGGATGGGATGTGCCAAAGGCTGTATCAGGTGATCCTGCTACGACAACTTGGCGTGTTTCTTCTAAAGTTGTAGGTACGGTTACAACAGCAACTGCTGGTAAGGCTACCTTTGACCCAGTCAATGGGGCGAACGAAACCGAAGTGGTAGGAACTTTCGTCGATAATGGTAGTGATATTGTTTTCGACGTTCCCGCCGGTGCAGTACGTGGTGATAAACTAATCTTCACTTATAGCGGGAAAGTACAGGCGACTGCCGGGTCGGTAAGTATTCCTGCAGTGTCTAAGTCCAACGTAGACAAAGTTTTTGGCTCTGTACTACCTGGACTGACAGCGACTGTACAGAACATCGTTTCAGGAGAAGGAACAGCTGAAAGAGTCGGAACTAATCCATTACCGTCCAGAAGTAAGTCCAATGTGCTGCAATTCAAATTTACAGCTAAGGGTACTATGGATGGTGGTGCAGTCAGGCTCCAAATCCCGAACGATTTCACCTTGCCACAAACCACAGATCCAAATGTAGCCGGTTACACGACTGCTTATTCAACCGGATCAATTGGTAACTTAGAGATTACCGATAGCGCTGGAAAGAAGGCTGGCGAAGAAGGTGTTGGTACACTTAACTACGTTAAAGTTCCATTAACCACCTTAGCTCCAGCAGCATCTGTAACTGTAGTTTATGGTTCAGGTGGCGCCGATGCTGGTGTACAAGCTCAGGCCGCACCAGGGTTTGCTTCATTCTACTTTGAATCTAGCGGTGGTGTAGAAGGTGATGTCTTTAGTAGAGCTTCGATCAGTAATATGCCAGTGCAAGTTACTGACGCACCGCACGGTTCTGGTGGATTGACAATCCCTTCAGGTGATATTAGTGCTGGTGAGAACCAAGCCGTTCAATTGCTGTATACGGCTGTTGGAACTAGTTATCAGTCTATGTTGCGTGTCTTCAAGCCAACTGGCACTGGTTGGGCAGATTTCTCTGCCACTACAATCAGTGTAGTGAAGCCTTCAGGTAGTGCAACGACTCGTTTCTCAACTCCAACTTATGCTAGTGATGGTAGTTATCTAGATCTGCCTCTCGTTTATATTAGCGATAGCAAATCGGTACAGATCAATTACACTTCAACAGCACCGAACCAGCTACAGGTCTCGTCGGTTAGTGCTTCTTTTGCGAATACTAACGTAGCCGATGATCTGTTACCACTAAGCGTACAACCAACTATTACGGTTAAGGGCGCAGCCGATGGCTCAGGTAGTGTTAGCATCGCTTCCGGTACGCTTACCGCAGGTAGCCCTGCTGGACCAATTGTGCTGACTTATACAACTGTCGGCCCGATGGATAAGGGTGGTATTACTATTGATGTACCAGCAGCCTTTACTGCACCCGGTCAAACAACTATCAGTGCAGATAAAGGTACTGTCAGTACAGACGGTGCAGTAATTACGGTTAGTGATTTGACTTTAACTGCAGGTGCGAGTGTAAAAGTAACCTACGATGGTAGTACTGCTCAGAAAACCGCTGGTGAAGCCGGATTCGTAGTCAAATCCAAATCTGGTGCTGACGGTGTTTTAACGGAGTTATCTACCTCACCTGCTAAAGTTACTGTTGGCTATGCTGCTAGTGGTACAGGAATCATCTCCGTGAGTCCGACCACTGTGATCCAAGGTGCAACCACTGAAATGGCTTTCACTTATACATCAATTGGTGAAATTCAGAATGGTTCATTGCGTATCAGCATACCGGAAGATTGGGGTGTATCGACTAACTTAAAAACCAAATCACTTGACCAAACAGCGTTTGATCCGAATAATCCGACTCAAGACCGGATTAATTCCGCCGTCCGCTCAACTGATGGAAGAACAGTGTCAGTGTCCATCCCGCAGATTTCTGCAGACACCTCTTTCACTGTTACTTATGAGTTGACAGCGCCAGCGGCCAAGAAGGACAACGAGTTTAAAGCCCTCTTCCAAGGTGGACCAGCAGCTCAGTTCATTGAACTAACTGATCCATCAGATTTGGATAAAGATGGCGAGACAAGTGATAACGTACTTATTGTTCCGACTACACCTGCTGCTAGCCAAATTGCCTTCAAGAGCAATCCGGTCAGCATGTTACAAGGTGTCAGTTCAACGGAAATCGTAATTGAAACCAGAAATGATGATGGTGGACCAGCTTCGCCGTCCAATGATCTGGTTGTAACCTTTACCTCAAGTTCAGAAACGGGCGTATTCTCACTGACCAAAGATGGTGCTAGTCAGAATGCCGTTACTGTTGCTCAAGGATCTACTACTGGAAGCGTCTATTACAAAGATGCGGCTGGTAGTGGTACAGCTACTTTGACTGCAACCAGTAGCATTGGAACTGCTACTCAAGCTGCAACCATCACCGACGTAGCTTCCAAGCTGGTCTTAACAGCTAAGGAAAGCAATTATGTCGGAGACGAAGTTACACTTACAGTCGAAACACAAGATTCAGCTGGTGTCGTAGCTACTACCGTAAGTGGCGTAGCTATTAGCTTGGCTCTAGCTGATGGAGAAACCGGAACAATTACTCCAGCCACGATTAACTTGGCCAGTGGAGTTACCGCCGGTTCGGCTGTACTAACAGGTGCAGCAATTGGTAGTGTAACAGTAACAGCTAGTGCAACTGGTCTTACCTCTGGTACTGGATCATTGACCTTCAACAATACAGTATCTACTGTCAGTGTCAGTGGAAGTCCAGTCAAAGCTGGTAATGCTATCACTGTAACAGCTACTGGTAAACCAGCGGCTGCTGCTACCTTCAGCATTAGCGGTGATGTAGCTACTGGAGTAACCATGACTGAGTCCACCACCGAAGCAGGTACTTACACCGGAGTTACTGAGACTGACTTCAGTGGTATCGCTGATGGAAGTTACGATGTTACGGTTACGATCGGTGCTGGTAGTGAGAGTAAGGCTGGATCCGTGGTGGTAGACAACACCGCTCCATCCATTGCATCAGCTGTATCAGACAAAACTAGCCTAAGAAACGGCGAATCTTTGACTTTAACCGTCGAAGCTGAAGCCGGAGCTACGGTAACAGCCGATGTTTCTGCACTGGATACCACTCAAGCCGCTGCAGTAGCAGTTGCTGAAAGTGCCACCGCGGGGACTTATAGCGCCGACATTACTATCAGTAGTGATACGACAGCTGAAAGTGGCGACAAGAAGATTGTTGTTACTGCGACTGATCTAGCTGGTAATAGCAGTACGACTGAGGTAGAGATTGCTCTAACTACCTACTCTGCCTTTGATCTGGTGATTCCTAAGGGTATTGGTCTGATCCACGTACCTTTAAGTGTTACTGAAGTCAATGGCGAGAAGAAAACAATCGCTACTATTGCTGATCTGTATGATGCTATCGGTGATGACAAGGCCTTCTTGATCACCTACGATACAGAGGCTGGGTCCTGGAGAAGTTACTTGGGTGCTAATAACAAAGGTTCGGCTAGCGACGTAGCGATTACTGATGATCTGGGTATCATCACGGTTAGAACCGCTGCCACCGATGCTGTAACTGTTAACTTGAAGGGTAACGCTTTGGGAACCGCAGGTGCCAGTTCAATGACCTTGAAGAAAGGTAAGAACTTGGTTGGTGTACCGGTTAAGGATAGTCGTATCGCCACTGTAGGCGAATTACTCTCCTTAGAAGGTGTATCAGCTACCAGTGCCATTGTTTCACAGGAAGGTACTTTCAAAGTTCTGACATCCTTAGATAAAGGACAAGACAGTGATGTGGCCATCACTGGAGGTCAGTCCTTCATCATTGTCGGTAAAGAAGATGCGACAGTTGCTGTTAGTGGTGATGCTTGGGATAATGTCTCGGCTGTAGCTACTGCCGCTGCCATGTCAGCCGTTGGGTTTGAAGTCTATAGTCAGACTCCAGTCATGGCGATCCAAGGCAGTTTGAATAGCAACGGTCTACCAGTTGAAACTGATCAGTTTAAAATCAGCTTGAAGAACGTCAACACCGGTACTATCCATACTGGGTCAGTAATCGATAATCAGTTTAAACTGACTCTCGTCGATGCTGTTTCAGCCAAAGTAGCTAGTGTGGGCGATGTTCTGGAGATCAGCGTTGAAACCGGTAATCAGCAGTATGGGGTTGAAACCCAACGCCATACCGTCAGTCAAACTGATGTTACGTCGAGTTTGCTGAGTTTACCGGAATTGGTAACTTACGAGATTCCAGCTGAAACCGCACTGTTGGCCAACTATCCTAACCCGTTTAACCCGGAGACTTGGGTACCATTCAGGTTAGCCGTTGACAGTGATGTTCAACTGACCATCTATAATTCTTCTGGTAACATGGTGCGTCAGATTGACATTGGCTTCAAAACAGCCGCAGTCTACGAGACAAAAGACCGAGCCATTTACTGGGATGGTCGAAATGCATCTGGTGAAATGGTAGCCAGTGGTGTTTATTTCTACACACTGGAAGCGGGTGATTATGTCAGTACTCGTAAGATGTTGATTCTGAAATAATCAGTAATTACTAATAGAAATTCAGAGCTGTTAAGCACCTGTATTGGTGCTTAACAGCTTTTTTTTTTGGTTCAGATTGTATCGTCTAAGGTTTATAGATTCGATAAATCGCTTGCGCAGTTTTGGTCTCGTGTGCTACAATGGCCGAGTCTTTTTCGTATTCGTACTTAACTTATCTGCTAAAGTTTACAATTCACAAATTTCACTTAGTCTTGGTGCTCAATGATTGACCACACACATCAAAACGATATCAAAGTCAATGACGGTCGTTTTTCCTTTTTGGGAGGGAGATGGATGCGAAAACAAAAATGGTTTTGTTTTCTTTTTATAATTACGTTGATTTCTGCGCTGCTTCCACAGGTACTACAGGCGCAAGAAACCGACTCTTTTACACTCAACGGTACAGTTCAGAATGTAGATGGTACTGTTGCTGGAGCTGGTTATTCAGTGGTGACGGAAAACCAACGTGTCAAGTCTGGTTGGCTGACTGAACCCAAAGCCGATACTCGGGCTGATGGGACTTTTACCGTTAGTTTCTTAGACATATTTGGTCCCAACAGAACTAAAGTTGGTGATCAACTTGTTATCACCATAACTGAGGTCGCATCAGGCAAGATAAAAGGGAAAAAAACCTATACTGTAACTGCATCGGATGTTGAAAATTTCGAAACCAGTGTGGTAGTTATGTTGTCGGGTATTACAACCGCTTTTAGTCCAGCTGAAGTTTTAGCAGATGGTCAAGCAACGAGTTCAATTACAGTCACCATCCAAGACGAAGGTGAGCTGGTTATCGATGATACTGTTAGTCTATCTGTAGCCGAAGGGCAGATTGGTGATGTGGCCAATAACGGTGATGGTACTTACAGTGCAGTTTACACGGCTCCATTCATAGCCGTTGATGGAACAAAGCCTGTTTCAGTTTCGATTAAATCAACTAAATTAGATCAGGAAGTTTCTGAGACTCTGATTCTGAAAGAAGTTCCAACTGTTGTCACTTTAATTCCCAACTCCACTTCTTTTACTGCTAGTGAAGGCCTGACTTTGCCTGTCAAAGTGACGGTGGTTAGAGGACAACCACTAAGTGGTGAGACGGTTACCATTGAATCTAGTCGGAATGACAATGGTAATGATATCGGCCAATTGACTGGCTCGATAGTTGAAACCGATGTGGCCGGTGAGTACAAAGGCACTTTCACTTTACCACAGTCCGTTGGAAAGATTTCTCTGGTGGCCAAAGCGGCCGGTGCATCCTCCGAAGCTGTTGAACTAACCATTAATGCTGGTCCCGCAGCTAAAATTGACTTGTCGATTAGTCCTGACACGATTTCTAGCCAAGGTACCGGTCAAATCACCGCCGTTGTCACTGATGCGGTTGGTAATGGTGTCGGAGGACTGAATCTGTCGGTGGCTGGTGATGGTGGTGGTCAATTTAGTGATGCCACTGAAACTGCTATTTTTGGAACCTATAATCTGAACTATACGGCTGCGGTAATAGAGTCAGAAGGAATAGAAACTGCGACCGTCACTGTCGCTGATAGCGACGTTAGTGGACAACTCAAGATTAACCTGACACCAATCCCTCCCAAACAGGTGTCAATGGTAGTCGTGAGTGGTACCACATATAAAAAAGGTGGAACTTCACCAATTGGTGGATTAAGTATTAATGTCAAAATAGGAGACAAAGAATTATCCACAACTTCTGAACCGAATGGAACATACAGTGTAACAGATTTTAACCCTGTTGGAATCGTAGCTCAAACGGGTGACCTAGTATCGGTGTCGGTCGTTGATGAGGTTGGGCAAGTTCGTGGGCAGATTGCAGCTTTTGTTTTGGAAGAAAAGTACCTAGATGCTAGTGAGGTTACAGCAACTATAACCGGGCAAGACGTTACTACAGACATCGGTGCACGGTCCAATGTGTTGGCCCTAGCAGGTACCGTATTCTTGGAAGATGGCCTGACTGCTGTCGGCGATGGATTAACTGTTTCGATCAATAATTCTGTTCGTGGTAAGAGTGAGGCTGGTAAAACAGACGAGAATGGTGCGTATTCTATAACTTTGCTAGACCCATTGGCGGCCGTTGTCGAAACAGATGATGTACTCTCGATTACAATAACTAATTTAGACGGGCAAACTTTTGAGACCACTCAGACCTTAGCTACCGTCGATGTTGAAGCCGGAAAAGTTGATCCCCTGAATGTTACTACTGATCTACTGGCAGTTGAGAGCCGAATCTTTGTTATTGATGGTACAGTCTTCTTAGAAGATGGTGCGACCCCAGCGCGTAGTGGTTTGCAAATTCTGGTCAATATTAATGATCAGCAACAAAAAACGGCTACCGAAACGGGAGCTGGCTATCAGGTTACTTTTGTAGACGTTTTAGGACAAGGAATCCTAGCCAAAACTGGGGATGAAGTCAAAGTTGAAGTCACGGCTGTTGATTTAGCAGAAGCCAAAGTCGTTGGCGTACAAACCTCCAATCTAAAAACAGCAGAAATTAAAGCCAAAAGGGCTACGATTGATGTAACTACCGATCTGAAGGCCGCGACTAAGGTTTTGGCTATTACTGGTATGGTTACCTTGGAAAATGGTCAGGTAGCTGCTCCGTCAGGCATTAAAGTTTCGATCGAAAATACCGGGATTGCACAATCAACTAATGTCGATTCAGATGCAAGTGGTGGCTACAGTACGACTTTCTTTGACCCTCTGAAAATTGTGGCTGAATCTGGCGACATTCTAAATATTACTGCTACGGATGCTATGGAAGAGACCTTCCAACTCGCACATACTTTGACTACTGCTGAAGTGAATTCAGGGCAGGCAACTGTTGATTTGTCAACTGATTTGCCAGCCAGGACTAGCAGCTTAGTTGTATCTGGTCAGGTCTACTTAGTTGGTGGGGAAGTTAAAGCCCAATCCGGTTTGTCTGTATCTATTTCTGTTGATGATACAACAGGCACTGCTACAACTGACAGTACTGGTTCATATAGTGTTAGCTTGGGAGATGGAACTGTTTCTATCGCAAAAACCAAGTCAAAAGTTACCGTAACCATAAATGATGGTAGTGAAGATCGCGGTTCCGAAAGTGAAAGGTTAACAATAGAGCAAGTAGTAGCAGGTCAGTTGAGTATTGATGTCGCTACTAATTTGAAACAAACTACCAACGTCTTAGCAGTCAGTGGATCAGTTATCCTAGAGGATGGAGTTACATTAGCTGGAGCTGGCCTTGAAGTTTCTGTCAAAAACACCTCGACAGGCATTAGCACTAAAGTGATGACAGAGTCTGGTGGTGGATTTGCTGCTACTTTCTTTGATCCATTAAGTGTTGTGGCTGAAACAGATAATCAAATCGAAGTCAGTGTCGTCGATGTGGATCAATCTACCTACACACAACCTCATGTAATTACCTCCAAAGAGGCGCTAGACGGTCAGGTATCAATCGAATTAAAAACTCCTTTCCCTGGTCGAAATACGACCTCCTTGATTTCTGGGACCGTATATCGTGAAGGCGGAGAGATTCTTGCTCCGTCAGGATTAATAGTTGTCGCTTCTATAGGTGAAGTCACAGCTGATGCAATAACCACAAACAATGGAACCTATAGTCTTAGTTTGGAAGCATCCTTGCAGACAGGGAGCCAAATTTCGTTCGTCGTATCTGATGAGAGTGGACAACGTGGAAACCAAGAACTTTCGTTGTCGACAGTACAGGTCGTAGGAGGTACCGCCCAGTCTGATATAGAGACTAACATTGGTGCCACCACAGAACTACTCACAATAACTGGACAAATTACAGCTGAAGATGGAAGTGCAGTTGGTTCAGATGTAACGGTTTCAGCTACTTTGAGGGAAACAACTCAAACCGTGAGTACTGAGTCTGATGGAACTTATTCGATTGCGTTTGTGAATCTGGTTGGAATCGTAGCTGAAAATGGAGATATGATTCGCCTCGTTCTGTCGCAGGCTTCTACTGGAGAGTCAGCCGATATTGGCATTCGACTGAGTACTAAGCAGGTAGTTGATAAATTAGCGGTTGCTAATGTTCAGTTCAGTGGATTTAACCTGTCAGGTACGATCGTCGAAGCTGATGGGAAATTATTGCAAACTGATTCTGCTGTAGTTATTAATGTGTTGAATACTGCTTCTGGCCAGGCCGTTCAGGCCAACAGTCAAGGAGGTGGGTATACGGCCCAGTTTACGACAGCTGAAACCAAGCTGTTTACTGTTGGAGACACGTTTGAAGTTAACGTAACTAGCGTTGCTGATTCGGCAATTATTCTAGGTGCCACAAGTTATGTTTTAGGTGGTGTCGATCTGGAAAATAAAGCAGGAGATACTGGACAGATCTCAGTCAATCGGACTACTAGTTATAACATTCAAGGTACAGTGCTGGATAGAAATGGAGATCCTGCCTCAGGAGCTATAGTTACTGCGACATCCCCGTTGGCTCAGGTATCTGCTAGTACCAATCAGAATGGTAGGTATGCGATCAAGTTTCTTGATTTTGTTACCAACCCAGCTATTGGTGATCGAATCGTGTTAGTTACTCAGGTTGAAGGTGAATTGGCTAGGCAGACAGTTGTTACCGCATTTGAAACGCCAACTCGTGTTGTGACTGTGGATTCGATTCCAATGAGGTTGGGTGGTTTGTCCATTAACTCCGGCCAATACCGAGATTTCATCGATCGTTTGGTGGCTAAAGCTATTGAAAAGACCAGCGTAGGTAAATTGTTGGGAGATGGCCTTATGCCATTAGTTCGGAATGATCCTGATCTGCGTAAACAGATGTCTGGATTATTAAATAGCTTGCTACCTGGTGGCTTGTTGCCTGAGCAGGTACTTCTTAATCCCGATTTACCGCTTGTGTTTGCCGATCCAGAAAATAAAGACTTAGAAAACTTTGGTAATGGGATTGTACCGTCTCCGTTGTCGGGTTTAATAGACGGACTCGGCAAACCTAATATGGGGTTAGCTCCCTACGTTACAAGCGACAAGCTCGATTTATATTTGTCGATTCCAAGTTCCGAAGTGGCTAAAGTTGAATTTGAATTGAATGGACCTCAATCAGGCAAAGCCGAAGCTGAAAAAGTTACGGCTGGAGAGAACTTCTCTCACACCTTCCAATTCGAAGAAGAGTTAGCCGCTGCTTTCCTACCAGCTTACCCAGCCGAGATTGGTGGGCAACTGTTTAGCAGTGTTACATTACGCTATGCTAGCAAGGATTTGCCTGAGCCGAAACTCGACGAAGGGCCAAAGACCCTTGAAGAACAAGTCCAAGAAAAAGTGGATCAAGTCCTGTCAAATGTAACCAATATTAGCGATAGTGCCACTGATGTTTTGGGGGATCTGGCCGAAGTTGAACTGCCAGCTGATCTTCAAGAACAACTAGGAGATATCAGTAAACAACTGGATTCCTTGACATCCGCTGCTTCTGGTGGTGATGTCCAAGATTTATTGGAAGATCCTAAGCAGATCGAAGCCGTAAAAGAAAACGTGCAAGACTTTTTAACAGAAGTCACCAGCGCACCTTCTGTGCCTGATGACCTCAAAACACAAGTAACTGATTTGGACAAAAGTTTGGAGTCTCTGGATGATGTGTCTAATTTGGCCAGTTTAGCTGGCGGGATGGACTTAAGTGCGTTATTCGGTGCGAGATCTCTTAATCGGTTGGTTGGTCCGGTAGCTTATAACCGTTTCGTTGCTCCACCAACTTCTGCTGATTATTCTGGCAGTGCAGCCATGCAGCCTCGACAAATCGGAGATCAATTCATCTGGGAAACGGCTATCAATATTGAGCCAGCCAAAATTTACTACTATTACTTCGAAGTTGAGTTTGTGAATCCCATTTCAGTCCAATTTTCTGGCTCGTCGGTCAATACTATTAGTCAGTGGGTAATGCCTGATCTACGAAATATGCAACTTGACGATCGAGGCTTAGTCGATCAGTTGCTCACACCAGAAGTCCAAGATACAATGGGGCCGATTTTGGACCCATTGGTGAGTGGTATTATGGGGGGCGGTGGTGCCTCTTTAGAAATTGCACCTGCAGATCAAGATAAGCTGATCGCAATCTTAACCCAAAACGCAACAGCCGTATACGAAGATATCCTAACGACTTTGAGTCCAAAATTAGTTTCTATGTTTGCAACTCCTAAGGTTGCAGGCGACGAAACCTTGTGGGTGGCCAAGTTTGACTTCGATGCTAATGCTGATGGTGATTATCAGTTAGGAGCTGCCGCTTATGATAGCGTCGGTAATACCGTGGATCAGTTAACGCCGAAATCCTTCGTATTAGATCGAACAGCACCAGCCTCAACACTAGAACCAGCTGTGGTTGAAAATGTAGGGCATTATATAGCCAACGACGGTACGCACGTAGTTTCGGCTATTAAGCCTGGTAGTATGGGTGTGCTGAATTTACATGCTAGACCTACTAACTCACAAGCAGACTTAACTGGCTATCTGTATTATATGAAGAAAGATGACAACGAGCCTACTAGCACTTGGTTTACGTTGCCCGTGCCTGAAGTCGAAGGTCGAGTTGGGGCTAGTCAGTTGATAGCAGGAGCATTACCCGGACTCGGTTTGGAAAGTATGCTGGGAGCTTTGGATACAGTGCCAGCATCAGTGAATGCACCACACCTAATGGATATGGCTGTAAGCTCAGTCGAGCCCGGTAACTATCTAGTTCGTGCGATCGGTGTTGATAGTATTCTCAATTTTGGTGCTAATGCCGTACCTACAAAGATTCAGGTTGTTGCTCCGAAAACGGATGTGGCTGAAATTTTTGAACTGATGATTGGAGGGCGCGAAGGGCAGGATACAATTTTCGAGGATACACTCGACTTGGATCTCAAACTCAAGGTTATTTCTAAAACTTCTCATCCACTATCGTCTATCATTGTTAATCTAGATGGTAACGAAGTTGCTTCCGTTGACAGTGATGCCTTATTAACTGCTGAGCAAGACAGCTTAATTGATGTTTCTTACACTATTGATGATTATTCTGACTTACTAGCTGCTAAAGATATGGTTTCGCTTACCGTTACCACGACTAATGCGCTTGGCCTGTCAGATATTCAAACTGTAGAATTAAAACTGAGTGAGGGACTCTATCCGTCCTTGCCTGAGGTACTCGCGATTAAGGTAAGCTCAGACGAGACTAGTATTGATAGTGGTGCTGCCAAGGGGGTAGTATCCGTTGAAACTGCAACATCTGCTCGAACTGTGCCAGATATTTCGTCTGTTAAAATTGAGATTCGTCGAACAGATGAAACTGAATGGACAACTTTGGATGAGATAAATGAGCCTGTTCGCGAAGGTACTCAGAATAAGTGGAATATTAGTCTGGATACGTTGACACTAGACGACACCATCACTGGAGACAGTCCTGCTGCGCGAGACGTTTCTTTAGATGACAATCCTTACATTGTACGAGCTACAATAATTGATGTTGATGGTGAGACTTATACATCAGATAAACAAGCGACCTTATCAGTCGATAACGTTGACGATATTGGACCGGTAAGTACAGCTAAAATCCTCAGTTTATCCGATGCCTATGGAAACTTGGATGTAATAGACGGCACCTATGTGGCTGGCGGCCTTCTAGCTGAAGGTGTGGAATCACCCATAGCATCTGTGACAGCGTCTGTTACGGCAGACCCAGCTACTTTCGATTCTGTTGGTTTGTTCATCAATGGCGACTTGGTAGTACCTTTGATCGCCGACGATAATGGCGTCTATAGCACCAGCCTAGATCTTCAGTTGATCGAAAACGGTTCTCAAACTGTCAGTGTTTTAGCTGTAGATGAGGCTGGTAATAGTGAACTGGCAACCGATTTATCATCGGTTGTAGTTAGAGTAGAAAACTTTACTCCTCCATTCGCTTCAGGTGGCCAGCCACCGGTTGAAATTCTTAGCATTGACCAACTAAGTGCTGCTGATGTGGTTGCCGAGTTTCCTAAAGGGTACCCTGTAACTACCAGCTTTGGATTTACTTTGGCTCTGGATGGTGTCAGTGCAGACGAGATTGATGTTTTAATAGATGGAAAATCTGCGAGAGAGCTTGGCCTACTGATTATAGATGTTGTACAAGCCAACCGGTCTGCGGATCATGAGACTGATAGAACCTTTGCCGTTTCTCTAGACACCTCTAATTTCCCGGAAGGTTCTTTTGAAGAATTAGAAGGTGTTATTAGCAAGAAAAACGGACAAATTTCTTTCTCACTACCACCAATTAACGTTGACAGAACAGCGCCAGTGGTCACATTACTTTCGCCTTTAGCAGGCCATGAAGTTAGTCCATTACCGACGATTTACGCGGCCTACGATGATGGGACTATTGGTACTGGGGTCAATATAGCCGAAATTGAACTGATTCACTTGTTGATAGAAGAGTCGTCCATCGAATTAGATAAAGATTTAGTCAGGGCCAGTGAAACTCGCGTTGTCATGACTCAAGAAACACCGTTAGATGGTGGTGCCTACCAAGCTACGGTCTACGCAACTGACAAAGCTGGAAACGTTGGTAAATCAACGGTTGAATTTGTGGTTGAGGGAAGTAAACAACCTGATACAACACCGCCGATTTTAGCTCAAACCAGTCCACAGGGAGTCGTAACTAGCTCTGATGTTACTATCTCAGTTTTGGCCTCAGATGAACAATCAGGTATTGCTGGGGTAAACTTAACCTTGGATGGAGAAGAGTTAGGTGAAGGTGCTTCTCGAAGCATAAGCGATTTAGAGGACGGTACGCATCAAGTTGTGGCTTTAGTTACCAATGGAGATGGATTGGAAACAAGCTATGAGTGGACTTTCTCTGTGCAAGCTCAAGATACTACAGCTCCAGTAATCACCGCAGTTAGCCCACAAGGAATAGTTAAATCCAGTGATGTTAACCTGACAGTACTAGCAATCGATGACCAATCTGGGATAAAAGAAGTGCTTTTATCAGTGGATGATGGTAAAGCTAGTAAAGGTTCGACATTAGAGTTGAAAGGATTAACACCTGGTATTCACCAAGCCAAGGCTGAAGTTACGAATGGTGTTGGATTGAGTCAGGTTTATACTTGGACATTTAGTGTTGATATTGACACCTCCGCTCCTATCATTTCTAATCCTCAACCTTCGCCGCAGTCAATCGTAGGTGATGCTGGAGGTCAAGAGGTTATCATCTCAGCTAATATTACTGATGAACAATCGGAAATATCAAAAATCACCCTAAGATTAGATGGTAGTGCAAAAAGCCCAACGACCAAGGATGGCTTGTCCGTCTTCGCCGTTTCGGGACTGAGTGCGGGCCAGCACAAAGTTGAGCTCATCGCTACCAGTACAGGAGGAACCTCAGTTTTAGAGTGGACGTTTGAGATTGACAATACACCGCCTACTATTTCCAGTGTTGCGCCGCAAGGTGTAGTGAGAAGTGATACTGTTAACGTTAGTGCTGTTGTAGGTGAAGATTTATCAAAAGTAACGGATGTTACTGTAGCAGTTGATGGAAAATCAACCAAGGCAACGCTTAAAGATGGCTCTATTCAATTGACTCAATCAGGTCTAGACAGTGGTAGTCATACGGTAACTGTTACAGCTCAAAGTGTTGGTGGTAAAACTGCTCATACTTGGACATTTACTGTTGAGCAGGATGACACCCCTCCACAGATCACCGTAACAGATCCAAAAGGAACTATTCGTGTCGAAAAACCGATTATATCGGTCTCGGCTGTTGATGACCTATCAGGTATTGATTCAATAAAAATTAGCTTGAAGAATAGCAGTGGTAAAAGCGTTTCTGGTAAATCAACTGGGAATGGAAGTTCCATTACCTTTAAGCCTAACAGTGGATTGAGTGCCGGGACATATACTGCGAGTGCTGAAGTGTCTGATAAGAGTGGGAATAGCACTCAAGCACAGTGGACATTTACAGTTGAGTTTGATACAGTTCCACCGGTTATCGATATTGTCTCACCAACAGGTGAATTGCCAGTTCGAGAAACGCGTCGCCCCGTTATTTCGGCTAAGTATCATGATGCTATCTCTGGTATAGATGCTAAATCCGTCAAAATATCTCTGGATGGGGCACTAGTAATTCCACAAAAAACTACGAGCGACCAAGTTATCTACACACCGCAAGAGGACCTCAGTTTTGGTCGACATTCGGTCAAAGTAGAAGTCTCGGATGTTGCTGTACCAACACCGAATAAAGCTACGATTGAATGGACTTTTATTGTTGAAAGTCCTGATAACGCGGCGACGGTTGTACTTAACGCTTTGAATTATCCAAACCCATTTAAAAATGATACGACTATTGCTTTCAGTGCTTCCAGGCAAGCTAAAGTAACGATCGAAATCTTCGATGCTTCGATGCGGTTGGTTAGAGTTTTGGAAACTGCTAAAGTCGTTGAGACTGGTGAGCATTACAAAAAGTCATGGGATGGTAAGACTGAGGATGGTGAATCGCTTGCTCGTGGAGTTTATTTCTGCCAGATTACGATACTGAGTGAGCTTAAACCAGAGTATCGTCTTTTGAAATTAGCACTTACTCGATAAAAAATTAGGTACATGCTAAAAGGGGACGAATTCGTTCCCTTTTAGCTGTATAGGAGAATCAATCAGATGTTCCACAAAAAAAATCAACAGACAGTGGTTTGGCTTTTTCTTTTAGTTACGTCTGTGTGCATAGCTGTAGCAGATGTAGATTCCACTCCATACCTCCGATTGGGCACGGGTGCTCGTTCTGTAGGAATGGCTGGGGCTTTTACCGCCATCGCTGATGGGGCGAGTGCAACAGTTTTAAATCCGGCAGGTTTAACTGGTGTCAGGGATCTTACATTTACCTTAGCAACACAGCAACTATCTTTTGATCGCACCCATAGTTTCATTGGGGTTGCCAAAAATATCAATTCCCAGAGTACGGTTGGCTTTTCGCTGACTAGTTTTGGTGTCGATGGGATTCCACAGATCTCTAGCACTGGAGAAGATTTGGGCAACTCTTTTTCGTACGGTTCGGGAGCGTACACCTTGTCCTATGGTCATGCTCTTGAGCAGGTTAGTTTAGGTGCCTCTGCTAGAATCGTTTCGGACAAGTTTGGTCTGGATAGTGATAGCCGTAGCACCGGTTTGGGTGGTCTTGATTTAGGTTTAGTTGGCAAACTATATTCTAATACATTTTCGTATGGTTTGGCTTTTAGAAACTTAGGTGGTGCAACCACACCATCCTTGGACTTGGGGGCAGCCTTCCGATATGGTGGTAAGAATGCTGTTACGATTGCATTAGACCTGAGTAACGAATTTTCCGCGCTAGAAGAACAAGCAACAGCTGTTAAGATTGGGGTTGAGTATGTTCTAGCTAATATGTTTGCTGTTCGTGCTGGCTCTCAAAGAACCTCAGATCGAACTAGCTTGTATGGTGGATTTGGAGTTAGCGTTTCTGACTTTGGGATTAATTATGCCATTAAGTTAGTTGACAACACTGACTATGATGTTGTCGGAGATAAAAATACGCACTATATCTCTTTATCTTACGGTAATTAAGTTACGGATCGGCATCTAAGGAGTAAGCCCAATGAAAATTCAAATTAACTTCGCCATTATTCTTTCCTTATTATTCGTTTATGGCCCGGTCTCAATAGCAAATTCGGCTACTATCACACCTAAATCTCTTAATGGTAACACGCTTCTTATTACAATTGAAGAAGGAGATACTTTATGGGAGTTAGCCAATAAGTATTTGGAAGATCCTGGTTTATGGAGGGAATTTAAAAAATACAATAGCTTTACCGACCCAAACCTGATTTTCCCGGGTGAGAAGCTACGTGTACCTAAGAGCTTTGCAATGCCAGCTCAATCTGTGATTACTGCTGTTCAAGAAAAGAAACTACTTGCCGAAGAAGAAATAAAAGCAATTAAGCTTCAATTGAATCAGGCAGTGAGCGAGAGAGCAGACAATCAAAAACGAATTGATAATTTAAAAACTGATGTGGCTAGCCTGCAAAATGGAAGCAATGAACTTCGACAAGAATTGGATCAGCTACGGCGGTCATTAGAAGATGTTAATGACTCAAGTGAACAGCGTTTAAGTGGGTTTGGTGAAAGATTGAAGCGAATGTACAAAGGTACAGAGAAAGAATCTGAACAGCTTGAATCCACAATTGCTTGGATAAAAGACGAATTAGGTCAAACCGAAAAGGTTGTTAATGACACAGTTGATAAAGTCTTCTCGCCAGATAATGATGACTCCGTGATAGGATTAATCGAATCTGTAAAAGAACAGATTGCTGATTTGGATAAAAAAATCCAAGTGGTCGAGGAACAGAATGCTGAGCTAGTTCTTTCAGATACTAATGAGACTCAAACAACCCAGAAACTGATTAGTGAGAGAGAAGAAGGATCAATCTCTGATGAGGAGTTTTTAGTCAGTCTTTCTGAAAACGGTTTAGACTCTGATGAGAAGTTAGAAGAGCTTCATCAGCAAGGTGTTATTTCCACAGAAGAAATGACAGCTAAGAAATCCGAAGTTAAGAAGAAAAGAACTACTATCCTGATTACTGCGGTTGCTGGTGGAATAGCTTGGCTGGCCGTTAGTGCATTAGGTGGTAATTAGCTTCATTTTCAGCTTTTAAAACAGGATGAGGCTACATAGGGAACCTCATCCTGTTTTTTGCTTCTATATTTTGCGTTAGAGTAACAGTCAGGCTTTCATTTGAGCGGTATGCAGTTCGAAAAAATTGTAGGTGAAGACCAGCTAATTGAACTATATGGGGATCGTGTTGAATCCAGTGGTAATGATTTTGTTGGTGGATTGGCTTGGATTGGCACAGAAAGGGTGATGTGGGCCGAATGGGAATCAGATCAAATTAGCATAGGCAGCATCCGCAGGTTAGAACGGTTATTCAAGTTGGCGAGTCATTCAGGACGTCCTTTTTTTTTGACGACCGATTTGGTTCAACAACTACGTTATCAGGCAGAACAATCATCGTTATCGGTCAAGATTGCAATTCAGTCCTGGATGGAATGTGTCGTCGACTATTCTTCTGCGATAGTTGTTGTTACAAGAAATAAAAAAGAGCCACTTGCTCGGTACGCCGACATGATTGCAGACTACACAGTTTCGTCCACAGCTGAAAGTCTTGAGATTATAAAAAAGTTGGATAAGGTAACGAAGGACGTCCTAAAACGAGAACGCAAACAGCGAATTCTTGGCTTTTCCCTTAACCAGAAGAAAGACTATTCATCACAGGAATGATTATTTGTAAAATGTTTGACAGAACTTCTGCCGGGCTGTCCATAGCGTTAACTTCTTCGATAAGATGCGGTGGGTAGTATTCTAAAGTCGGTCGTGTCTGCTTGCGGTAAACTTCCCACCTACGGCTAATTATATCTTCTCTCGCGTCATCTATGCGGTTTTCCTTTAAGGCACGCTGTCGCATTCTTTGAATCATTGCGTTTTCGTTCTCACACTTTAAGTGTATTATTTTTTGAACCTCAATGTATTCGTCTAGTTGCTTTGCCTGCTTAGGATTTCGTGGTATACCATCTAAGATCAAAAGATCTGAAGCCGGTTTGTACAATCCTAAAACTGTATGTGCATGGATATTCTGCTGCCAAAACTGAACCGTAATATCATTAGGTACTAATTCACCTCTAGATGAGTACTCGTAGAATATATGGCCTAATTCCGAATCAACATCTAACATACGAAACATATCACCACTTGAGAGATGGAAAAGGTTTGGTATAGAACCGAGAATATTACCCTGTGTGCCTTTTCCAACACCAGGAGCACCAAACAGAAGTACAGTCGAGTAACGATCAGCCATTTACATACGCTCACAATTTTGTAGGCTCCAATTATACCTAAAACACCAGAACTAGACAACCAGTGAAAATACTAATTGCACCTGATTCATTTAAAGGTTCAGCAACTGCAGATGAAGTAGGCAATGCTTTAGCTAGGGGGTTTCGTCGGATTTTTTCTGACGCTGATATTCGAGTATTACCTATGGCAGATGGTGGAGAAGGAACGGTTGCGGCACTGGTATCAGCAACAGGTGGTGAAATCCGGTCTTCAATAGTAAAAAATCCAATTGGTTGCGAAATTAGTGCTAATTACGGGATTTTAGGTGACCAAAAGACAGCCGTTATTGAGATGTCAGCCGCTTCTGGTTTAACATTGATCAAACCAGAACAGCGAAACCCATTGTTAACAACAACTTATGGTACTGGTCAATTAATACTCTCTGCACTCGACGATGGATGTCGACGATTGATAATTGGAATTGGTGGTAGTGCAACTAATGATGGTGGTGCGGGAATGGCACAAGCACTAGGAGCATTACTAAAAAAGACAGATGGAACGTCAATTTCGGCTGGAGGACAAGGACTCACTGAACTATCCGACATTGATGTTAGTAACTTAGACTGCAGGCTTGGTGAAACTGAGATTATTGTTGCTTGCGATGTTGATAATCCGCTTACTGGTCCCAAAGGTGCAAGCTATGTATATGGTCAACAAAAAGGAGCAACATTAGAAATGATGGAGGTCTTAGATCGAAGTTTGGCTCGCTACGCCGAAATCATCGAGATCTGTTTAGGTAAAGATATTGACAATTTACCAGGTGCTGGTGCTGCTGGCGGTTTAGGAGCAGGCTTAATGGCCTTTGTTAATGCCCAGCTAGAGTCTGGAATAGACATTGTCATAAATACTGTCAAATTAGTGGAACAACTAAAAGGTATCGATTTGGTCATTACCGGTGAAGGTTATTTGGATCAACAAACAATTCATGGCAAAACTCCAGTTGGTGTAGCAAGAATTGCACAAAAACAAAACATACCAGTAATCGCTGTTGCTGGTGGTATTCAGGGTAATCCAGTCGGGCTTTATCAACAAGGCATTACTTCAATGATGGATATTACACCTGCACCGATACCTCTTTGTCAGGCCATGAACCAAACCATTTTATTCTTAGAACAATCGAGTGAACGTATCGCTCGACTACTAAAAATCGGTGGTAGCTTATTTGCAAAATAATTAATCGGATCAAAATTATTATGTTGAAAAAAAAACATCTGTATTTTCCACTCATAGCGTTCTGGCTCACTCTACTTACCACCATACCTTGTCGCGCTGCGTTTGTGGACTTTGGTAGTGGCGCTCGTCCCATAGGATTTGGCGGTGCGTTTACAGCAATAGCAAACGACGCAAACGCTCTACACTATAATTCTGCAGGTTTAGTCAAATCGAAGACTATACAGCTACATGCTACTAGAATTTCACACTTGGGAGCTTTAGTAAATTACGATTTTTTGGCTGTGATCTTACCAATCAGTCGGATTGGTACTGTTGGTATTAGTACCGATTCACTTGGAGATAATGAGGATATTTACCAAGAACGCCAGATCAGGCTTGCTTATGCCAAATCATTGGGAAAGAAAGTATCATTTGGTATAAGCCTAAAGAATTTTCGAACTAGTTACGATACTGAAATAGAATCGGTTAAAGATAATCCATATTTTTCTGTCTATCAGACTAACAGTTTTTCTGCTGACTTGGGATTTTTGGTTTTACCGATTTCAGGCTTACAAATTGGTTTGGCTGTGGATAATTTGATTCCAGCAAATGTTAGTGTAGCAACTGGTGATACAGACCGAGTGCCTGCCAATATCCGTCTTGGTGTAGCCTATGCACTTAATTCAATAGCAGCTACTATTCAGCAGGAATCCTTACAAAATATTTTTAAATCAGCTCATGGTAGTGCAGAAGTTGGGTGGCGAAATGGTGCAACAATAATAAAAAGTGGAGTTGAAATTTGGATTAATCCAACTATTGCGTTACGTGGAGGCTATTCCTTTTATACTAGCCAAACTGGTGTATTTTCAATTGGTAATAGCTTACGCTTGCCACTTGGACCAACCCAATTACAACTTGACTATGCTTATCAACTCTTTTTAAACGACTTGGCTGACAACGGGAACTCCCAAATTTTTTCTTTAGGTATTTCCTTTTAAACCATGGCAGGAAAAATGTTTATCAATTACCGTATTTTGAAGCTTATATTTTTTGTTATAATTGGCTGTTTATCTGAGTTGGCAATATGGGCAGCGGTCACATCGATGGGTGAAATCAACGCGATTGGGGACGATAGAGGTATTGTACCAGCTAGTTCAAATGTTGAATTAATCTTCACCCTGAATATTGATCGTTCTCGTGCTGAGCCGGGTGAAGAAATCAAAACGATTGAAATTACTATTCCAGCAGGCTTTACTATAGGAGTCAATGATGTCATTTCAGTTATGCGTGAACAAACTGAATTAAATGTGCGCCCAGAGGTTGTTGGTCGTATCTTACGAATCGTTCTAGTTAAGGAAATTGGTGATTTTTCTTCTTCTTTGTATCAAGTGGTGCTGCGTAGTAAGACTCCAGATGTCATAACTCAAACAGCAAAATTTAAGGTTGTTTTGCGTAATCTTCAGGATATTGCCATTGGAGAATATATCAAACCTGGAAATGCGGATGGACGACCAAATAATAACGATTTTTCGTTGCAAATTATCCCAAATATTCCACCCGACCCAATAATTAATTTTGAAGCTAAAGTCGACGATAATGGAGAAAATGATGTTTATTTGAGCTGGCTACCCTCTGTGGATCAAGATGTTACTGGCTATTTTATTTATCGTGGAACAGAGGAAGAAATACTGATGACACTCAATGGTCGTGAGACAAAACAGACTACAGATATTAACGTACCCGTTGGGAGCTATCGTTATTCTATTCGTGCTTTTAAATCACAACTATTGAAATCAATGGCGAGTCAGAGTCAAGTAATAACTGTCGGTGCTGATACTGCGCCGCCTCTTCCGATCATGAATTTAACTATTCAGACCTTTGGTGAAACCGTCAAATTGATTTGGGTTCAAAGTCCCAGTCAAGATGTAAAAAAATATCAGATTTTGCGCGACGAAATTCTTGTACCAGATGGCGAAATTCTTGCTGATAGTAATAAGAAAGAATATGAATTTGACTATCAATATCGTTTGCCAAAAGGTGTTACTATTTATTCAGTCTCAGCACTTGATGAAGTTGGTAACAAATCAATATCAATAACACAGACCATTCGAATTTTTGACAAGCCCTATCCAAACCCATTTACACCGCTTTCTGATAATCCTGATTTTAATAAAATTTCGTTTCCTAAAAGAGTTTTAAAAGATATAGAAGGTCAGTTTTCAGTATCTATCTTCAACCTTAATGGTTCATTAATTAGGACATTGACCGCTGATGCACTTGCAACCAAATTGGAATGGGATGGGAAAAATGAGTCTGGCACAATAGTTGAGAGTGGAATCTATATCTATCAAGTTACAGTTGGAGATGAATTCAGCACGGGTACAGTAATATTAGCGAAATGACTTAGACAGTATTGGTTACATCGTTATGAAAACAATAACAGATATCGAGAACATTATATTTGATTTTGGTGGCACCTTAGATGGAAATGGTATACACTGGCGCGATCGTTTTTTTTATTTAATTAAAAAACAAATTCCAGCACTTACTTGGGAACAGTTCGAATATGCTGATCACCGATCTATTGCTGATTTCGTGGCTGATGAACGAACGAAAAGTCGCACTCTGAGACAATCAGCAGAAACTATTTTAAGTGGGATTAACCACTATCTTCCGATAGGTATAATAGATTTAGCCTTAACTACCGAGCAATTTTGTCAGCCAGCTGAGGAATTTCTCAAAAGAAACCGAGATTTTCTTGAAAAACTGGCCAGTAGCTACCGCTTGGGAGTTATTAGTAATAATTTTGGCAACACTCAAGGGTGGTGCGACGAATATGAATTGACTCCTCTACTTGACACTGTTATAGACTCGACCGTGGTAGGAATTGAAAAACCAGATCCCCAAATTTTCTATCTTGCACTAGACGAAATGGGGATAAGCTCAAAGAATTCAGTCTACGTTGGAGACACATTTAGTGACGATGTAGTAGGCTCTAATCAAGCCGGAATGTTTTCGGCTTGGTTGGTTGGAACAGAAGACAAAGCCTGTCCGAATCCTTCATTGGTCGATATATTTCTATCTCAATTGGATACTTTGACCGACTTCCTTGCTTAATCTTAATGATCAATTACGTTGTTTTAGAACATGAGCGAATTTTTTCCTCTTTTTCAAGATCCTAGTCTGAAACAGATTTTAAAACTGCTAAAAAACGGTAATCTAGATACCGCTAGGCGACAATGCTACTCTATTTTATTACAAGATAATCAAAATACTTCTGTTCTTTTCCTTCTCGGTGTAATTGCTGAAAAAAAAGGTGAGATTGAAAGTGCAGTAAAGTACCTAAAAAAATCAATTGTCGCCAATTCAAATAACCTGGAAAAACACAACTATCTAGGTCAAACTTTGGAAAAACAGGGGGCAATTTCAGAAGCGATCGCTGTCTATCGATACTCTCTCAGCAAAAATCCTAGCCAAGTTCAGATTCTAGCCAAATTGGCTAATTTACTGCAATCAGGTGGATCTTTTGATTTGGCTATCTACTACTATCAACGTGCCATCGAAATCGATCCAAGTTGTCACACGAATTACAATGGTTTAGGTTTAAGCTTACAAAAAAAAGGCATGCAAAACGAAGCGATCAAAGTTTTTCAACGATCGATCGCTATCAATCCTCAGATCGCAGACAGCTACTATAATTTGTGTGGAGCTTTGCTTATCCAGGGAAGGGCTACTGACGCTGTAAAAGTTTATCAAACTGCTGTTTCTATTATTCCGGATAGTGCGCAGCTTCGCTTTTTTTATGGTCAGTCGCTGCTCTTAATTGGTGATTTTGCAACTGGCTGGGTCCAATATGAAGCTCGTGTAGAATTAGAATCCTTCAAGTTATACAAAGACATACCACTTTTACCGAAAGTAGATGATTCAAGACAAAAGAAACAATCTATTTGTGTGTATGCTGACCAAGGAATTGGAGATGCTATTCAATTCCTACGTTTTTTACCACAAATTGCTCAACTTGGGGCTAGAATAGGCCTCGTCTGCCAAAAAGAATTATTGCCCTTGATTGAGCAGAACCAAATTGAACTCAATATTAAGTCAGTGTATGCATTGGATTCTACACTTAACAAAAAAGAATTCGATTATTGCCTACCCTTGTCTAGCTTGGCTTATTACTTGGGAATCAACGAAGAAAATCATTTTACACCTAGAATTCCTTATATTAGCTCTGCTAGATGTCACTCTCACTGTCAATTAGAAATAAGTAAATTTAGAGTTGGCCTAGTTTGGGCAGGTAATCCTAAACACGTTAATGACCAATTTCGGTCAATCTCTCTGCAACACTTTGCGACTTTTTCTGACTTATCTGAATGTCAGTTTTATAGCCTGCAAGTAGGAGCTAAGGCTAATCAATTGAAAACACTCCAGCCAAATTTTCCCATTATCGATTTAAGCCAGTATTTACGAAATTTTGCAGATACTGCCAGTGTAATCGATCAGCTTGACCTCTTGATTAGCGTTGATACTTCTGTAGCTCACTTAGCGGGTGCAATGGGTAAATCTGTGTGGGTACTAATTCCGTCCAAACCCGATTGGAGGTGGCAACTAGACCGTAGTGATAGCCCTTGGTATCCCAGCTTAAGGCTATTTCGACAAAAAAAAATCGGTCTATGGTCTGATGTTTTGGACGAGATCAAAGCACAACTTTTGATTCTTATGCAGACTCATCAAGCCCAATTTAGGACTTGAATCATTATCCATCATCAGCTCGTTGGAATATTTTATGTTCTATCATCTATTTTTTGAAACATTGAAGGAATACTTTTCGCCCTTCAATATTTTTCGCTATATCAGTTTTCGAGCTATTTACGCTACTATTACAGCCTTGCTACTCTCGCTTTTTTTGGGACCAATGATGATTACCTACCTAAAGAAACTTAAAATTGGTCAATATATACGAGAGGATGGACCACAAACACATCTTAGTAAAGCCGGAACTCCCACAATGGGTGGAGTCCTAATAATTGCGTCAGTGTTAATGTCTATAATAATGTGGGCTCGCTGGGATCAACCAATTTTATACATTATGATTTTCAGCCTAATTTGGTTTGCTGGATTGGGTTTTCTAGATGACTATCGTAAATTGACCCAAAGACAGTCTCTCGGCTTACGCGCTTGGCAAAAGCTTTGTCTTCAAGGGATTGGTGCAATAATTATTTCAGTCTATCTTTTCAAGTATGGATATAGCAGTTCTGAAGAAGGTGGAAAACTGATTATTCCATTTTTCAAACAGTACCGGCCTAATTTAGGCTACTTAATGATCCCATTTTCTGTTTTGGTGATTGTTGGTTCATCCAATGCTGTCAACTTGACAGATGGCTTAGATGGTTTGGCGATTGGTTGTACGTTGTTTGTAGCTGTTGCGTTTGGAGTGACAGGTTATTTAACCAGTCATCAAAATTTGTCAAACTATTTGGACATTATTCACTTACCTACTAATGGAGAAGTAGCCACGATCTTTTGCGCAGCTCTAATAGGAGCTGGTATTGGATTTTTGTGGTACAACTGTCATCCAGCTGAGGTTATAATGGGAGACACGGGATCACTTGCACTCGGTGCTTCACTTGGTACAGTTGCTCTTGTTATCAAAGCGGAAATTATGCTCGTTATTGTCGGAGGGATTTTTGTAGTCGAGGTACTGTCTGTAATTTTACAAGTATGGTCATTTCGTACCCGACAAAAACGGATTTTCAAAATGGCTCCTCTACATCATCATTTCGAACTAATCGGTTGGCACGAGACTAAGGTTGTCACTCGTTTCTGGATTATCGCACTGATCCTGATGCTGATTGGACTGAGCACCTTAAAAATCCGATAAAAATACGTGATCATGGAGAAGAAATATGTCACCAACATTACCCGATCCTCGCAATGAAGATATTCTTATTTATATTGACGGTCAACTATTCCCGAGGGAAGAGGCTAAAATTTCAGTTTTCGATAGCCTCGTACAAGGTGGAGATGGTGTTTGGGAAGGCTTACGAGTTTATAACGGTCGTATTTTTGCCTTGCAACCCCACCTTGAACGCTTGAGGGATTCAGCTCACGCAATGGCTTTTGTCGATATTCCTAGTGACAAACAAATTAAACAAGCTATTTTTCAAACTTTAAAAGCCAATGACATGAGAGATGAAGTTCACATCCGCTTGACACTAAGTCGAGGAAAAAAGGTTACGTCTGGTATGAGCCCTCACTTTAATCAGTATGGCTCTACTTTGATTGTCTTAGCTGAATGGAAAAAACCAGTTTATAATCCAGATGGTATACGTTTGATTACGTCAGCTATTCGTCGGAACAACCCACAGTGTATTGATTCCAAAATTCACCACAATAATTTGGTTAATAATATTATGGCTAAAATTGAGGCAAATGTTGCTGGGGTAGATGATGCAATTATGCTAGATTTGAATGGCTTCGTTTCAGAAACTAATGCTACAAATCTCTTTCTGTTTAAGAATAGTTGTCTGATAACACCACACGCTGATAGTTGTTTAGCTGGTATTACCAGATCTATGGTTTTGAATATTGCCCGCTCCGCAGATATTGAGACCACTGAGCGTAACATTTCACTTAGTGAGGTCTATACAGCCGATGAGGTTTTTACTACTGGAACCATGGGTGAACTTTCACCAGTGCTAGTCGTTGATGGGCGAATTATAGGGGACCAAGCAGGGACAATGACCCGGAAACTACAACTGTTGTATAATCAAGCTACGACCACTCAAGGAGAAAAACTTCCTTTTTAAACCTGAATTTGAATTGACATTGATTAATGCTAGGTAAAATTAATGAGAAAATTTTAATTGGTCTTGAAATATTGGCTTCTCAGGACTCAAAGATGGCAAAACTAATCCAATTTTATGGGAATCCACAAATTGATCCTAAGCCAGAAAGTCATTTTAGCTCATTAGTCAGATCCATAGTTTATCAACAATTAAGTGGGAAGTCAGCTTCCGCAATATACAAAAGATTAAGACAGTTATATTTTGAAAAACCCGATTTCGAACCTGAGGAGATTTTTCAAACAGATGATTCAGTTCTGAAGAGTGTCGGTTTATCAGCCCGAAAGGTTGCTTACATTAAAGAATTAGCTTGGCATTTTCTATCCGGTAAAATTAACATAGGTAATAATTCAAATGAGACCGAAATTAGAAATACATTGATCGCTATTAAGGGGATTGGTCCATGGACAATCGATATGTTTTTAATTTTCAAAATGTCTAGATTGGACATTTTTCCTGACTCTGACCTCGGCGTCAAAAAGGGATTACAAATTTTATTACAGTTGAAATCTAGTCCGACCAAAGAACAAATAGCCAACATTTCAAACCAATGGCGCCCCTACCGCACACTGGCAACTTGGTACTTGTGGAAAATAGCCGACTATGGATTACCCAAAGATTTGCATTAATTGACAAATCAGATAGCCATAATTTCTCAATTCTCAAAAGTATTTGATCAAAATTAAAGAAGGTCGATCTCAAGCCAGTTTAGAATTGGCACAACCCTCCAAGTGATCTGCCACCAAGTCGAGGAACCAGTTTGTGCTAGAATAAATTGCAGAGCTATACATAAATCATTGAAGAAGGATATACAAGTAAACAGAAATAGACTCAATAAACTAAACTAGCTTGTCTACTACATCTGTATTCAATCGTTGTAAGAGCAAGAGTAATAGGGCCTTAGTGGAATTGTAATCATCAATGTTCATAATTGAGATGTGGCTGTGGATGTATCTTGTAGGTACACCGAGTACAATTGTAGGAATACCATAACGACTTTTGTGTATAGCTGCGGCGTTCGTTCCACCCGAATTCCGAACTGCAATTTGGTGGGGAATAGCGTGCTGAACAGCGATTTCAATAACCAAATCGGCTAGAATGGGATTCGCAATGTGAGTGGGATCGAATAGCCGAATTTGGCATCCACCTCCTAATCTTCCTTGTGACGCGTCTTGCTCAAAACCAGGCAGGTCATCTGCAGGTGGAGCCTCCAATACAATCGCCACGTCAGGTCGAATCATTTCGGTCATTGTAATTGCCCCCCTCACTCCGACTTCTTCCTGTACGGACCCAACACCAATTATAGTATTAGGATGAGCAGAGGCTTTTGCTAGTTCTTTCAAAGTTTCGATTACTAAGGCGACAGCAATTCGGTTATCGAATGCTTTGGCGGAATACAGTTTGGGGTTCTTTAGGCTCTGAAAACTGGTAGCTGGTACTACCGGGCAACCAGGACGAATTCCATATTCTTCCTCGGCCTGTCTTTGATTTTCGGCACCGACATCAATATAAAGATCATTGATATCTAATACCTTGTTTTTAGCACTATCACCCAATAGATGAGGTGGGGTAGAGCCGATAATGCCAATAACTTTTTGTTGATTTATCTTCGATAAAATTCGTACCTTTTGGGCGAGTAGTGTGTGTGTCCACCAGCCACCCAAATTGATAAATTTCACAAAACCACTCGATGTTACCCTTTGAACCATGAATCCAACTTCATCGACATGAGAATCAATTAACACACGTGGGCCAGCCGAACGACCTGGCACCATACAGGATATACCACCCATTTTGTCTTGCTTTAGTTCACCTATACCTGTTAAGTGATCACGAAAGATATTTGTGACTTCTCGCTCGTAGCCGGGAACCGCATCGGCATTAGTTAAAGTTTTCAGTAAATCGACTGATTGAGCCATTTTTCAACTACCCTGTCATTAGATTAATGTTGACTTTGATTGTCTACAGCTTGAGAAACTTTGTATTGCAAAAAACGCGGACAAACAGCGTTGAGCAGAGGAATCCATTTTAACTTGCTCGGTAGATACATTTTTTGTTTTCCTGTTTTGATCGCAGTCAAAATTGACTGAGCACATTCATCGACTTCAATTGATTCCTTATTGTGTGATCGTTTTTGCGTTCCCATCGGCAATCCTTCTAAGTTAAAGGCATTTTGCCTCAGGTTGGTACCACGAATCCAGCCCAAGTAAATGTGTAAAAAGCGAACCATTCCTTTCATCTCAATTTCTAAGGATGCCAAGAACCCTTGAAGAGCATGTTTTGAGGCAGCGTAGCCAGTATGTTCAGGAAATCCCATTAAAGCTTGGGCTGTGGACATTTGAGCGATTAAGCCCTGATTCTTTTTGAGATGGGGCAACGCAGACTTCACGCAGTGAACTGCCCCCATATAATTTATATCAATCAAGGATTGAAAGAATTGTACATCTTTGATACTTTCGAAATCTGACCACATGCTGATTCCAGCATTCAAAACTAAAACATCAAGTTTCTCAAACGTGTCAATTGTTTCTTTAACTAAATTTTCGCACTGCTCAGAATCGGTAATATCAGTAGGAATAGCCAAAGCTGTACCACCACTGCTATTGATATCGGAGGCCAATTCCAACAGCTTGGATTCCGTTCTCGCGGCTAATACAACTGATGCTCCATTGAGGCTTGCTCTTTTCGCTAAAGTAGCTCCAATACCTGAAGATGCACCCGTGATAACAATTGTTTTCTTATTTAGTTGCATGTGATATTTGCTTGATTCTATTCAATCTGCTAATACATTATTGCGAATACCAAATACGTTATTAGGGTCGTGGGAAACTTTCAATTGTCTTATTAGTTCAATACTTGCAGGAGACATAGTGTCAGGTAAAAAATCTTTTCTGAGTTTACCAACACCGTGGTGATGAGAAATTGAGCCACCGTTCTTCATGATTTCTTCGCGCATAGCATGCTCTATAGAACCAAAAACTACTTCCGGGTCCTTGATTCCTTTCATATACATCCCAAACATGAAGTAAATACAAACACCAGTATGATAGATCTGCGGAATCCGATATGAGAGATACGGTTGTCCAGGAATATTGTGTTCTTCGTGTAGCTCGAATAATTTATCTTTGGTTTTTTGGCAGACTTGGCGAATTTTACTCCAAGGCACTGATGTCTCCATAGTTTCCCCAATGATATGGTAGTTGGAGAGAAAGTCTCTAATATAAGCAATCGCGAAAGTGAGCATATACCCTCTTTTACCATTTTCTGGCCCAGCTGGTAATCCCTGATGCTGCTTAGATAATTCGAGAATGTTCTGTTTTTGGTAAGCAACTTCCTTGGATGCACCTTCCATAACAAAAGTAACTGCACACATCTGGTAAGGATCAAATCCTTTTACCTGAGTGACAAAAAGCTTTTGCAGGCGTAACATCAATTTTTTAAATCCTTCTGGATGTGGTTTCAGGGCTTGGCCGAAACGGAACTGGATATTATCCACCAATCGAACACTGGCCGGAATGTAGTTGGTACGAGAAAGTGCCTGAAGGAAATCGACTCCTTTCTGCCAACTAGGAAAGACTGCAGAGGCGTACTCTTGTACTTCAGGTAGTTTGTGTATCTTGATTACAGCTCTAGTGATAAGTCCTAAATTGCCTTCACTTCCAAATAATAAGTTTTGTGGACGCATCCCCATCGAAACACGCGTGGTCGCTTGGTTTTGTTCCAATATACCTCTGGGCGTAATTACGGTAATATTTTCAACAATATCTTCAATGTTACCGTATCGGTTTTTTTTCATCCCACTAGCTTGAGTGGCAATCCAACCACCCAGGGTGGAAAATTCTATGCTATCTGGTTCATGTCCAACCATGTATCCTTGATTACGTAGTTCTTCCTCTAGCTTGGATCCAGTTATGCCAGCTTGTACGCACGCACGACCATCTTCGGTATTCACCCACTCAATTTTGTCCATACGACGTGTGTCAATAGCTACGATCATCCTATTTTCAGATTTTGGTAGTTTGAGGGCACTACTGACACTAGTTCCGCCTCCAAAAGGAACTAGACAAATATCGTGATCTTCAGCAAGCCGAATGAGTTCTACTACTTCTTCGTCTGACTCGGCATAAAAGACCATGTCGATTGCTTTATCGATCTGACCATATAGGATTTTATAAACTTCTTCTGAAGTAGTTTGTCCATGACTATGGAGCAAACGATCGACAGAATCCACTGAATAACGATCAGGAGGGAACGTTGATTCTACGGCGGACAAGAAATCTGGATTAATTTGAGGCAGCGGGACGGGCTTATGCTCAACTTCAGGTAAAACATCGTCAGGATCGACCTTGATTTGCAGAGATTCCTCGACATAAGGAATAAAGTCAGGCATTACCATCCCACACAGATCATATCGGTCTCCTGACAATGTAATAGTTCTATCCTTATGCAAAATAAATTCGGAATCACGAAAGCCCCACTTGTGTCCCCAAGTTTCACCATTAGTGGCGACAAATTTTTGATCGGCCATAATAATACTTTACCTCTTATTGGTTATTACTTAAGTCCATTTTGGCTTGGGACTGCAAGTTTATAATTGCATCTCTAACATGGTTCGCAATTTGCCTGTATTTTTGGTGAGTATTGCCCGCTTTTAAAATATAGTCTGCTGTTGGTCTGATTGGTGAGCCAAAACTAACACTGATATTATTAGGCTGCGGGAAATTTTGCCCCTTTGGTAAGGCTTGATAACTGCCCTTAATGTAGGCTGGAATAATCGGTACTTTTGCTTCATAAGATAAGAGACCCAAACCTGACCGGAACTCTTGCACTTCACCTGTGATGGATCGTGTGCCTTCTGGATAAATTAGCAATGCGTAACCATTACTTAACGCTTCTTGAGCAATTCGTACGCCTTGCAGAAAATTGTCTGTTCGATCCAAAGGTAACACGTTCATTAGTTGACCAAAGAACCATGATTTGAATGAGGTGTTAAAAAAGTAGTCTCGGGCACCAAGAACCTTCAGACGTTCAGACTCATTGCCCAAAGCTGTTATAATAGCGCCTGTATCCAAGTGGCTAGAGTGATTAGGTGCGATTATGTATGGCTCATTTTGAGGGATATAATTGAGACCTTCTGCCCGGAAGGAAAAGACTTGCTTATAGATAATACCCATCCCCAAACGAAAAATTTTGGCCTGAGTGTTATTCTGGAGATCGGCTTGATGAGAATTCACCTTAGTTAGTGATGGTAAAGGCTCTTTTGAAGATTGTAATGTATTTATAACAGCAACAACATCACCTACAGTTTTTATATTTGTGACCAGATTATCAGGTAATATTCGACCCAGTTCGCCTTCTAGTATCAGCAAAAGTTCTACTTGCATTAAAGAATCTAGGCCAAGATCTCCTTCTAAGTCGGTGCCTTCATTAATCTGATGGCTTGGGACACGGGCAATTCGGGATAACTCGGCAACAATTCGACTGAGTGGTGTATCGGTGGGTTTTATCCCCGTTTGATTGTCCTTTGTTTTCTGGCTATAATAATCCTCTATTAATTCTTTTATAATTTGGCGATCGACTTGACCTGATTGGTTTTTTGGCAAATTCCGTGCACGGTCAGTTACCCCGGTCCCTACAGGATTAATCGGCCAGAAGTGAGTTTTATGCACACGTTGATAGCTTGGTAATTCGCTCGCACAAGACCGCACATGTTCAAGAATTGTAGGTTCATCAGCGTCTTCGGAAGGAACTATAACAGCATAAACCTCCTCCCCAATTTCATCATTGGCTAAACGGCCAACAATGCAAATCTCTTTTATGTAGTCATGCTTTCCGTAAAGTATTTCTAGTTCGCTGGGATAAATGTTTTTACCCGCTCCTGACACAATGACATCTTTTGTTCGACCTGTTAGAAATAAATAACCGTCATCATTAAGATAGCCTAGATCTCCGCTGTAGAGTTTGCTAGATTTTAGTACCTTTTCGGTCGCGGTTGGATTATTGAAATAACCTAACATTAAGCTTGGAGATTCGATGATGATTTCTCCGATACCATTTGAATCAGGCTGATCGATTTTAAGTTGCACACCATCTAGCAAAACTCCAACGGAAGAACGTAAGCTTTTTTGGTAAGGATTTACGCTAACAACAGGTGCAGTTTCTGTCAAACCATAACCTTGATATAGAACAACACCTAGCTCTAGATAGTTGTCGTAGACACTGTCTGGGAGTGTCGACCCTCCACTAACCAAGACTCTGAGGCTCTGTCCTACAGATAGGTGAATTTGTTTAATTTGTTCTTGTGTTAACCGTGGATTCCCTTCATCTGCACGAATTTTTAAGACATATCTTTGTAAACTATCATAAATCATCTTAAATAAACGCGGAACACCAATCATAACTGTTGTCTTGGTCTCTTTCATCGTTTCTAAAATGATATTGGGGCGTAAAGAATTTAGATATGTTATTGTTGAACCGCTATAAATTGACATTAAAAAGCCACAGGTAAACTCCAAGGCATGATAAAGTGGCAAAACTGACAGAAAACGATCTTCGGATTGAGGAGGCAACTGTTGTGCTACCGCTAAAACATTGGTAATAAAGCTCCGATGTGATAGTATCACGCCTTTCGGATCATAGGCAGTACCAGAAGTGAATATGATCGAAGTAATGTCATCAGGTTTAATTTCAACCACTGGCAACTCAATAGAGGACCCTATCACATCTTCCATTCTTTCACATTCAGCTTGGATATCGCGAATCTCAATTATCTGATTGATCCCACTAGTTAACTCATCTTTGGCCTGTTCAAGTCGTTCGATCAAATCTGAAGTTGTGAAGATAGCTCTTGCTGAAGTGAAACGCAATAGTGCGTAAACTTCATTGACCGGCGTTTGGCGATCAATGGGTACAATTACCATCCCTAATTTAGCGCAAGCTAAATATATAATCCCCCATTCAGGCTGATTATCAGCGAATAGTAAAATTCGATCGGATGGGCGGTATCCATTTTGCCATAGGCTCCCTGTGATTCTATTCGATAACTCCTCGAATTGACGATAAGTGTAGGTGACCCATTGTTCATTGCGCTTGATTTGTAGCGCGACTTTATCAGGTACTTTTTCAGCTTGATAACTGAGCAGTTCCGGAATGGTTTCGAATTGTTGATGTTCACTTACTCTGTTTTTGATTTTTGATTTTTCACTGACACTATCTTTATCTTGGATATCTTTCGATTCGGAATCATTGTCATTTGCTCCAGTTGATTCCATATTCAATACGAAACGTTTAATTCCTGGAATATGGACTCGCTGTAGGTAATCATCCCAATTGAAACTAGAAGCATCAAAGTTGAAGAGGCCTTGTTCTTCAACGGATAATGATCGATGCAAAGCTAATGTCCTGCTAGCTTCGAATTGATAGTCAAGCCGTACATATGCCCCGTAGATTTTGACGTAATAGAGTAAGCGTTCCAGAGATTTTTGGATTATTGAAAGCTGTCTGCTTTTGCGCTTTGACCAGCTAAAAGGTAATTTCTGCAACCACTTTTTGCTATTATCAATTTGTGTATACTTGCCCTCAAAATATCGATTAAAAGAAGTTAAGTCCCTAAATTTCCATTCTTTTGGTACAATGGATTTGCCATTTCGATCTACCATTGGGTTATTATGAAAATAGGTTTTAGTAGCTCTGTAGAAGGATTGAAACTGGATAGGATTAATCGTTCCACTTGCAACTTGGTACACAGCTATCTCTGATACATCGAAAGCTTTTGCCGAGGCCGCTAAGATTGCGTTTACGACTAGGTCGACCGGAATCACATCTATCACAATGTCTGGCTTCGCTGGAAAATCAGGCAATCTGCCCTTACCAAAACCTATGATAAGTGGGTCAGCCATTCGTAAGCCATCGAGCCAGCCAGGAACAGGCTCTTGCCAACTACTTTCAATTATGGAGGGACGCACAATTGCGACGGAGAGATTTTCACATGTTTTCGCAACTATTTGTTCACCTAAGTATTTAGTGTAGGTATAAATATCGTTCCACCCGCGAGCCTTGGCATGTTCCAGCCCCGCTTCAATTAGTTCATTCTTCAAATCATTAGCAGGCAATTTCGAATCACGGCGAATGTTGGCTCCAATAGCCAACATGTGTTCAAGTTCTTCTTGAATGGTTAGTGGAATATCAACCCCGTTTGACTGTAGTCGGTTGGCAATTTCTTCGTAGGTTGGATGAAGTTCTTCTGCTACTTCGCCAGGCTTGCTACCACAAGAGTAGGCTGTCGAAATATGGACAAACACGGCGTTGGGGCAGACACTTGCCAACTCAACCGATCGTTGAGCAGAAATGACGTTCATTAGGACAGCGTCATCAATTGGTGAGTCGAACTCAACAATCGCAGCACTATTAATGAAAATTTGCACTTCAGCTGCGAGCTGCTGATAGTCAGAATCAGACAAACCTAGTTTTTCTCTGCTTAGATCCCCCTCGACAGCAAAGACTTTTTCTCGTATCCATGCATGAAAATTAGATCCATGAATACTTTTCAGTTGATCAAATACGTGTGACTCGAAGAACTTTGAGAGCCTTTCTTCGGCCGAGACCGTCACACCATTTACATTAGTTCGACTACGAATTAATAAGTAGACTTTTTTAACTTGGGGTATGGTCGTTAAAATTTTCGCGACTAGTGGTTGACCGACAAATCCGGTTGCTCCTGTGATTAGAACGATTTTATCCTGAAATGTCTGACTGATGCTCGTTTTCATGAGAGAAGAAAATCACCTTCTGCTTTTTGTGTCGTATCAAGTCGACTTAAACTAATACTAAAATGGGCTATGGTATTCTTTGAATGGGCTTGCGCTTGCGGATACGTCCGAAGGGTTGCAGACTGCAAGTATAAGAAAATACTGATCGAGATGTCAATGACAAAACATTTTATCATATTTTATCTAGTTTCATGCGAAAAGAATAAACACTAAGACTTATGGAAAAATATCTGTTAAAGCTAAAAAAAGCGAATTTATCAATTGATCTATCTCGTCAGTTGTTATAGATAGAGGAGGCATCAGTACAATAGTATTAACCAATGGTCGTAAAATCAGTCCATGTTTTAAGGCTGCTTGGCATACCCTTATACCTGCCTTTTCTTCAAATTCGAACTCTATCTTGTTTTTTTTGTCTTTTAGAAGTTCAAAAGCGCCAATTAGCCCAATCGAACGGAGATTACCTACATTTTTATGAGCTGCAAAAATGTTAAGGCGCTCTTTAAAATAGGTAATTTTTTCATCTAATATCAGAAAGAAATTTGGATCTTTAAGTAGTCTCAAATTTGCTAATGCAACAGATGCTCCTAGCTGGTTGCCGGTGTAAGTATGACCATGGAAAAAAGTTTTGAGTTGCGTATAATCCCCCAAAAAAGCCTCGTAAATTCTTTCTGTTGTTAGGGTTGCAGCTAAAGGCAGATAACCACCTGTCAAACCTTTTGCAGTACACAAGATGTCAGGAGATACCTCCTCATGCTGACAGGCCCACATACGGCCGGTTCGTCCTAATCCCGTCATCACCTCGTCAACAATAAACAGGATGTCATACTTTAATGCTAACTGCTCTATCCCTTTTAAAAAACCTCTAGGATGCATAATCATGCCACCTGCACCTTGGACCAAAGGCTCAACAATGATACCTGCTAACAACCCTCGATGTTCATCGAATATTTGCTCCATTGAATCTAAGCAGACCTCAAGATTACCTTCTTGGCTATGATAGGGAACGGGCGCAGAAATCGAAGGAAAAGTCAAAGGCAAAAAAGTTTGGTGAAAGAGTGAAATCCCCCCGACACTTACGGCACCTAGTGTGTCTCCATGATAAGCTTGATCTAAGTGTACAAATTGAGTACGTTTTGGTTGACCCACATGTTGCCAATACTGACAGGCGATTTTCAATGCAACTTCTACAGAAGTAGAGCCATTATCTGAAAAAAAAGTGCGGGTTAAGTTTGGTGGAGCTAACGCAACTAACTCCTTAGCTAACTTAATCGCTGGTACATTAGAAAATCCTAGGAGCGTCGAGTGGGCTATTTTTTCAATTTGTTCTATTAGAACCTGATTCAATTTTGGGTGATTATGTCCGTGGATATTCGTCCACATAGACGAAATCCCATCAATATAACGATTACCCTCGACGTCAAATAAAAATATTCCTTCTCCTCTTTCGATTATGCAAACTGACTCTTTTTCCAAGTCAGCCATCTGGGTGAAAGGGTGCCATAAAAATAACTTGTCCCACTGTTCGAGTGTCATTGGTTCCTTATCCTTAAATTGACTGGTAAACTTTCGCTGTGTTTTTCATGTTTACAGTAGGTAGAATATAATCTATCTAAACACGTAATTATATCATTTCTATGTGGACTCAAGGTACATGCGAAAAATGAAATGCACTCGTTTAGTCCTGTTACTTGTTTCTTTTATCCTTCTGTGTTCGACAGATTTGGTTCTTGGTCAAAGAATTTCAAAAAAAATCCTCACTGAAGGTGAAGGTAATTTCACTGCACCTATTACTGTCGGAAAAGGCATGCCTTTTTCTATCACTTTTAACGAAATTGAAATCATTACAGAAGTGAATATTTCTAGTACGGACTTTAGTAGTACGGTCAAATCGAGTAGCGGGACAATCGACGGGGAACCCCTCACCATTACTTTAGCTCCGGGAACCTACACAATTAAAGAAACATACTACGGCTCTGTGGGAGCAGCAAAAACGTTGATTCCTATTCCAACTCTTGAGATACCTGAGATTGTTATCGAGCGGAAACTTTCAGTGGGAGCCTTAAGCGAATATACCATTGAGCTCGCGACTACTATTTACAATTTGAGAGTGAAATTGGATGGTGATTTTGAAGGTAGCATGCGTATTCGAGAAACAGTTGGAAACCAAGTAGTAGTTCCATTCAAAAGTGTTAAGAAATTGAATAAAGGAACGGAAATTACCTATCAGGCCGAGTTCTCCGCCTTTGCCGCATCAGAAACCAAGATTAGTAGCCGAGAAATTGTGACACCGGAAGTCTCTCTTAGCTTAAATTCAGATAATCAGATAAAAATCAATTGGTATCAAATACCAGGTGCGGAAAGCTACCAAGTCTACCGTTCTCTTACACCAACACCTGATTTGGGTAGTATCGATCCAATAGCGAGAGGAGTTACAGAAACCACGTTTGTTGATGCAAGCGCCGACCTGAATACAGTTTATTACTACAGTGTTTCGGCTATTGGCTTGAATGGTGGTATTCCACAAATAGCAGCAGATGTACCCAATGCTACGTTGTGGATTAATGAGAATGGTAGTACATGTGAATACATCGACGGTACAAAAATTGTTTTTCCAGCGAACTTAGCTGGTACTTCCGAGAATCTTTATTTGGCTTCAGTATCCACGATATCCAACGACTCGGTCATAAAGCTTGAATCTGCTATCGATGAAAAATCTTATGTCGTGTCGATTTTTGGGCAAAACCCAGTTTTTAACTTTGATTCGTCAGCTCGTTTAACACTGAAATACTCTGATGGAATAGATAATGAGGTTACAACCCCCCAAATTTTTGCCTTGCGAGGTAATAAATGGATACGATTAGTCAACCAAACAACTGACTTAGATAATAACACTGTAACTGCTGACATCAAATCACCAGGTATATATAGTTTAGCCTCATTTGAGATTAACAAAACTACAGAAAACCCTTGGGACATCAATAGAGACAGCAACGTTAACATATTTGACTTAGTACTAGTTGCAGGTCAGTTTGGTGAGAATGGAAAAAACTTGAAAGGTGATATTAACGGAGACAATAGTGTTAACATATTCGATTTAGTCTTGGTTGCGAGTCATTTTGGCGAAACTTACGATTCTGCTGCTCCTACTGTTTTTACTTCCAATTTAGCACCTAGTTTTGAGGTTAGTTTGAGGAGTATTTCAGCTGACAAACGTGATACAACGACTTTTCAGATTCTAATTGATGGACTTGACTCTTTAGAACAATTAGCCGGATATCAAGTAACTATCTGCGGATTGGAAAACGATTTAAGGGTTATTGATGCAGGGTCAGTCTTTTTACCCAGATCGACGTATTCAGTTCCGAACCAACGCAGAGGAGACCAAGTAACAATTAGTGCAGTTGCTTATGGTAAAAAAAATAATAAATCTAAAATTTATACGAAAGAGCAAGCTGTTTTGACTACATTTCAGTTGAGTAGCGAAGAGAAGGGTATTAGGCTACAGAATGTTCTTCTTTCCAATGTAGATGGTAATTCCATTCCATTGGTTATCAATACAGATATTCAGACAACATTGAATGAACATTTGCCAATCAAAACGGAGGTCAAACAGAATTACCCTAATCCGTTCAATCCTGAAACCTGGATTCCTTTTTCTGTCGATTCAGATACTGTTGTTCGATTAATCGTTTACAACTACGGTGGAGCAGTAATAAGAGAAATCGATTTAGGTGTGGTCAGTCAAGGCCGTTATATAAATAAAGACGAAGCAATACATTGGGATGGCCGAAATCAGTATGGTGAAGAGGTTGCTAGTGGGGTTTATTTCTACCGTTTGCATACCACAAATACTACTTCAGCTAAAAAAATGACCATAATGAAATAATGAGACCAAATAGGGGTAAAAGAAAATCCTTATGGACAAAAGACAATTACTCGCTTGGCGTAGAGACCAAAATGATGATTTAACCCAGACTTCGAAATCTGCCGAATTACCTCTCAGAAGAAGGCGTGCCGCAATTCAGCATCGGGCAGCAGGTGGACTTAAACAGATGCGTGCCGAAGGATTCGGTCCGGCCTATGTCAAAAAACAAATTCAGCTCAAGACTCCAATGATATTCGGTTTGTATGGGTTAGAAGATTATCCTGTACGAATTGTGGAAGGTCGTATTCTTCGCGGTTACACATATATTCTAGATCTTCTGTTGGCTGGCGAGCGGTTTCGGGTGGAAAAGATCAATTTAATGTATATTTATAAAGTTGCTGACCAAGTTGAAATTGCACCCAATATTTCCTGTGACAAATCGATTCAGAGATTATCACTAGGTCCAGCTCGGCAAAAAGAAGAACGATACGAAATTGATGAAGAAATGTTGATCCGGTGTTTTAAGGAGAAAAGGATGATGACATTAGTTATTCGCACCGGAGAGAGTTTCACTGGCTACATTGACTGGTTCAGTAACTACGAAATTAAAATTCGTTTAGACGTTGTAAGAAAAGCTGTAGTTATTTTTCGACATGCTCTTTATCGTGCATCTGTGACCTAACTACAATTGCTCCAATGAATCGTGTCATGAAGCCAACTCGATCAATGAGCCTGATTAGGGCTTTTATCTCTGTATAATTTTGTTTTCCCAAGAGATATGAAGCGAGTCGTTTCTCTCATATTCTTTTCTTTTTTCTTTTCTATGCTCTGGGCGGATGAGTTGAATCTTAAAAATTCGCCAAAAACGTCTGAATTATTTTTGCAAGCAGAAACAGCTTTTCAGTCGAATCAATGGGAAACTTCGTTATCTCTTTTTAATCAAGTTATAGAAATAAACCCCGAATCGGTTGCAGCTTGGGTTGGAATAGGTTTGTCTCTGAACCATTTAGGCCTATATTGGAGAGCAATTGAGCCAATTCAGCAAGCTGTTCGATTAGAACCAAACGACGCAACCATTCATGCTATCCTTGCCCAGACCTATCTTAAAAACCGGCAGTATGTACAGGCAGATACGTGGTACCAAAAAGCTATCAAGATGCATTTAGAAAACGCACCAGTGAAGTGGTACTTAGATCTTGGTTTTATCGAAACTCAACTTGGCAACTTAGAAAAAGCTCGTCGGTATTATCTTGTTGCTGCGCAATTATATCCAAGGTCAGTAGCTGCTTACCAGAATCTTGGTATCTTGCTATTGAATCAAAACCGGTTAGATGAAGCTGATGCTTGCTTCTATACAGTTTTGTCAATACAAAAAGATATTGGGGCTGCACTTTTTGGAAAAGGCGAAGTTGCCTTCAAGCGAACTGATTATACTCAAGCGATCGTTTTTTATCAACAAGCTATTGAAAGAGAACCAACGGTACCACAGTACCATCGAGCAATGGGCCAAACATTGTTAAGATTAGGTAAAGCCTCAGAAGCCTATCAGTACTTGGCCAAGTCAAAACGTTTGCGCGCCGAGCAATTTCGGCACGAGGCACACCGAGCTGCTCGTCAAAAGGATTGGCCTCAAGTTATTTCGAAGCTAAAACGCGCAATGGAGCGCGATCCTACATATTTATCCGTTGTAGAAGATTTAGCTTATGTCTATGTACAGCAGGAAAAATTATCATTGGCTGAATCAGTTTTGAGCACTGGATTAATGCAAGTTAAAGACTGGGCTCCCGGATACTGGCAACGCGGCGAAGTTAGGTTTCAGCTGCGAAATTATGACTTAGCAGAAATTGATCTTAGAAAAGCTATTGAACTTGCACCTTCAGCAGCCCCTCCCAAGTTTGCCTTAGCTCAATTGTTATTCGAACAAAAAAAGTCATTGGCAGAGGCTTTAGAATTAGCTGAAACGGTTAATCGATTGACACCCAAAGCCAAATATCATCAGCTGTGGCTGGATGTAAAAAATTATATCGACTAAGCTAATATTCTCTTCCTTACAAAAAAGATTTACTCCCCCTGAGTTTGTTGCAAGCTGTTGAGAAAGCAACTAAATTCGTCTTCTCTATTGAACAGTATGTGTATCCGTGTCAGACAATTTAATAACATTTGTACAACAAACTAACATGGCTATTTTATTTGTCGTAAACGACCTGATATAATTCCCATTGAACAAAACATGACTTTGTATTGATGTTATTTGAATAGGAGTAAAAACATCCTAAAAAAACTTTCAAATGGTCCTAAAAACCATTTCTTTGGCTATTACGGAATTAATCCTTGGGATTTTTCTCAAACATATCATTTGGCGTTAGAAACTGACTTTCACGATTACGTACCCAAGCCGAATGATGTAGCCAAGATTGGTCTAATTGATCGCCGAACTGGTGATTTTACTACCATTTCGACTACTTCAGCTTTCAATTTACAGCAAGGCAGTATGACTCATTGGATCAATAGCGATTGGGGGGAAGAGTTAACTCATAACGATTGGGAGGGTGATCAACTTGTTTCCCGAGCTATTAGCTTGGAAACGAAAAAGTGCCGTACTATCCAAGCTGCAATCGCAGCGGTTTCACCTTGTATGTCTTACGCTATTGGCCTTAACTTTGCTCGTATGTCAGTTTGTCGACCAGTAATCGGCTATGCTAATTTGATCGCACCCGAAAGCTGGGAAAAAATACCAGATAATGATGGCCTTTTGTTTATTAACTTGAAAGATGGCTCGGCAAACCTAATAATTTCAATCAAGGAAGTCGTTAATCAATCAAATTTAGCTATTTCTCAATGTGGATTGACATGGATTAACCATGTCATGGTTAATCCATCAGGTACTCGTATTTTTTTCTTTTGTCGTTCTCGTCTGGTCAAACAAACCAAAGGATCAGGCTTCGTGACTTCGCTCTGGACTATTAACCCCGACGGTTCTGATTTACAGTGTCAAATCCCTTTTGGGAATAAGGTTTCTCATTTTGCTTGGCGTGATGAAAAAAGAATGTTGATGTCAACGGATGTGCTTGGTCAAATGCAATTCGTGGAGTTTACCGATAATCAGGGAGATTTCACTCCTGTTGGGTTTGACAAGCTACCTTCGGACGGGCATGCTTGTTATTCGCCAGATGGCAAATGGTTGATAACAGATACATACCCTGACCAACGCACCAGACTTTCAAAGCTTTTACTTTATCATTTAGAAAGTGGGCAGCTGATTCAATTGGGTGATTTGTATGCCGCACCACAGTTTACAGGGACCATTCGTTGTGACCTACACCCTCGTTGGTCCTTGGATAGTCAGTTCGTAACTATCGACTCGGTCCATCAAGGAGATCGCCAAGTTTATATTGCTGAATTATGTGAATACGATCAATTTGTCGCGCTAAGCTCGTCGAACCAATGATATTACTGATACCGGAAAAGCGAATAAGGAACAAATTTTCAGAGAGTCCTATTTTTGTCCACAAAACTGAGACATAAACAAAGCACTAAAAAACTGACCCCCTAGAACTTATTTTTGCCGAAATACTGAAAAGACGAGAATTTGTGTTAACCTTTCAACGTTGTCCGTTATCATTGGAAGTGATTGCAAATTCGAGCAAGCCCTCCAGTGTCTTTTTTCGGACTAGCTTTATCCCATAAATCAACACAGGTATTGTATATTTTCGGTTAATTTTTCATGAGATTTGTCTAGGCCCTACCATAGACAGGAACAGTTGCCCCATTAATTATACTTGCCTGCTCAGAAATCAAGAAACCAACTACCTGGGCAATCTGGTGAGGTTTAACCCAAAGACTGTGGTCCTCATTGGGCATTGCTTGTCGGTTTGTTGGGGTATCAATAATCGATGGCATAATAGCATTAACGTTGATTTTCTTATCTTTCACCTCTTCAGCAATAGATTCAGTCAATATGCGAACTCCAGCTTTAGCTGTCGAATAAGCACTCATTCCAGCTGTTCCCTTCAAACCAGCCCTTGCTGAAACATTGATGATTTTCCCATACTGGCGTTCCATCATATGAAATAATACAGACCGACAGCAGAGAAATACCGACTTGAGGTTCAAATTCATCATAAATTCCCATTCATCCAACGTCATTTCTGCTGTTAGGTTTCCGCCGACAAATCCTCCAGCTATATTGGCTAACAAATCTATTTTTCCGAATTTTTCCAAAGCCGTTTCTGTCAGTTTATCAACTTCATCAGCTTTGGTAAGGTCGGTTGAGACTAATGATACGTCCATCATTTTGTTGCCAATCTTACGCTCAAATAGTTCAATTTCATCCTCAATAAAGGAGGGAACTATTAGACGGTATTGATTTGACAACAGGTATTGGCAAATGGCGGTTCCCAATGCCCCTGTTCCTCCAGTTACAATTGCTGACTTGTAGTTAGCCATGAAATTCCTCTTTTGACTTCGTCAAGTTTGTCTCATTAGATATTGTTTGATCCACTGTCACGCGGTAAATTCGTCTATTATCTGCTTCTAAAACTGAAAGTTTCAATCTATCAATTTGGAAGGTTTCTCCTTTTTCCGGTACTCGTCCAAAATGATCAATCATTACACCACCAATTGTATCGACACTAACTACTTCTAAATTACTGTTAAAAAAATCGTTAAAATCATCAATGTTCATTCGAGCATCAACGGAATAAATATCTGACGATATTTGAATGCACTCAACTTGTTCTTCTGTGTCGTATTCATCCTGAATCTCGCCAACTATTTCTTCAATAATATCCTCTATTGTTACTAAACCTGCAGTGCCACCATACTCATCAACAATAATTGCTAAGTGTAATCGACTACTCTGCAAGTCTTGAAATAGGTCCCATATTTTACGGCTTTCTGGCGTAAAATATGGAGGACGACTTGACACAAGCTGTTCTAAATCGACCGTTTCCCCTTTAGACCAACAATCTAACAATTCTTTGACATGCAAAATACCAATTATATTGTGGCTATGGTCTACTCGATCACGGTACACTGGAATACGAGAGTGCCTAGATTGAATAGCTGCGCGTAAGATTTCGTCGATACCTGATTTAGCTTCTAGATGAACTATGTCGGTTCGAGGTATCATGATTTCGCGGACTACTTTATCTGGCAGGCCGAGAATTCGAGAAATCATCTCGTGTTCTTCGACGTCAAAATCTCCCTGTCTATTTCCCACAGATACGAAGGTTTCCAACAATTCTGGCGAAACAATACTATCTATTTTGATATTCTTACCTCCCAAAAGACGTATTGAAAAGCGAGATAGATAAGTCATTGGTAAAATAATTGGAAAAAGTAACCAGCAAACCGGTCGCAGTATATATAGTAACTTAATCAATACATTAGTATTGATTGGATAGCTATAGTTCCGTGGAATCAGTTCCACTAGCAAAACGAAAACTAAAATGACAACTAAAGATGGAGCAATTTTTGGCAGAGAAATGAGAAGTGGAAAAGATAGAGTAAACGCACTCACAATTGACAACCACTTTAGGAGAGCTAAAGCTACGTGATACTTCTGCGGTTGACTGAGTAAGGTATAGAGGACCTCGTAGTTGCCCCCCCCATCCTCGGCTACTTCTATAACTTGATTCTTATCAAGTCCTTTTAGGAAAGATTCAGCCATCGAAACTAGAAAAGAAAAAACAACAGATACGAAAATGCCGAAAAAAGTTATACTTTCTATGTCATCCAAGTCTAAGCAAATACTCCTTTCCTAGTCATAGGATTTATAGATTGAAACTTGATGTAGATGGCCAACCAAGCATGTTCGAAATTTGGTCTGAAATCCGTTGCTGCTCTTTAAACATACACTCAGCATCTTTTTCATTTAGATGATCGAAACCAAGAAGATGTAAAGTGCCATGAATCGTTAAGGCCACCAGTTCCATTTCTAATGAGTGAGATTGATTAACAGCTTGGCGCCTAGCAGTTGAAATGGAGATTGCAATATCCCCAAGTATCAATGGCTGACTCATGGGACCATAGTTGACATCTTTTTCGTGAATCACTGGAAACGCCAAAACATCAGTCGGTTTATTGACTGCGCGGTATCGTTGATTCAAGGTTTTCAATTCTTCGTCGTTTGTCATAAGAATACAAACCTCATAAATTTCTGCTTGATGAGCAATGAGTGTTCTTTCTGCAGCAAGTCGGGCTAAAGAAAAAGCTGACTCAATTTCATTTTCAAGAAGTACTGTCCTCTCAGATTCAACATTGGACCAGTTATCAATTAGATGAACCATTTGTTTCTTCTAAAGTAGTTTTTTCGTAGGCTTCGATAATTCGCTGAACTAGCTCATGTCGAACGACATCTTCTTTGGAAAAATACACAAAGCCAATTCCTTCTACACCGTTTAGTACTTTTTCAGCATTAACTAAACCAGATGATTTTCCTACTGGTAAATCAGTTTGTGTTACATCTCCAGTGATAACAGCTTTGGAGTTAAATCCTAATCTAGTTAAAAACATTTTCATCTGTTCAATAGTTGCATTTTGTGCCTCGTCTAACACTACAAAAGAGTTATTCAGGGTTCGACCTCGCATAAACGCCATCGGTGCAACTTCAATGACATTACGATCTATATAACTTTCTAAGCTTTCGGCAGGCATCATATCGTGCAAGGCATCATAAAGAGGCCGTAGGTAAGGATCAATTTTAGCGGCTAGGTCCCCAGGTAAAAAACCAAGTCTTTCACCAGCTTCCACAGCAGGACGAGTAAGAATAATTCGACCTAACTCACCTTTTTTGAGTGCTGCGACTGCCATCGCCATTGCCAAGTAAGTTTTTCCTGTACCAGCTGGACCAATCCCAAATACTAAATCGTGCTTTTTAATTGACTCAATATAACTTCGTTGGCCCAAGGTTTTTGGACGAATCACCCCTCGCTTAGAAAAGACCGGAATTGATTCGCTAAGTATTTCTTTCGGATCTTCTTTTGTATTACCTTTGGCCAACCGGGTAGCGTAACGCACATCTCCTAACTGAATTTTCTGACCTTTCCTGGTTAAATGAAGCAAGAACTCGAAGGAGCGGGCGGCGCAACGTACACTGTTAAAATCATCACCAACGACCTGTAACCCATCGCTTCTAATCTGAACCCGAACATTAAAGGTTTCTTCGATTGATTTCAGATGTATATCTGCTTCTCCAAATACGGATTGGATTTCTTTATTATTCTGAACAGATATGTTCAGAGATTCTTGGTTCTGCAATACTTGACTGACTCCACAGATGAAAAAAATTAATATTAGTACGAAGGAAAGAACAAGGGACAAGAGAAAAACAGCAGAAACGCTATGATACGATAAAAACTCCCTTAATGCAAGTTTAGCGAGCTGAGAAGAGCATCCTACTTGAGTCGATCGATCTGAGTTAAAAATTGCTGAGTTTGAATTCTAATATGTTCTATGGTTGCTTGTTTATCCGTTATGGAAAACTGCTCTAAATCACATTGCCGCAAAATGGAAATAAGTGCACTAACTAATTTTACTGGGATTGATCTATTGACTAGATGTTGTCTTACCATTTCCGGATTCCAGCCTCTAGCTGATTTATCGTGGATTTCTCCCACGTAATTATAAACAATCGTTGAGAGCTCGCCGAAAGTTTCTGCTCTTTTAATGGATTGAATCGCTTTTTGTAAAGGATCAGTGTTGATTTGTTTTTTCCTTTTATTATTTTTATAATCTTGTAACCATTTGACACTAAAATATACACCACAACTTATAAGTAATATAAAGAAAAATGCGAATGCTGTGTAGATCAGATTCATTTTCTTTTTCATTTCTGTATTAGCAATAATATCTGCTGAAGCACTTAGGCTTCTGACATTAATAGATTTAGGTAGTACTGCTAAGGATAACGCCCCCGTAGAAATTTCATTGTACTGCTCTGCAATCGGGTCAAAATAAGAGTAAGGTATCGGAGGTACTGAAGTTACTCCAATCTGGACTGGAACTAGTACATATTTGTACATCCGTTTCCCGTAGATCTTCCCTTGGTGAATTTCGCTTTTGTCCTGAATTTCTGGTATGTGAGTGATGAACTGTGTCATTAAGGGTAATTGCAAATTAGGATGTGTTTCGAAATTGCCATATCCGAAAACCTTGACGGTCAAAATAACGGCTTCATTCAGTTGAACTGATTTTTTGTCTAGGCTTGCTCGAATTTGGTATTGTCCAACAATATTGCCAAAGTTAACTGGTTTACCCTTAGTTGGTAAGGATTGAATATTCAACCCAACAGAATTAGTTATGAGTTCAGGAGGGGGAGAATTGTCTGTCAGACTCGGAGAAATAGGGAAACGCAGCTTTGCTGGTTCAATGACCACTCGACCTGTTTTTAAAGGGAAAAGTGCTACTTTAATCTCCTCCATCCGAAACTGTTGTCCGTTGATGGCTTTTGTTTGATTGTCGTCCGAACCCAATCTCTTTTCCCGAAAATGAGAAAATGAAGGCGAAATATAATTGGGAGAGTCAGGGGTTGGTAATCGAGCGGTATAAAAATAACGAAAAGTATAGGTGACCTGTTGATTCAGATAAGGATTAGCTCTATCAACAGTTGCTTCTATTCGTTGTCTGCCTCCATAAAAAGGGTTCTCATAACTATTTTCTCCATTTTCGTTGAATGAACTCGAAGTAATTTGCAGATTATGTGGCAGGGTACTCAGTATCTCATTATTGTATTCAATTTCGAATGGCGGAATAGTTGTAATACCAATTTTCTTTGGCTTCAGACTATAAGACCATGTCATTATCACAGGAATTTTCCCGTTTGAAAACTGGTATTGGTTAGACAAACCGATATAAGAAATAGACAGTGTTTGCCACATGTCTGAGTCTACTGCTGGCAGTTCTGGAGGACTAATTTTACTTAGTTGAGTTTCACCAAAAAGAGTTATTTTTAAAATGGCGGATTGTTCAAGAGTAATCGTTTTCGGTGAAAGGTTTGATTGAACTTGTATTGACTCTGCTGCAGAAGAAATCGATAAACAGCAGGCAATAATAATCAAGCCGAACATAAGATCGGAGAAATCTAGGAGAGTAAATCGAAGATAACTTAGTAGACGATAGGAGAGCATCTACCAATCTTTATCTGAATCCCTTTGATTGGTAAGTTTACGTCGTAGAAACTGTCTATGAACCACTTGTTCACTCGTTAGAAATGATTCTAGAAGCCGAATTGCACCTTGTTTGGATATTAAGATGTCCCCGTCCCCAACATTATTAGCAGAAAGGAGACTATTCGTCTTTTTTTGCAGTTTCTGGGTTTGCAGTTTCTGGGTTTGCAGTTTCTGGGTTTGCAGTGCAAGTAGGGCCAATTCTAAATTGTGTTTTGCTGATTTATCACTCGAGTTTAAGCGGAGACAAGACTTATAAGACTGAATTGCCTTCTCAGTTTTTCCATTTTTCAACTGTGAGTTGCCCAGATTATAGTAAACGTCTGACGGCTTTAGTCGATCAACTTGGTCAAGTAGAGATTTCTGAAAGTGGATTTCGGCCAAGTCGAATTCCTTCTGCTTGTAGTAAGTAGCACCTAGGTTAAAATCAGCTATGGCAGGTACTTGATCTCTTGATATTTGAAAAGATAACTCAGCTGATTGGTAATCAGCTGCTGAATAAAGCTGATAGCCTTGTCGCATTGTACTCGTTTTACGATCAATCCACCCAACTAAGCACACTAGTATGCTAACGAATATCAGAACTCTCACTACAAACCAAACCTATACGTCTTGATTTATTTATCTTCTTGGGTCAGTTTTAGAATCATCTGCGCTAAAACTGATCGGTGTGCGTAAATTGAATCAGGATTTTGAGAGTAACTGACTAAGCTTGTTAATACGGTTTCGGGAACTACGAGATAACCTTCTGCTTCGCGAACGGAAGCTTTCTCAGGATCCGTCGCATTTTTAACTAAGTCTTGTAAAAGCCAAAAATATTCGTAATCTTCAATTCCCTCGCGTAACAACTCCATCCGAATAGAGTTGATAGGACCTTCTAGTGAATGGCTGATTTGCCCATCATTATAATTGGCTAATGCCATAGGCGGTGGGTAGATCAAGCGACCGTCTCCATTCCCCCAATTGCGAGTGTTGCCAATCTGAGGTGGATTCTCTGGCGGGTAACTCATTGGGTCTTGGTAAGGATTTTGCGGCAGCGTTTGCCCAATAGACCCCGAAGACTGATCTTGGTCGTTCCAATAATTACTCTGCCAGATTCGAATTCCATTGACTTTATAATGCCATGTCTGCCACAACCACATTCGAAGATCAATTGCATTATGATCAATGAAAGACCCTACATAGGGGGCTATTGGCTGATTACGTAAGTACCACCATACTTGCTCACCCTTGGCCTTTCTTTCTTCTGCTAAGGCTGGATTAAAATTTGGAACAATCGGACACCATAATTCCACACTTTCGATCAGTTCAGGCTCAATTTGCTCCGTCAAAAAACGATTCATTTTCGGAGCAAACCGATGAATCCGGTCCATACCGGCTTTAACAAACTGATAATCTTGCTCAGTCGGCTCATCAAACCAGTAAACATAAGCTCTGTCTAGCCAACCTTTTTCCTCTAAATAGTTTTGAAGTTGATTAAGATAGCCGCTAAACAGAATGTTGTATTCCTCTGTACCAACTGGATATCCCTCTATAACACCTTGTTCGTTACCAGTAAGATGTTTCGTGCCCATCCCTTCTAGTGGCAACTGAAAGGCATTAAAATGCAGTTCATCCAAGTAGCGTGTTGCAGTAAGTTCGAATGGGTTAGTATCAAGAGTAATATTCCAATCAGCAACGGTTCGCTCAAAGTCAGGGTCAGGAATCAGGTTTTCACCAGTAGGCATAAGGTTTAATGATAATTGATCAAACCAAGCTACTCCAGTTTTTTCCTCAGCCGAATTTGGAGCTATGGGGAAGAAAGCCAGACGGATTGACACAGTCTTTGAAGGAAATGAACCAATCTGCGTCCAAAAACGTTCCCACTGCCCATTTCCAACGAATGGAAAATCAATCCGTTGAAAAGTTTCATTATTTTGGTCTAAACAAAGAATAGACAATTGGTAAGATTGCGAAGAGCGCTCAGTTCGGGCATGCCAACTCAATTCATAGGATTTATCCTTACTGATTCTGATGTTATACCGACTGATTGCAGCCATGTCAGAAGCGTTATCACTATCTACAACCTTCAAGCTGTGTTGCCCTTCTACTTTTACAGCAGAATCTTGCTCCCCACCTAACCACCAATTCCCTTCAAAATCAGTAATGATAGGAGACATTTCCATTGGGTTCTCTGGAGAAATGCGATGATTAGCAAAATTCTCATAGTATTTTTCTAATACTTGGTTAAGTTCAGATTCATCTTCCAATTGGTGGTATTTTTTGACTCTCTCAGGATCAAAGCCAAAACTTGAACGGATGTGGGTTTCATCCGACAGGGCAAAATCCCAAACCTTAAGTTCGACCTCAATCGTTTCCTGCCAAATACTTCCTTCCTTTCTCGTTTTGATGTTAGTTGTTTTCTCGGCAGACACACCGGAGATTTGTTCTTCCACTGTTTCTTCTATAGTAACCATCAATGGCTGATGGCCTGAAGCATCTATACAATTCTCATGAAGTCCGGATAAGGCTGCTCGTTTCTTGATTGAGCTGGTCTGTTGACTAATAGATACTGGAGAAACAGGAAACTCTCTGGACAAACTTATATCTTCACTTAGCACACCACTCACAATTATAGTACCTCGATAGGTTCCTGCAGGTAAGTCTGGTAACGTCCGGAACGTTAACCAGAAAGGATAGTTTTGACCCGGATAAAGCTCCATTGGTAGGTTATGAGGTAAGAGTGGATCTGGCCAATACCCTCTAGATCCTGTGTGGTCGGATGGGTGTCGGACTAACAAGTAGCCGACGTTGTTGACTTGGATTTGATCTGCTGGTATTAAATTATTTTGCTCAGAGAGAAAATTACTAGAAGCAACTGTAACTTGACTCAAGCGGTGTTTGGGGCGTACTACGATTTGGAATGGTTCATATTCATTTTTGGCAGCGCTAAGACGAACTAAAGAAGATCTTTGCGTTGGAGGTACTTGCTGTCGGCTAATCTTTCGTGTGGCATCAGCCCACCATATGCTTGCTATATCATCGTCCTTGGATACGGTTTCACCATAGTCGGCTTGATATAAGATAGACATATGGAAAGGTATGGTTGCAAAAAACACCGATTCTCCGTAGAAGCGGTCAATCAGCTCTATCTCCATTTCGTAGATACCAGCCTGTTCTAATCGGTAATCAGTCCACAGAATTTCCCAAGTTTCCGCGACGCCAACCGTTAATACTCGACGGCTATTGGTGGATGAAGCATCACTACTGTACAAACCCCCAGAAGCTATCGGATTGATTCGCATCACAGCTTCGACCTCCATGCTGTAATCGATCAAGTTGGTGATATCAATTGCAACTTGGTTGTTGTCTCCACTATTCAAGTCCCCTATTGTTTTGAACTCAACTTCAAGTGCTCCCGTGTTTCCTATTACTTCAACGTAGTTAGTATCTCCGATAAACTGAATCGCGTTATCTTCAATTGTTGCCCAGTATTGATAGTCAGTGATTTGGCAATCACCCGTCGTTTTAAACCGTATAAAAATCGAATTAGCTGGTAACAACGTATTCGGAACTTGCACCGTATGTTCTCCACTATTCTCAATGGTCTGTGCCACTGTGGATATTGAATCAAAGCTGGGGTCGGTTGCACATTCAACTAATAGTTTCGTCCCATCTTGTATTTGGAGCTGAAGTTTGATCTCTGAGTACATCTGATTCTGGTTAACCAGACTATGTTGATAGATGATCTGATCTTGAGCTGTTAACACCCAGCGGTCCGTATTGAAACTTGCTGTGTGTTGAAACAAGCACCGAGAGGAATTCCCATCTGTGTCAGTAAAGTCAGAGTAGAAAGTATATTTCCCATCGTGAATCAGTTCACCTTTGCCTAATTCTAAACCGTTCAGGTGTCGGTGTACGGGCGTGACCTTAACCAGAGATACATCGTCAAATTGGACTTTACCCTCAAACCGCCAGTGGCCAAAACGCAAAAACGCATTTCGAACTTGCTGTGGCGTTTTGAAGATGAACTCCTTATTTTGCCAGTCAATTGAAGCTGGTAGATCAATATTAGCTAGGTGAGAGCCCGCGATTACTGTCCCAGTTCCATCTGCAAAAACAGAGAAACGTAACCGATAAAAGGTATCCGAAGAAAAAGGATTCTGCTCAGATCGCCAGTAACTTGAGTCATTACCTTGACCAGAGACACTAATGCTTCGACCTGTCTTTCCTGTAAATTCCCACTTACCTTCATTTCCAGATGGCAAGATCCATCCATTTGGAAATTCACCATCCAATCCCTCAAAAGCACCATTGGTAATGTTTATCAATTGGTCCCGTGTAGAAGACGTCTGTGCCTGTGATAAGTGAGAGAAAAAAAACAAAAACAGAAACGGCAAGCCTGAGAGGATTCTCAACTTCTTAACTCCTTCCGGTATGAAATCATATCTGACAATCAAACGATCGAGTAAAATCGGCAACTTCTAATTGTGCGGATATCGGTTGAATTTGTCAATACAAAAACATGCGTACATACTTACCAATTCTTAAAGGTATAGGTACGTTCGCTTGTAATTAACCCTATAATCCCCCAGACACTTCCACAAATAAACTCACCCAGTACTAGACCTAGAAAAAAGGGTAATAACCGTCGGTAACTTTTTATACCACCTTGTTTGATACAAACCCACTTGATCAGCCAAGAAAGAAAAAAGGGGAACCAAAGCTTTTCGAAATGATAATAACCGGCTAACGGATAACCAAGTGGGTGTAGTTGCCACCAAATGAAACGTAAACGTAGAACCGTATTGAATAAAACTACTACAAAACCTACCAAAGTGGCCAATAAAAAAGGAATATCGGTTTCTTGAGGTTTATTCAGCCAACGTTCAATGATAGTGTAAGCAGTTCGCCCTCGACCTGCTCCAATTGCCCCATATTGATAACTCAATTGAAGGAAAACGAAAAAAGTTAAGAATGCACTGACACATACTGCAAACATCATTGCCCAACATAATTTTCGGGTATTGATTCCAACACTTTCGGCCAATTTGAAATTTTCGAGCAAAAATGGCATTGGATTATTCCTGATCTCTTTGGTGAAAGTCCAGTACGGTGCAGAAGCCGTTAAAGTTGATCGGGACAGACGACGACTACCTAGCACTGCTACGATTAGTTGAAGCGGCCCAGAATAGTGAATACCTTGTAGTGGAGGCCCTAATTCCGCTCTCATACGGGTAAATCCAAAAGCTATGAAAAAATAGATAACAAAAAAGCTGATACTAAAGGCCATCGACATTCCTGCTTGATATGAGAAAAGAACCAAAAAAATGAAGCCTAAAAGGAGTCCTATAGCAGCTGTTTGGTAAGACATTGGTTCATCTTGGCGTACATTTTTCCCTTTAATTATGCCATAAGAAATTCGAGCAAGCGGCTTACGGGCTAACCAAAGAGCTACCAAAGCAATTCCCAGATATGCTCCTAGAATTTGTTGATCAGGGAAAGGATAGTTAGGAGTGTTAATACCTAGTATAGATCCAAATAGCCTTTCCACTTTCCAAACTAAAAACAGGACCCAACATGAGAAAAGAAGATCAAGAGGAATGGGAAAAGCCAAGCCTATTACATAAGGGTTCCATTGAATTGGTATTTTCCCCATAGCATTAAGTGGACGGCTAGTAAAATGGGTGTGTAGATCATAGCTCATGGGAATACTAGGAATATGTGGTAGTAAATATGAAAGCCCATTCAGGAGATCGATGGTTGAAGCTAAACCAACCCCAGTCCAGAGTAATCGATTACTCAAAAAACCTCTATCTTCCTTAGGTGTTGATAACGCCATTTGTTGTGGAAGGTGTACGAGAGGATAGCCCAGCTTCTCTTTTTCGATCCATTGTCGGCGAATTATCACAGTCAAACAAAGCATGGTGAAAACAGTTACGGTTAAGAAGGTTGACCACCAGATCATTGGTTGTAGCCACCCCAATACGTAGTTTTTTTGTAAAAAGTGAGACTCACCTCTGAAAAAGCCGTTTAACAAATCAAAATCGTTTACACTCAGCCAATCAGGAACATAATGCCAGAATAAATTAGCCCACTCATTTTCGGGAGTAGCGTACCAGCGTGAAATAGCAACGGTACAGAAAATAGTTTGGCTAAAATCGTGGCCACTGACGGTAATCGCCATGGATAACATGGCATAGATTGTTAGTAGTTCCGCTGGCACCAGCACCTGATTTGGTGCTACAAAATGAATGAGTCGGTTAATTCCAATAAGTACTAGCAAGCAGAAAATGGCACTGAAAAAAATTCCCATAGTAGTGGGGTACTGTGTTCCCCACACAGTTTCCCACTGCACAACCAAATAAACGTTAATCGGAGTTAATGCAGTCGAAAGTAAAACTGCACGCCAAGTAACACCTTCGGTATGTTTATTATGAAATTTTGGAAAAATTGACCGTTCGGAAAAATTTTGTTTCAAATTGAGTTTGCTCAGAAAGATCAACACAAGTTTAGCAAACTCGGTAATAGTCGTGCAAAAGTGAATTTGAACAGATGTGGCTCTTTCCTGAAACCTACTTAAAATGCTGGGCACAGAATGACGTGATTAGTCATTGATGTTTCCAATGTAATGTACAGGTTTTTGGGTCTGAAGAATTCAAATCTATATATCAGGCCGAAGTTCTCCAAATGTGTCGAAACCTGATTTAATTATCCCCTAATTTGAGTTCACATATTCTCACGATCCTCCTACTATATGTAGCTGGATGGACTACTTGTGATCTTGACTTTATACCCCAACTCTGATACAATGACATCTGTAGATTGGAGCACTGAAGTGCAAACAGATTTAGCTCATCTTATCCAACAGATCCGAATGGTTGATACACATGAGCACTTGCAAAGTGAAAGTGAGTGGCTGGGTGCCAAGCCTGATATTTTGCAAGATTTGTTTGGCAACTATGTCCCAGCTGATTTGCATACTGCGGGGGCAACCCCTTCGTCTATACAACAGCTAATGGATAAATCAAATGCTGACCTAGAACAGCGTTTTAACTCGATTCGATCATCTTGGGAAGCGACGCAGTTCACAGGGTACGGGGAGGCCGTCCGCCTCATTGCTAAGTCCGTATATGGTATCGACGAAATAACGACCGATAGCCTCATCGAAAATCAACACAAAGCATCTGATTTTTGTCAATCTGGTGAAAGGCTCCGATTACTTTCAGAAGTAGCTAATCTTGATCATGTGCAGATAGACAACTTCTGTTGGCCTTGCTTACCAGATTTATCGGGAATCGATTTCTTCCTATACGACTTGTCGTGGGCTAGTTTCTGTAATGGCCAAGTAGATTTATCGGCTATTCGTTCAACAGTGGGAATCGAAGTGTCAGATCTTAATAGTCTAGAGCGTGCAATGTCAGCAATATTCGACAAATACGCACCAGCAGCAATTGCGGTTAAGTCCCAACACGCCTACAATCGAACTTTGCATTGGTCCCCACGAACAGACAATGACGCTAGCCAAGCGTTGGATGTGATATTGACAAACCCTTCTGACCAAATCGAAGTTCAAACACGACTGTGTCTAGGAGACTGGGCCTGGTCTAAAGGGTTGGAACTTGCGGCTGAACATCGATTGCCGTTCAAGATCCATACGGGTTATTACGCCGGTAACGACCGTATGCCGGTTTCTCGTATTTCAGCAGGTAATATGTGTGAGCTATTAGCGTCTTTCCCCGAAACCCAATTCGTCCTAATGCATACCGCATATCCGTACAGTCAGGAATTAATTGCTCTGGCTAAGCATTATCGAAATGTGTGGGTAGATTTGTGTTGGGCCTGGAGTATTGACCCTTTTAGCTCGATTGACTTCTTACGTCGCTTTATCCATGCGGTACCAATTAACAAGCTATTTGCTTTTGGTGGAGATACTCGTTGGCCAACCAGTGCTGTAGCATATTCCATACAAGCACGTCAGTGTATTGAAAAAGCTTTGACCGCTGAAATCGACGAGGGATACATGACTGAGAAACAAGCACTTTTTGTTGCTGAAAAAGTCATGCGTGACAACCAATATGAGTGTTTTGATATCATTGAAACTCGATCCAACATTCAAGGAATAGTTGCTAGCGATTGAGGAACTTGAAATGAGCAAACCGTTAACCAAAGTCAACCGTCTCGAAATGCTCGACTTGCAAAAAACTAGGACACGGGCTAACCAGTTATCTCGAGGCAACAACGCTGAGACCAAAATACATAAGCGATCCTTTGCTGTTAGCACAAGCCGTTCATCAATCGGCCGAGATACGAGTGGCCGATTGATGGGTACAGGCTTAATTGTTAACCGTGCCATCTGAAGTACATTCATTATCTCGAAGGATGACGAAATGGCAACTCAAACGTCACGATAGCCTAGCTGCTGACCAGTTGGCCATTGAGACTGGCGTTTCGGCCATATTAGCCAAGGCACTAGTCGGACGAGGTGTTGCGACGGCGGAGGCTGTAAAGACCTACTTACACCCAACATACGAAGATCTTCATTCACCCTTTCTACTCAACGATATGGAGAAAGCTGTAGAACGAGTTGGGGCGGCAATTCGAAATGGAGAACGTATTTGGGTTTATGGGGATTACGATACAGACGGAACGACCTCAACGGCTCTGCTCATGTGTCTGTTCCATCAAGAATTGAGCATTTCTGCTCATTATCACATTCCTAATCGGTTCACTGAAGGTTATGGGTTGAATATTGACACGATTCAACAGATTGCCGATGCAGGTTGTGATCTGCTAATTACGGTTGACTGTGGCATTACCTCTGTTGCCGAGGTTGTTTATGCTAACACTTTGGGTATAGACGTCATTGTCACTGACCACCACCAACCACCTCCACAAGAAGTTCCGCCAGCATTTGCGCTTATTAATCCCAAAATGCCGGATTCTCTTTATCCTTTCGATGGACTGGCTGGAATTGGATTGGCCTTTAAATTCGCACAAGCTATTTTAATTCGACAGAACAAATTAGATGATAGCGCTTTGCCGCCCTTTATAATTTCACAGCTTGATTTGGTCGCATTAGGCACGGTTGTTGATATGGCACCATTAGTGGGTGAAAATCGCACCTTAACTCGAATTGGTCTATCTGTTCTTAATCAGCGAGAAAGACCGGGAATTAGGGCTTTGTGCCAAATATCAAATCTCGACCAAGACGAAGAGCTAGATGGTTATGCTCTCGGATTTAAGCTTGGGCCTCGAATTAACGCTGCAGGACGGATGGATACAGCACAAAAAGTGATTGAATTGATGACTACTAAATCTGATGAAACGGCTTTATTGCTTGCGAAAAATCTGGACATACTTAATACCGAGCGCCGTCAAGTTCAGAACCAAATTGAGCAACAAGCTATTGAACAGGTTGAAAAAAAAGATTTGGCTAAAATGAAATCTCTAGTCGTTGCCCATCATGAATGGCACAAAGGTATCATTGGAATTGTTGCTTCTCGTATCAAGGATACCTACCATCGCCCAGTCTTTTTGCTGGCAATCGATGGTGATGTGGCTAGTGCTTCTGGAAGAGGAATCGATGGAATCAATATCGCTGATGGTCTTAATGCCTGTACTGATTTGTTAATCAAACATGGTGGACACCGAGCTGCAGCAGGGTTTTCGATTAAGACAGAAAATATAGGAAAGTTTGAAAAGCGGTTTAATGAGTTTGCTCAAAAGCATTTGACTGATTCAGATTTACAGCCTCGTTTGTCCGTAGATTTTGAGGTGAGCCTCGATGAAGTTAGTCTTGATTCACTGAATCAACTAAAGCTGTTGGAACCAACCGGCATGCAAAATGATAGACTCCGTGTTGTGACTCGGAACTTGAAAATTAAAAATCAACCCAAAATTGTCGGACAAGATAAAAAACATTTAAGTTTCTCGGTAACAGATGGACTACGCACAATCAGAGCTATTGCTTTTGGAATGGCGGAGTACTGTATTGCTATGCAGGGCCGAAATACACGTGTAAATTTAGCTTTCTCCCCGGATACCAATAAGTGGCAAGGTGAGGTGAAACCACAATTAAAAGTTGATGGCATTCAGATTGAAAAGGCAAAAAGAAACGATCGACTAGACATATATCCTGAAAAAACTGAAGCAAGCCCAGCTAAATTGATTGATCGCCGTAATGTCCGAGGTGGTAAAGCTAATTATATGATGAAGCTACTCAAAAACAACCAAATGAGTATTTTTTATGTTCGCGATGATTCTGCTTTAGACGAGTGCTTTAATCTGTTACAAGGACATGACAACCCTCAACTAAAACGTTGTCGCTCAGATACCACCGAATCAGAAAGACAAGCATTGATTAAAATGATGAAGGATGGAAACATTTGTTCAATTCTTTCTAGCCAGACGTTATCTCATTTGCCAGCAGCAGTCAGAAATATTATATTTTGCCACCCGACAAAGAATTTAGAACAATTTTACCAACGCTGTCAGCCAGCTTTTTCTGAGAGCTTAACTATATCTTACTTGCATCTGCTATATAGCAGTCAAGATTTTGATTACGCTGAGCAATTGCTTGATCAACATCATCCCGAACGAGATCTACTTGTACAACTTTACCGTAAATTAATCGATCTAGCTAAAAAGGAGCAGAAGCCGTTAGTCAATAATAAAAATCAAATTGACCTTAGCCGATTCCTAAAATCAACGTCTCAACTGGCAATACCTCCAAAGACAATAGCTATAGCATTGGATATTTTTGAAGAATTGGAATTTATTAGCGTGCTACCCTCGCATTCAAATACTTCGATTCAATTATTACCATCTTCGCATCGTCCACTCGATGAGTCACGTACCTTCCGTCAAGAACGCCATTTTAAAAATTCAGCTCGAGAATGCTTTTCCTTTCTGAAGCAAGGTCTAGAAGTAATTTGGAGTCGCCTTCAGCATGAGTGTAGAACAGCTAATTCAATCGATTAAATACTATAACCCGCAGGCTGAGTTCGATTTGCTCCGTCGTTGTTATGCCTATGGCGAAAGTTGCCATCAGGGACAACTTCGTAAGTCAGGCGATCCTTACTTCAGCCATTGCATCGAGACAGCGAAAGTATTGATCAGCCTTAAGCTTGATTTAGAAACGATTTGTGCGGGGTTACTTCACGATACAATTGAAGATGTCGATGGAACGACTGAGGCTAAATTAGCCACTCTATTTGGTGCCACGATAGCTGCTTTGGTTCAAGGTGTAACCAATATTAGTCAATACCCTTTACAACCACATCGTCGTACTGAACAGCGTCAAGCAGAAAATTACCTGAAATTATTATTAGCTACAGCTAAGGATGTTAGGGTTATCTTGATTAAGCTGGCAGATCGTCTCCACAATATGGAGACTCTAAATTTTCAACCAGATGAAAAACGTCGCCAAATAGCTAAAGAAACGCTCGAAATTTATGCTCCAATTGCACATAGGCTTGGTATCTCGAAAATTAAAAATCGATTGGAAGATTTAGCCTTTAAGCATATTTGGCCCCAAGAATACAAACGGATTGCACGATTTCTTAACCAAAAACTAGCCTCACGTGAGGCTTATACAGACCAGATGGTTAACCACATCCGAGCTGTTTTGCAGCAGGCTACTACGGATGCCACAGTTTATGGACGCCCCAAAAATATTTATAGTATTTACCAAAAGATTAACGAGAAGGGAACGCCTTTTGAAGAAATTGACGACCTCATCGGTGTGAGAGTTTTAGTCAATCGGGATATTGATTGTTATACTGCTATTGGTGCTATTCATACTCGATGGAGGCATGTGCCAGAACGTTTCAAAGATTTTGTTAGTTTACCTAAAGGAAACGGATATCAGTCAATTCATTCAACAATTTTGGATCATGGGCGGCGTGTTGAAATTCAGGTTAGAACTCACCAAATGCAGAGTGTCGCTGAAGTCGGCATCGCGGCACACTGGCTCTATAAGGAAGGCACTCCATCGGGAAAACGTAGCCGAGCAATCTTTCAATGGTTGAAACAGGCATTGGAAGACATCCAAGAATTGAAAGGTGAAGGTGCAGGTCAATTTCTTCGCTCTATTAAGTCAGAATTATTTGGTCATGAAGTCTATGTATTTACTCCTAAAGGAGATGTGGTAGCACTGCCTGCAGGTTCCACTCCTATAGATTTTGCGTACAAAATCCACACTCAAATTGGTAATACCTGTATTGGGGTCGAAGTAAATGGCATGGTCGTTTCTCTTCGATATAGATTACAAAACGGTGATCAAGTTAAAATTAATACTAATACTAATAGTCATCCAGGGCGTGACTGGTTACGATGGGTTAAAACTGCACGTGCCAGAAATAAATTGAAACATTGGTTTAAAGAAAAACACCGCTCTGAATCTATAGAATTAGGAAAACGTTTGTTACAAATAGAGTTACGAAGATCTGATCTAGAATTAGTTCCTTTTATACGTTCGGAAAGTTTGTTGACTGCCGCTAATCAGTTAGGTTACGAGGAACCAGAGAACATGTTGCAACATATTGGTGAAGGTGAACTTCTTGCTAGTGAAATTGTCAATTCGGTATGCCAAGTTGATGGTCTCACGGAAATGGGTCGTAGTTTGGATCAAAACGCAACAGACAATACGACGCTAAACTCAGGAAAATTGGTTTTTCAATCTACACCATTGATCGAGCTTAGCCAAGAAGACTTGGTTGATTCCACACGAATTATGAAATGTTGTCGACCGATTCCAGGCGATGAAATCATTGGTTATATCCGACGTGGGAAGGGAGTTTCAATCCACCGAGCAGGCTGTAACCGACTGGTCAATGAACCTAATCGTTTAGTAGATATCGAGTGGAAATCTACTAATCAGATGACATTTCCCGTGGATATTGTAATTGAATGCTATGACCGACCGGGGATTTTGGGAGAAATTACAACAACAATAGCTCAAAAAAACATTAATATAAGAGAAGGGAAGTTTGGCCCACTACTCAACGACAGAAGTAAAGAAACTCCCAGCTATCGGTTTGATGGTGGAGAAATCGGGTTTGAACGCCTCAGGATCGAGGTCTCAGAATTGAGCCAACTCAATCAGATTATGGAACGAATACGAGACGTAGAGGGCGTGACAAAGGTAGATCGCCAATGAACGATAAAATCGTTTCTGATGGCAGTCAGGCTTTCATACGTGAAACGGCCTTAGTAACCCTTCCCGACCGAATACAACGGGTACAGACCTTCATTCTGCGGACACCGCCGTCTAACTGCACACGGACTTTTTGCAAATTGGGTAGCCACCTTCGTTTGGTGTGGACGCGTGATCCGCTGATATTGTTACCCGTCATTGGTTTTTTACCACAAACTTCGCATACTCTCGCCATTTTTGACCTCTGTTCTTCGATTTTCTTTGTTTGGCAAACCGGGTTAATCTATCATAGAGATTAGAGCCAATGCAACTTTTTTTCTTCTTTAAAGCTAGCCGAACACTTATTAGCCATGGATTTACGCTGGCCTTGACTGTCTTGGTCTTCCTTGGATACATAGGTTGTCAATCTCAAACGAGTGAAAGTCTAGTAGTTGAAGCTGAAACTTCAGCTTTTGGTATCGTTTCTGGGACAGTTTTCGACCAAATAAGTAATCAGCCGGTCCCTAACAGTAATGTGACCTTTTCAGACCAAACAGTAACAACAGACCCACTGGGGCGTTATGTTTTACGTCAGGTTCCATATGGCAAACACCATTCGATATCTGTAGTATCAGATGATTACCACACTATCAATCTAGGATTTGATTTAGTTCAAGATTATTTATCTCTTGATATTTCTCTGGTGAGAACAAATAATGTAGAACAAGAAATCAGGCACTATTTTGACCGATTGTCTAATTTGGTGGCTAATATGAAGAAGGTAGAGGAAATCGAAGGCCACTTTTCGCCAAACTACGTTGCTTCTGAAGATGTCGTAACACAATTTGGAGTTGGTGCAGGTGTAATCCCTGCCGATTTCACAAGTGTAAAACCAACATTCAAAAAACTTTTTACCAACTATGATAAGATACAGTTCCAATTTGACCATATCAAGATTCAGGCTTACCACGCTCGCAAAGCATCTTCTGTATTACAGCTCGTTATTGTTACTGAAAAAGGACCCAGACGAAAAAAAATGTTAATTCAGACCAATGCCAAAATTAATTTCGAAAAGTGGGACGGTATTTGGCAAACTCATTTTTTGCAATTACTTGAGGTCCACCTAAACCCATGATTTACCCAGTTCAATCTATCTTAGAGTCACTTTCTATTGACGAATTGCGTCAGTTGATCCGTGAACATGAACATAAATACTATGTCCAAAATCAACCTGAGTTGCCCGATTATGTTTTTGATCAATTGATGGCTAGATTGGTTGAAGTCGAAACTGAATCAATAGAACGCGTCCCTCCAGACTCACCAACCCAAAGAGTTGGCAGTTCTATTACTGATAACCAGATTGGTACGCGTATTCGCCACCAGATACCAATGCTTTCCTTAGAGAATACCTACAAACCGGAAGATTTATTAGATTTTGACAAACGCATACGAAAAGCTCTACCAAACGAAGAGATCTCTTATGTTTGTGAACTCAAGATTGACGGTTTAGGTGTGGCTCTGTTTTATGAACAGGGATCATTGACCTATGGTGTTACACGTGGAGATGGAAAGTTTGGTGAAGACGTAACCGCTAACATACGAACGATAAAGTCTATTCCACTCCGTTTATCTACTGAAGGACAAAGTTCACTACCGGAACGAATGGAAGTCCGCGGCGAAGTATTTATGCCAGTATCTGCGCTAGATCAGATTAACCAAATGCGTGTTGATCAATCAAAGCCTAAATTTGCAAACCCAAGGAATGCGGCAGCTGGTAGTTTACGTTTACTCGATGTAAATATGACTGCTCAGAGGCCTCTCGACATCTTTCTGTACCACATAAGTTCTGGTTGGGATCTAGCTACTCATCAGGAAGCCCTTTTACATTTAGAACAATTGGGGTTTAAATTAAACCCTTATAACGAAGTCCATAGTAACATTAACGATGTGATAGACTATTACCATCGGTTGAGGAAAATCCGACACACTTTCAACTACGACGTAGATGGTATTGTAATTAAGATAAATAAGCTATCGCAGCAGCAATTGTTGGGAGCAAATGCGAAATTTCCTCGCTGGGCAATCTGTTGTAAGTTTCCTGCCCAAAATGCAACTACTCGTATCGAAAAAATCGTCGTTCAGGTTAGTAGGATGGGTGTTTTAACACCAGTTGCTCATCTTCAGCCAGTTTCGGTGGGAGGTGCGACCATTACCCATGCAACGCTACACAACGAACAGGAGATTAATCGAAAAGATATTCGAGTTGGGGACTTTGTAGTATTAGAGCGATCCGGAGACGTAATTCCAAAGATTATTCAGGTGTTAACTGATAGAAGAACAGAGGTGTTAAGAGTATTTTCCCTTCCAGATTTCTGTCCTTCTTGTCAGTCTCCTATTGACCGAACAGAAACTCAGGTTGCAGTTCGTTGTCTTAATACCGCATGTCCCGCTCAAACGAAACAACGCATTATACATTTTGCTTCGCGACCAGCTATGGAAATTGAGGGACTTGGACCACGAATTGTAGATCAATTAGTAGATGCTGGTCTTTTGAGAACTGCGGCTGATTTATATAAGCTGCACAAGGACACACTTTTAGAATTAGAAGGGTTCGCTAGTAAGAAAGCCACTAATCTATTACAATCCATCGAAATAAGCAAATTGATAAGACCTGACCGACTACTATTCGGCTTAGGTATCCCATACGTAGGACAAACGGTAGCTAATTCTCTAATAGACTCATTTAAGTCAATTGATCAGATCATGGAAGCAACTATAGAGGATCTAAAATCAGTTGAAGGAGTCGGTGAGAAAATTGCACACAGCGTACTCGATTTTTTTTCACTCAAATCTAACCAAAACCTAATTACACAGTTACGGCTGGCTAGCCTACAGTTTTCTGCTAATGATATATTGCCGAGCAAACAAAACGAAAACAGAGGCTTTTTTGAAGGTAAAACGTTTGTATTCACAGGCACATTGGACTCTATGTCCCGCAGTCAAGCATCACAAAAAATTATAAATTTTGGAGGTAGCGTCAGCAAAAGCGTTAGTCAAAAAACTGACGCCGTGATCTTGGGATCTTTTCCAGGTAAGAAATACGAAAAAGCAATTGCATTGCAGATTATGGTTATGACGGAAGTTGAATTCCAAAAATTCATTACTCGTGAGATCACAGAAGGGCCTCAAACCACGGGATAATGTGGAGATTCACCTTTTAAAACTAATGCTACATCTTGGCAAACACAAGCCAAAACTCGTTCCCTTGCTTCCTTAGTTAAACCTGCTATATGCGGTGTTAAAATCACTCGACCTGTCTTTTCTAACTTACCCGTCGTTGGCGGTTCTATTGCTCGAACGTCGAGAGCCACACCTGCAATCAGTTCTTCTTGCAATGCTTTTATTAGATCCGTTTCATCCACTAATCCACCTCTTGCCAAATTGATAAAATAAGCATTTTTTTTCATACGAGAAAATGCTTGATAATTGAACATCTTTTCAGTTTTTTGGGTTAGTGGAAGGTGACAAGTCACAAAATCAGATTCGGTCAATAGGTCTTCTAAACTAACGAGATCGGCTCTTATTTCTGTTATATTCAAACTGTCAGAGGATATAAGTGTATCATGTGCAAGAATGGACATTCCGAACGCTCTGGCTCGTGTGCCTACCCGATAACCAATTTTTCCTAAACCAACAATTCCCAGTTTTTTGCCAAAAATTTCGCTACCTTCAAATCTTTGTCGTTCCCAGTTTCCATTTTTAGTGACCTGATTAGCTTCGGGTATTTTTCGAGCTAAAGACAGCATTAGACCTAATGCCAATTCAGCAACTGAAACAGCATTTTGCTCTGGAGCAAAGGTGACTATCAATTCAGCTGATTTAGTAGCTCTTAAGTCTATGTTATCTAGACCAACACCATGTCTACCAATTACCCTTAGCCTACCAGCAGCTGATACCAACTTCTGATCAATGATTGTTTGGTTCCTAATAATTAACCCATCATAGTTTCCGATGATTTGTCTCAACTGCTCTGATTTCTTCCATAAGCTAGGATTAACCGTAACAGAAAACTCATGTTTAAGGTGTTCTAGCGCTTGCCCATGAATTGCTTCTGTAACTAGTATCTTTTTCATAGTCTCGTTATACAGGGGAAATTCAATGAATGATTAATGTTGTGATTGAAACCAAAGTAGACGAGAGGGTCGGAAAACTATTTTTCTTCTTTCTTATTTGATTCCATTTCTTTCAGTTTGGACAGTGTCTCCACTGTGTTACGTAGTTCCTTACGAAAAGTCCGGTCGAAAACCATAAACCTAATTTGTTGGTCAGGATTCAACGAATCAAGAAGTTCTCGATAGAGAAGATCTCTTTTTTGTGCATACTTTTCCCTATTTCCCAGATATTCGTTTAAGATTTCCTTTTTCTCTTGTATTTTACCTTCTTCAGTAGCAAGCTGCTGGATAAGATCAAAGTTAGAGCGATCACGAGTTCTAAATTCGCTCCTTAAATGTTCAATCTGGTTAAAATTAGACATCAAAGCTATAGCTTGATCTTCATCTGATGGAATTACTGCTTCGATTAGCTTCCATCCTTTCAGAATAGATTTCAACTGGCGTTCAGGCTCTTGGTCCGCAAAACGTTGACCTACTTGAGCAACAAGATGAGGTAAAAACGCCAGTGACAAAACAGAAAAAAACACAATCGAAATAGCGATTAGGATTCGATGTTTCATTGTTGGTTATTAATTTGATATTTAATTTTAATAAAGGCTAGCAAGATCATTAATGGAAAAGTCCGTATCTTCTTCATCAACGCGAGATTCATCCGACAAGGTAGCAATAATATGGTCAATCGAATCTATCGTAGTCTCAGACAAAGTGTTTGAGATCTGGACACTATTTGTCGATTCCAAGTAATCTGGATGCTCAGACAACATATCGTCGTATGATTCGTCTTGAACCAGTACATTTTCAATCTCTTGAATAACGATATTAATTTCAGGGATTAGAGGTGATGTAGTCTCGCGAGGTAACCTGAGCATTTTTCTTGGCCCATCGACTTGCGCGATAATATTTCTTTTTGATTTACTATCTTGATTTATAGTGTAATAAATAAGCGTACCAATAGCGAGTAGCAGGCAAGCTGCTACTTGCCAACCAACACTCGAAATTTTGGCCCAAGGGATCGTAACATTTTGGTCTTGTTTGATCATACTGGTTTCGATTTGACTGAAAATATCAGCAGAGAAACTATTCCATCTATCAGCGCTAGGGTACGAAACGGATGGAGGTGTTACTAGGCCTAGTAGTGATCGAAATTCGTCTGTTTGCTTCGAGCAATGGGAACAATGATCAAGATGATTTTCAAATTGCTGAACTTGTTCGTCTTTCAACTCATTATCAATATACTCTAAAATTAGTGGCTTGAAAAAATCACATCTCATCTCTTCTCCTATCAATCAAAAACTTAGTACAAGTCTCTCTAGTTTGTCAGCAGTTGAGTCCTACTAAAAATATTAGTCGGCTACGTAATGCTCAAGGTGCTTACGCAAGTTACGGATGGCATTAAATAGGTGAGCTTTAATGCTTCCCACTCTTAAATCTAATATGTCTGCTATTTCACTCAGAGGTAGATCCTCATAATAACGTAGGACAAAAACTTGTTGCTGCCGAGTCGAAAGCTCAGAGATTGCCCTTTTGATTTCCTTGTCAATTTCAGCTGCCTCAACGGGATGAACCACTGAATCATTAGACACTCGGGGATGGAGTAAGGACTCATCCGCGGGAAAATCATCCGGAAAAAGATACTCAGGGCGATTATTCTTTCTTCGTGTATAGTCCACACCAGCATTACGGGCGATACGATAAAGCCAAGTGTAAAAAGTGGCTTTACTCTCAAACCCCCCCAACGCCCGAAACGCTTTTAGAAAAATTTCCTGTGAAAGATCGTACGCCTCTTCGGTATTTCGAGTGAAATTATAAGCTATATCGTAGACTCGCCTCTTATACCTATCAGCTAATAAACCAAAGGCCTCAAGATCTCCAGCTTGTGATTTTTCTACTAGATCTTGATCTGAGTCTTCTGACATTTCACCCGCCTGTCCCCGACTAGACGCTTAAGTCGAGCATAAAGTTTATGTTTTTAGAGATTTAAATTGTCAAAACAGAACGACGATCAAAACATGGAAGGAAAAGCCGATGGGCGGATTTGAACCGCCGACCTACTGATTACGAATCAGTTGCTCTAGCCACTGAGCTACACCGGCGAAAATGCCAAGGGGCAGAATCGAACTGCCGACACACGGATTTTCAGTCCGTTGCTCTACCAACTGAGCTACCTTGGCACAATAAACCCCCTCTTCGTCAAAAAAAGAAGAAGCCGGCTTGGAGATAATAACAAAATAAATAAAATAATGTCAAGTCATTATGAGTACAGGAAATAGTGCTCAATGTCTTTACTTGGGCAATTGAATTCCTTTCTCTTCTGCGGTATAATTCCGGAGTCTTTGGACCTGCTTAATTTCGGCCGTGCTACCAGCCCAGTGAAGGAGAAGCCACTTGATGTTCTTTCGACAATTAACGGTTTGGTTGACCGTTGCTTTTATGTTGTTAATTTCAACCACTGTACTAATAGCTCACGAAGATGTGTCACCAGGTAAGAGTAAAGTTGATGTAACTCACGAGCAAGGTGTCGAAAGCATAGAAGTTCTACTTTCTGGGAATATCAGTTTCCATGACACCACTCAAATCCGCAGATTACTACGACCTTGGGTAGAACCTAGTAATATTCGCTTTCGAGACTATATCGACGAGCATGGCAGACGGGGCTTTTTTACAACTGTTGTACAAATTCAGGTAGAACGAAAAAATTCTCCACGACTGTACAAAATCATCCAACAACTACGCGACCAAAGATTTCGAGGAACAAATGCGGCGAGTAAAACACGAGTTTTAAAAACAGAGGTCACTGTCTCCGGTGAGATGCCGACCTATGCTAATTGGAACAGAAGTTCATTACGTAATGTCCCCTATTGGCGAAATTGGCGTGGCGATACTTCTTCAGTGAACCACGTTTTGGTGACAGAATCAGATCAGAAATTTGTATTTCATCGCAATAAAAATTTCGACTCACTAAGGCTGGAATTAGGAAAATCAGATAATGATGTTGCTGAAGAAAAAAACAGCCTAGAAACTAAGAAAGTAGTCAAAATGAAAGCAAAATTAATAAGCTTCGATGGCCCATACCCCGTGATGTCAGTACAAAAATTTCAGATTGATCGTGTTAATACTACCCTAACTGAGAAACAAGAAGCTACGAATAGAATTATTGAAAAAAAGACTGAAAATAAAGCTCTGCTTCGTGAAAGCGATTAGGCTAACTTCGACTATATAGGTTTTTGACACTCCATTCCCATGCCACAGATTTTTATTAAGGACCTCTACTACCGTCGGACTCGTGCTGTGATGACCACGGTGGGTATAGTAGTCTTGATTACCTTGATCTTGTTATTAGGTGGGATTATGAATGGAATGAAGATTCAGGTACAGCAATATATCCTTTCTACTGGAGCTAATCTCTGGATCTCTGCCGAAGGATCTGGAGGTGCATTCACTGGTTTTTCTTTATTAGTGCCTGAATATCTTGTTTTTATTGACCACACCCCGGGTATAAAACGTGATTCGGTTTCGCCCCTCATTTTTGCCCAGTCCCGTCCCGTAATTGACGGTAAAGCAACCAAAGCGATTGTGGTTGGTTATCAGCTAGAGAAATTGGGTGGGCCAAGGCGGACTTTACCTAACGAAGGGCGGATGTTTTTACCAAGCCAATATGCAGATTATCGTCCTGAAGATCTCCCTCCAGCGGAAGTCGTCATTGATGAGAAAATGAGGGCTCCAAATGGGAAAAAAATACCTATAGGTGGTAAAATTTATATAGGTGGAAAAGAGCTAAGGGTGGTTGGTCGGACACAGAGTTTAATGTTCGTCCTTGACACCCCCTTATTGTTTATGGATTGGCGAACAGCCCAAGATGTATTACTGAAAAATAGCCTTCATGTCAACATGATGATTGCATCTACTGAGACTAATCAACCAGCCGAACCACTAGTTGACTTGTTAGACCAAAATGGGATGATAGAAGCCAAAACGCTAGCCCAAACATTAGATAGTATCACCGAAACTTATGTTGATGAACCAATGAAAGCCGTACAGTTTTTGCGGGTGATGCTCTGGCTTTCGGCGGGCCTAATTGTGACTATGATTACTTACGTTACAACATTGGAGAAAACTAGAGAAATTGGAACACTTAAGGCCATTGGTGCGTCTAACAGCTATGTGGTTATGCTAATTTTGAAGCAGGTGATATTGATATCATTCTTTGGCGTCTTTTTGGGCGTGTCCCTAGCCTTTTTAGCTGCTGCTGTGGCTCCAATATTCGTCAAGGTGAACTTGCTAGAAGCAATCATTGTTGCTGCTATCAGCTTTGTTGTTTGTTGTAGTGGTGGATACTTGGCTGCTCGTAAGGCATTAGAAGTAGATCCAATGATAGCCTTCCGAGGTGAGTTATAATGATTGTTCAAGCTAAGGGACTAACCAAAGTTTTTGGGCAGGATCAAGCCCGAATTGTAGCTGTTGATAATGTTGATTTGACCATCGAGATTGGCGAGCTTGTAATGTTTATGGGCAATAGCGGTTGTGGGAAAACCACTTTGGTTAGCTTACTCGGTTGTATTCTAACACCGGACGAAGGACAAATTATATTAGATGGTAAAACTATTGACTACATGAGCCACGATTTATCTCAAATACGACGGGAAAAGATTGGTTTCGTTTTCCAATTATTTAACTTAATCCCGTATCTAACGGCTTTAGAAAACGTGATGATTGCAATGAAAATTAATGGAATTGAGTCTTCAGAAGCACGAGGGCGAGCCAAAGATTTACTCCTACAAGTTGGCCTAGAAAATCGATTAGACCATCGTCCGGCTCAATTGTCAGGAGGAGAAAAACAACGAGTTTCATTTGCGCGCGCGTTATCGAATGAACCTAAAATCATTTTTGCAGATGAGCCGACGGCTAATTTGGATAGTCGCCAAACTGATAATTTGATGGATTTGATTCGTCAATTACGTCAGGATCAACAGACAACGATCGCCATTGTGACCCATCATGAAACACTACAAAAGGATGCCGATCGAGTTATTTATATGCAAGATGGTAAGATAATGTGAATGTAGGTCAGGTAGGATAATAGGAGTTACACAAATGTCAAAAAAAAATTCGGAGCTAAAGCAATACAACTTGACATCCATAAATCGGGGGTGGTTATTGTTTTTGCTTTGCGTATCGGTTACTTTTTCAAGCCAACTTGTGTCTCAAGAAGCTAACGAACAAGATCTATTCGAGCAGGTTGCTTTGCAACAAGCTGGCCTCAGCGGTTTGGGTTTAAGCGTAATTGATGGATTACCTTACTTTCGAACACAAGCTCAACCTGATATTGCCCTGCCAGGCAAATTAGGTTTTGGGCTAGATTTAGTAGTACTGATTGGAGAGAAAGATGGGAAAGTCTCGGTATTAGCTGAAGATGGAGAAGCTTGGAATAGTGTTAGTACTTATATGCGAGCAATTCGTTATGTGAGATATGGTTTACCCAGTGACCCATTATACCTTCGATATGGTGAACTCGATTTGGTCACAATTGGCCATGGCTTCATTATGTCGGGATATTCTAACCATGATCGACGTGGATTAAGACTCAACTTGGCACTACCGAGTAATAAAATAGGTATGGAAGCAGTGGTTAATAATTTGGCCATGCCGTCCATTTTTGGTGGACGTCTTTTCGCCCAACCACTAAAGAGAGAAAATGGGCCTTTTTGGCGCAGCTTGGAATTCGGAATTACTTACTTAACGGATATTGAACCAATAACTCTACAGGAAGATGCTAATCTTGACGAAAATAAGAAAAGAATTGTAGGTGAAGGAACTACAAAACCATTACAAGCGATTGGAGTTGACATCGGAATTCCAATTTTCAAGAATGGCTTGATCCGTTCAGATATCTATAGCGACTTAGCCTTACTAAATATGAAACAATCGAGTTCCGGTGAAAGAGACTTTGAAACCACAACTAATGGTATTGCTAGCGGAATTCGATTTCTGTTACCCAAGACTATTTTCAAGACTGAGTACAGAATATTTATGGAAGGGTTTACTCCTACTATTTTTGACTATACTTATGAGGTAAACAAGGGGTTGGTATCTGATGCTACCAACAGTAACCTGCCTAATTTCGAAGGGAAAGAAGAAGAATCGAATGGGTTATCATTACGAGGCTTTTATTCAATGCTTTTGGTTCAACCACTAAAGAACGTCAGCTTTCTAGGTACTTTGGAAAATTATAGTCATACCGAGCCCAAAATGTATTTAGGGTTAACAGAAGATGGATTAATTCCCAAGTTATCATTTAGGGCTTTTTATACTAAAGCTAATATTGGTGGCTCTTATCAAGATGAAGAAGGAAAAATGGTAAATCCTTCTTTTTTCACTGATTTATTTCGGTTAAAAGATGAAAAATCGGCTTTAACCTTACGTATAGGATATGAGATACTGGAAGTACCAGGTGGTTATCCTATCGAAGTCTCAGTTCTCCGACAGTTTAGCTTCCGTCCCAACGAAGATGGAATTTATCAGTCGATTAAAAAAACCTCCTTCGAGATTGGGCTTAAGCACACCATTGACTAATATTTTAGATGTGTAAACATTTAACTAGTTAGAGTTGAGCCGCTTTATGGTAGCCCAGGTAGTAGCCAATTTACGTTTTATGCTAATTTGTTGCGCTTTACCTGGTCCACCGTTAGGGATTTTTTCACCAGTTATAGCTACATCATCAAATTGAACACGTGCGTTTGAAACCACTAATCCAGCCTGACCCGATTTAAGTGGCTCAGTGTCTTGGGCGGCTCCGACAATCTCTCCGTTGATTTTGAATTCCAGCAAATTTTCTTTAACTGTTGCTTTTATGTCATACCAAATATCTTCTTCGGCAACAAAAGGGAAAGGGACTGGTGCACCACCTTCGGGAGTGGATTTGACAATTGCGACCATCCCATTAAAATAGACAAAGAATAAGTAACGAGTATTTTTTTGTCCGCTGTCGTATAAAGTCAAGCCCAAATATGGATCAGCGTTGTTTTTCTGCTTGATTAACTTCGCACGGCAAGAAAGTGAGTAATTATTCCAATCCTCGTTTCCCGTCAGCCAAAGGCTCATAAAACCATCCATAAAAATTTCACCAATAGCAGTTCCTCTTTCAATCCACCATTTTTCGACAGCTCGGTCTTCATTGTAGATTTTCCACTCATTGGTTCTTTTATCTTCAAAATCATCTCGCCAAACTCCTGCTTCAGCTTGAAATAGACTAAAACCGATTGCCAAAATTGAAATAATAGATATTTTTCTCATAAAATGATTCAAACTATATTGCACTATATCGTTCTTCATAAAATAGATTCTTGCATCTTCTTAAACAAAAGCAAAAACACGAGTTGGTGCGCCAGAACTCCGAGACAGCTTAAGTGGAGCAATAGTGACGAAAAAAGTTTGTGGTAGTTGATTTAGGTTTCTGAGGTCTTCAATTTGAGGAATCCCCGCACCCAAAAATACAAGATGGGCTGGCGGTAGAACCTCTGGCGCCAATTCATGGCCAGCAGGAGAATCAATACTGCATGCATCCGTACCAATAGTCTTAATACCTTTTTCTGTTAAAAAGCTCGCGCCATCTTGGCTAAATCCAATCCATTTTCTGTTAAAAATATCCTGATTGACTCTTTCATCCATACCTGTCCGAAGAAAAACAATATCGTTAGTCTTAATCTCTATATTGTTTTGTTCCCATTTTTGAAGATCTTCTGCAGTTACTGCATCCCCTGGCTTCTTGTTTTCGGACAAATCAATTAAAATAGAGCCACCAAAAAGCTTATCGATAGGTATATCTGCCACAGTAAACCCATTTTCGTACATCAGACAAGGTGCATCGATGTGAGTAGAGCAATGACCTGACAAGTCGACTCTGCTTTCGAAGTATCCATCTTTCTCAAGAGTAGCTGTATGATATATATTGACTGGGTCGATTGGTAACTCTCGTGGACTGTTTTCGTCTACGTTGTACGATAGGTCAATGATCTTATCAAAACTTATCTTCTGCATTAGTTATTCCTATTACCCTATTTAAAAAGTTTTGGTTGGTGTAGGCTAATTTCCTATTTGGTAAGTCTCCAGTTTTCGGTATAACGTCCGAACCCCAATACCTAATAAATCAGCAGCTTGATCTCTATTACCATTGGTTTTTTGTAAGGCTCGGATAATGGCTTCTTTTTCTAGTTCTTTCATAGTCATTCCAACATGACCAAAAAAATTCCCTGTTTTTGATTCAGTAATTGACTCATTCATCAACGGCGAATTAGTAGACTGGAAGAAATCTGTCGATAGATCTGCCAGTGTAATAGTTTCAGATGTAGCTAAAATGACAGCAGTCTCCATGACATTTCTTAGTTCTCGTACGTTACCAGACCATTCCTGTTGCATCAGGTAATCTAGGGCCTGAGCCTCAATCTTCGTGGCAATTTTTTTATGGCGTCGCGACATCTGCTCCATAAAGTGATTAACCAACAAAGGAATATCTTCAACTCGCTCACGTAATGGTGGCACACGCAGACGAAAGACATTAATCCGATGAAACAGATCAGCCCGAAACTCATTGTTTTTAACTGCTTCTTCTAAATTTTTATTCGTGGCTGCGAGTACACGTACGTCAACTTTAACAGTTTGACTACTGCCTATACGGTTGAATTCCCCTTCCTCTAAAACTCGCAGTAGGCGAACCTGTGCTTCCAAAGCCATTTCACCGATTTCATCTAAGAACAGTGTGCCTCCATCAGCTTGTTCAAAAATGCCAGTTTTTCTCGCAGTAGCTCCAGTAAATGCCCCCCTTTCGTGGCCGAACAATTCACTTTCTAGGAGTGTTTGCGTGATGGCGCCGCAGTTAACGGGTTTAAACTGTTTGTCGTTCCTTTGACTATGGTTGTGGATTGCTTGAGCAATGTACTCTTTGCCAACACCATTTTCACCTGTGATTAAAACTATAGCATCAGTGGGAGCAACACGGCGAATTAATTGAAATAGATCCGCCATCGGTTTGGAACGACCAATCATATTCGCAAAACCAAACTTCTCGTCCAACTGCTGACGAAGATTGACATTTTGCAAAAGTAGCGCTTGTCGTTCTAACGCACTTGTTACTGTTGCACGAAGTACTTTCAGATCAATTGGTTTTTGTAAGAAATTGAACGCTCCTGCATTCATGGCTTCAATCGCACTATCGACTGTACCGTAACCAGTTAAAATAACTACTTGAGTATGTGGATGTTGACGAGTGATATATTTTAGTAGTGTAATACCATCCATGTCGGGCATTTGTAAATCTGTAATAACTAGGTTTATCCGTTCTTGTTCTAGAATTTTTGTTGCTGATTGCCCACCGTTGGCTACAAACAGTTGATATTCTTCACGCTCTAAAACCTCTGTTATAACACTCACACTCGAATGATCATCATCAACTACTAAAATTGGGGCTTTCATTAGTTAACCTCTAAATCAGTTGGAAGGTGAAGGATAACCTTTGTGCCCTGATGCTGTTGACTCTCAACTTGGACTTTCCCTCCATGCCCTTCGATAATTTCTTTTACAAGAACCAAGCCTATGCCTGTTCCATCATGTTTTGTGGAAAAAAAAAGGTCGAAAATTTTGTCTTGGTAACAAGGAGCAATCCCCACACCCGTATCCTCAATTTCGATTTGAACTTGTGCATCCAATAATTTTGCTCGAATATAGAGTTTTCCTCCTTTATCCATTGACTGATTGGCATTCAAGATTAAATTTAATATTGCTTGCTTAATTTGATCTACATCCAACGAAATGGGTGGTAAATCTTCAATCTGGCAATTGACCTCAATTCCTTGCTGGATAGTTTCAGGTGCATTAAAGTCAATAACATCTTCTATCACACGTTTTAAATCAACCACCTCAAATTGAAGGTGTGGTAGATTAGCATACCTCTGGAAACTAGATAGTAACTGCTCCAATCGTTGAATTTCGTTTTGTATTCGTTGTACTCGTTCTAGGTCATTAGTATAATCCGAAGGGACTTCGATTTCTAAATCTTCAGTTAGGAGTTGTAAATGCAATGACATACTGTTGAGTGGATTTCTAATTTCGTGTATTAGTTTCCGAATCATTGTGCCAGTTGAACGATCAACAGAACAAGATGGGGACTTACTTTTTTCACGAGATCGGCGAATCAACCAGAAACGAGTCGTTATAAATGAAATTATCGATACGACGATTATCGAAAAAAGAAAGAACCAATTCATAAGTTTGTTGAAACAAATTATTAAGGCTTCAATAACGATAAAATATATGGTCTGTCCTGATTTATGGCTGGGTGGTTGGCCAATAATTGTTTCAAAGCAATACTAGCTTCAGATGACGTTTGGTAACCTACTAGATGAATTTCATGCCATAATTTTTTACGCTGAATAGACTGTATGGTCACATTATGATCATGTTCACGTGTTTGAACCAGTCTTTCTTTGACTGACTTGGCTCGTTCTAGAGATAAAAACGCTCCAACAACCAATGAATAACTCTGTGTTACGTCATTATCTTTGCTTTTATGGACTTTACTCAACTCGGTGATTTGATCAAAAAAAACAGAGGATTCTTCAACTCTTACTTTTTTTTGTATTTCTTGACTATTTATATCAACGTTATTGATTTTGCTAGTAATCTGTTTTTTTTCTATTAATCGTTCGGTTTTATGAGTATTTTGAGTAAAAAGCCAAATACTCAACTCCCCAATTATCAATAAACCGACGAGGATAAACTGTAGTTTTCGACGTACGTTTAACGGTTGTGGTTCACAGCAAACCATTTCCCAGATATTGTATCCCCACAGAAGTGGAGACACAAATAGCGCGAAGTCGGATAGTGGAAAGATATCTGTAAAAATAGCTATTAGCAAGATGGCCAATAACAACAGGAGATCGATACCCTTGGAAAATCTTCCTCCCAAAAATTGACCAACACCGGGTATCGCAATTGCAAAAGCCCTCTTGACTGTGAACTGCATCACACCTCTTTAGTGCAAAACATACAAGACGTAAGAGACCAATCTGGAATCAATTACTCCCAAACTAACGTAACAGCAGAAAAATCAAACCCAGATAATATAGGGAAGAGATCAGTAGGCTTATGTGGACATTGCTCTTCTTTCGTGTAACAGATAAACAATTGGGGTTGCAATGAAAATTGAAGAATAGGTGCCAACCAGTACCCCCACTATTAGAGCTAGTGCAAAGGTGTTAATTTCTTCTCCAGTACTGGAAAGAACAAAAATCGTTATCACTACTGCTAAGGTCGTCAATGAAGTAATAACCGTTCGGCTAAGAGACTGGTTAATACTACGGTTCAATATCTCGATAAAGGTTGACTTTTTGAGTACATCTTGATTTTCTCGAATCCGGTCGAAAACAACAATGGTATCATTTAAAGAGTAACCGATGATTGTTAAAAAAGCAGCTACAGTGGGAAGATTAATTTCTTTCGCTAATAACGAGAATATACCGAGAGTAACTAAAACGTCGTGAACAATAGCCACTATTGCACCTAGAGCAAAACGTAGATGAAAACGAAAAGAAATATAAATCAATAGAATAATAATAGACCACAAAACAGATAATAGGGCCGTCCACTTCAAATCTTGCCCCACACTGGGGCCTACCTCGTTGATTTCGATGTCAGCGGCACTAATGGTGAATTTTCTCTGTAACATTTGGGCAATTTTTTGACCGCTACCCACATCTTGCTTGCCGCTGACAGCGATGGTAACACTGCCACCTTCCACTAAAATATTGGGGGTAGAATAGCCAAGCTCTTCTAATTGGCTTTTGATATTCTTTTCTTGGATTGAACTATTGGTCGGTAGTTCGGCTCTAATTTTGACGCCTCCACTAAAATCGATACCAAAATCGGGCCCTTGGCGCCAAAACAAAGAAAAAATACCTGTCAAGATGATTATTGCCGACAAGAAATAGCCAATCTTTCTTTGACTAATAAAATCAATGTTCGTATCTTGTAAAAGTTGCAACCAATTTACTCCTTACTGATTGAAATAGGCTAGATACTCAGTTTGCTTATTTGCCGATTGCCGATAAACCAACCATACAATTCCTTAGTTACTACAATAGCAGTGAAAAAACTAGCCAGAATACCAATGCTCAATGTTACTGCAAACCCACGAATCGGCCCTGTGCCAAAATTATATAGTACCAAGGCCACAGCGAAGGTGGTCAGATTCGCATCCAAGATGGTCCAAAAAGCTCGGCTATAACCATTTTCAATAGCTGCCCACACGCGTCGACCATTTCGAAGTTCTTCTCGAATTCGTTCAAAAATGAGTACATTAGCGTCAACGGCCATCCCGATTGTCAAAACCAAACCTGCAATGCCTGGTAAAGTTAGTGTAGCACCAAAGCCAGCCAGACCGCCTAAGACAATCAACATATTGAAAGCTAACGCGACAATGGCAACTAAACCTGAACCGCGATAGTAGATCAACATAAACAATAGTACTAGCCCCATTCCAATCAGGCCTGCATTCATACCATTTTTAATTGATTGTTGACCCAGAGTAGGGCTTGCCGTCCGTTCCTCTGCAATCTGAACTTGTACAGGGTAAGCTCCTGACTTCAGGATGTTAGCCAAATAAGTGGCTTCATCGAAGCTAAAGCTACCAGAAATCTGTGCATTACCACTTGGAATAGGTTCATTAATACGAGGTGCGGACTGGATCTTATTATCCAGAATAATTGCCAGTAACTCACCAGTATGTTGAGTCGTTACTTCAGCGAAACTACGGGTTCCTTCAGCATCCAACTCTAATGACACAACAATATCTAGTCCAGTTTGGCCACCACGGCTCGGGTAAGCATTTCGAATTCGATCCCCCGATACCGACGCTAACTTCTCAACCACGAACCAGCTATCATCCTCGTAATGTTGAATAACTTCTGTACCTTCTGGTAGCTCATCAGGTTTCGGTTTGTTTCCTTTGGGTAAAATCCACGGCCGACTGTTTGCCGGATTGCTTTTGACCACCTTAAATTCCAGTTGCCCCATGGTTTTCACTATGTCTAGTGATTTGGAAGAATCTTTTGCTCCAGGCAACTCAATTATGATTCGTGGTTTGCCTTCTTCCCGTCGAATAGATGGCTCGGAAACACCAAAAGCGTCAATCCGATTACGAAGCACAGTTAATACTCGATCAATGGCTTGATCGCTATATTTTTCGGCTTCTGTAATTCCTATTTGGTAAGTGACTATTTTGCTTCCAACCGTTTCGATTTGAACTGGTTGTGTGAAAAAGTCGATCGAATTCAGAATCTCTTCAGCCTTGCTGAGGTACGCCTGCTTTTCGTCCATATTGTTTTGTATTCGGCTTGGAATCCCAACTTTGACCAAGAGTGTTTCGCCTTTCTCCTCAACAGTGCGACACAGAATCCTTGGCGTGGCTGATTTCATTTGGTTAGGAATAGATATTTTGGTCTCTTCCAGCAAGTCTTTTTTTGATTCCTCAATGTTGACTTCAAGTACCAGATATACACCGCCTCTCAAGTCTAGACCTAATTGTAATCGTTCGGCTGGCACTAGGCGGCGAACGATCTCTGGCATGCTCCCCCACAGGTGTAGTTGACTGAGTATTCGTTGTAATTCGTTTTGGCTTTTGTCCATCAAAAAAAGGACTTTCAACCGTTCGTTAGCTTCGTCAACTTCAAATTGATAATCGCCATTTATCCCATCACTCAAAGAAAAACCAGCTTTATCTAACCGATTCTTCAAAATTAGCTTTAATGTTTCCGTTGTGTCTACAAAGTCAGTACCTTTAGGAAACTGAACATCTTTCAAGTTAACCTCAATAGAATTTTTTTGGATAGTTTCAAACTGAGACTGAGGTAACTTTTTCTGCATCCATAAAGGCATGTGCCCATAAAGAGGATCAAAAAACCGATCCGGTGTTGGCAGGATATACAGCACACTAAATATGAGAACCAGCAGAATTAGAATTAGCTTTCCTGCACTAAACTGATACATTCACCAACCTCTCCTAGAGGATTACGCCTGGGAGGAATCGAACCCCCGACACGAGGCTTAGGAAGCCCCTGCTCTATCCTCTGAGCTA
>JAYZAL010000101.1:0-72536 GCA_036339735.1 Candidatus Poribacteria bacterium
TTGGCATCCAAGCAAGAAAGAATCCCATTCCTATTTTTTAGAAAGTATAGGTTGTCTCCATATAATAGAGGGGAAGGTACATATGGTGTGTCTTGATTATATTGCCAAACAACCGAGCTGGTACCGGTTATATCACCAGTAGCATTCGCTAGCTGAATAGCCATTAGAGCATTCCCACGAAAGCCACTCATAAAATAAGCCATTCCACTTTCACTATGAAACACCGGGCAAGGTATAACGTTGGTTGTCATACCACTAGCTTCCCATAAGATTTCTCCTGACTGTAAATCATAGCTAGAAATATGATTGGTAGCATTGACAATTACTTGTGGTAGGCCAGTATAATCAGTAACAATAGGAGTAGACCAACTGGTTGGTTCATCTCTGTCGACTCGCCATAATTGATCACCAGTTTCTTTATCTATTGCTACTATGAAAGAATCTCCTTCGTGATCCCAGTTAACAATCAGCGTGTTGTTGTAAAGAGTTGCTGAACCACCTTCTCCGAAACTATTACGTGTACGCATGTCTCCTAAATCAATTTCCCACTGCACATTACCAGATAAATCCAAACAATACAGGCCAAACGACCCAAAGTTGGCGTACAGATAGTCTCCATCCGTAATTGGTGAATAAGAAGCCCACGTGGCAGTATTATGAGTACCTTCATGTGGTTGAGTCTCACGTACGACCCGTTCCCATTCTATTTGACCCGTGGTACGATCAATACAAATAACCGCCAGCTTCAGATTGAGATTAGGAGCCTCACCCCGCCGGTTACGTCCACCTGTTTGGGCTGCTTGTTTGAACTGTTCTAAGGGTAGACCAAAAAAGTCGGTATCTCCATTTCCGTTTTCTACGGGTTGCTCCTTGTTCTCTATTTCTGTAGGAGTAGATGTTAAAATGAAGATTTGATCTTTCCAGATAATCGGGCTGGCGTGTCCTTCACCAGGTATTTCTAGTTTCCACAGGATATTTCGTTGTTCACTCCATTCAAAAGGAGGATTATTACTTCGTGGTGCAATGCCATTGGATGTCGGCCCACGCCATTGGTGCCAATAAAGTTCGTATTCAGATGATTGATTTTGTTGCTCAGCTTGAGTAAGCGTTGTGACAATGAGGAAAGTCAAAGTAACTAGGAATATTAACTGTAAGTTATCATTTCGGGAAACGTATTGCTTGAACAAAAAAAACTCCTTACCAACTAAATCAATAGGTTTCATCTGTGGTGGATGTGGATTATTAATTATTTAAAAGGTATTGGCCACCGGTTTTGACCTAGGATGATAAGATGTCATCAAAGTCAAGCGACGACCGGGTGATCCGTCCAAATCAATCGAAAAATTAATATTTGGTGTTTCTAATTCAAAACCGAGGTGGGTATTAGATGCCTCCCCTTCTGATTCATCAAGTTGGCCTAAGATTTCTATTCTTCGACCTTGCCGAATGTGATTCCAACAAGCATAAGGGACCCAAGTGAGGTTGTCGGATAATCGTATTCTTTTACTCACACCTAACTGAAAATTGACATCTACCAGAAGCTTTGTAACTATATTTCGTTGTTGCTGTTGAGCTCTAATGAGTTTCAGGTCGCCATAAATTCGACCGATTAAATCAATTCCTAATTCTTCTATAGGATAAACTGTACTGAACCCACTACCGATGATAACAGGTTGCTGAATTTTAGCTTTTTGTTTTTGATCAACCAAATCGGGGTACCCTAACACATCATCTGGGTCAGAGACTAAGTTAGTACCAGCCACCAGATGAAATTCAGCGAATTCTAAAACACCAAAATTCAGAATAGAAGCGATTCGGATAGTTTTTGCCAGAGGTCTAATACTAGTTTGTCCCATCAATCCAAATCCCAGTTGGCCAGATTTTAGCTGATGTAGATCAATTTGAGCATAACTACTCAAAACCCCAAACAATAACACTACAAAGAATACCAGTCGTTGTTTTATATTGACAAAGAAAATCATTTTAGGGACCACTGACTGATCTGTTGAGGTGAAGAGTTATGATAACTAATTTTGCTAGGTCAATTATTAGCTTACTATGAAAATTAGATTGTCCAATAGTCCCACAGGTGTTTGGGAATGTTCTTACGGACACCGGCATCATCATGATGTGTCCAACGGGCGAACAAGCCTATCCGAGGCGTTGACTGATTATTCGAAGATCCAGTGTGCATTAACCACCCATGCCAAATGATAATATCCCCAGCTTCAGCAATGAATTCCTGCGCTGGCTGAGAATTTGGACCGTGAAAGATTGACCAACCATTCTCTTTCCATTCAACTGTATCTCTGAAAGTACCTTCGATTCGTTCAGGATGACGAAGGAAATACTGATGTGCATCTATGTGGCTACCAGGCCAAAACACAAAACTTCCACCTCTTGGTTGTACATCGTAAAGATACGTTGTCACACCAATCATTAACACAGCTTGACAACCTTCTCCAGGGTAACCGTCCAAGTGCCCTGAAACGGGCATTACCCAACTGTTATTATCTTTATTTGGCCAACGTGTCAGAATCCCACAACCTCCCCCCTTGAAATTATAACCGCTGACTTGTTCCATTATAGATTCAATTTTTGGTAAGCTACCTAACTCCGGTGTTAGCTTTGGATTATTAGCTGAACTCGCTCTTGCCCAGCTTGATTTATCTGTGTAACAGCCATCAACTTGTTTCCAAAATTGTTTTCGCCATTGATCGATTATTTTATTCTCGATAAAACTACGCAGGATCAGGAATCCATCGCGCTTAAAATCGCCTATCTGTTTTAGGTTTAGCAGCATAAAAATAATAAATGGTCTAGGAAGCTAATTCGAGGTAAGGTTAGCTTCATCAAATACGGTGTTAAGTATTGTTTCAAATTGTTTCAGCACTATTGCCTCATCTTCTCCATCAACGATCAGTAACAACTCAGAGCTTGGCCTAGCAGTTAACATTATTATACCCATAACACTTTTTGCATTAACTTTCATTCTACCTTGTAACAGAAAAATATCTGCAGAAAATTGGCTGGCAGCCTCGGCAACTAGGGCTGCAGTCTTCATATCCAACCCATTTACATTTTTAACAATTACCTTTTTTTCTATCAATTGCAACCACCCATAGTAACGGTATACTCCATCTACACAGCCCTAGTTGGGGGAAAATAACAGAGCTTGGTGCTGCCAACTCTCAATATGATCTTGTTTTTCATCATCATTCATCATATTAGTTAAGGTTTTATTCAGTTCCTCAGGTGCGTTGACACCCATTTTTTTGCTCCACAGGTTTGCGGTTGCAGTTTCAATCAAATTTGAAATGTTGCGGCCAGGGGCAACAGGTAAAATAACTTTTGGGATTAACTCTTTATGGAATTGATAATGCTGCTCTTCCAATCCAGTCCTTTCATAAACTTTATTTTTGTTCCATGTCTCTAGAGAAACCACCAGTTCAACTTGTTTCCGGTTACCTATAGCAGTAATCCCAAATAATGAGACTACATCAATTATTCCTAAACCACGAATTTCCATATAGTGTTTCAACGGGTTAGGTCGAATACCAAACACCCTATGTTCCGATACCTTTTTCAGCAAAACGGTATCGTCAGCGATTAGGCGATGCCCTTTTCGTAAGAGTTCTAAAGAGGCTTCACTTTTTCCAATTCCACTGGGGCCTAAAATTAAAACGCCAAGGCCATAAACATCGACTAGATTGCCGTGGATAAACTCAGTTGGGCCGAATTCATTCTCTAGAAAATGAAGTAAAAAATTAGTAAATGTTGAAGAATCATGCTCGGTTTGGAGCAATGGTATTTGCCTCTCATGACTTAGCGAGACTATTTCAGGCGACGGGGTAAGATTAGTAGTAAAAACTAGACAAGGAATCTGATAAGAAAAAAGCCTCGAGAGTATCCAGTGGCGTTCAGTTGTCGATAACTGGTGCAGATACGATACTTCCCCTTTACCAAAAATCTGTATTCGATCATAGCCAAAACTATCGAAGTGGCCACATAAGGCTAACCCCGGCCGATTCGATTGAACAGAATGAATTTGGCGGTCTAAACCTTTTTGACCTGCCAAGACTTTTAATTCTAGCTCTGAACACTGAATTAGTTTAGCTATGGTAAATCGATCAGGCATTGGTTAGTTCCATTTTCGACGACGTTTGGTTGAAGATTGAATGCCTAATTTTTCTCGATATTTAGTGACTGTTCGGCGAGCTGCGCTAATACCTTCTTTTTTAAGCATGAGGGAAATTGATTGGTCACTAAGAGGCTTAGCTGGTTCTTCCTGGTCTATTAGTTTTTTGATTTTGTCTTGTACACTGGTCGAAGAAATTTCACCTATTTCTGTTGACAATCCTGAACTGAAAAAGTATTCTAACTTATATAAACCTTGCGGAGTTTGAACATACTTGTTGTTGGTAGCTCGGCTGACCGTTGACTCGTGAACACCAACCATTTCAGCAATCCGACTTTGTACCAATGGTTTAAGTCCATTTATTCCTACTTGCAAAAAATCCTTCTGAACCTCAAAAATAGCTTCAGCTATTTTTTGAATAGTTTGCTGCCTTTCATAAACGCTCTTTAGCAAATCAATAGCCTTTCCTCGATACTCTTCTATCCAGCTTTTGGTATTTGGGTCAAGAGAATTTTTCTGTTGTAGCATATCTAGGTAGATCGTATTCAGTCGCAACTTAGGTAATCCACGATCATTAGTCGTGATAACATAATCATCTTCAATCTCTTCTATGACAATATCAGGTGTGACTGCTCGTGGGTTCCGCTGACTACCACTCGGTTGTGTGAACCGCCGCCCAGGATATGGATCAAGCTTAGCAATCACGTCAACGGCAGCTAGGATTTGGTCTGTTTTTACTTCTAAGACCTGAGATAGATGACGTATTCGATAGTTCTTAAAATCGTCATAATGATCTAATAAAATTCTTTCTGCCAGCGAATCATGAAAATCTAGATTCCGACTTAGTTGAATCAACAATGTCTCCCTGACATCCCGGAAGGCAATTCCGACAGGGTCAAATCGATGTTGTATCAATGCTAAAACAGCATCAACATCTTCTTCTGAACATCCTAGATCTTCGGCAATCTGATCAATTGTTCCCGTCAGCATTCCATCTGAATCTAGATTGCCGATTATATATTCACCGATTTGCCGATCCTTCTGTGGAATTAGCAAGACTTGCAATTGTGCTGACAGATAATCTAACAACGATACTTGTTGAGCTACATCTTCATCCGGTCCGTCATTATTTTCCCAATGTTCTTGAGCCACTCTTTCGCTTGGTGAGATCGAATCATCTAGAAAATCTTGCCAATCAAAATCTGGCTGTATTTCGTCTTCAGTAGGTGGTTCAATATCAAGTTCCGAGTCTAAAGCAGCATCTTCATTACTCTCGTTATCATTGTTTTCGTCTTCGATCAATTCTGTATTTTCTGAATCAGTTATTTCTACTTCATCTAATTCTTCAATCAACTCTTCTAACATTGGATTTTCTTCCAACTGCATTTGTAAATGCTGTGTCAGGTCGAGTCTAGACATCAGCAAAACTTCAATGGCTTGCCTTAGCTTAGGAGTGATGACAAGACTTTGAGTTTGTTTTTGATTGATGGTTTGACGAAGTCCAAGTTGCATGATGCTACCTATAGCAATATTTTCAAATCTAGAGGACCATTTCTAGTTAGTATGTCCAGCTTCGTCTGAAGGATTTAGGCTCGGCGTTTTTTTTGCTGGTAAATTGAAGCTGTTGCCAAAGTAGCGCTCCCTGGCCATTTGGCTAGATAATAACTCGGTTGGAGTACCACTTAGAGAAATTTTTCCATCCGTTATTAGATAAGCTCTGTCAACAATATCTAACATCTCAGCCGCATTATGGTCAGTTATAAGAATACCAAGGCCACGCTCCTTTAATTGAAATACCAACTGTTTAATTTCTTGTACTGCGATGGGATCAATACCTGAAAACGGCTCGTCCAATAACATGAAATTTGGATCAATCGCCAAAGATCGGGCAATTTCTGCTCTGCGACATTCTCCACCAGACAGCGTGTAGGCCTTCTGGTTTGCTAGGCTGGAAAGACCTAACTCACTCATTAGCTGGTTTTTTCTATCTTGAAGTTCACCTTTAGGTAAGCCTCGGACTTCTAGAACAGATGTGATATTTTCAGCCACGGTCAATTTTCGAAAAATGGATGTTTCCTGCGGTAGGTATCCAAGACCCAATCGCGCACGCTGATACATAGGGAGTGAAGTAATCTCTCGATCATTGTAGAAAATTCGGCCAGAATTCGGTCTGATTGAACCAACGATCATGTAAAAAGTGGTAGATTTACCAGCTCCATTTGGACCCAACAGGCCAACGATCTCGCCTGTGTCTACGCTAATACTGACTTGATCTACAACAGTCCGTCCCTTTCGCGAATAGCTTTTGACCAAGTTTTCTGTAGATAACGTAATCGGCATAGAATTTGATAATTTCGATCTACTCTCCGGTTCGACTGTCGTTGTCATTATTGGTTCCATTGGTTACACTTACTTCAGATGGGGTAGTACTGCGAATCCGAACTCTAAATTTCACATTCCCTTCTCCAATTCGTTCACCGGTTACACGATTGAAAATGAAGTGGTCAGCTTCTAGACGATCGTCTTCTTGGATTACCACCACCTGTTTTTTTAAGTCAATCGTATTATCTATGTGATTTATCGTAGCTTGATGGCAATTGGCAAAAATGTCTTTATCTCTCAATTCAACATTCTCTTCAGCCAACGTTCTTTGGTAGGTATCGGTTGCAATATCTTTGAACATGGTAACTTTTTGTGCATTCAGAAACCCATTTGTCATTTTAATCCGTACTTTGCCTGTCAATACAGTAACCTCAGTGTTTTCGTTGGGCCTATAGATTTTTAGTGAATCGGCATGTTCACATATAATAATTTCCTCACCATCAGAATTTTCGTCCGTTTGTAATTCTAAATCTGCATTGGTGTTGGGTGTCTTTAAAGACTCTTGCCCAGTGGATAAGCCAATAACCATTAAACTAAATATCATCCAAAACCATTGTTTCATTCTAATGTGCGAGCTACTCCGATTCATTTAACTTTTCATCCTTTTCATACAGTGTTGCTGTTACTTTCTTCATTTCAATTACTTCTAGGTTAGGGCGGGCCGCTGCATTGGTACCATTAACCACTGACTCGCCACGAACAATGCTACAGGCAACGGGTGAATAAAGACGTTCATCTCGATTATTCCAGTGCAATTCCTCGGAGAACAATTGACCATTATCGCTGGTTGCAACGACCGAATTCATGAACTTCAAATTTTGCGTTTGATCGACGACTTCACCATGCTCTGCTGTTATTTTTGCTACTACCTGGTCATTCTCATATATTTCAACGTATGGTTTACGAACGAAAGTAGTTTGTAAACGAAATTCCGCTTGCCTACCGATCAAAGTCCATTTCAAAACTCCGCCTTCTGCATGTCTCATTCTAAAATCTGACAATGTTTGCCGTGGAACTTCCGTTTCACTAGTTGCAATCCCCTGTCTATCACAGCCCAACGTCACCAAAACCAACACAGAAATGCAAATGACAGATAAATTAGTCGTTGTTCTTTGCACTCTAGTTTGAGATTGGTCTGGTTTTCCATCGATCATGCATCCAAATCCACTGTTCCGGATACTGCCGAATATAACGCTCAATTAAGCAAGTAAATCGTTGTGTGTTTTCAATAAGATCATTTTGCTTATGTTCAGTTTTTTGCAAATCCAAGGCTGGCTCAATAATCATATGATGGGTGTTGTCAGGTTGTCTGACCATAAAAACTGGCAATAGTGGAGCATCGGTTTTTCTAGCAATAGCAACCGGCCCAACGGGGGTGTGGGCTGAACGTCCAAAAAAGTTAACAAAAACACCGGATGTTTTAGTGTCTACATCAGCCAAAATAGCCAAAAGTTGGTTTTGTTTTAGGCAACGAAAAGCCTTCCTCAAGGATTTTTCCCTATCTAAACTATCGTAGCCCGCTTGGCGCCGATTACCCACTACCAGATTATTAATCGTCTTTGATCGAAGAGGTCGAGCGATAGCATTTAGCTTATAGCCATGCCGGGCAAAAGTTGCACCGACTAATTCCCAGTTGCCGAAATGTCCCATCAAAATGATTACTCCCCGCTCCAAAGATAACGCTTGGTCAAGATTCTGTTGCCCTTCAAGTTGAACAGCTGTATCTACCCACTCTGTTTGCTGGAAATGCAAAAATTCCATCAAATTTTTGCCCAAATTTTGGAAACATTTAAGCGCTAGATGCTCAACGTTAGCGACTGATGGAAGGGCTTGAATGATTTGTCGTTTGGCCCGATTCCGAGAAATAGAAGCCTGATGAAAGACTAATTCTCCGATTAAATCCCCTATCTTCCAAGATGCTGATAATGGCAAACTAGACACAAATCCGCTCATCAATTTAGCTAAAGTCCAGTAACCACAGTGCTTCACAGGCCGCCACATACTGCTCCTATTATAGCAGATGCTAATCTAGATAGACAAACACATCAAACAAGTCGTCGCGAATCCCATTAGTTCTGAGATATAATAGATCAGCTATTAATGAACTCACAGCCGAGGAAAGGAATTTCTATTATGCAAATTGTAACCCAAGCTGAATTATCCAATAAAATGCCATCCTATCAAGGTAAGGTGCGGGATTTGTATGATTTAGGCGATCAATTATTAATCATTTCTACAGACCGGATTTCCGCTTACGATTTTGTTTTACCCAGTGGTATACCCCACAAAGGTCATGCCTTGAACAGTATGTCCGAGTTCTGGTTTAAGGAAACCGAGTCAATTGTCAACAACCATCTCATTTCTGCGGACGTAAATGAATACCCTGGCTTATCTGATTCTGACCGTTCACTATTAGATGGCCGATCAATGCTGGTACGAAAGGCCAATCGAATCGATATTGAATGCGTGGTTCGAGGTTATATTGCTGGTTCTGCTTGGAATGAATACCAGAAAGATGGAACAGTTTGTGGTTCCAAACTACCCACGGGTTTAAAACAGTCAGATCGACTGCCCGAACTGATTTTCACACCGGCAACAAAAGCTGACCACGGGGAACACGATGAAAATATTTCCATACAGCAAATGACGGACGTCGTCGGCAAAGATCTAACAGACAGATTAATGGAGACTAGCTTTGCTTTATTTAGATTTGCCAGTCAACATGCTGAAAGCGTGGGGCTAATTCTATGTGACACTAAATTCGAATTTGGTTTGGTTGGCGAAGAATTGGTTTTGATTGACGAAGTTTTTACACCAGACTCTTCTAGGTTTTGGCCAAAAGACGATTACCAACCAGGCCGATCGCAAAGTAGCTTCGACAAGCAATATGTGCGAGATTACCTAGTAGAAATTGGATGGAACAAACAACCACCAGCACCGCAACTGTCATCTGAGGTGATTGAACAGACCAGCAGAAAATATTTAGAAGCTCATCGCCTGATTACCGGACGCTCCTTGGTTTAATGCTGACCTAGACCTTTTTTCGCCAAACGGCTTCAAAATTATCCCTAGGTTGAAACCCAAGCAGTCGTTTGGCTTTTTCGTTGGAAACCCAGTCGTGTGGGAGGTCGGCCACGATAAAAAAGCATTCACACCTTGAAGGCATGGCCTCAAGATCTACAGCTAAGGCACGACGAAACGATTCACCACAGTCACGCCAACTGACAGTAAAAGGATGTAAGTCAGTACCTTGTCTCTGATCATCATGTTCAAGAAAAGTCAAAAATAACAAAGTTAGGACATGTAGTGGATAGTTAGCTGTGAAAACACGACAGATTTCTTGGCCTAGAGATTTAGTCAGTGCATAAAGATTTGTGCCAGGGTGAGGTGGAATGTCAGGGGTGATACCAAAATCGAAGTCTTCGTAGGTTTCGCCAGCCAAAGTAAAGTGTGGTCCTGTATTAATGATTCGATCAATACCTTGCTCAGCTGCCACCTGCATAGTATTGTAGGTGCCACGAGTACTAACATCGAAGGCTAGTTTCCGATCGTGCCTCAAAACTGACAAATTGATAATTGCATCCATGCCTTCAGCTGCTTTTCTGACTTGCTCGATGTCGGCCACATCGACGACTCGGGTTTCATGTGGCGATTCGATTGGCGTGGTGTCTGTAATACGAAGGGTGTGTTCATTCTCAATCGCTTTGACCACATGTGGTCCCATGTATCCATTACCACCTAACAAAAGCACTTTCATTTTTAATCTCCCAGATGAATAATTTTCCAGTACTTGTCGTCAATAGCATCAGACACCGCAGTGGAAATCTCTTCTGTACTAACCTCACCTAGCCGCAAAATGGTGATTTTTATTAATCGCTCACGAGCAAACTCCTTGCAGATACACTCGCCCAGATATGAGGCCAACAGGTCAGGAGCAGTACTTGGCTGCGGACGCCAGCGAGGGCCAATAGCCACATTTGGCCCAAGTCTGTCAAATAGCCTCAGTGTGCTAAGGAAGATAAAGTTACTGACACCAGCTTCGGCTGAAGCAGTCAATAGATTGTAAGTACATCGTGTTGAAAAATCTAGGAGTTGATTGGCCGAATCACTGATATCGTTCAGTGTTAGGCCGTTGGCTGAAGGCGGTCTTGCCAAATGTACAACCGAATCAACATGCTGAACCGGTAGTTGCGATTCATGGTCAAGGTTAGAACGAATGAAATCAAAATCCGTTTGGACATCGACTATATCCGTCAACCGAATTTCGTGGTTGGCTGACAAACTCGCAGCTAACCTTCGGGCTAATTTAGTACTGGCAGATGTGATTAATAATTGCATTTGAATAACGTTGGCGTATAAGTTAAACAGGGAAATCTAGCTTCTGGTCAAAAAATACCCGACTAACCGAACGGTGCTTATGGATACGAAAGATTGCTTCAGCTAATAATGGGGCGATACTGAGGACCTTGACCCTACCGTTAATTTGTTTCTCAGCCGGAACAGGGATAGTGTTGGTCGTAACAATTTCTTGGATAGAAGGTCGGTCTAATAATTGACAAGCTTGGCCAGTTAGTACCGGGTGTGTAATAGCAATATGTACTGGGTTAGTGCCTGCCACCACAAGTGCATCAGCGTGTTTATAAATGCTACCACCAGCAATCAAATCGTCAATCAAGATAGGGGTCTTACCTGATACATCGCCAACAATCTGGTTGACTTCAACCGACCGACCGCCAATTCCGCTTCTTTGCTTATGCATGATAGCTAAAGGAGTATGGAGGATTCCAGCATACTTTTCTGCTAATTTGGCTCGGCCAACGTCTGTAGAAACGACGACCCCATCCTTGATTTTCTGCTCCTTTAGATAGGTGGAAAGGATTCCTAGTGCCGTTAGATGATCAAATGGGATATTAGAAAACCCCTGGATTTGCGTGGCGTGTAAATCGACTGAGATAATACGATCTGCACCAGCTGTAGTGAGTAGGTCAACCACCAATTTGGCCGTTATTGGCTCTCGCCCAGTAGATTTATGATCTTGCCTTGCGTAACCAAAATACGGGATCACTGCTGTGACTTGCCGAGCTGAAGCTCGACGTAATGCATCCAGCATAACTAGTAATTCCATCAAATTGTCATTGACAGGCTCACAGGTTGGCTGAATCACATAGACATCCGTCCCACGTACACTTTCCTCAATTTGAACATGGGTTTCACTGTCGGGAAAAGTTCGTATTTCAACTTGGCCTAGGCTAATACCTAAACAGTCAGAAATTTCTTTCCCTAATTCGGGGTTAGACCGGCATGTAAATAAGCGAAAATCGCTACCAACAGACTCCCCATCTCGAATTGACATCATTCTTACTCCTTACAAGATACCATGAGACCAATCTAGAATTAGTCTGTCTGTAGTTAGCTTAGGAACAACCGCTAGTTTCGCCACAATTTAGACACCGGTAACATGTACCGTTACGAACCATAATAGTACCACAACTGTGACAACTAGGCGCATCGGTCTGCATCTGGGCAATCTTCACTTCTTGCTCAATGCGTTCTTGCTTACTGCTTCCCAGTTCACCTGGTAATGGCCATTGATCTTGTTGGGGGAAATCGAGTTGTTCGACCTCATTACTAACTTCTACATTGTTAGTGATAAACTTTTGCTCCAGCCACCGAAAAACATAATCAATTACTGACTTAGCAATTGGAATATCCTTGTTATTGGTAAAACCGGCCGGTTCAAAACGAGAATGAGAGAATTTCTTTACCAGTGATTCTAGTGGGACACCATACTGCAAAGACATAGAGGTCATAGTAGCAATAGTATCCACCAATCCAGAAATAGCTGACCCTTCTTTAGACATGGTCAAGAAAACTTCGCCTGGTAGCCCATCTTCAAACATACCAACCGTCAAATATCCTTCATGCCCAGCAATGCTAAACTTATGCGTGATCGACTGGCGCTCATCTGGCAAACGACGACGGCTGGGAGTCATCTCTTCTACTGCAGCCAACTCAACTTCATCCTGTTCAGAGTCATTGGAGGTGTTCAATGGCTGGGACAGCTTTGATCCATCACGATAAATGGCCATTGCCTTCAGGCCCAACCGCCACGATTCGGTGTATAACCTTTCAATCTCTGCAACTGTAGATTCGTTAGGTAGGTTAATCGTTTTGGAAATAGCACCGGAAATAAAAGGCTGAGCCGCAGACATCATTTTAACATGTCCCAAGGGAGCGATAAAACGATTGCCATATTTTCCACATCGGTTGGCACAATCAAAGATCGGCAGGTGTTCTTCACGTAAGTATGGAGCACCCTCTAGAGTCATCATCCCACAGATCACTTTGTTAGCTGATTCGATCTGATCGTTGGTAAAACCTAGATGATTTAATAAAGAGAATGTCGGTTGCTCACACAAGTCTACTGCCCATCCTTTTCTTTTGGCTAAATCATCTCCAACTATGTGAAGGTTGATCGCATTAGATAACTCAAAAACAGAGGGCAAGACAGCTTCAATTTTGCTGATTTCTTCGTCGGTCAACCCTTTTTCTTTCAAACTGATAGCATTGATTTCTGGGGCATTAAGCAAAGTGGCTGTGCCCTGGGCATAAGCTACGATAGCTTCAATATTGGGCTGACTATATCCAAGAGCAGCTAGAGCCTCCGGTACAGAGTTATTGATGATTTTGAAATAACCACCCCCTGCCAGTTTTTTGAATTTAACCAGAGCGAAGTCAGGTTCTATCCCAGTAGTATCACAATCCATTAGTAGTCCAATTGTACCAGTGGGGGCCAAAACCGTGGCTTGAGCGTTTCGATAACCATGAACTTCCCCCGCTTCAACCACTTCATTCCATATTTGTTGTGCGGTATTGATCAAATCAGGTGGACAAAGATCGGGGTCAATTTGGTAAGTAGCAGCTCGGTGCTTATTCATCACCCTCAGCATAGGTTGACGATTCTTCTCATATCCAGAAAATGGACCTTTCACAGACGACATCTCCGCGGATGTCAGATACGCTTCTCCGCATAAAATCGCGGTCAAGGCATTGCACCAGGCGATAGCAGTTTGGCTGTCGTAGGGCAATCCTTTAACCATCAATAGCGTACCCAAGTTTGCATAACCCAAACCTAATGGACGATAGTCGTGGCTATTCTGAGCAATGGATTTGGTCGGATAAGACGACAAATCAACTAATATCTCTTGGGCTACAAAGAAGATGCGACAGGCATGCCTGAATTTTTCAATTTCAAAGTCGCCTTCGGAATCCAAAAATTTCAGCAAGTTTATAGATGCTAAATTACATGCACTATCGTTTAAAAACATGTACTCAGAGCAAGGATTGCTACTGTAAATTCGGTCCGTACTAGAACAAGTATGCCAATCATTGATGGTTGTATCGAACTGCACACCAGGGTCTGCGCACTGCCAAGCAGCTTCAGCTACTTTCTGCATTAACTCTGAAGCTAAAAATTCCTCGTGGGGTTCTCCTGTTGTTCGCAGGCGAGTACACCATTTTTCGTCGTTTAGATAGGCCTGCATGAATTCATTTGTTAAGCGAACAGAGTTGTTTGAATTTTGGCCCGAAACAGTCTTATAAGCCTCACCATTGAAATCAGAAGAATAACCAGCGGCAATTAGCGCAGCGACTTTCTTTTCTTCTTTGGCTTTCCATTCAATGAAATCAACAATTTCAGGGTGATCCATATCTAGGCACACCATCTTTGCCGCACGTCGGGTTGTGCCTCCCGATTTAGTTGCTCCAGCAGCTCGATCGTAGACTTCTAAAAATGACATCAAACCACTACTAGTTCCACCACCCGAAAGTTTTTCTTGTCTGCCTCTGACTTTTGAAAAATTGCTACCAGTTCCTGATCCATACTTAAAGACCCGAGCTTCATTTTTGACTAAATCAAAAATCGACATCAGATCGTCATCAACTGATTGGATAAAGCATGCGCTACATTGTGGGTTCTCATAGTTGTTATCTGTCTGTACGATTTCTTGTTGGTCTCGATTCCAGTACCAATTCCCTTGCCCACCTTCAATCCCATATTGATGGTGAAGCCCGCAATTAAACCAAACTGGCGAGTTGAAAGCACCACGTTGAGTTACTAGCATATAGGTCAATTCAGCCTCAAATCTGTCTGCATCTTCTACTGACGCAAAATATCCACCAAACTTTTCTCCAGCGTGTCGGATAGTATTGGCAACTCGGTGTACGAGTTGTCGAATGCTGTCTTCGTGTCCTTTTTCTGGTACGCCGGCTTTACGCAAGTATTTGGAGGCTGCAATATCTAAAGCTAGTTGAGACCATTCCTTCGGAACTTCAGCTCGGTCGAGATGAAAAATGACCTCTCCTTTTTCATCGTATATAGATGAACTGCGATATGTCCACTCGACCTGATCAAACGGGTGGGTGCCATTTTCAGTAAATACACGAATAAACTCAAGACCTAATGATGGGTCATTTTCACCAAGCCTTTTGCTAATTGTTTCATGGCTAGGTGCGGCTGGAATTGAGTGAGTTGAATTCGTCATAACGGTTCCTCGAGATTATTTAATTTGCTTGGTTTTGATTTGTTTGCTTCGCTAGATTCTTTTGCTGATTTTTGACATAGACCAACCGCTTCCCATTGACTAGTGATGACTTGATTTTGCCCTGTGAGATATGTCGGCGAATTGTACGTTCTGACATGCCAAAAATGGACACCGCACCCTTCACATCAACCCATCCACCCTGTTTTTCGTCATTTTTAGGCGGTCTAATGTCATTGGCATAGACCAATCTCACACGATTCTCCAACCTAGAACGAACTTTTCGCTGTGAAATATAACGTCTCAATGTACGCTCTGGCAGGCCAAAAGTGGCAACAGCTTCTTTAACTGAAAGCCAAGATGGGGTATCTTCAGAAGGACGATCAGCAAACTCACTAGCTGATGAAATCTGAAGGACTTCTTTTTGAAAATCATGGATGTCTTTGAACTCACGATAGACAGATGCGAAGCGAATGTAGGCAACATCATCCAAATTTTTCAGCAGGTTCATGACAACCTCACCAATAGTATGACTTTCCACCTCATTCTTACGCAGGGCAATCAATCGCTGCAATACTTCGCCAACCAGATTGTCAATTTTGTCTTGCTCAATAGGTCGTTTTTCACAGGCTTTGCTCAGGCTTAGCAGCAACTTATGTCGGTCGAAAGATTCCTTCTGCCCATCCTTCTTGACTACGAATAAATCCAGCGTTTCTGATCTTTCGTATGTGGTAAAACGCTTACTGCACCCCAAACATTGTCGCCTTCGCCGGGTTGCATTCCCCCTATCGGTCGTACGCTTGTCAATTACCTTACTCTCTTTACTTTTGCAATAAGGACACTGCACTGGTTACTCTTCCTGTGAAAAAACATTTTAGCGGCCAAGCCGACATCTCAACATATTGTAGGGGTGGCAAGTGAATGGCCCAACATGGAGAGCCTGCATGACCCTATAATAAACCAATTGGTTGCACTTGTCAACCAACATGCGCAACAACAATTCACTAGTATATGGGGCATCAATCCCACTTGACGACTGGATTTTCGGCTGATATCCTAACGAAATATGCGAATTTTTTTTATCATTTTTTTTTATTTTTTTGTTGGTATAAGTTGGAGTACCAATAAATCGCCTTCTAATCAATCTGTTTCGGCCGAAAGTACGAGCCAAACTAGTTCTCAGTTGATTGTTCGTTTATCTTCTCCTGCTGTGTTTCAGAAAGTCAAGCATCAACTTAGAGTTGACCATATTAAGCCTCTATTGCCCCAAATAAAAACTAAGTTCCTTGCTGATCATCTCGGACTATCCCGTCTTTATCTACTCGAATTTTCCCAAAAGATAGATCTAACCCAAAAGTACTGGCAATGTAAGGGGCATCCTCAGGTCGAGGCAGTCGCTTACAATTATATTCGGTTCACACAATCGATCGAACCTAATGATACTAGTTACAAAGACCAGTGGAATTTGGAGAAAATTGCCATGAGAGAAGCATGGGAAATTGACCGTGGCAATTCTGATGTCATTATTGCAGTAATTGATACTGGTGTAGACTACACACATGAGGATTTAAAAAAACAGATGTGGCGAAACAATCGAGAGATCGATGGTAACCAGATTGACGACGATAGCAACGGATATATTGACGATATGCTAGGTTGGGATTTCACCCAAAATGATAATAAGCCTATGGATGAAACCGGACATGGCACTCATGTGGCTGGCATTATTGGTGCTGAAGTGGATAATCGAATTGGTATTGCCGGTGTAGCTTGGAAATCTAGAATCATGGCTATTCGGGTAGGATCTTCTTCCTATTACGGTGGTGTGGGCATGCGCGATAGTAACTCTGCCGCTGGCATCATTTATGCCGCTGATAATGGAGCAAAAGTGATTAACATGAGTTGGGGAAGCGATCGATTATCTTTTGTCATTCGTGATGCTTTAGCTTATGCTAGGGCTAGCGGAGTATTACTAGTGGCTGCTGCCGGTAATGATATGAAATCTGATGTTATTTACCCTGCCGGTTATCAGTCAGTTTTAGCAGTTGCCTCAGGCAACCAACAAAATGAGCGATTTTATCAGTCTAACTTCGGTTCCAGGGTTAATATCGTAGCTCCTGGTAATGATATTTTGAGTACCCATATACGAGACAATTATCGGCTACTATCCGGAACCTCAATGGCAGCACCACATGTAGCAGGTGTTGCTGCTTTAATGCTATCAAAGAGGCCGAATTTGACAGCCGAAGAGATTAGACAAATTTTGGTTTCATCAGCACAACCAATGCCTAAAAGTCCTGAATTTTCGGGAGCCGGTTACCTTTTGGCACCTGCGGCTCTACGGATGAGTATTAGTTTACAATCAAAAATTACATCACCCATTACCGGTACTGGCAGTGATAAACAGATTGAAGTCAGAGGTTCTGCTGGTGGCTTTGGATTTCAAAAATGGCAATTACGGTACGGTCAATCGACGACACCAAACGATTGGACGATAATCAAGGAAGACTATTTACCGACTGGGAAAGATCAAATTCTAGCTGTATGGCAAACTACTTTTTTGCCTGAAGGTAGTTATACTCTTCAATTGGTTGTCAAAAATGTAGACAGTATACAGATCACAGATAATGTTGTTGTTCAAGTCGACCACTCACCACCAATTTTACAAAATTTGACCCTTCAACACTGGTTAGCCGGCGATCGTTATGTACCGGTTGTATTTTGGTCTACCTTTGACATGACTATTAATGAACTCCATTGGAAGCCAATAGCTTCGAGCAATTGGCAGGATCGAGACGCTGAGGCTGCAGTTAGCCGAGAGCATATCTTTTGGTTACCTGATCTACCTGCTGGTGGTTACAAACTTTCTGCTAAATCAACCAATCTGGTTGGTTTGACAACCGAACAACTGTTCAGTACTCAGATCAAAGACAGTCGAATTCCAACTTTTCAACTAGATCAATACACACTTGGCTTACCACCACTTCATTTGGCTAACTCTAGTTCACCGATTGACTTCGATGGAGACGGACAAGTTGAGTTGGTTGGCTTGCCTTTAAGTGGGACGTTGACTAAAGGTGTCCAAATTTATGAGCGAAACAAGCGAGGTCTTTTCCCATTAAGACACACTATTCCAACCCGTTTTTGGCCAGCCTTTGTAGGCGATTTGAATCAAGATCGCCAAATAGAAATTGTTGGCTACGATGATGATCAGGTGTTTGTTATGACTGGCGACCAAACATATCCTGATCAGAAGGTTTGGACTTCTGATATCATTGAATTCGCTCAGGTATTTGACCTTGATCAGAATGGTCGTCCGGAAATTGTGGGGCCAAACAACTACAGCGGTCAGGTAATCGGATTTGAAAGTGGAGGCAATAATACTTTTGATCTAATCTTTGAAATCAACAACCCTAGCCAAGGTACCAACGTGATAAAACAGATTGCCGCCGGAGATCTTAACGGGGATGGGAAAAATGAACTTGTGTTCGGCGACAGCGAGGGTGAGATCTTCGTCTATACAGATATGAACGGTCCAAACCATCGTTTGGTTTGGGAACATAATTTACCGATCCAAGATATTCGGGTGATAGTGGTTGGAGACATGACTGGAGACAAAATTGACGATTTCATTGTTGGAGGACAAACCTACCAGCCTGAACTACCGTCGATTGCTCGCCAATGGAAATTTTACGCTTTTACCTATCGATCACACAATAAGGGCTTTAGTCAAATCTGGTCTCAATCATTTGTTCCTTATACCGAACAACTTGCTAGTTTGAAGATTATTGATCTAAACCAAGACTCTGCAAATGAGTTGGTAGTTGCTATTTCGCCGCACGTATACATATACGACCAAAATTTCGAGCCGATTTGGACAAAACTTATTCATGAAACACCAAACATCTTAGCAACTAATTTTTCCGAAGATGGCCGGAAGGGAATTTATGTCAATCAGTCTCGACAGGCAGTAGCTTGGTTTTGGCCGAAAACTACTGATACCAACGTTTGGGGATTAACGGCCAAGACTTCGGATCCAACGCAACAACGAAAGCCGACAGTCGTTCAACTTAACTGGCAGTCTTCAGCTCAGAGATTTACTATCTATCGAGCAAAGGGAAAAGAGAGAGACTGGAAAGAGATCGGTACAAGTCAAACTAAGACCTTTAAGGATTTTGATTTTCAGACAGAATCAATCTATCGTTATACAGTATCCGTCAGCAATAGTGATCTTAGAAGTAATGAAGTTGAAGTTGTAATCAGAAGTCAATCTCAGTTAAAGACAGTTCAACCATTAGGTCAACATCAAATCTCTGTCCTGTTTGCTGATCGTTTGGACCTAAACTTATGGGAAGATCTCATTGGTCGTTCAATTTTCGATCCGACAAATTATCATTTGTCTCCAGCTAATGACTTGAAAATCAAACAGCAGCCAACTTCAGTTGTGTTAGACCAATCTGATCGACGGTTGTTATTAACCTTCTCACGCTTGGATTGGGAAGAGAATTATAGACTAGATTTATCGACTGGTGAGTATGCGGAATTTACTACGCCGCCAGATATCGGTCAACCGACTAACCTGCAACACTTAGTAGCATACCCCAATCCGGTTCGACCTAACGAAATGCATAAAGGTGCCGTTACATTCGCTAACCTACCTTCTGACAGTCAAATTCACATCTATGACTTGTCCGGCACTCTAATCCAAACATTATCAATAGAACCTGAAGATCTGGGAGAAAAGCAATGGTACCTTCAAAATAATAGAGGTTTCGCCATTGCTAGTGGCCTTTACCTGTATTCAGTTCAATATAAGGATCAGAAAAAAGTTGGCAAAATTGCAGTAGTTAAATAAATTACCGTTATAAGTTGGCAAAAAAAAACAACACAAAAGAATCAAAACGTTGACATGTGCTGTGTTCTGTACTAAAGTGAGACTAACTATTTATTCAGGTTAGCAACTATTCGCGATCAGTACGGAGGAGATATAGTAAATGGTTATGTTCAGAATACCAAAAGTAAAATCTTCGGTAATTAGCCATCTTGGCCTAATTACTTTATGTTGTCTATTAACGAGTTCAGGTTTTGCTAAGATCGATTTGGAAAAACACCTAGTCGGTTTGTGGAAATTCGACGAAGGCAAGGGTGGAACAGCCAAAGACGATTCTGGTAATGGTTTGGAAGGAAAGCTAGAGGGTAAGTGCAAGTGGGTCAAGGGTAAGTTCGGTCAAGCCATTGAATTTGATGGCAAAAGTGGTTACGTAGCGATTAAAGAACATGCCAATCCAACAAAGGCTATTACCGTTGCTGCATTGGTCAAAAGTGCAGAAAAAGCATGGAATAACCATGGAACGATAATGTCCAAAAGGGACGCTTTTATCATTCACAACAACCAAGGTGGCACTGGTGTATCTTTCCCAATTTGTAATGGTGGTTGTTGGAATAAGCCAGGTGCCTGGCGAGACGGGGAAGTCTTTCCCAAAGAAATCACTGACTGGCACCTATATGCTGGTACATTTGATAGTAAAACTGGTGAATGGCGGATCGTAATTGATGGAAAAATCGAGAGTAAGCTCAAACTTGACAAAAATGAAATCGCTGCGGAAGAAGCTAAACAGCTTTGGATTGGTCGTGATCAATGCTGTGGCACTCGATTTGGAACTATTACCGTTGATGAGGCCATGGTCTTCGACGTGGCGTTGGGCGAAGAGGAATTGACCGAAATTTACACAAATGGAATTGATGGTGCTCTAGCAGTTAATAATCGAGGTAAATTGACCGTTAGCTGGGGTAAAGTTAAGGCTCAATAATCACATAGGTAATTTTAGATGATTGCCCCTTCAGATGTTTTCAAAGGCAGTCATCTAAGTTTTGACAGGGAAAAAATGAGTCAAACTTGACTTCACGGTTGAGCTAGTGTTATTCTTTTGACCGACAAGAGAATGTGAGACTCAGTATCAACAAAGTCATGGTCAAATGAAGCATCCGCTTTTCTATTTGTTCTTTTCATTATTCCTCGTTCCCTTTTAGTTTAATCCTTTGATACCATCGGCCAACATGGGACGTCGGTTACCACTCCCCTTCTTAATTTCCCTTATCCTGCATGCTCTATTGGCTTTGCTGGGCGCTTTTTACATGGTGCAACGCCACATCATCGAAAGAGATATGGTTGCCGTGGATATCACCCGTGTAGTTGAATCTCCACCCAAGCGCCGGTTATCGAAAAGAGCGATTAAGCCAGTTCGTTATCAACCCAAAATAGCGACTGTGGCGATCAAACAAAATCGAGTTCCCCAACGGATACAAACTGCTATTGAGCTGCCAGCCACAAGTTATACAACCGGCGTTGTTGCGGCTACAGAAACTCCTTCATTGCTTGCGAGTAAGGACATTTACACAATTAGCAAGCCACTGAGCATTGAGTACAAGCCAGTACCACTGAAAATGCAACCACCACAAGTGAGTCCGAAGCGAGTAAGCTCGACAATGGCATCGACGATACAACTTTCAACAGCCCCGCCTAACCTTGATATTGATCCAACTGATTTTTTAGTTGCAGATCTCAGGGATGTAACCCAGAGACCCATGGTAATCAACCCTGTTGAACCTACTTATCCGGATTTAGCCCGGCGTGCTCAACGAGAAGGAGTTGTATTGTTAGAAGCTACGATTGGTATTGAAGGAAAAGCTACTGATATCCTCGTCGTTACCAGTTTGGGATTCGGTTGTGATCAGGCAGCAGTTCAAGCGCTCAGATCAACGCGCTTTCGTCCGGCCAGACAAGGCAAGACTAAGGTCAGTGTGCGAGTACAACTTCCGTATCGGTTTCAGCTCCAAAACTAGACATTCTTAATTCAGTATCTTTTGTAACAACTGGCGCCTCCTATTTACAACTTTCTGCTTTATACATTTTATCAAACCTCTTTTATTTGCTTCTGTGTTACCTTTTGAAAAGGCTCAGCCAGTTTACGTTGGCGCCAGAGCAATAGGTATTGGAAATGCCTTTACTGCAATTGCGGATGATGCCACTGCTTGTTTTTGGAATCCTGCCGGCCTAATTCAGTCTCAAGGTGTCAGAATATTTGGTATGAACAAGTTTTTTGACCGCTCCGAGTATGGATTTGATCCCAAAGGAATTTCTTATTCATACCGACAGAACGGTTTTGCCTGGGGAAATAAGATTGCTCTCGGGACAAGAAGTCAAGATCCAGATTATTCCTACTATGCTGTCGCTCGGCAAATTGGCTCTTACTTATCATTCGGAGGTAGTCTTAAATTCCAACGCCGACACCCCAGTCGATATTATCAAGTTTTTGGTTATAATCCATCCTTTGATTTAGCTGTCTTAGCGAAACTCAGTCCGAATTGGAAAATTGGCCTGCTGTGGCAAAACGAAGATCTTAGGTTGGGAATGGACCGACAGACGATAGGCTTAGCTTACCAAATAACACTAAAAAGGCCTAACTCTGACCTGATTGTTAGCCTTGATTTGGAACAAGACCATTCTGCTAATGGAAAGTCGAACACAAAGACCAGAATGGGTTTTGAGTTTCCAGTTTCTCGCTTTCTACAACTAAGAGGTGGAAATTCAGATGGAAGTTGGACAGCAGGTATTGGTTTGAAGTGTCAATTTGGTCCGACTGTCGCTCGGATTGATTATGCTTGGATCGGCGACACAAGAACATACCGGTCTCATTTCATTTCTTCAGAAATTGCTTTTTAATAAATAGTCAGAGCGTAATACCCTCATACTTCTTCTAGTGGCGGGTTTCAAATACTGGAATCATAAATTGAGTTGTAGGAAATTAGATTATCCAGCCGGAAAAAGATCAGATTGGTTACCTCTGCTTCAAATGTGCCCAGCAAACTGCCATTTTGTTTTTGTACTCCACAGACAAGTTAACTTCATTGGGCCAATCAAATAGCCTCAGATTATCAATTTGATAATGACGCTCCAAGTCAGAAATAAAACCTATAGTACCTTTAGGGTGAAGACTCTTATCGTCCGTCCAGCTCATAATTTTACGTGAAACTACCTCATCTTTGCGTTTAAGAAATAGCTCGAACTTAAAACCCCGGCCGGTCAGTGATAGAGTGTACCACTCCTTAGATCTGATAGCGATGGGGAGTTTAGTGCGTAATTCTCTCAGTTCTTTCCAGGTTTCTTGGGCTTCTCCTTGACGAACATACCAACGAGCATAGTTCTTGGTCCCCATTCCATCTTCCGGTGTAACATAGAGTTGGTAGAACTCGAAATCGGCACTAGCTCGAAATAGTATCCCAATCCAGCTTCCATTACCAAATTCATCTTGTAAAGGTCTAAAATCAAATTGTAAACCAAAATCTTCGGCTTCAGCTTTAGCATAGCCAAAATAACTCCAACCCACACCAGTGGGCAAAATTTCCAGTACTCCATTTTTAGTCTTCCAATCAATCTTCCGAGCCTTTGCACCATGTGTCCACTTTTTCTTATCCAACTTTCCATCAAAATCGTCAAATAATAATAGTTTAGACTCACCACTACTAGGAACCAGAGAAATCAAAACACAGAAAACAACACAACACCAATTAAACATTTTTCCCCATTTACATTCAAAAAGCCTAGTTTGCAAAATAACATTATTATTCCTGACGATCAAGGTATTTCTCTATTTGGTCAGGGAAGTAGTTAATAAGACTATCAGTGATTAGAGGCGCGACAGAACCCAATCCACAAGCACTAGTTGCTTTCATAGTTTGGCCAATTTCTTTTACCTCCGTTAACCACACCTCTTTGCTTTGAATAGGCAGATCCATTGCCAAGCGTTCAGTTAACCGTTGTGTACCAATTCGACAAGGAAAACATTTTCCACAAGATTCTTCAGCGAAAAACCCCATCGCATTCTCAGCTACTTCAACCATGTTACGACTATCGTCGAAGACAATCACTCCGCCTGAGCCCAAAATGGATCCTTTTGCCGCTACTGATTGATTATCCAATTTCACGTCTAAATCTTTCTTGGCTAAAAATCCACCTGACACGCCGGCCATTGTAACTGCCTGAACGGCACGCCCAGAAGTTGCTCCACCAGCCCAATCATATAGCAAGGTGGACAGAGGTAAACCTATGGGAATCTCATAGTTGCCAGGACGCTGAATATCACCGGATAAGCTGATTATTTTTGTGCCGGCATGCCCATTTAGTCCCAGTCCACGATACCAATCTGCACCGTTTCGCAAAATCTGCGGAACAGAGGCCAGAGTTTCGACATTATTTACAGCCGTCGGTAAATCTTGAAACCCATTCGTGACAGGGTAAGGAGGGCGGTTACGAGGAAATGGCCGTTTTCCTTCTAGACTATTAAGTAAGGCGGTTTCTTCACCACAAATATAGGATCCAGCCCCTCTTCTTATGTCGATTTGAAAATCAAAATCAGAACCAAGAATACTATCCCCCAGAAAACCAGACACTTGAGATTCCTCAATGGCTTGAGACAGAATATTAAGCGTTTCTGGATATTCATAGCGTAAATAAATAAAACCTTGGTTTGCACCAGTTGCGTATGCGGCAATCAACATCCCTTCAATTACCGCATGCGGGTCATAATCCATGATTGCCCGATCTTTGAAGCAGCCGGGTTCGCCTTCATCAGCATTACAGACTATTGTCTTTGGTCCTCTTTTTTCTTCCGCTACAGTCTTCCATTTCAAACCTGTAGGAAAACTCGCCCCACCTCGACCAGCCAGTTGGCTATCTTCCAATATATGTATCACATCTGCTGGTCGCATTAGATCTAACATACTAATAAATCCATCATAACCACCTGTTTGACGATAGCCCAAAATTTCCGATCGGTTTGGTTGACGGATTTGAGAAAAAACACATTCTTCTACTTGGCCTGGGTTTGGTGGTGGTAGGGGGGATGGGCGAACTTTTAAATTATTAGCAGTAGTACCGATCAAAACCTCAGCACCTTTCAATACTGGGATGAAGTCATCACAACGTCCAGCACATGGCATTTGGGTGGCGTTTTGATCAGATAATTCAGCCAATAATCGCCTACTACCTTGCAAACGGCAAACCGGGCCATCACAGACTCGTGGCGCCAATTGGCCTGGAGGAGATTGTGATAAATGATGATAGAAACTAACAGTACCAAATAACTCTGCTAGGGGAATTTTCAAAGCTAGAGAAATAGCACGCATCGATGACTCAGAAACAAACCCATCACGATCGTGGAAGGCATGGAGAATAGGTAGTAGTGGTGCTGGTTGATTATGCCACTTCTGGATCAATTCTTGGTCAGTTAGAGTCTGTTTAGACTGATTATGGGGCACTTTATTTCGATATTAAGTTTGTTTAAGAGCGACCTTTGAAAGTTAACTCGGCTACACCTGACTTGTCCAAGTCTCCTTTACCAATATTGATCATTTTATCAAATTGCGCTTTGGTTGCTTTAGCAAGTGGTAGATTGAGTTCCACTTGATTGGCCAAATCGAGAGCTATCCCAGAATCTTTAGATGCATGAGATGCGGAGAAATAGCACTCATGATCTCGAATTTGCATGTCTTCTCCATCGGTTTCTAACACTCGTGAGTTAGCACCTGTTTGAGAAAAAACCTCTTGCAACATTCCCAGATCTAAACCTAAAGCTTCACCTAAACCCAGACCTTCAGCTAATCCAGCAGTATTGATATTCATAACCATATTGACTAAGGCTTTTACTTGGGCAGCTTGACCCGCGGTACCAATATATCGAAGAGAGATACTCATTGCATCTAGAATTGGTTCTGCTCGATGAAATGTTGATTTTCGGCCTCCACACATCAAATAAAGTGTACCTTGCCGTGCCTGAGTAATACTACTGGCCATACAGCCTTCCAAGCTTTCAGCTCCATTAAGCTCGGCCCGACGTTCAACTTCAACATGCATACTAGGTGAGATTGTAGCGCAATTGATAAAGACCGTCCCTGCCGCTCCTTTAAGTAAGCTATCTTCGGTGGTTTCGGAGAAAATCTGTTCCATAGATGTATCATCAGTTACAACAGTAATGATGTAGTCAGCTAGTTTTGTCACATCAGCCAGCATATTACAGGCCGTAGCCTCGATTTCGTCAGCCAATGAATTTGCTAATTGTGAGACTGAATCGTAAACTGCAACAACTGAAAACCCTTCATCCTTGAGGTGGCGAGCGATATTACTACCCATTCGTCCAACACCAACAACCCCAATAGAATAATCCGCATTTGACATCTTATTTTCCCTTTTGACTATCTGCTCAAAGCTCTGTTTTTGAGACCAGTAACCTGTTGATCTCGATGTATATTTGGCTAATCTATTCTACATGACACACAAAACTTTGTAAAGAAAATCACTAGTGACTTACTTAACTTGATCAAGGTCAGAGCCCGAGGCACGAGAAAGCAAATCAAATATATTTACCGTCAATACATGGCACATTTTTGTCGTAATTACGCTTGGGTCATCACAAAAAATCACGACAAGCCTCATATGAATAGGAGTATAAGACGGATTCTCCTAATTTTTCTTGTGGGAGCTGTATTACTTGGTGGTCAGATGGAACAAGAGGGACATTTAGTAAAATCGGTAGGAATCAATAAGTCAGCCATTATTTGCGATGTTTGGAGTATTAAATTATCCCTAACTTTTGTAGGTTATGAATTTCTGCTTTAGGTATTCCCAGCAAATTGGCCAAAACTTCTTCTGTATGTTGGCCTAGCATCGGTGCGGGTTCATCGACTTGGCCAGGCGTCTGAGACAACTTGACAGGGATTCCAGGTATTTGTACTTTCCCTGCAAATTGGGTTGACAAATCAACGATCATTTCCCGTGCTCGGATTTGAGGATCCTCAACCACCTTATCAATGGTATTAACTGGTCCACAAGGAACGCCGATCTTAGCTAGTTCCTCCACCCATCTTTCAGTATTCTTTTGGCTCAAAACTTTATTCATAATCGGTCGTAATTCTGAGTGATTGTTGGTACGCGAAGCATTATTTTCAAATCTTGGGTCATCAACTAAATCAGACCGATCAACATGTTGACAAAATTTCTGCCACAATTGATCATTACCAATTGCGATGACGACATAACCATCTTTGGACTCAAATACCTCGAAAGGCGTAATGGCTGGATGTCTTCGCCCAAGTGGTTTTGGAACTTCTCCGCTAGAGAAATAACGAACTAGGGCATTTTCTAGGATGGATACTTGACAATCAAGCATCCCGACGTCAACTAACTGTCCTTCTCCTGTCTTCTGGCGATGATGGAGCGCGGACAAAACGCCTATGGTTGTAAATAGGGCTGACGTGATATCACCAATCGAGGTGCCAACCCGAACCGGTGGTTTGTCAGGCTCTCCAGTAATACTTAGAATGCCCCCCATTGCTTGGATTATCATGTCGTAAGCACCACGATTGGCATAAGGACCCGTCTGGCCAAAACCAGAACAAGCAGCATATATTAGCCCTGGATACTTTTCTCTTAATTGGTCATAACCGAGACCGAGTTTACTCATAGTACCTGCGCGAAAATTTTCGACTAACACATCACATTTTGCCAGCAAATTATGAAAAATCTGTTGGCCCTGATCTGTTTTCAGGTTAAGAGTAATACTCTTTTTACCTCGATTGACACTCATAAAGTATAAACTAAAGTCATTCTGAAAAGGACCAAAGCCTCGAGCTTCGTCCCCAACCTCCGGTTGCTCAACTTTAATTATTTCTGCCCCTAAGTCTCCTAAAATCATGGTGGCATAAGGACCAGCTAACACTCGGGTTAAATCAAGTACCCTCAGATCGTCAAAAGGGCCGGGCTTGGTAGGAAATCCAACTGTTTGCGTACGGTTTTGATCCATATATCAACTATTTTTTAGCCTGATTTTTGATACAAGCTTCGATTTTGTTAGCATCCACTCTGTAACTGAACAATACTTCATTAGCTTGATCAGCTGAAGTTACCAATTCACCCACAGGTATTAGGTGTCGGTACTTCGCAAACAGATCATCGTTTTGGGTAATATCGGTTTCTATAAGTTGGTGCGGGATCTTGCGAGCTAAGCCTTTCAGATCATTCTTAGCTTTAGTACAAAGTGGACAGTTAGGTTTAGTGTAAAAAAGAATTTTCGGTTTAAGCGACATCTAGTATGTTTTCTGGCATGTTTTCCAAGCGTGACATCCAGTAGGCGTGGTCAAATTTGTCATCACCTATCAAGAAACGCCAGAATTTGATACGGTTGACTTGCTCTAGCCGGACCTCGTTACCATACCAACGATGATGGCGACCAATGATCCCATGGACAGCCGAATCGTCGAGATCGTCAGTATTCCACAGCCTCAGTTGACGTACAGTGGGATTGAGGCGCAGTTTGAACATGTATCGGGTTTCTTCAGTGTGATTAGGTTGAGCACAATGCCATATGCCATGGTGAACAACGATAACCGTCCCTGCTTTGCAAATAGTTGGGACTTGACCAACAAAGTTCTGATAACGAGCTACATCAGTTTCACTAATCAAACGAAAATGACTACCTGGTAAAATCGCAGTTCCACCCATCTCACGGGGCGTGTCGTGACAAAAATAATAGAACTGGATATCGAAGTGCATACGCATATCGATAATTGCATCGGCATGCCAAATCTGTCCGCTACGGTTTTGAGCATTGACAATATGTGTTGCTTGATGATCGTAGAGTGGATCTGGACCAACTAGACTATGAATAATTCCTTGGATTTCAGGTTGATTGAAAATCTGTCGGATAGCAGATTTATCAGACCAAACTTGACTGAATCTTACCCCAGCTTGGCCGGTTTCGACTTTTCGATCCTGCATTTCTTGATGAGCGGCCTGATTTAGTTCATTCGAGACTAATTCATCGAACCGCAGGTAGCCATCCGTTACGAAATTCGCCATTTGTTTTGAATTGAGCAGATGTTTTTTATCAATCATCGATTGTCTCCAATTGTTCTAAAATATACTCAAACTTTAAGTAAGAAGTATTATATTCCATACCGGGAAATGCGGGAAACTGTTGTGGGAATTGAATCACCCGCCAGCCATCCTTCATTGCATCTAATACGCTGCCGTATGGTGGCTGGTCACTGTCAGCAGTGGTATGTATCTCCTTGCCTGTCCCATCGTAGATTGACCAAGCACCCACAGGACTGCTGAGGTCAGGTGTTTGTAACCATAAGACAAGTAGTTTTTGTCTCAGTTTTGACATATTTTATTACTCATTATTCGTCTGTTTGATCAGATGATGATCGGTCGAACCATCCTTCGAATTTAACGGACTTTGATTGTTGCCAACTAGTCAAGTAAAGTTGCGCTGTAAACTGGACTGCAGCTCGTGTTCGATCATTGACAAATTTGGCGACTGGTTTTGAAACCTTCCATTCTTCTCGTTCTTGACCTTTTTTAGGTAATTCTTTCTCTATTTCATAGACTGTATCAACCATTCTGTGAGAACTATTAAAATGATCTAAAACAGCGTCCATCAAGTCACCTTCAAAAGCGTTAATCTCTTGATCTTTTGTCAAATCAAGGGCTCGCAACTCCATGTACTCAATAATAGAATCAATTTTTTCATGTATACCACTATGTGGGGATTTTCCGTCAGATTTGGCGCGTCCGTCAAAGTGAATCGTCGTATGCAATGGTTGGGATTGATCTTGAGCATAATGGGCAAGAAAACCTGCATACAACAGACATTTTTGCTGTATGAAAGTATTATTTGGCCAACGCCGATACTCAGCCAACGCAATTGTAAGTCGTTGAGCCCACTCGCCTATACTATAGGGTACAAAACCGACTTGCTCTGGTTTGACTCCCACTTCCTGACATAATGCAATGAACTCATATCGACTTTTGGGAAGTTGTTTACCTTCAAGAAACTCCAAATCCAAATAATGCTCACTATGTTCGGCTTTCCTTAGGTACTTGGCAGCTCGGTTCTTGGCCAAATCAGGATCATAGACATAATGAGCAATAGCATCTTCACCTTGTCGAAAGAACTCTGGCATTTCTGCAGGTAATGATCTAACTGCAGCTCTAACTAGGACAGAATGACCGCCCGGCCACCAAGACCAAGCTGAACTTGAGACTAACATTAGGCAAACTAACACAATTTGTCCAAGTAACTTAGTAAGATTTTTCATCAAATTTACACTCCTTGAATTTCCAATGATGTTTTTCCAAACATCATTTTTTTTCAGCTACAAATACCATTACTTCACTATTGTGGTAGTCATATACTGAATCCTCTTGGTATCCACCCCGTAGTTCGAGGAGGTTAAAACCAGCTAACTCCAGTAGGAGTTCCATCTCGGGTCGAAAGACATAACGTGATGATACCAAATGTGATTCTCTATCGATAGATCCATCGGTACCAATTTTGTCATAAATAAACTCTACTGTTTGTAATTGATTAACCAGATCAAGTTTGATACGATCATTTCGAACATAGGTTTTTCCCGTCAGCTCATCTTGGTAAACTCCACGATAGATAGGGAGTTCTTTCCGGTGATAATCATATTGCGATAAATCTCGATGGCGTGGAGTAAAGATATCAATAATGATACGACCATCATCCGATAACATCTGACACATGTTTTTTAGAGTAGATAATTGGTCATCTCGCGATATAAGGTGTAAAAAGGTATTATAGGCGATGAAAATCAATTTAAACTGAGTGTCCCCAACAATATCACTCCTCATATCACCATCGACGAATCGAATCTGGCCAACCATTTGATCTTGTAATTGTGCTAAATGTTGGCGAGCGATACTCATCATCCCAACTGAGCTGTCCATACCCCAAACATCAAACCCTCGCTTTGCCAACCGAAAAATTACCCGCCCGGTCCCACTACCTAGTTCGAGAATTGGTCCACCTACATCCTCAGCATGGCGAACGTACATAGGAATATCATCTGATTTAGTTCCCATATCTAAGTCGTAGACTGATGCTAATCGATCAAAGTCGTTCAATGGTTTACTCCTGCTAACTCAAAATTACAACGCAATTGAAATGCCAACTGATGTTGACGTATAGTCGTTTCTTCCAGTTCTTCTTTATCTTGGCTGACAATTATAAATTGATAAGAACCACATATCTGCCAACACTGTTTTTGCCAACGACGCGAAGTCTTGCTTAATATAGGCTCATAGAAGAAATCAAAACTCAGATGATTTTGTTTCTTCACTGGGCCAGAGGGAAAACGAATACTGTGATGTTCATTTTCTCCTTCAAATTGATCTCCAATATCGGCTACACCTTGACGTTCTAGTTGATAGCGGAGACAAACTAACCAATCTTGATTAACCCAATAATTTGTTTTGATCACTGCTAAATCTGCGTCGTTACCAATCCGGTGGCCTATCACTGAACCAAAGTGAGTAAATGAGTTAGTCTCTACTAGGTGAGTATAGGTCCAGCGGTTAACTCGTGTGTACGTTAGGCTGAACACTAATTGCTTATTTCTCAATAGATTTCCCAACTCTGTACCAATCACGATTGCTAAGTCATTAGGATCATCCCGACTAGTGTAAGAAAAATCGTCCACCAGAAATTCAGCCCACAACCGCCATCCATGAAGAGGCCGAAAGGAAAAATCGAATAGAAACATAACGTTGTCATTACTGTCAGATCGATTGTTATTTTCGGAATTATACTGACTGGCATAGTAAGGCAAAATTGGGTTTGTATAATACCATTCCAAGCTCCTTTGTTCACCACTGTACAAAACCAGCTCAGAGATTGCCACTTGTATAGTGCGGGAAACTTGCCAATCCAGCCGGTGCCCAGCCAAATATCGATTAGCTAGATACCTCCTAGGTCGTGTCGCCCACATGGGGTCTAATTTTGCAGTGAATGCTGTTCCCATAACAGGTCCAATTTGGCCTTGTAGTGAGATAAGATCGAAATTAGGCGAATTATCGGAAATTCCAATTGCGCTTCTCGTGCCAGCCCCCCAAAAAATAGCATCTCGGCCTACTTTAATCCGAAATCGACTAGCAATCGGAAATACGATGAACACACGCCTGAAGTCGCCAATGTAACCTCCGTACCAGGGGTTAACCCGTTGTCCTGCCGTCTTACCTTGTTTGGGGTATTTGTTGGTGGAATTTGCTACTTCAAATTCTTGATGAAAAATTAAACCATTAGCATGAAAATACCGTGCTGCTAACAACAAGGCAGGAGCAACGCGATGAGCATTTTTATCTTTTCTTAACTGAATTGAACCCCTTACCTTGAATCGACCACCATGCTGTTTAGCCAAAATTGCACGCTCTAAGCTAAACTCATCGAGCAATTTGCTATACAATGCTTTGTTCAAACGACTTGATGGTTTGAACAAAGCATTGTCTAGACGTTTCGCTACTTCGAACCGACTTTTGGGACGTGTATGCCAATACGCTGACTCAAGGATACCATCGGTGTACAACTTTTCGAGGCTATGACCAACCCAACTGTCGAATTGGAATGAGGTCGATGGTGCGGAAAACGCCCCAATGCTGACTAGCACCAAGATACTCAGCATAACCAACTTCATGAAGCGATCCTAGCTGATTTACTCAACAATGTCAAGGTTTAGCGTCTATCTCACAAGGCTTGGCTAGACTTTGACCTGTAATCGAGGAGTGCAGCTAGCAAAGACTGAACACTATCAAAGCGATCCTCGACCTTTTTTTGTAAAGCTCGGCAGCAGATATGTTCTAATTCAGGAGGGATTAATCGATTTGGTGCCACTTGGCTAGGTTTAGGTAATGGATTTTCCAGAAGGGATTGCCGAATTTGCTTGACGGTTTCACCATGTAGTAGTTGCTTTTGCGTCAAAATTTCGAACAATACATTACCTAGGCAGAATACATCGACCCGACCATCGACAAATTTATCTCCTCGCATTAGTTCAGGAGCAGTATAAAGTGGTGTTCCGTAACGACGTCCCACAGGAGTTATCATAGTATTAATCAAGTGGTCTGTGTCTGAGGAAGTACTGGTGTCGTTCTCACCCCAGACTTTGGCTAATCCCCAGTCAATTACATAAGTTTCACCAAATTCACCTGTTAGAATATTTGCTGGCTTTAGGTCCCGATGAACGACTCCTCTCTGATGTGCGTGAGCAACGGTTTGACAGACCTGAATAAGAATATCAATCAATACTGATAAAGGAAATAGTTGTTTAGTGTGCTCGTCTTCATGACCCAAAGATAGAATGACACTTCTCAGATCACGACCATTTATGTGTTTCATAGTAAAAAAGAGTGAGCCATTACGATCTCGTCCCAGCTCGTAAACAGGTAATGTGCCGGGGTGAGCAATATTAGCTGTTACTCGAGCTTCACGCAAAAAACGATGTGTCTCAATTGGGCTGTTTTTGAGGTGACTATGTAAGGTTTTGTAGACGACTTTTCGACGTAAGTTTTCGTCGAAACATGTATACAGTTTAGCGGTACCTCCTTCCGCCATTAGCCTGAAATCGCTGTATTTTAGCGAACCGCTTTTCCAATGCAAAGACAAGGTTTTATCAGTTTCGGACAAGAGAAAAAAGCCATCAGATAAATGTGTTTCCATATAGACAATTTTGTGCCCTATAGCATTACCTATTTTCGGAGAAGCTAGTAGAGTTCGGACACCTATTTTTTTAGGTAATACGGTTGAAAGTTAAAAATATCATCGGTGTTTGTATTGACGGTAATGTCAACACCTGAAACAAAGGGCGAGCCAAACACCTCTATCCGTCTAAAGTGATTATAGGCTTGATTTTTCCGATCCCTAAACGGTTTGTCGATACGGTATAGATGTGTATCGCCATGTATACAAATTACTGGATAACGATAGGACGCCAAGAATTGATGTAAAAGATCTAGAAAGCCTTCAAAACCTTCACCATTTCCATACTCGTATTCTCCAGAATCCTCAAAGTTAGGGTTGGCATGAATAATTAATATTACACCAGCAAACTTTTGTCTCTCAGCCAAGTTAAAGCTTTATTTCAAAAATGAAAGGGTTGCTGTATTTCTTTCACGGAATTCTTTCATAGCAACCACAGATTGTGGCCAGTAATTGTTGTTACTACCGACAATGTGCGCCACTACAAATAAGACACTACTTTTGGTAAAACGATAATTTTCAATATATTTTTGAAATCTTGGGTTTTGAGATTGCTGTTCAACATTCAATTCATTCAGTCGCAAGGTTCGGCTGTCATGGTAGAACATTAGTCTCAATTTTTTCAATCGTTCTACAGGGTCTTGGCCGGTACGATGGCAGTCAGTCCAATCGTTGTCCCCTGGAGTGTAGACAACTGGTTTGGGGTAGTCTCGAAATATTTGGCATATCTGATCGAAGGACTGGTCTGAACACTCAGCATAACTAGCTTTGAAGTCTCCCACATGAACCAAAAAGGAAAAATCTTCTGATTCTGATTGCTGGAGTAGTTGACGGTATTTGTCGAATTGCTCCGCCGAATAGGGTAAATCACCTGTAGCTAAAAAGCGAAAGCTTTCACCACAAACCTTGAGCTTGATATTAATAAGTAAGACCATCAGAACGAGCATCGGTAAATGGGTTCTATTTTTCATTATTTTTTATACTACGGTATGGAAGAGGTATATGCTAACTTGGCTGAAGTCGGACCTGAATATTTAGACGTCAAGAATAAGGCTAGCATTGACAAGTCCAGTGGTGTGTGGTAGCTTCTGTGACGATTTGTTGCTAACAATATTATTGTGGAAATTTAAGGGATAGGATTCCTACAAAATTAAAGCTGTTTTCAACTGTTACGGTCCTATTCTAACTAATGCAAGAATGGTCAGGCAATACTTACGGCTTGACTAGTAGTTTCGTTTCAAAATGTACAACAGTAAAACCTGGCAATCTATTGAAAATTGAAATTATTTTTAAATCAGAAACCTACCTGCCAAACACGCAATTATTTATTATAGAAAGTTAGTATGCAATCGGCATATAAGACATACACGGTGATTGTGTGGTCGTGTGTTTTTAAATTAAACGAATATCAGATAGAAGGACCGTGAGCTGTAGATTAGCAAGTTAATCATGGATCTTAGTAACAAAGCTAAGTTTGAATTCCAGGAAAGAAAATGAAGTGTTTTCCCGGTGTCGGGAAGGCTCAGAGCTGTCCGAGTGAATGTGTTTGATTGGAAGAATCGAGTTAATTGGCTCGATCATATTCAGAATATAGTCAGGCTTTAAGGAGAAAGAGTAATGGCACTCAAAGTTGGTATTGTTGGTCTTAGTGGAATTGGTAATAACCACGCTAACTGCTACGACCAAAATGAATTATCGGATCTTGTTGCAGTTTGTGACATGGTTAAGGAACGAGCAGACGCGACTGCTGAACGATTAGGAGTCAAAGCCTACTACGATCAAAAGGCTATGCTGGAAAATGAAGAGCTAGATATTATCGACGTTAGTACTGGTGGGAATGAGAATGGTAGTTGGCACTTTGAACCTACCATGATGGCATTGGAACACGGCAAGCATGTTTTAGTGGAAAAGCCGATTTCTAATGATATCAGTGAAGCTCGGCAGATGGTCGCAAAAGCAGACGAAAAAGGGGTTTATCTAGCTTGTAATCTAAATCACTATTTTACTCCACCAGCTGAGCAAGCTATGGAATACATGAATGATGGACACGTAGGGGAAGTGGTATACTGTCTTCACAAAATGGGGTTCGCCGGTGGAGAGAAAAGCTATAGCCCGCAAAATTCTCCCCGAGTTAAGGGGTTTCCTTATTTTCATGTTAAAGCTTTTCTGGCTCATCCCTTCAGTGTAATGCGCCATTTTTGTGGTGACATTACTCATGTTCAAGCATTCATGAGCCAACCAAGTTTTCGCAAAAAGGCCGGAGATTTAATGGTGTCGATCAACAGTATTCATGTCAAATTTCAGAGTGGTGCTATCGGCTATCTATTAAGTCAGCGTGGTGATACCACATTCGGTTTAGGTGGCTGGTGGAGTGTGGAAGTAGGAGGAACACGGGGCACGTTTTGTATTGAAAACTGTATAGAAAAAGTCACATTTTGGCCTTCGCCAGGAACGGAGGATGCAGCTGTTCCAGAAAAGCTCGACCTCGGAGCATCTTCTGGCTCTATCGTACACGAATCAGGACAATCTGATTTTGGTGCAACATTCCCACTCCGGATTTCTGCTTTCTTAGAGGATGTAGCTAATCAAGTCCCACTCAATCAGATTCGAGCTTCGGGCCGGGATGCACTAGCAACACTTGAATATACTTGGGCGGCTATAGAGTCCTACGAGCAAGGTGGGATTTTGGTTCGCCCACACCCTCTACCGACCCTCAAGAGTAATCCAATTACACAGAATGCTTAGTAGTTATTCTACTTAAAATTTAAAACTAAACAAAAAAGGAGTCATTTAGTGAAACTGGGAGCAAATTCCGTTTTGTTCGGTGGTTACGATATGGAAACTGCCTTCAAACACATTGCCATGGCTGGTTACGATGGAATCGAGTTGTCGGCCATTAATGGTATGAGCGAGCATTTGGTTCTTGATCATTGGCAAGATTTAGCTGATGATATCAAAGAGTTGGCAAAAACCTATCAGCTTGAGCTGCTGGCTATGGAGCAACCATCGCGAGATGCTAACCAAATGGAAAAAGCCTTCCAAGCTGCAGCCGAAATCGGTATTCCGATCATTAATTGCGGCCCCGGTGGAAAGAGCGATGACGAAAGTGCTTGGCCAGAAGTAATCGACTCGTTGGGCAACTTGTCAGACATGGCCGAGCGATATGGTGTAACTTTGTGTGTTAAAGCTCACGTTGGTGCAAGTATTTACAATACTCCAACGACCATTAGAGCAATGGAAGCGATTTCATCGCCGGCTTTCGGTATTGATATGGATCCGTCTCATATTCATCGGGCAGGCGAAAATCCAGTTGAGGCTATAGCCGCTGTCGTTGAAAGAGTTAAGCATGTCCATATTCGCGACTGTCAGGGGGATTATCAGACTAGTCCTGACGAAAGTCAAGATTTTGATAGAGTAGTAAGTGGTCCTAGAGGACCGGGACAACCTGAAATGCAGGCCAATGGAAGAGGTAACATTGATTTAGTTGGTTATATCGCCGTTCTGCATGCAAATGGTTACACGGGGCCGCTAAATCTCGAAGTAATAGGAGCAAAAGAATATTCAATAGAACAGTGCTGCACTATTGCAGCTGAATCCCGTGGACATATGCAAGCCAGTTTACAAGCTTGTGGTGCCAGATGATAATTTCATGTTTTATTCAACGCATATATATAAGGATTAATTTACATGTCAAATATTGGTTACGACGATACGCCCTTTCTACCCGAACCTTATTCCCAATGGCGAGTTCACGATGGCCAACGACCTCAACCTACTATCGTGACACCGGGCGCCACGAGTGCTGATGCACCATCTGATGCGGTAATTTTGTTTGATGGTACAGACTTATCTGGTTGGCAAACAACCAGTGGTGGCCAACCAGAATGGATCGTAGAAAATGGGTATATGCAAGTCACTCCTCGCACTGGTGATATTGTCACCAAAGCTCAATTTGGCGACTGTCAACTACATCTCGAATGGGCTTCACCTGCTGAAGTCAAAGGGGAAAGTCAAGGTCGAGGGAATAGTGGTATTTTTCTAATGGGGCTGTATGAAGTCCAAGTCCTAGATGGTTATGATAACCAAACCTACGCCGACGGGATTACTGGTGCTATCTACGCACAATTCCCACCTCGTGTTAACGCCTGTCGCCCACCAGGAGAATGGCAAACCTATGACATCGTTTTTGAGGCTCCCAAATACCAAGGTGACGATCTTGTCAGTCCAGCCTACTTGACAGTATTTCTGAATGGAATTCTGCTCCACAACCGCCAGCCTGCGCATGGCCCAACTGGCCACCGAAACTTGTCATCCTATGACAGTGTCCATGGTCCAACTGGACCACTTAAACTACAAGATCATGGTGATCTGGTCAAATTTAGAAATATCTGGATGCGTCAGGTTAATTCATATGACCAAGCTTAATTCTATTTGAATTCTTGAATATAGAAGGGGTATCAAAAATGTTTTGGTGCCCCTTTTAGTGTCTTGTAACTGCCAATACAGTAAAATCAGTTGGATCAGTTCTAAAAGCTGACCCTTGGTCAAATTCAGGGGGGCATGGAATCAAGGCAATCGTTAGCCTGCCTTTGAAAATTAAACATTTGGCATGCGTTCCAATTTGGTCAATTAATCATCAGTCAGTAGCAATCAAGTAGAGAAATAATGCGCCAAAGTTAAGTGTATCGGTTAAACTATCGATTATCGTCTTCGTTTTTTTCTCAAAAGAAGTGCCTGAAAAATGTGATGTAAATGGTTTAGCTTGAGTGGCAATACGAGAACAAAGCCAGATTTTTAAGCAACATAACATACGATCAATTTTTTGTATTTAGACGAAAATTGGACTTTAAATGTTATCAAGCCAGATATTTGCTGACCGTGGTATCTTAATTTAAAAAGATGATTGTCTAATCCAGTATGAAACGTTTAGAAAAATCTGCTTTGGAAAAATAAAATTCCAAACAAGAATATTAAGCCAATGTATGGCTCATAAATGAAACAATTAGTTTAACTAGTTTGAAGACACTCCCACTTCACTATTCAAGATAGTAATGTCGCACTACCATCATAAACCAGTTTTATGCGACGAAATAATAAAGTACTTAAAACCCACTCAAGGAGGAATCTACCTAGACGGAACTTTAGGTGCGGGTGGACATAGTGAAGCAATTTTATCCTACCCAGACACAAACGTTATTGGTTTGGATTTAGACCCCACAGCTCTAGATATCTCAGGTAAACGCCTGTCTGTTTTTGGCTCTCGGTTTCAGGCTATTAATGGAAATTTTGCCCATTGGTTATCTGAGCTGATACCAGACGAACTACAGAAGGAAGGCCTCGATGGAATTTTAGTCGATCTAGGGGTCTCCTCCATGCAAATTGACCAACCGAAGAGGGGGTTTAGCTTTCAAAAAGACGGGCCTTTGGATATGCGCATGAACCCAAATCAAGAACTTTCTGCGAGAGAAGTGGTCAACTGTTCATCGCAAGGAGAAATTGCTGAGATTTTATGGAAATTTGGGGAAGAAAGACTGTCAAAACGGATTGCGTACAGGATTGTTCAGCAACGAAGTAAAGGGGCCATTTGCCGAACGGAGGAACTCGCGAAGTTAGTATTGGACGTATACACTAAGTCGAAAATCCGTCGTCAGAAAATCCATCCTGCTACTAGGACTTTTCAAGCCTTACGTATCTTTGTCAATGGTGAGTTAGAAAACCTCCAGCAATTGCTATCCATAGGCCACAAGAGATTGAAAATAGGCGGTTATTTATGCATTATTTCTTTTCATTCTCTAGAAGATCGTCTTGTCAAGCACACTTTTCGAAAATTAGCCAGTTCTTGTATTTGTCCTACTAAAATTCCGGTTTGTCGTTGCGAGAAACGACCTGAAATTGAGATTTTGACTAGACGACCTGCTATGGCAAGCAAAGAGGAAATAGAAGTCAACCCTCGTTCGCGGAGTGCTAAACTTAGGGTCGCTCTCCGCATTTGAACTCAGTGGCATTAAGTTATCTTTTCGATAAAAATTGAATCTAGTAGTTGATAGCATTCGTTACTTGGCTTTGAATGATCTGTATAATTCCGGTGCAATGTATCGTCATCAGGCTAACCCAACAAAAACGTCAAAAGTACCCTACTTGATACTGGTTCTTTTCGTCGGTGTTTTATTATTGAGTGCATGGTTTTCAACGGGCCATCGTCGTATTTTTCAAGACCTAACCTCTAAGCAAGAACAAGAGAAATTAGAGAACGAGATCAGTGAATTGAAAATTTGCATAGCTGAACTGACATCGGTGGAGCATGTTCATAAATTAGCAAAACAGATGAAAATGGTTCAATCTAGTAAACTATCGATTGTCCCTCATACTGAAGAAAATTCGTATTCGTTTGTAAAAAAGAATTAGATGGAAAATAAAACTAGCACTTGGAACTGTCTTGGTAATAGGGCTTGGCTAGCAGCGATTTTGATTCAATTGTGTTTGTTCAGCTTACTCATACGAGTTGTTTACATTGAATCCGTCTACGGTGATCAACTAAGGGAACGAGCAAGTATTGCACAACCCGAAAAAGACGAAGTGGAGATCAAACGAGGTAAAATAGTTGATCGAAATGGTGAAATACTCGCAATTAATAGGAACCTTATTTCGGTTTGGGCAGATCCCAGCTTTCTAAAAATTTCACCTCACAAAGCCGCTCGGCAGTTAGCTCCGATCGTTGGTAAGTCAGAACTAACGTTGATAGAACAATTGAGCGAAAAAAATAAGAAATTTGTCTGGCTCCAGCGAAATATTCCATATAGTCAGCTAAAATCCATTCGTTCAATGACCCAGAAGATTCAGGGGGTCAATTTTCAACTCAATAGTAAACGGGTCTATCCAAATGGTAGGCTGGCATGCCATGTAGTCGGTATAACTAGCTTCGATGGTCATGGAATAGACGGTATAGAGCGCCAGTATGATTCTTATCTCCTTCCGGCTAGCCAATCCGATACACATATTAAAGATAGGGCCGAGTCAATTGATAATTCTGATGTTGGTATATCCCCTATTGATTTGGACTATCCACTCAGTTCTAAACCACTTATTCAAGGGCATACAGTTGAATTGACAATTGACAGATATCTCCAACACTTGACGGAACAAGTGTTAGCCGATGGCTGCCAAAAATGGAAAGCCAAATCAGGAACAGCTATAATTATGAAGCCTAAGACTGGAGAAATTCTAGCCATGGCAAACTATCCTAGTTATGACCTAAATCAGTATGCAGACAGTCCTGAAGCGTACAAGCGAAATATCGCAATGTGGATGCAATATGAACCGGGATCTGTATTTAAGATTGTGACTGCGTGTGGTGTGATAAATGAGAAGATTGCTTCAGCTGAAACCACAGAGTATTGTGAAATGGGGGCTTATCAATTACCAAATGGACATGTCATAAAGGACGTCCGACCGAATGGTTGGCTGAGCTTGAGCGAAATTATCCAAAAATCCAGCAACATCGGGATTACTAAGACTGCTGAAAAGTTAGGACATGATTCAATTTCGTCGTATGTCGAAGCTTTTGGATTTGGAAGGAAAACGGGAATTGATTTGCCATTTGAACGTAAGGGATCGCTAAGAGGTCTTCGTGTATGGGACGAGTACGCTAAAGCAACAGTACCATTTGGACAAGGTATATCCGTCACACCACTCCAGATGTTGAATAGCATCAATACCATCGCTACTAAAGGGGTTCTCATAAAACCAAACATCGTGGGTGGGATTCTAACAGATGGGTTTGTTGTTGGGGAAGTTAAGCGGTTTCACCCTTGCCCAATTCGACGGGTGATGTCACCAGAGACGGCCAGTAAATTAACTAAGATTTTAGTAAAGGTAACCGAACAGGGAAGTGGAAAAAACGCTCAAGTGGATGGATATCAAGTAGCGGGTAAAACTGGAACATCACAGAAGGCGGTAGCGAACCAAGGCTATGTTAAGGGTAAGGTTGTTGTCAGTTTCGCAGGTTTCCTACCCGCCGATGATCCCCTTATTTCAGTTATAGTAGTAATTGATGAACCTCTCGGTGCACCTCTGAGTACAGAAGTTGCAGCCCCAATGTTTCAAGAAATTGCTGGTCAATCGATGAACTACATGTCCCAAAAGTATAATCTCACGAAAGAAGTCGAATTAGCGGTACATCGATAGAGTGTCTTCAAACTAGTGAATTTAGACAAACTACTAGATGGCTTAGAAATCCAATCAACAGTTGGTCGATTGGATCGATCAGTAGGTTCTGTTGTCACCGACCATCGGAAAATCCAACCTGGATCGGTTTGGGTCTGTTATAGGGGAGTTTTAATTGATGCACATCGATTCATGGCTCAAGCTGTAGATAAACGACCAATAGCCATCATCGCAGAAAAGTCAATACCCGTCCGAACACCAACGAATATAGCTTATGTTCAAGTTGATAATAGTAGATCAGCATTAGCTCGAATAGCGGCCAATTGGAACGACCGGCCCGCCGAGAACTTGGATTTAATTGGTATTACAGGAACTAATGGGAAGACTTCAACTGCGCATTTCATTGCCAGTATTTTTCGTTTAGCTCATCTTGAATCAGCGCTTCTAGGTACAATTGGTTATTACTTAGGAAAAACAGCACTACCCGCACAATCAACCACACCCGACCCTCTGACTTTACACGGTCTTTTCGCTCAAATCTACCAAAACCAAATTCGCCACGTTATTATGGAAGCGTCTTCTCAAGGCTTAGACCAGAGAAGGTTAGATCACCTCAAATTCCAAGTTGCAGTCTTTACTAATCTAACTCAAGATCACCTAGATTATCATAGATCCATGAAGGACTACCTAGCGGCAAAGTTACGTCTTTTTAGGCAAACTGTACCAACAGGCCTAGCTGTTATCAACTGTGATTTGTCGTCAGATATTACTGACTCGATTTCTGCTGTAGTTCAGGAGAAATCTTTGTCCAACGTTATAACCTACGGCCTAAATGGCCAACCCAATGTGACTGCCACTAATATCAGTCAGAGCACAGCCGGTTTGAGCTTTCGATTGCTTATCTCGTCTGGCTCAGAGAAGAAATCCACTTCTATTCATCTCAAACTCTTTGGCCAGTACAATATTTACAATGCACTTGCTGCCGTATCAGTGGCTCAACATTATCAGGTTGACTTAAACACAATCAAAAAGGGATTAGAATCAACAGTAATTCCAGGTCGGTGTGAAGCTATTAACTTGGGCCAACCCTTCACAGTTATTGTCGATTATGCGCATACTCCCGATGGGCTGAAGAATCTGCTTCAAGGGATCAGAATGAAGGCAAGTCATCGTCTAATTGTTGTTTTCGGCTGTGGAGGAGATAGAGATTCGGACAAGCGATCTTTGATGGGGAAGGTTGCGAGTGAAATTGCTGACTACACAATTTTGACTTCTGACAATCCTCGTTCAGAGCAGCCTATGCTCATTATCGAACAAATTTTGGGTGCGGTTAGAGGTCAATCGGATTTTGAGTACGATGTTATATTAGACAGAAAAAGGGCAATCCAACGTGCGGTGGAAATTGCTAAGATCGGTGATTTTGTGGTGATTGCTGGTAAAGGGCATGAAGGCTACCAAGAAATTGGAGGTGTGCTTTACCCTTTCGACGATCGTCAGGTAGCGACTGAGTGTATAACAAATATACTTTGAGGTATATTTCATCTTTTGCCTTTCAAAATATGATTTCATAGTCAACATCGATGACCTGTTCGCCATTCTTAGCCGAATCCTCTACACTTTTGGCATTAGCTGTGTTAGCTGTTCCATAGATGCTATTGTAATTATTACCTTTAAAATTGGCAGATTGCTGATTTAATTTGTATTTTTCATAGAAATCTGTAGACAGTTTTTGCCAGATTTGTAGTAGAGAATCCATTTGTGTGTCGATTCTTTCTATATTCAATTTTTCATCCGGTCTTAATCTCTGTTCTATAGTTTGCTGTAGGACAGTTTTGGTAAATTCGATCTCACTTTTGACCAAAGGGTCTATCTTTTCACCCTGAACAGAAAGTTCTTTTTCAGTTTCATAAATAAGATTTTCAGCTTTGTAACGAATTGTGGCCTCTTCTCTTCTGAGTTCGTCGTTTATAGAATTAGTTGCGGTTTTTCGCGCCATCCGCTGGACTTCTTGGTATAACAACCCTGAGGTATTTGTAATAGAAATTTGCCTTTGGTTATTGGTTGCCAAATCTCGAGCTGATACGCTTAAAATACCATTGACATCAATCTCAAAACTAACGTCAATCTGGGTTTCATTCCTAGGAACTGGTGGTAGTCCACCCAAGCGAAAGCGGCCGATTGTTTTGTTAAGAGCAGCCTCTTGACTTTCCCCTTGTAGTACATGAATATCAACTGAACTTTGATTGTCTTCCGCGGTGGTAAAAGTTTTAGATTGTTGCGCGGGTATAGTAGTATTTCGGTTAATCAATCGAGTAAAAGCGCCACCCGAAATTTCGATCCCTAATGACAATGGTGTCACATCTAGAAGCAGGATTTCTTTAACTCGCGGATCACCTGATAAAACAGCTCCTTGCACGGATGCACCAATTGCTACCACTTCGTCCGGGTTAACTCCTCTTCGCGCTTCCTTTCCAAAAATTTGTTTTACCAGCTCCTGTACTTTTGGCATTCGAGTCTGTCCTCCAACTAAAATTACTTCGTCGACTTCATTTGCCTTAAGACCAGCATCTTCTAAGGCTTGATAGCAAGGAGGTATTAGCCGTTCAATTAGGTTGGCAGTTAGTTTTTCCAGCTTAGACCGAGAGAGACTGACGTTGAGATGTTTAGCACCATTTTTGCTTGCTGCAATGAAAGGGAGATTAATCTCTGCTGTCAAGCTACTGGATAGCTCACATTTGGCTTTCTCTGCAGCTTCTCTCAACCTTTGGGTTGCTATGGGATCGTCGTATAAACTTGCTCCACAGTTAATCTCAAATTCTTCTGTCAGCGATTCAATGATAGCTTGGTCGAAGTCATCCCCCCCCAAATGAGGGTCGCCATTCGTACTCAACACTTCTACCAGGCCTTTACCAACCTCTAGTATTGATATGTCGAAAGTACCACCACCCAGATCATAGACAGCAATTGTAGTGGGATCTGCTTGGTCTAGGCCATACGCTAAAGCGGCAGCAGTTGGCTCATTGATGATTCGTAGAACATTCATCCCCGCTATGGTACCAGCATCTTTTGTCGCTTGGCGCTGGGCGTCATTAAAATACGCTGGTACGGTAATAACAGCTCCCGCAACCGGTTCTCCTATATATCGTTCAGCTGTCTTTTTTATTTTTTGTAGGATTTGAGCTGATATTTCTTGTGGTGAGTATAACTCCTTCCCGAGGCTAACCCAAGCATCTCCATTATGATTACAAAAGAGCTGATAGGAGACTTTCTTATTTTTCCGAATAACTTCATCGTATTGCTGACCCATAAGGCGCTTAATGGAAAAAATCGTGTTCACGGGATTAGTAATGGCCTGCCTTTTAGCAACTTGGCCAATCAGCCTCTCATAGGTCTTAGTTATTGCAAAGACGGAGGGTGTCGTTCTTCCTCCCTCTGAATTCTCAATGATCTTTGGCTTATTCTCTTCCATAATTGCAACACAAGAGTTCGTCGTACCAAGGTCTATACCAATGACTTTGCTCATATTCCTATCTCCGAAACTTGATAATCCTAGTCCATTTAAAAAACAAAGACTGGGATCTATTCATGTTTACTCGTCTGGATTGGAACAGCGAGCTCGTGCTTGAAGCAATGGCTTTATTAACGAATTGGACAAATTGAGGAAGGTGAAGCGGCTTAGGTATAAAGGTGTAAGCACCTGCCTCCATTGCTTCGAGACGTACATCCAAACCGCGATTAGCACTCATAATGATGCTTGGTAGGTCTGAGTCAATAGTACGAATTCTTCTGGTCAGGTCCGCACCTGTAATATCCGGTAGTTCTAAGTCTGTAATCAGTAGAGATAACTGGTTCGTTTCAAACTGTACCCATGCTTCGTGCCCGTTTGTAGATGAAAGGGTGTCATACCCAGCCCGATTTAAAACTTCACAAACAACTGCTAGGGTTTCTTTGTTGTCATCTACGACCAAAATAGGATTTTTAATCATTTAACTTAACTATATTATTTCTAATAGTTGGTTCATGCTAGCCAACGGACTTTCTACTCTAACTTAGAAATATGAAAATGTTACTTCTGACGGTTAGCAATTGCTATGCCAGATTCAATTTGTTGCAATCGCTGATAGCTAGATAGTATTTTATGCCTAATGATGATTATAGAACACCGAGTCAGATATTTTTGCGATGCCAATTGGGCAAAAGTAGAAATATTCGTTAGGGAAAGTTAGTATACTTAATTCTAACCAATTTTCTAGCCTTTTCTGCCTCATTAGCTGTATAAAGGTATTCGTAGAAATCGATTGAAAGGACGGTATTTCAATGGCGCTGCGGTAGCAATTGACGGCTTTGCACACTTCCAAATGCCGACCGCCAATCATACATGAGACTTAATAATTTTTCAACCCCAAAAATTGAATACTTGGATCATACAGCTGATTTAGGTGTCCGAGTTTATAGCGAAAACTTACAAAACCTTTTTGAGAGTACAGCTGAGGTGATGCTGTCCGCGATTGCAGAACCCTCCACCGTCGAAGAAGCTATGTTAATAGAGATCGTTGTTAAGGCAATAGGTTTGCCTGACTTGATGAGAAAATGGCTAGATGAGATTAACTTCCGGCATGAAGTAGATGGGTTTCTTTTCCGTCGTGCCGAGGTCAGGGAAATTTCTGCGTATAGTGTACGATCCGTAGTTTTTGGTGAACCATATGATAGGAGTAAGCATACCAGATTAACCGAGATAAAGAGCGTAACTTTTCATCAATTGAGAGTAGAACAATTGATGGACAAAAGTTGGGTTGCTCAAGTCGTTTTCGATATTTGATTTACTCGATGGCTCAGCGAGTAGGTGTTTTTTTTAATAGGCTAGCGGAATGGTTGGCACTTTTGGGTTCTTTTTTAGTGCAAAAGTTGTTGTATCGATCTCAATTACCAAAAAAATTTGCACCAAAGAAAATTCTGGTGATAAAACTAGACCACTTTGGTGATTTGCTCATTTCGACTGCTGTCTTCAATAATTTACACGTCAATTTTCCAGCCGCCACAATTGATGTACTTATTGGGCATTGGGGGAGAACGGTTTTGGAAAATCACCCCTATATTCACCAATTGTTTTTCTATAATTCTCCCCTCTTTTCCAGGCAGACCAAAGCCTCAAGTTTTTGGTCTGCAATTAGAATCATGTTTCGGCTGTGGCGAAAGTATGATCTGGTTGTTGAGTTAAGAGGTGATTCTCTGACTGTTGTTATGGCACTTTTGAAAAGTACTCCTTATCGTATCGATCGAGCCTGTTATCAGATTGAACAAAAAATGAATGGGACTTCGTCCGACGACCGGCATGAAATTGATCGAAACTTGGACTTACTCAAACAGCAAAAGCTCCAAATTTTCTCACGGATGCCAAGCTTCTACCCGTCGTTAGTTGACCAAGATTGGGCTGATATTTACTATGCTAATCTACCAAGTAATCGGCCGCTAGTAGTTATTCATCCTGGCTCCCCAGTTGAGCTTAAGCGATGGCCTGCGGAGAGCTTTGCTGAGTTGTCCGAATGGTTGATTGAATTCTACCAAGCCACAGTTGTTTGGGTTGGAGACATTTCTGAAAACAAGTTAATAGAGAGCATTCAAAAATCTACGTCTCAAAAGACTATTAGTTTGTTAGGCCAGACAAATTTTGGTCAACTCGGAGCACTGTTGAAGAATACCAAACTTTTTATTGGGAATGATAGTGCACCTATGCATTTAGCTGCAATGATGGGCACAAGTGTTGTAGCACTCTATGGTCCAAGTGATCCCAAAAGATTCGGCCCTCTTGGAATTGATAGCCACATTATTCGAAAAAAAAGTGATTGTCCACCGTGTATGTCGACTTATTGTAAATTGGATGGGCTTGGTTGTATGAGAAATATTTCGTTAGCCGACGTTCAAAAAGCTGTTGCTCTATTGTTGTGATTGTGATAAGCTTAGAAGCTAGATTGGAATTACTAGGTTAACTTCAATAACAATCAACTTTGGAAATTGAAGAGGTTTTACAGTATGCATAAAGTGATTAGATTAGCGGCCATTTGTTGTTCGTTGTTGGTAGCCGTTTTTATAATGGGGTGTGGGGAGGATTCTACTTCACCAACAAAAGTCAAAAAAGAGAATAGCGATGCAATCAGCCTTGCTGTCAGCCACATCGAAACCCTAAATGGAGAAAGTTTTGGCGCTAGCATGGCTCAAGAATTAGAAGGGCAAGGCGTCAAACTGTCAGAAACTTCGACAGTTTGGTCTCGAGTTACTGATGAAGAATGGTTGATTACAGATACAGAAAACGAATTGGCTTATGTTGTGAAGAACAGTGGCGGAGACAAGCTAGAAGTTAACAAAACTAGTTTCATAGATTATCAAGGTGAAGCTGACACAATTGTCAAGTTCTGGGAAGAATACCGAAATCTCTACAATAAGAGAGAAATTACAAAGCTACTTACGCTTTGGAACAAGAAAGGGTCTGACCACATTTACATTAACATTTCAGAAAATGAGCCATTAAGTGGGGACGGTGCCGAGGGGGTAAGAAACGTTTTGCTGAAATTATCTAAGGGGCATCACTCAACCAAGAGCGACAATTGGAAAGGAAGCCCTATGAACGAAGTTTATATCAAGAAACGTGGGTCTACTTTGGTTGCTTCGGCGACTGGTCCAAACGCTTTCAGAAACCCTGGGCAGACTTGGGCCTATTTTGTTAAAAATGATATAGGAAAATGGAAAGTCAGTAAAGTTGAGTCGATTGAACAGCGCAACATGGGTAAACATGACCGAATTTTAATCCACGAAAAAGACGCTGAAGACAAAATTGGCTACTTCGATGACAAGAAAACACGGGTCAAATAAACAATCATGATGCTGGTGCACCTTATGGTGCGCCAAGAGGTGTGAGTGTCCGTTTTGGGGCACATTGGCGCCAGGTTTGGGGCTAGGAGCTGGGTTTTCTGGCATTTATATTGCTTTACATACGCTTCGGGTGAGTTAATCTACAGTCGAAATAAGGTTTTCGCCATACTCATCCGCTCGCTGTTTTATTTGAAGGATTACTAAACCTGTTTATTTATTGCTTACCACAAGAAAAAGGAGAGAAAGCTCAATGAGTGTAAAAAGAGGCGGTAGCGCCTTTTTGATTTCGGTTATATTGCACGTTGGTGCTGCCCTAATCTTGGGAGTGTATCTCGTAACACAAACCGAAGCCTTTAAGGATTTGATTGGGGCTGAGGTAGTCGAGGTAAAAGAACCACCAAAGCCGAAAGTCAGAAAACCTATCATCAAACCTGTCATCAAACCTTCAATTCCCACTGAGAATACGGTCGTAGTTGAGCAAGTCCAAGTGCAGCCTCGTGTAACGACAGCTGCCGTTGTTCGGCCAACCTCTATTCAAACAGAAACGGTGCTCGAGTTTGCGAATAAACCAATCAAGGTCAATGCACCAATCAACCCTAACGTACCACGTGTAGTGACAAATTCACCAGTACCTCAAGTCGTTACACATGCAAACCTTCCACCTTCCGATGCTCCTGGTGCTCTGGCGTTTTCGGGTCCTGTGGCTTCAGCACCTGCCGGTCTACCGGGTGGAATAGCTCGTGGTATTGGTGGTGCTGTCCAAGTCAAAGCTGGTGTATTTGCTCGACCTGCTGGTTTAGCAATGGTGAAAGAAGTTGGTGTTCAGCGTGATGCCCTGGGGGACGTAGTTAAGGATATTAGTTTGGGTGATGTAGAAGTACCACCTCTAGAGAGAGGTGAACCAGGTGGCCGTGTAATCGGCCGTGGCCGTGACATTCGTGGCGTGCTAAGATTCACTCGAATTCGTCATAGTTTGTCTGACTGGTGGGCTGACGCTTCCTCACTTAACGCACTGACAAAATGGCTTAATGAACGGACGAAGATCAAGGCTGACATGAACGTGGAAGGTGGCGCAGTAAAATTAACGGATGCGAACTTGATGAAATGCCCAATCGTTTGTATGACAGGGCACGATCCCGCGTTGACGCGCTCCCGAAATCTAATGGGGCGTCAGTATGGTGGAGGAAAGCTCGACAGCCGTTTTTCTGATACGGAAGCCGCCAATTTACGTAAGTACTTAGTGGAACGTGGTGGTGTTCTCACGTTTGACGATTGTGGCGTTAATGCACCCGCGCAGGCAATGATTCGACTGTTTTTAGCCCAGATGCGTTACGTAATGCCAGAGTTTCAGATCGAACGTATTCCTAATGACCATGATATCTACAACAACTTCTACGAAATGGGTGGTCCACCTGTAGGGTTTGATATCTTCTGGTGGGGAACGCGTCCACCAAAGCGAAACTATCTGGAAGGCATCTCAGTCGGTGATAAGCTTTCTGTTCTTATTTTCCGACGGGATTATATGTGCGCAATGGAGTCAGTTAGTCTTCCCACTAGGTCAGTTCACTATTCGCCTGGTGTTTATCGGTTCATGACTAATGTTGTCGTCTACTCCTTAACCACAGGAAAAATTTCAGACCACAGCGGCTATGTACCTGAGGATCGATTGGCAGCTGAGGCCCTGCCTACTCAAGCGCCTCAGGCAGCTAAAATCACAGCAACAGGCCAAGACCAGTAGTTTTACTGCAAAAAAATGCACCGATGGTTTCCCATCGGTGCATTTTTTTTGCCTGCATAATATCCCTATTATGCAGTTTTAACTTGGGTTTTCATTGCTTCCTCTCTTACTATGTACTGGAATTGTTCATCCGTTACCCTTCCGCTTGACACCTAATTTTTTGCTATGCTAGACTAAAATCTCAATCCGGTTTGTCAACATCACAAATGATCTTAGCCATTGACGTTGGTAATACAACTATCGAAATTGGGGTAATCAAAGACCATAAAATTTGTATCAGTTGGCGTCTACAAACTGATCAAGGTCGATTGGCTGATGAATATGGGGTGCAAATTTGTCAGTTGTTACGTAACCAAAGCATTTCCGTATCTGACTTTGAAGGTGCAATTATTAGCTCTGTCGTGCCTTCTGTGGGGCGTGAATTGTCAAAAATGTGTCAGCGTTTTTTTTATCATTGCCCACTTGAGGTTTCAGAGAGGTTGGATCTTGGTATCCGTTTGTTGGTAGAACAACCAGAAGAAATTGGCGCCGATCGATTAGCAACTGCGGTAGGTGCTTATCATACATACAAAAAGCCACTGATTGTAGTTGACTTTGGAACAGCCACAACATACGACGCAATATCGCCAAATGGAGATTATTTGGGGGGGGCTATTACCCCTGGTATTGGTATAACCATGAATTCATTATTTGATCATGCCGCGTTGCTCAGGCGAGTAGATCTAACTGTACCAAAATCTATCATTGGCACTAATACTAGCGAATGTATCAAATCTGGATTCTATTTTGGTTTTCGGTACCAGATGCAAGGTATCATTGATCAAATGAAATCAGAATTGATTCAAAAGTGTCGTATTGGCAATAAATTAGAGGTTCAGGTAGTAGCAACAGGAGGATTTGTTGATCTTATCGCTGAAGGTTCCAAAAGTGTTGATCATATTAATCCCAATTTACTCTTGGAAGGACTCAGTATAATTTATCATCGGCACCAAGCTGTTATTAGTTAAGCGATAGTGAAACTTTCCTTTTTCAATATTCATTCAAAGAATATTACTGGTCTTTATTTATTCAGCGGCCGCGACCATTATTAACGGTTATATTGACAAATGCACCATCGTAGAAAACGAAAAAAGATCAATAAAACGGAAAGGAATCAACCTTTGAGGGTTAAAGTTAATTAATTAAAATCAAAAATATTGTAACAGTTTGATACTAAGTATTTATTTTTAGAGACTTAAAAAGTGATATGGTCATCAAGACAACAGACATTTTTCGGGCAGGAAAATATAAATAGATGAAAACTTGTGCGATTTTCGACCTGGACGGAACCATAATTGATAGATCCTCTGAACTATGGTTTTTTTTCTACCTACTAAAAAGAGGGAAATTACCGATTGGTAGCGTAGCAAGCTGGGGGCTCGATTGGATTAGTTTGCTCGACATTCAAAAAGGGAAAGCTAATAAAACTTACCTACGCGGTGCATCTGCTAACAACTTATCAAACGACGCTGGTAAATTTTTCAGTCAACACTTAGTAAATAGAATCTCACCTCGCGCTGATGAGTTAATCAAACAACATAAATCTGAAGGCCGACTTGTTGTTATTTTATCGGGCTCGCTTACAATGCTCGTGCGCCAGTTTGCTCAGCACTTTGAGCTCGACACTTTGTTTGGAAATGATCTAGAGGTAGTTAATGGTTTACTTACAGGCGCGCTAGCAGGTGTTCACCCTTACGGACGAGAAAAAGCAAATCTTGTTGAAACTTTATCGATCCAGCACCAGTTAGATTTATCCAATTCATATGCCTACGGTAACCATCACACCGATGCATACAAACTAAGTTTATTCGGACATCCGACCGCTGTAAACCCCACACAAAAACTACGACAGATTGCTCAACAAAGAGGCTGGACAATCGAGATGTTTCATGGGAATTAGATTAGAAAAATTTTTGGCTCATTATGGGGTAGCCTCCCGTCGCTTAGCAAAACAGCTTGTTATAGAAGGTCGAGTAAATATCAATGGAAAGCCTGTTTTTATTCCCGGTCGCCATATCAACCCAAATAGAGATAATGTTACATTCGATGGGCAACCTATCATAAACCAACCTGAATACTTATATTTAATGCTGCATAAACCAGCAGGTTATCTCACAACAGTAACTGACAATAATGGGCGGAAAACAGTTATGGACTTGGTAAGGGCTGTTCACGAACGTATTTATCCAGTGGGCCGATTGGACAAAGAGACTGAGGGCTTATTACTGTTTACGAATGACGGTAACTTTTCACATCGTATCCTACATCCCAGTTATAAACTAAACAAGACCTATCATGCTTGGGTCGAAGGTCAACTCAGTCGAGAAAACATCCAAAAGCTAAGAGCTGGTATTTGGCTTAAAACTGGGCTAACTGCTGCTGCAATCGTAGAAGAAATAAGAAAACGTGGCAAATTGACTCAGTACCGAATCGTAATTCAAGAGGGTAAGAAACGCCAAATTCGGAAAATGTTTGAAGCTGTGGGAGCTAGAGTCGATTATTTAAAACGAACTCGGATTGGATGTTTAAGCTTAGGAAAATTACCAAAAGGCCGATTTCGGCACCTTCAAATAGGTGAAATTCAAAACCTAACGAATGAGAACATGAAATGAGCTCTAATCGTCAAGATTTCCGAAAAAGAGAATCTCCGGAGATGTTTGATCGAATAGCACCAACTTACGACTTAGTCAATCGTTTGCTTTCTTTTGGGTTGGATATTGCTTGGCGGCAAAAAGTCGGTTATCTACTTCCAAAAGCTGATAACTTAAAGTTGCTTGACTTGGCAACGGGTACTGCCGATTTAATCATCGGGCTTTGTGAAACTTGTCCCCAAATTTCTTCAGCATTAGGCATTGACTTGTCTAAAAACATGCTTGAGGTCGGACAAAAAAAGGTCGATAACCGAGGATGGGAATCAAAAATCCGACTTGAAGTAGGTGATGCCATGTGCTTAGAATGTGATGATAACTTGTTTGAAGCGGTTACTATGTCGTTTGGTATTCGTAATGTCCCAGATGTTGCAAAAACCTTGAAAGAAGTCTATAGAGTTCTGAAACCTTCCGGTAAAGCCCTAATACTAGAGTTTTCTATACCTTCGAATATCTTTATTCGTTGGGGGCATTTGTTCTATCTAAGACATGTTTTGCCACTAGTCGGAGCGTTATTTTCTGGTGATTATCAAGCTTATCGTTATCTCAACACGACCATCGAACACTTCCCCTATGGAGACGACTTCACCAAATTGATGACTGAGGCAGGTTTTTCATTTGTCAATATACACTCACTGACTTTTGGTGTTGCTACTTTGTACGAAGGAGTACGTTAATCGGTTATAGAGAATGAAGAACAAGTTGCGTCAATCTATTTTTGCTTCATTTGCTTCAGTAGCATCGATATTTTTTATTAGCTGTGATACAACTTTCAATAACTCAGTTCCCAAGCCCATCCAGATAGAACAGAAATGGGGTTATATTAGCTCCAAAGGCCAGTTGGTCGTTCCACTTCAATATGATGAAGCTTGTCCTTTTTCAGAAGGTCTTGCCAAAGTGACAGTTGGTGACAAATCAGGTTATATTAATCAATCAGGAGAATTAGTAGTACCACTTCAATATGATGAAGCCTTGAGCTTTCTACAAGGATGTGCCCCTGTACGGCTAGACCAGAAATGGGGTTATATCAATCAAGAAGGGAAACGTATCATTGATTTCCAATTCCATGAAGCGTGGGGATTTTCCGAGAATTTAGCCTGTGTTAGAGTGGAAGATAAATACGGATACATTAACCGAAAGGGTGAATTTATCATCCCACTACAATTTGACACAGCTCGAGATTTTACTGATGGCTACGCTGTTGCTGAACGGAATGGCCAATTATGGGTTATTAATACTATGGGCCAAGTTTTAGAATTACATCAAAAAAAATAAACTAAAAAAACACCAATTTTTCCCAAGGAGTAAAAATTGCTAATTGATATTCGTAGTTTGTGCAAAGTTTATCGGATGGGAGATGTTGAAGTTCATGCTTTGCGCGGTGTGTCCTTCACCGCAGAAAAGGGCGAACTGATTGCCATCATGGGACCATCTGGGTCTGGGAAATCAACCTTGATGGATATTTTGGGGTGTCTTTCAAAACCATCTGATGGGGAATACTATCTGGAAGGAGAGGAAGTAGGGAAACTTTCTGACAACCGTTTAGCCGAAATTCGAAACAGGAAGATAGGTTTCGTATTTCAATCTTTCAATCTTTTACCTCGTACAACAGCTCTACACAATGTAGAATTACCACTAATTTACGGTGGTATCCGGCGTAAAGAACGGAGAATTCGATCGCAGGAAGCATTAGATGCGGTCGGTTTGGGTGATCGTGTCCATCATAAATCCAATGAGCTATCTGGTGGCCAAATCCAACGTATCGCTATTGCCCGTGCATTAGTGAATCACCCTTCGATGATTTTTGCTGATGAACCAACGGGTAACCTAGATACTACTACCAGCAAAGATATTATGGCAATTTTCCAGCGACTCAATGATGAAGGTAACACAATTATCATGGTGACACATGAGCCAGAAATTGCTGAATATGCTCAACGGGTAATTCATATTCGAGATGGCTTAATCGAAAGAGATGAGTGGAATAGGCCCAAAGCCGTATAGTATTAGACCGATTTTATCAATTCAGATCAGATGAGGAACTTTGTGTGAAAACTGTAGTTGTTAGGACACCTTCACGCTTACATCTATCGTTAATTGATTTAAACGGTAGTCGGAATCGGATTGACGGGAGTATTGGACTGGCAATTCGGAAGCCATACTTTGAATTTTTGGTGCAACCTTCAGAAAAAATTGAAATTGAATCGTTAAACTACCTAGATCGATCAAGATCCGTGGTTCAAAAACTAATAGATAAATATGAAATTCCGGGGTTGAGAGTTGAAATCACAGAAGAAATACCCCAACACTCTGGGTTTGGCTCAGGAACTCAACTCGCGCTTGGTATCGCAGCCGCCGCCGACCAAATTTATCAATTAGGTCAATCAGTTCGCGATTTAGCAGAAGCTGTTGGACGAGGTGGCACATCCGGAATTGGCGTGATAGCATTTGAAAAAGGTGGGTTTATACTCGATGGTGGTCATAAGTATCCACAGCAGAAAGATTCGCTACTACCATCAGCCGCAGTTGATGGTGTTACCCCTCCTCCGTTATTGCTACAAACAGAATTTCCGGACTGGAAGTTTCTGATCGTATTGCCTAATTGTAAACATATTTCCGGCGATTTAGAAGTCAATCTTTTCCAAACATTATGCCCACAGCCAAAATTTGTTGCCGAGCGTCTCTCACACCTTATTCTCATGCAACTACTACCGGCAGTTATTGAATCTGATCAGATCACTTTCAGTCGGGCACTCAATGAAATTCAGCAATTCGGCTGGAAACAAGTCGAAATTGAGGCACAGGGGGGCGATTTGAAAGAAACTCTTGACTTTCTTTGGCAGAACGGAGCTATTGGTGCTGGTGTCAGTAGCTGGGGGCCTGCAATTATAGCGTTTAGTGATGATATCAATGATCTTCATCAACGCACACAGGATTTCCTCAATAGTACTCCTTTTGGTGGAACGTGCTTCATAACTAGTGCTAATAACAGCGGAGCTGTGATTGAATGGTAGGGAATGTGTATTGGAAGTTGTTGCAGGTATTCAAACGACAATATCAGATTCTGAATTTAGCATCAAAACTGTTTCCAGTTGCCTTCACTGTTCTAATTAATGGTTGTGATTTTGATGAATTAGAAACTGCTCAAACATCAATGGAGCTGATTCTACCGACGGAGGCAGAAGGACGTAACGATATTAAGCGAATCCGTATATTTGTTGAGGGGGAGCAACGAGATGTGCCAGTTCAGGAACTCAAACTCATTTCTGATTCCGGGGGAGAAGAATTTCAGGATATAGATATTTTTATCCCTTTGGATGCCAAATATATTCGTGTTGAAGCGCTAGGGGATTTAGGTGGTTTGTTGTTCGTCGGTGAATCGACGGTTGAGATAGAAAACGAAGGAATTTCCAGAATTCGTATAGAGCTTGACCCAACAACACCAGTTCTAAAGTTTAATAACGTACCTGAATTTGTCGACGTAGGTCAAGACTTTCAAATTGAGATAGAACTAAAACATGCTAAATCCTTATTCGCATTGACTTTTGAGATTTCTTATCCCAACGTTTTTATCGAACCCTATGAGATTGATTTGGGTGATTTTTGGGAAAATACTGAAAATGAAAATTCTGTTTTGCTAGTATCAGACTATAACCTAACGTCAAAAACTCCTGGTCGACTAAGTCTTGGTTTAACCAGAACAACGCCATCGAATGATAAAATAGAATCAGGAAAAGTTGCGATTATCTCGTTCCATACAAAACAAACTGGGATTGCAAAAATTCGAGTATTAAACAACCCAAGATTGGCTGTCCAGAAGTCAAATGGCAAATCGATTGAAAATTTTGATGATTTAACCAGCTACTTATACAAAGCTCAAGCTGAACTAGAAATTCGATGACAAAACACAAAAAACGCAATTATTGGGTGCTGGTTTTTTCTGTATGTTTGATTACAATGTGGAGTGTAGGTTGTACTTTTAACCCTTTGAATCAAAAATTTCCTTGGTGGATTTCCCCAACCCATTATGCTAGAGAAGCCATGGATATGGGGGATGCCGACTTGGCGATTCGAACCTTAACACCTTATGTTAATTTAGAGTCTAACAGTGAATACAGGTTGGCTAGTAAAACTTTAGGGCTCGCATATTACCAAAATTTGGATTATGCTTCAGCGATTCTCCATTTCCAGAAAGCAGAAACTATAACAATATCAGACCTTAGATCCGCGATTCCCTACGTAATCGCATCTGTAAAAATTGGAAACTATAGAAAAGCTATTTCGGTTCTACGACAAATTTTCCAGCAACACCAATCAATATCAAATCCAAAACAACAGAATAATCAATCTAGATCAGTATTATTTAAAAAACTCAGGCAGAGCTATGCCTCGATTATTCGTAGCTACTATCAACAACAAGTCGTGAGACTCGAAAATCACAAGATTGATAAACCAATACCCGCGAGCATTAATTGGCAAAATACGGTTGCTATACTACCTATTATCGAATTGGAACTTAAGCCCCCCCGATTTCCAATCAAGGTCTTCCAGTATTTATTAGCAGAATTACTAGGTAATGAGTCAGTAGAGGTAGTTCCTATTCCCGTTCTGGAGCAAATTTTGGAAGTAGAAAATTCAGCTAAAAAATGGAGCTTTGACATTCAGACTAGCGTCAAATTGGCAAGACAATTTGGTTTTTCCACAGTCATTGTTACTGAAGTTCGGAGTCCTCTTGCCTCCCAGCCTTCAGCTAATGAAGAATTCTTACTATCTTTCACAGTTCTGAACCTAGAGAAAGGTCAAGTGTACGAATCACCGATTTTAATTGGAAGTGGTTCGGAGATAGGAGAGAAGTTAGTAAAAATCAGGACAGAAATCTTACGAGTAGTTAGAATTCACGAACGGACTCAACCAGTCTCTGATGTTTTGTCAATTAACTTTGAAAAGCCATTTTATACGGCCTGGGCTAACTATTATCTGGATTTCAAAATGAATCCAATGCAGCAGAATCCACCAATTTCGTTGTCTCTTATCCAACAAAGAGTTACAGAAGTTCCTTATCCAATGGCTTTGTTACCACTCAGTGTTGCACAGGAAGTTTCTTTTGTTGAGGAAATAAAAATTGAGGAGTTGCAAAATTTTCTAGATTACTATGATAATAAACAAGTAGTTACGAATTTGTTAGAATTTCAGATGCGTACCATTATCAATCAGCGTCTGGTTACGCCTTATGTACGGGGGAATGGACACCAGCGCTTTCCAGGCACTGATGTTCCCATATCCCTAACGGTACGATAGTGGACATATAGATGAGGTTCCCTAGGGCTGGGAAGGATCACTTCTATCCCGTAACATGTGGAGATGTGAATAGTCATATATCGTTGAGCTATCTATGCTTTTTATTACTGTTTTTTTTTCAGCCGAAGCTGGCAGTCTTGGAGCAAATGGGCATAACTCAATTTGAGCGACTAAAGACTGAGTTTAGTTATAAACAATGGCATCTAAAAAAAAGAAATCAAATTTCAACAGACCAGTTACGCCAAATATCTTGGCCTTGGGTATGGCGCTCTCGCTTTCAATTAGGTAATTCTGAACTAAAGATGACTATGGTCACAAGATTTGCAACCATGCAAAGACAAAAAGAAGAGTATGAAAAAAAGATTGTCGCCACAGACCCAAGAGAACTATTGTTAAAGAAACAAAGCTTATTTGGTATGACCGACACTCAAATAGTTTTCGATTATCACTTGCAACGAAGAGCTCGCTTTTTAACCGATTGGTTTATTGGATTGGGCTTTTCATTACCAACGGGTAAAAATCAGTTACGGCCAATTGATGTGGAGTTAGCTAACCAATTTTATTCAGAAGTACTCGATTTCCAGATTAGTCGATTAGGTGAAGGTTTTAACAGGGGTATTTCTCTATTCACTACTCACCGTTTTTCAACATTGTGTGTGGCTGTGGGTGGTAATTATTTGGTAAAAGGTAAGTACTCAGTTTTACCAAACCAAGTTTATAAACCAGGTAATGAAAGTCATTTACAGGCGGTGACCTTGTGGAAAGGTCAGATTTTTTCTTGGCGCAACGATCTGGGTTTTCGGCATTACTCACATGATAGCTTTGGTGAACAAACATGGTTTCGGCAAGGGGGAGAATTTTTGGCCGACACAAGCGTAACACTTAATTTTCTCAGGGGTCAACTCTTCATAGGACAACACTTAATCAACCGACTCAGAAACAGTCAAATAGATGGGGGCAGGTTTGGCTTGCAAATTCGGAATACCAACAGTAATTTTCGTCAATCAAGACTGGGTGGCAGGTATCATATATCACCGTTGATGCAGATTGAGCTACGCTACGAAAGGTTGTTCATGTTACCGAACGAAAACAAAATCGGACGAGCAAGCGTACGACACACGTCTTTTTCAGTTGCAGCCCAGTTTCGAGATTATCTTTGGGCTAATGCTGGGTGTAGTATAGGGCAAGGTGAGATGCAAGCACTGAAATTCAATCCAAACGTAACAATTATCCCACCAGCTACTAATAGTGCCCCAGAAGGCCAGATCCGCCTAAATGGCTTGAGTTTTTGGCTAGGAATACGCCAAAATTTTGATCTGCGTGAAATAAATTAATATGCTAAATATTACTGGCAAAACAAGAATCATTGGCGTCATCGGTTATCCCGTGTCTCATAGTCGTTCTCCACAAATGCACAATGCTGCTATTGCGGATTTAGGTTTGAATTTTGTCTACCTTCCTTTTAATATCAAGCCCCAAGATCTAGAAGATGCAATTAAGGGATTTAAAGCACAACAATTAGTGGGTGTGAACGTGACCATTCCACACAAACAAGTTGTTATGCCCATGGTAGATCAACTTTCCACACAAGCTGATCTCATCGGGGCTGTTAATACTCTGATTTTCGAAGAGGACCAAATTTACGGTCACAATACAGATGCGGAGGGTTTCATTCAGGCAATGGAAGAAACTCTTAGTCTATCTCAGATTGAACTACCCCGCCACGCTATCAAAGTCGTTGTTTTAGGAGCTGGTGGTGCTGCACGAGCAATTATCGTCGCACTAGCCTTGAATGGCGCAACCGAAATTATCGTCGCTAATCGTACGAAAGCTAGAGCTGAGCAGTTAATTAGAGACTTAGGTTGCAAGTTTTCAGGGCTCGGGCGAGTGAACCAAGTCCAGCTGAAATTTGCTGAGATTAATTCTGAAGAGCTGGCGAATCACATTTGTACCAGTCATCTCTTGGTTAATACTACATCAGTTGGTATGATTACAAATACTGAAATTGACCTATTTAACCTCGATGCCTTGTCTGCTCGAACAGTGGTTTATGACATAGTATATACACCACCTGTTACAGCCTTGATGAAGGCGGCTCAGATTAGAGGTTGTCCCACTATTGGTGGTATAGGTATGTTGGTTCACCAAGGGGCAATTGCTTTCCAGAAGTGGACGAATGTCGTACCAAGTGTCAGTATTATGAGGCAGGCTTTACTTCGGTCTTTGGGTGATAGTACGTAAATTTTTCACGAAATTTTATAGGTGAGCGGCTACGTATAAATTTATACAAACCTAAATCACATAAACAAAATTAATAAAGTATGACAAATCAAGATTTATCAACAAAAGAAACGAAGACTGAAGCTACAGCTATTGAAGTTGATATTTTCAATGTTCGTTACACTGTGAAACCACCAAACAACCTAACAGTTGACGACATTAAGGAGTTAGCAAACTACATTGATGGCTTGATGCGCCGATTAGGAAATGACCATGGAACTAATGATCCATTGAGTCGAGCTATCTTAGTCGCACTAAACTTGGCAGCTGAAATGAGAGGTACAAAAGTTGATTCGGAAGATACAATTAACGATCTAATTTCTAAACTTGATCAAGTTCTTAGTTAATCGAATCGAAAAAATATTTGATAAATTTTGAATCATCGTAATTCCAATGATTTTTCAAGCCTGAGTCGACAAGAAGAGATCGATTCGTTTTGCCAAAAATTTACTCTTGTTCAAGCAGAAATTCAAAAGCGTATTATAGGTCAAGATACAATCATCGAGAATGTACTGATCGGCTTTTTTGCCGATGGTCATGTATTACTAGAAGGCGTACCAGGCTTAGGAAAAACGAAATTAGTTCAAACCCTGAGTGAAGCCTTGGGCTTGAAGCATAAGCGGATACAATTCACACCTGATATGATGCCTTCAGACATCACGGGAATCAGGTTATTAGTCGATGATTCTCAAAGTGAAGCAAGTCATCAAACCCAAAGCCGGTTTGAATTCGAACCTGGGCCAATTTTCTCGCAAATAGTCCTAGCAGACGAAATTAATCGAGCTACTCCACGTACGCAATCAGCCTTGTTGGAAGCAATGCAGGAGCGAACGGTAAGTGTTTCAAATACCAGCTACCAACTACAAAGACCTTTTTGTGTAGTAGCGACACAAAATCCATTAGAAATGGATGGAACCTACAGGCTACCAGAAGCTCAATTAGATCGTTTTTTTTTCAAACTTGTATTCAATCTTCCAACAGCTGACCACCTGCTACAAATTATGCACCAAACGACAACTACAGAAACCGATCGACTCCAGCAAAAGCTGTCTTCTGAACAAATTTTATGGATGCAAAAATTAGTTCTTGAAGTTCAAATACCCGATTCAGTTGCTAAATACATTGTTCAACTTGTTCGAGCGACACATCCTAATCATCCCGGTAGTCATGATTATGCTAATCAGTATGTTAAATTGGGAGCGGGGGTCCGGGGTATGCAAGCTATTACGTTAGCAGCTAAAGTAAAAGCATTACTTGATGCACGTTTAAATATTGATTTTGAAGATTTAGACCAAGTTGTTTTTCCTGCGCTCCGGCACCGAATCTTGCTTAATTTTGACGCTCAAGCTCAGGGGATAACTACCGACAGCATTATCCAAGAAATTTTAGTTAAAAAGAAAATAGAAATATGACACCAATTGATTTTCAGATTCAAAGTTTAGGTGAATTTCGTCAAGTTGAAATCATCAAGGAGAAGATAGTCAACTTGCCCCAGTCGGACTTAGAAGTTGGCCTACCACCAATTTTGGAAAGCAACAATTATCATGATATCTTTTCGGCGCTCGGATTGGCAGTTTTTCAAAACTTGCCACCAGGCAGTGATCTTCAACGTCAACTTCCGATTGCGCATGAATTCTTTTGCGGTGATTTTGTATTCCTAGAGTTTTTAGTTGCTAATTTTAAGTCCAACCAAAAAACGAAAATCCAACTACGGGATCCTCAACCTGGTCCTACAGACCGGATTGAAAAATTATTTCAGCAACTGCGAGGGTCAATGTACTACGGCGATACAGAAGCTGCTGATGATGCTGTAACTAAATTATGTAGAACCACTTCAATATTCCAGATTTTTGAGTATATTTTTGAGCTAGGGATTCAAGATATGTCACTCGGAGCTAAAAAAGCTATAACGTCTGTTCAGTATTGGCAATTATCATCAATTCTTAGGCATAACTGTACTTCTTTATTGTTACGCTCTTTGGTTCGTTATTTTTGTCAAAGTCTGAACCGTACACCACAGGCCGATCGACACGACATTACTTCTTGGATCGAGAGCGAAAGTTTAGCTAACCAAAAAGGAGATAGTTGGATTTATCATTTACCTAGCCGACCGCCAGATGTTCGAAACTTAATGCAAACTATAAGGGACGGGACCTCTCTGGTTGCGCTAGCTAGGGCCGATGAAGCATTACGTCAAGGTTACCACCCGATTTGGATCTGGTCCGCTATTTTTCAGCTAGCGATATATGAGTGTCAGTTATCAGGTTTCGAACACCCCAAAGACAATACCCTTTTAGGGGTTGCAAGTCTATTTAAAATAAGTCAACTCGTTCACAATCCATCCTTACGTCTAAAAGCTATGTTTCAAGCTGTGGCGATGGTCGCAAGTCGTAAAGGAACACACAATAAGAAACTTATATATTCAAATGAGAATATCACTGAATTCTATAATGAACTACATCAAAAAGCTAATGGTGCTTCTTCAACCGACTGCTTGCAATTTTACGAACTGATATCTGGATTGAACAATTGGTTTAAGTACCAAAGTCTATTCGCAATATGAGATGTCAAACATGTAGATGTTGTGGGGTATAATCTAATGCTAGATACTTGGGTGCCACAAGAATTTCACTTGGACGATCGTCAGGATATGGAAAGTCTGGTTGGCCAACGTGCCGACCTACTTGATTCATTAGCCAAAGCCAAAATACCTGCAATTGTTTTTCGATCTGTTTACGACCCATCTGATTGTGTGTCGTTAATCCAAAGATTTACCGATATAGGCCTGATACGTGCCTCTAGGCATCTAGACCAAAGCCAACACTGGATAAATAAAAATATTAACGATGACATGCGTACGCGCATCGATATTGGTACAAGTTTGGGCAATCTAGGTTCTGACAAAGATTTCTTCTTTCGACATGCGAGAGCCACTCAGTTCCTGTTTAAATTTTTGTTTCAGGGATATATCAATCCTATTCAGCAAGTTTATGATAGCTTGTCAACTTTAGCAAAAGGTAAAACTGTAACCACAGCTTATGAAGCTGATGGACAACAATATGGCCCGGCTATTTTTCGTGCTCATTACGAAAGTCATGCATACAAACCACATATCGATAGTGTCAAGCTGCGGGAGAAACGGATAAATTACAATGTTTATAGATTTGATCATCAATTGGCGGGTGTATTGTGTTTTCAGAATTCTGATCAAAACAATACCGGAGTTCAATCACTTTTGTATCGCTGCCTATGGTCCCCAGAAGTTCAGGTGATAATTGAAAACAATACTTTTCACCAGTATGCCCAAGAGGAAAAAATTCAAACTTACCAGGTAAATCTTCAACCGGGTGATCTTTACTTTTTTAACACTCATTGTGTCCATGAAGTTCCCGCAATAGAGGGAAACAAGCCTCGAATCGTGTTGGCTGTATTTATCGGATATTCTCAATCAGAAAAGGAGGTTTTTGTTTGGTCGTAATTCAGAACGGCTAGAAACACACAAATGCTATTTCGACGTAGTTATCTTCTTTTTCTTGCTCTAATTCAGATTTTTTTGTTGTTGCCAAGTTGCCATGACTCTAAAAAGACAAGCCCAGATAGAAAACGTAAAATCAAGCAGATTCAAACCCAAGTCAAGAGACTTGATTCGGTACAGCCTGACGAAGTAAACAATGCCATTCAAGAACTTCGGCAAATTGGTGCTTCTGCTGTGCCTATTCTTGTTGAAGCTCTAGAGCACGATTCAGTTCAATTGCGTAGTAATTCAGCGAGAGCGCTACCAGTATTAGGAGCTAGCTCGTATCAAGCCATTCCGGCATTGATTCAAGCTTTATCTGATAAACAAGCTAGTGTTCGACAGCAAGCGGCTTTTTCGCTAGGCCTGATTGGTGCCCTAACCAATATTCAATCGTCAAACACAAATGATACTTTGGTAAAGCGGATGCTACCAGCTTTGGTTAGCACTCTAGATGATGAAAGTATTGCGGTCCGTTCAAATGCTGCTAGTGCACTAGGCATGCTGGGGGAGATTGCAGTTGACGCCGTACCGGTTCTCGTTGAAGCCTTAGACTCACCTGACTCAAACTTCCGCGCCGATATTGTAGCCGCTTTGGGGCTAATTGGTGAACCAAAGAACATGGTTATTTCCAAATTGACTGAATCTTTGAACGACGAAAGTCCAGATGTACGTCAGTGTGCGAACTTCCATTTAGAAAGACTTAGCACCATTAATTCAATTGCAGTCCCACCCTAATTTTTTATAGGATGGTCGCTTGTACGGTATTTTGAGTATTTGGCTGAGCAGAGAAAACGCGGTCTCCAGCAATAATCACAATGTAGTCGCCTTTATTAGCTAATTCTGATTGGAGAACCGCTGATTTTACTACAGTAACTAATTCTTCTAAAGTCTGGAAGTCTTTGGTGGTAATATCGATAGTTCCCCAGTATAACAGACACTTGCGAAGGGTTTCCTGGTTGGAGCTGGCTACTACGATTGGCGCACGCGGCCGCCTTTTCGATACATTCCAAACAGTCTTACCTGAGTCAGTGCAGCAAATAATAAGTGCAGCACCAATTTCCAACGCGATCTGGCAAGCCGCATTACCTACTGCATCAGGTAAATCTTCGTTTATAACCAGCGGCTTAGAGCGGAAGTTTGCCTCATAATCTAAGCAATCTTCTGTTGATTTTGCCACCTTTGTCATCATATTAACAGATTCGATGGGATAACGACCAATTGCTGTTTCGGCTGATAACATTACTGACGATGTCCCATCGTGAATAGCATTCGCAATATCGGTAACTTCCGCTCGAGTTGGCGTTGGATTATGTATCATCGATTCTAGCATCTGAGTTGCCGTAATGATGGGCTTACCATAAGAATTAGCTATCTGTATTATTTCTTTCTGAAGATTTGGTACATCTTGTAGGGGTACTTCTAACCCGAGGTCTCCACGAGCAATCATCACACCATCTGCAGACTGAATAATACCACCCAAGTCCGATAACGCCTCACGCTTTTCCAACTTTGCAATAATCGGCTTTTCATGTCCTAAATTTTTTAATTGCAGACGAAGGTTTTTGACATCAGATGTATCGCGGATGAAGGATTGTGCCACCCAATCAATTCCCAAATCCACTCCAAATTTTAGATCGATCACATCCTTCTCTGTCGGGATACCCATATTAAGTCGTAAGCCTGGAATAGTAATTCCTTTACGAGATCGAAGTTCACCACCTGCTGTAACTTGACATAGTATGTCTGTATCTGCGACCTTTTCCACGAGCAGTTGTATCTCTCCATCGGCTAAGAAGATTTTTTCCTCAACACGAATAGAATTTATCATCTCGGGCGTATTAAAAGAAACCTGCCTCTCGTTTCCAATAATTGATCGAGTAGTCAAAGTAAAGGCGCTCCCTTCTTCTAAAGTGACCATTCCATCATTAAAGTTACCAACTCGAATTTTTGGCCCTGATAAATCTTGTAAAATAGGAATTCGCTTACCTGTATCTTTTTCTGTTTGTTTTATGTTTTGAATTACTTCAGTCTTTTCTTTATGTGTGCCATGTGAAAAGGAAACACGAGCAATGTCCATACCAGCTTCTACCATTTTGGTGATTGTTTTGACAGATTCGCTAGCTGGGCCAATGGTACAAACAATTTTGGTTTTTTTAATATTCATTTGGTAGAGAAAAATCCTATGAAATAGTAATTTGTTTTGAACGTATTATAGCTGAATTTACTGAAAATAGTTTGTGATTACTAGATCAATTCTGTGTAGATTTAGTATTGATGTCCCAATCAATTTTTGATACACTGTCTCATCTCTAGAACTCTTTAGAAGTTGTGAACAAGAATATGGATTTGGAGAATCTTAAACAACAAGCGGCGAAATCGGCTGTTGATTTTGTTCAGTCTGGTATGGTCATTGGTTTAGGGAGTGGTTCTACGGTTTATCACGCTCTTCTTGAAATCGGTAAACGTGTACAGGATGGCATGGATATTATTGGCATTCCAACGTCTATTCAAACAGCCCGAATAGCAGAAAGTCTGAAAATACCTTTGTCGGACTTAGATTCCCATACAAATCTTGATTTGACAATCGACGGAGCCGATGAAATTGATACTAATCTTAATCTCATCAAAGGCTTAGGTGGAGCATTAGTAAGAGAAAAAATTACGGCTGAAGTTTCCCAACAGTTGATTATTATTGCTGATCAAAGCAAGATCGTTCCGTATCTTGGTCAGGTTTCACCACTACCAGTTGAAGTTGTAAAATTTGGATGGAAAGCCACACAGGATCGTATCAGCGAGTTTTGTACCAGAGTTGAAAGGCGGTTTGAGCAGTCAGGCGTGTATATTACAGACAATGGCAACTATATTCTGGACTGTTATTTCGACAAGATTACTCAAGCTGCGAAAACGGAAGTCGATATCAACAATCTGCCCGGAGTAGTAGAAAATGGGTTGTTTATAGATAGGGTAAAATTGGCAATTATTGGCACGAAAAATGGCATCCAGCATCAATATAAGTCTTGAATGTGGAGAAATTTTGGGTTTTCACTTTTCTGCTTATAGTTATGTCCTTTACGAGTGGTACCAACTCTGGTTGGTGCGACCCAGAGCCAGAGCTTTTGCCACATGGTGTGTTTGTTGCAAGCTTAGGACTCAATACTCAGTTAGTTGATTCTTTGGTATCTACTGTAGGCCAATTGCGTGCAGGTATTTTTAGCTTTATTGAAATTAACGTGGATTCTATTCTAGCGGATGAAAGTATTACAACAAGGGTAAGATTATTAAAAGAGAACGGCAAAATTCCTCAGTTAGTGTCTGGACTTTCTAGCAGAGGAAATTATCAACTACTTTTCAGTAAGTCTTTCAACTTACCAAAGATTCAATCCTTTCAGTTGTACTTTGGTTTAGTTGACTCGCTGGACTTGGGACAAAGTAATTTGGACATAAAACAGCAAACCGATAGCCAAAGAGCCCTCCTGATTGGAAGCCAAAAATCTATTGAACCTGCATGGGTGAATGGGGAGTTCTTATTGAGATGGCAGGGTAACCTCACAAATGAAAGTGAGCTTACTTCCATTTTTACCACCCGCTTGATTATGAAAACAGGTCTTTGGTTGGATGTTCAGGTTACAAAAAGAATGAAAGATATAAATATCAGTAGCAAAATTTCGTGGAGTAATCAGCAAATACTAGCTGAGATCGAGTCGGTGAGACGACTAGCCAAAAATATCAGCCGAATGAGGCAACAAGAGGCTAACTGATTTGATTGTGGAAATCCTTGAAAGCATTAGAGATAAGTATTAGTTTCAGTAAATTTAATTTTTAGTCAGCAGATCACTAGGAGAATTTGAAATGGCAAAACAGCCTAACATTTTATTGTTTGGAATTGACTCTTTACTAGCAACTCACATGAGTTGTTACGGCTATTATCGACATACGACCCCTCACATTGATCGATTTGCTGAAGGGGGAACCTTGTTTGAAAAAACCTACAGCGCCCATATTCCAACGACTAGTGCATATGCCTCAATGTTGACTGGAATGGATACCTTCGGTACACAGGTTGTGGCTTTACGCCACAAAGGCGGTCTTCGGTCAGAAGTTACGACATTGCCCGAAATTCTACGGGAACAAGGCTACGAAACTACTTGTATTGGTTTTAGTGGTAATCCCAGCAGCCGTGGTTTTGATAATTATCTAGATTACAAAGCTAGTTGGGGTAGTTGGGCCGCGGGTCGTAGTCCCAAAGCCCAAAGCCTAAACGAAGTAGCAATTCCGGAATTAGAGCGCCTCGCTGGTCAAAACCAACCTTTTTTTCTATTCTTACGGCATATGGATCCCCACTCACCTTACTTGCCCCCAGAGCCGTATGAGCGGATGTTTTACCACGGGAATGAATGCGATCCAAACAATCAGTCAATGGATCCAGTAATGAATTTTAAACCTTTTTGTGATTATTTTGCTACTTGGATGCCACCCGGTATTACTGATGCGGAATACGTAATTGCCCAATATGATGGTGCTATTGCCTATATGGATGCATGTATTCAATCCATTTTTAACACTTTGGAGGCAATTGGTATTTTGGATGATACAATCGTCGTTTTGAATGGAGATCATGGAGAGACTCTATATGACCACGAATGTTGGTTTGACCATCATGGACTATATGATGTTACTCTACATGTACCATTGATTGTTCGTTATCCGCAGAAAGTTCCAGCAGGTAGAAGAGTCGTCGGTTATAACCAACACAAAGATCTCGTGCCAACAATACTCGAACTGGCCGAAATTGATAGTGGTATCAGTTTCGATGGACAGAGTCTAATACCGATGGTTAACGGCCAAATTACTTCCCACGAATCGGAAATTTATATTACCGAGTGTACTTGGATGAGAAAACATGGGTGGCGTACGCCGGAATGGAAACTGATTCGGGCCTTGGAGCCAGACTTCCACTTTAAACCAGAGGTTGAACTTTACAACCTGATTTCGGACCCAGATGAGTACGAGAATCAAGCTGAAAAACAACCCGAACTGGTTGAATTACTGACAAAACGAATGAATAATTGGATTTCAGATAGAGAATCAGCCACCGGTTTAGCTAATCCGATTTTTAACCAAGGCGATTGGCACGGGAAGGCCGGTATAGGACCCTTCAAAACTTCACAACAGGCCTACGATACACTTCATATCGGGGATCCCGGTCAAGCAGCCAAACTGCAAGCACGTTCGAGATAGTAGATCAGGTTCGGCTTCATCTAACTAAAGTTGAATAATTGCAGGTAGACAAATAGTAGAAACAACCCGTTCTGTCGTAACTATTCGATTTTTGTCTGGGGCACTACATAATGTTTATTGGATGAGGACGGAGTCTGCTAGTTCAAGGCTTGTGGTAAGATCGTTTTCTAAGGTTGTAAAGTTTGTTCAATTGGATTGATTAGTTTCACTTGTAATCGTTCTCAAATACGGAAAAGCAATTGACAGATTTTCCGTGGGAGTGAGTGTTGATCATTTTGGCCTTGTTTTTGTCAGCTTTTATCTACCTCAGGACTACGAAATGTCCAAACAGTTAAGCAACCTAATCGGTAAGTATTATGTTTTTGGTTTCCCAAATCAAGCAATCATAGTTTTTTATCATTGGGATATGAAAGGTTTATAAGCCGTTGATTATCAAAAGTAAAAGCTATGCTCGAATTGGTTTAATAGGCAACCCTTCTGATGGATACAATGGGAAGACTATCTCCTGTTCTATAAGTAATTTCTGGGCTAGTACCACTCTATGGGAAAGCCCTAATTTGCAAATCGAGCTGAATCCAAGTTGTGATCCAACTAACTTTGAATCTCTTAGCCAGCTACACCAATTAACCGAGGAAAACGGTTATTATGGAGGTTTAAGGCTAATTCAGGCCAGTTGCAAAAAGTTTTATGAGTATTGTCAGGAGGTACATATTGAATTGCCGCGGAAGAATTTCACTTGTACCTACAATACTAATATTCCCCGTCAAATTGGGTTGGGTGGTTCCAGTGCCATTATAACTGCTATGATGAAGTCCTTGATGCAGTTTTACAATTTAGGCCATGATCAAATTGATAAACGTATACTACCAAGTCTTATTTTGAGTGTAGAGACAGAAGAACTTGGTATTAATGCGGGCTTACAAGATCGTGTCGTTCAAGTCTATGGTGGTACTGTATTCATGGACTTTTCAAAAGAAGTAATGGACAAAGTAGGAACCTATGAGTTTGGTCATTACGAATCTCTGGATTCAGCACTAGTCCCTCCATTATTTTTGGCTTATCTTTCTGCACCTTCTGATTCAGGAAAAATTCACAGTGATGTGAATTTTCGATATCAAAATAATGACCCTGAAGTCGTATCTGCCATGCGTACTTTTGCAGACTATGCAAGTTCTTTCCGTTTTGTAATGAAAAATGGGGATGTTGAACGAATCAAAGAATTAATGAACCAGAACTTTGATCTGCGTCGGCGAATTTTTGGTGATATTGTGATTGGTTCCAAAAATTTAGAGATGATAGAGATTGCCCGCCGTTATGGCTGCCCTGCTAAATTTGCTGGCTCAAGTGGTGCAGTAATCGGCATATATGAAAACTTGGCACAACTACAGCAACTTATCCAAGCTTATCAAGATAAAGATTACAAACTGATCAAGTTAGCGATTGGTGAAGATCAATAATCTTGACCTCCAACATGAAAAACGGATTCTAAGTGACTTGCCTTTCTCCAAAATACACCCAGATATAAAAAGAGCCTATTCTGCTAAGAATGAGCGATCTTTTTGCTGTGAAAATTTTCTTTTTCTTCTCAAGTTTGATTGGAATATTCTGTGATTTTTTCTTTTTTCTACAACATTTTTTGATTTCCATTTGATACGAAAAGGTTACCCCTTTTGATATTACGATTCTGTTCACATTAGCTTTTTGTCCGATCAAAATGAAGTAAGTACCCTAAGTGCAGATCTAACATATTTGAGAATAAGTTCACCTCTAGAATAGTCAAAAATTTGTAAATCTGATAGAATCTAGGTGCATAGCGTAAACTACCCACCTAGATTCGAGACAAATTCGGTGACTTTCAGGCGCGACACAAAGCTAAAGTCATAGTCTACTAAGCTAATTTGGTAAACCTTCAATTATGAGGAGGCTTACCTATATTACTAGGTTGATTTGTTTGAATGTTTTAGTCGTTTTTTGACTAAACTATTAAATCTAAGAATACGTTGAATTACTCAACGGTATAGTTACTAGTGAAAAAGTGACTTCCACTTTGCAGGCATGAACTTTATTTTTCAATCATTTTTGTATCAATGAGAAACTTTATTAATTTCCTACTTTTTTCCTTTTCCTTAACTGGTTTTTCTGAAGTACATCATTGGTGGTTACTAAACGACGGAACACTGGTTCACTCAATTTTTCAGGGAAAACGCGTTGAAATTGATCCGAAGTTACTATTCGCAGAGAGGCGTTCCAAAATCGCTATTAACCCATCAGACGCAAGTTGCTGGGTGACTAATTCATTTCAAGGTCAAGTTACCAACTATACTGTTGATAATAAAAAGCCATTAATACTCAAAGGTTTTGCTGCACCTACTTCATTGACTCTGTCCAATAATAAAATTTGGGTGGTTGACTCTGCTTTGAATAGAATCGTAACTGCGAGTTTGGATGGAAAGATAATAAAAACAATTCCTATCCAATCAGCAAAAAGTGTGGCGGTCTTAGGTAGTGACCAATGGGTATTAACTTGGCGTGGACTTCAGAAACTCACTGATGACGGATTATCTCCTGCTGTCTTAACTAAAGTTACTCACCTAACTACGAATAACCAGCAAATTTGGTGCCTAGATCAGAAGGGTCTGATCTATACTTTTCGGAATCGGGTAGATCTAAACAGGGCTAAATTTTCTATTCCTGATGCAGTGGATATTGCTTCTACCGATGATGGGGGGGCTTGGCTGCTAAGACATGATATGGTTATTCGGCTAACAGACAAACTTATACCAATAGGTGAAATTACAGGTGTAAAAAAGCCCAAAAAATTGATCCGACAACCTACTGACCATTCGGTTTGGTTAATCGATACAGAGTTCGACCGGTCAGTTCGTTTACCCCGGCTTAATAACCTGTCTAATGTAAAATTGATAGCTGCAATTGGTTGGAACCAAGTTCGAAAAACTAAGCAGGTTAAAACTGTAATAGCCACTGATTTAAAATGGAATCTCTTTTCGAGAAACAATAAAAAAGAACAACGCTCTATAGTTCAGTCAACAGACAATTCAAAAGTAAAAATAAGT
>JAYZAL010000102.1:0-11601 GCA_036339735.1 Candidatus Poribacteria bacterium
TCGTGGCCAGCTAGTTGTGTTGGTATCTATTGGGAAATAATTGGTGGTTACGAGGATCCGATTTATTCTTCTGTTTTTCCCTTACTAGCACTTAACTCCTATCATCAAAAGATTAGTTGATTTGATATTAAATTAACCCTCAAATACTACCATGAATCAGCTTGAACAACTTTTAACCCAACAAGTCGAAGGTGAAGTTAGGTTTGATGATTACTCTAGGGCTCTTTACAGTACTGACGCTAGCCTTTATCAAATTAATCCAGTCGGTGTGGTGATCCCGCGTACTAAAGCTGATGTGCAAAGAACGGTACAAATCTGCTATGAAAATGATGTGCCGATTCTTCCACGAGGAGGTGGCACAAGCTTGGCAGGCCAAACTGTTGGTCAGGCAGTAATTATTGACTTTTCCAAGTATATGAATCAAATTATTGAAGTAAACGAGGCAGAGCATTGGGCTAGGGTGGAGCCTGGTATTGTCTTAGATGAACTTAACTCACAACTTAAACCATACGGTTTGATGTATGCTCCAGACGTAGCAACAAGTAGCAGAGCAAATGTTGGTGGGACAATTGGTAATAACTCGGCGGGGTCACATTCAGTAATTTATGGAAAAACGATTGACCATGTGATGGAATTAGAACTTATTTTGTCTAATGGTGAGTCAATATTGGCTAAGGCAATGACGCCAGATCAGGTAGAAAGAAAAAAAACAGAGCATACACTCGAAGCCAAAATTTACCGAAAAGTCTGTCAAATCACGCATGATTATCAAGACTTAATTAGGCAACGATTCCCTCGGATTTTACGAAGGGTTGCTGGTTATAACTTAGATGAATTTGTCATTAATGCGGGTTCCAAAGAAGTTACGCCCTATCGACGAGACGATGGAAGTGATCAAAATTTATTCAATTTGTCCAAAATTATTGTTGGTTCAGAAGGGACGTTGGCAACTGTCACCGAGTCCAAAATTAATCTTGTACCAATACCCAAGATGACGGCCCTAAATGTGATCCATTTCGACACCTTAGTTGAATCTATGAAAGCTGTTGCGCCTATTTTGGAGTGTAAACCGACTGCCATTGAATTGATCGATGATACCATCATTAATATGACTAAAGGGTCGGCAGCTTTCTCCAAAACCAGTGATTTTATCAAAAAAAATGCCAAAGGAAATGGGCCTGGTGCAATCCTGGCCGTTGAATTCTACGGTGAATCACCCCAAGAGTTGATTAGCCAACTCGATAACATTGAAAAGAAAATGATATCGAAAGGACTGGGTTATGCTTTTGTTCGTTGCATAACACAAGAAGAGAAGTCGAATGTGTGGGAAACACGTAAAGCGGGACTTGGTTTATTAATGGGAATGACCGGTGACCGTAAGCCAGTTGGGTTTGTGGAGGATGCAGCTGTTCGGATTGAAGATTTACCAGAATATGTACGTCGGTTTTCTGACATTATCGCTGCTCATGACACAACTGCAGCCTACTATGCCCATGCAAGTGTTGGCTTGCTACACAACAGGCCAGTAATAAATCTAAAATCAGAATCTGACATTCAAAAAATGCACTCTATAGCTAAACAAGTTAAAGACTTACTAATCGACTTGGATGGAGCTATGAGCGGAGAGCATGGGGATGGATTAGTTAGGAGTGAGTGGATTGAATCCATGTTTGGTTCCGAAATGTATCAAATCTTTCGCCAGCTCAAACAAACATTTGATCCAACTGGAATTATGAATCCGGGAAAAATTGTTGATGGCCCACCAATGACCGAGAACCTCCGTTTTGGGAATAATTACAATACAATTAAAATTGACACATATTTTGATTTTTCCAATCAAGGTGGTTTTGATCGAGCTATTGAGATGTGTAATGGGGTAGCCGCATGTCGTAAAACACTAACAGGAACTATGTGTCCATCATATATAGGAACAAGAGAAGAAATACATTCCACACGTGGTAGAGCTAATGCCTTACGGCATGTCATTTCAGGTTCTTTGCCCCAAGAACATTTTAAAAGTAAAGAACTTTATGAAGTATTAGATCTTTGCCTAGAATGCAAAGCTTGTAAATCTGAGTGCCCATCACACGTCGATATGGCAAAAATCAAATACGAATTTTTAGCTCAATATCATGATCAACACGGATTACCAGTTCGCAATCGTTTGTTCGGACACATCGATAGCTTGAGTGATATTGGTTCAAAAATGGCTCCATTTTCTAATTGGCTGATGAATTCTTCAGTTTCGAAATGGATGATGGATAAATTCTTCGGTATTGATCGTCGTCGATCCTTACCTAATTTCGCGGAAGAAACTTTTGTTCAGTGGTTCAAGGCGCAGCCATCTTGCACATTAGAAAATCGTCAACAGGTTGTCTTTTTTTATGACACTTTTACCAATTATAATTACCCTAATGTCGGGCAATCAGTTGTTAAAGTGTTAGAATCTGCTGGTTTTGATGTTATTTTGCCACCTAAACGTTGTTGTGGGCGCCCTATGATTTCTAAAGGTATGTTAAATGAAGCAATTCAAAATGCTCGGCATAACATTAGTTGGCTGTTACCCTACGCTCAACAAGGTCTACCAATCGTTGGGTGTGAGCCCAGTTGCATTTCAGCTTTGACAGACGATTACGTCGAATTGCTTCCAGGAGACGACTCAAGATTAGTAGCTGAACATACACTAATGATTGAGGAATTCCTATTAAAAGAAAAAGACAGGCTCAGGTTTTCAGATCTAGATCAAAACATTTTACTACATGGACATTGCCACCAAAAAGCACTAATTGGACTTCAACCATCACTTGAAGTTCTGAATCTCCCGGTAAACTACACTGTCAATTCGGTAGACTCCAGTTGCTGTGGTATGGCCGGTTCATTCGGTTATGAAAAAGAACATTACGATCTGTCGATGAAGATAGCTGAAACAAGATTGCTGGAACCGATTCGATCTCATTTGGGCGATTCTTCTGATAACTCTCAAGTAGCTATTTCGGGAACTTCTTGTCGTGAACAAATTAAACACAGCACAGGCTATGAACCTAAGCATATAGTAGAGTTATTGTGCGAAGCGATTATTCACACGTAACAAATCTACATGGTAAACATATTTGAAAACTACTTTTGGTTATTGTCTGTTACCGAGCGAATAGGTCTTACTATGAGACCACATCTAATTGGCGAAATGATGTTGCCACAAAAACCTAACTCATAAGTCAACAATAATATCATTACCGTTCTTTTTGCTTCCTGACAACATTTATCATCACTCAGCGTTAGTATCAATCTTGTTTAAGTTATCCAGTATACTGACAAATATATTTCGATTCCGGACTATATAGAGTTTTGAAAAAGATCTTAGCCTCATTCGCTGACCGAGCTAATTGCCAAAATTTAGCATTGGAGCATGATGAGCACTGGCACAATATCATAAGTAAGAATAACAATCAGCATCATATTGACGCTAAGTTCACACACTGATATACTCAGTATTAATGAATTCTCTTTCCCAAAAGCAACAAGGTGTTACTCCCAAATCTTTGTTAGTCGCCTCTCTACTGATCCCAATTAATTGTTATTGGGTGATCGAAATGGAGGTAATCCGATACTCCGGGCACCCAGTAACAATCTCGCTTTTCTTCAATGTTATTTTTAGTCTATTTATCATTGTCGGGCTGAACCAACTACTCCACCGAATTTCTCCTGCATTATCTTTAAATGCTAGTGAATTAGTCATTGTATACCTAATGGTGTCAATTGCATCAGGTATTGCAGGCCATGACATGCTAGAGATTTTGGTACCTATGCTTGGACATGCCTTTTACTTCGCCACAGCTGAGAATGAATGGAAAGAGTTATTTCTGCCTTTTTTACCTGAATGGCTTACTATAAATGATAATCAATTGTTCTACGGCTACTATCAAGGAGAAGCAAACCTTTATACAATTTACCATCTTCAAAAATGGGCAAAACCTATACTTTGGTGGACAGCATTTATTTTTATGCTTAGCCTAGGCATGTTTTGCCTAAATGTTATGGTGCGAAAACGCTGGATTGAACACGAAAAACTGAGTTACCCCATCATTCAATTACCAATGGAGATGAGTGGGATAACTTATTCCAGCTTCTTTAAAAACCGATTCATGTGGTGCGGTTTTGCGATTTCTGGTGGATTAGTCTTACTAAACGGCCTCAACTTTATTTTTCCAGTAATACCAGAACTAAGAACTAGGATCCAACATTTTGAAATTTTCACTGATTCTCCTTGGAATGCGATGGGAAGATTGCCGTTTTCGCTTTACCCTTTTGCCATTGGTCTCGGTTTTTTTATTCCATTAGATCTATCATTTTCTTGCTGGTTTTTCTTCCTCTTTTGGCGAATGATGCGAGTGGCTGGTGCAGCACTCGGCTTACGAAGTTTACCTGGATTTCCGTACATGAATGAGCAGGCTTCTGGTGGCTATATTGCTCTATGTGTAATTGCTATTTGGGCTACACGAAAACATCTTTGGAGGGTATTCCATTCTGTACTCAATACTAGTATCGAATCCAGTGATAGAGATGAACCTATTTCTTACCGTACCGCCGTGTTCGGTTTTACTCTGACAATGGCTTTTTTGATTTTTTTCTGTTTGAAAGGTGGAGCGACATTAGGCATTAGTACCGCTTTTTTTATGTTCTATTTTGCCATCTCTTTAGCGATTACCCGAATGCGAGCCGAGCTAGGTACACCTGTCCATGATTTACATTATTCGGGGCCTGATGAAATTTTGACACGTTCCTTAGGTACTAGGCACATCGGGCGAGGTAATCTAATTATGTTTTCCATGTTCTGGTTTATTAACCGAGCTTATAGGAGCCACCAAATGCCACACCAGCTGGAAGGGTTGAAAATCGCTGACCGTTTTCGAATGAACACCAAGAGAATTCTTTTTGCCTTTATGTTGGCCTCATTATTGGGAGCACTTTCGGGGTTCTGGGCCTTAATCGATAGAGGTTACCGAGTTGGCATGGAGTCTCGTGCCTACTCACCATCGCTAAGCGCTTTTGGCATTGAACCTTACCGTCGCTTGACACAATGGCTAAATGTACCGACGGAGCCACTATTTGCAGAAACTGGTTTTATGGGAGTTGGATTCTTGGCGACCTTGCTACTTATGTTTCTACGAATGAAGTTTGTTTGGTGGCCTTTTCACCCAGCTGGATTTGCTATCTCCACCAGTTGGGGAATGAACGTGACTTGGAGTTGCTTATTTATGAGTTGGCTTATCAAGGGGATAGTCCTAAAGAATGGAGGCATTGGCCTCCATCGAAAACTTGAGCCTTTATTTCTCGGTTTGATTCTAGGTGAGTTTGTTTGTGGCAGCCTGTGGACAATTATTGGCATTCTTTTGGGCATTCCGACCTATGGTTTTTGGGTTTGAGCTAGTCCTGAACAGGTGGATTGCGGTTGACATATTATTCTAAGTAAGGTATCTTAATTGGGTTTTGCTCTGTTTTGTTCAACTGAACTGATGTGGCTATGTTTGAAAGTTTAACTGAGAAACTACAAAATACTTTTAAGAAAATAAGCGGCCAAGGAAAGCTAACCGAAAAGAATATTTCGGACGCGCTACGCGAAGTTCGCTTAGCATTGCTAGAAGCGGATGTCAATTTTAAGGTTGTTAAAACTTTCATAAGTGACGTCAAATCTCGCTCCTTAGGTAAGGAGGTTTTGGGCAGTTTAACCCCCGAGCTGCAAATTGCTAAGATAATTGGCGATGAACTAACTAAGTTGATGGGAGAAGCCGCAACTAAGATTGAGCTATCAAGTGGGGGGCCCACTGTCATTTTAATGGTAGGTTTGCAGGGGTCCGGAAAAACGACCACATCTGGCAAATTAGCCGACAAGTTTAAAAAAGAAGGAAAAAGTCCTTTACTAGTTGCTGCGGATATTTATCGACCAGCGGCAATTAAGCAGTTACAGGTAGTTGGTGAGCAGATTGATGTCCCCGTATTCAGCATGGGGACAGAAGTCTCTCCTGTGAAAATTGCCGAAGCTTCCATCAAGGAAGCTTCTAGTAGAGGTCATAATCTCGTAATTGTTGATACAGCTGGCCGACTACATGTCGATCAGAAATTGATGGATGAGCTCAAGGGAATCAAAGTTGCGGTAAAACCAGACGAAGTTCTTCTAGTCGTTGATTCCATGACAGGTCAAGATGCCGTTAATGTATCTGATCATTTCAACCAAGAACTTGACATTAGTGGCGTGATCCTGACCAAAATGGATGGTGATTCTAGGGGCGGGGCGGCACTATCCATTCGTAGTGTCACAGACAAGCCGATAAAATTCATCAGTACTGGAGAGAAAATCGAATCAGGTTCCTTAGAAGCCTTTCATCCCGACCGTATAGCTTCTCGAATTCTTGGTCAGGGTGACTTCAAGACTCTACTAGAACGAGCTGAGGCAACCTTCTCTGAAGACCAAGCTAAGGATTTGGAAAAAAAATTAGCTACTAAGCAAGGATTAGACTTTAATGATTTGCTCACACAGTTAGAACAACTGAAAAAAATGGGGCCGTTAGACCAAATCATGGATATGATCCCTGGTATAGGTAATGCAATCCCCAAAGGATTTCAACCAGATGAAGACCAATTGAGACATGTCAAGGCTATTATTCAGTCTATGACTAATCAAGAGCGACGAGACTATCGTGTGCTCAGTAGATCCCGGCGGTTGCGCATCGCCAACGGTAGTGGGACTACAGTACGTCAAGTTAATCAACTGGTTGATCAATTGAAGTTTCTGAACCGAATGACCCAACAAGCCACTGGCATTTCAGGAATGATGCCCGGTGTTGGTGGCAAAACAGGGAAAATCAAACCTAAGCGAACAAGAGTTAGTGCACGAGCACGCCGAAAACGGCGCCGTCGCTAATTACTCAGTCAAAATCAAATAGCATCTCAGCAAGAGGAGTTACTGTTGGCAGTTAGAATTAGATTACAGAGACATGGTCGAAAGAGGAATGCATTTTACCGAGTAGTAGCCGCAGATGCCAGAAGCCAAAGAGACGGGGCTTTTCTGGAAGCATTAGGCTATTACGACCCCATGACAGAACCCGCAAACATCAAGATAGATACGGAGAAGGCCTTAAAGTGGCTTAGGACTGGGGCTCAGCCCAGTGATACTGCTAAGAGTCTCCTGACTAAAACTGGTGTTTGGGAGCAGTTCATAAATCCTGATGCGTTCGCAGAAAGTAAATCAACCGATAGCGTGGAGTCTAGTGAAGAAGAATAATTAAGATTTTAACTATCAGCCGCGGTCGGTATATTCAGGAAATTGATCATTATGACACTCTTTGTTAAACGGCCAGTTATTCTGAAGAATATTGTTACAAAAGAGTTCAAGGACCGAATCATGGATGAACTAGGTCAAGCACTAGATCAGATTGACCGATGGTTCGAACAGGAGGAGTTTCAAAGCCGTCGTCTGATTTCTGAGGCTGAAAGGCAGGGCAACTCTGATTTGGTACGAAAAGAGTTGGATGTAGAGAAGGATCGACAAGGACAGATTCGCCTTAACCTAAAGCGGAAGTTGGACGAGGTCACACAACTGGATATAGGTAGTGTTTTTACCAGTGGAACTTATGATGCTCCTGTAAAAATCGAAGTTGGAGATAATATCCAATCGAAACTGGCACAGGCAGAGATTATCATAAAAGATGGGGTTGTAGTTCAGATAATAGAGTAGTGTCTCAATTTGGTAGAAGTAGCATGTTTCTATGAAAATCGACGTGGTTAGCCTTTTTCCGCAGATGGTACAACCAGTTTTAGAACACGGTATTCTGAAGCGAGCTATCAAAAACGGAATCCTGAGCGTCCACCTGCATCAACTTCGAGAGTTCGCCGCCGACCAGCACAGGACTGTTGATGATTACCCATATGGTGGTGGAGCGGGCATGATTTTGAAACCTGAGCCAATCTTCAAAGCTGTTGAGTCCCTACGCCCGAAAGTTGATAGTAGGATCATATTTTTTACTCCTCAAGGGCAACGGTTGGATCAACGCTTAGTTGAAATTTTATCTTTAGAGAAACACCTTATTCTAATTTGTGGTCGCTACAAGGGTATTGATGAAAGAGTAAGGTTTAAGCTGGTTACCGATGAAATTTCGGTTGGAGATTATGTCCTTAGTGGTGGTGAAATCGCAGCTCAAATACTGATTGATACAATCGGGCGTGTATTACCTAGTGCTATTGGGGATTATCAATCAGCACAAGATGATTCATTTAGCCAAGATTTATTAGACCATCCCCATTACACACGACCGGCTGAATTTCGAGGGATGAGAGTCCCAGAGATTTTACTGAGTGGCCACCACCAAAGAATCCAGCAATGGCGTTATCAGAAATCTCTAGATCGAACGAACCAACGCCGTCCTGACCTTGCGTATATTCACACGATAGGTAACGTGCGCGAAGAGGGCAGAACAAGTGATGATGAGACTAAATAGAATCCTGTCAATAGCTGAACCTAAGATAGGAAAGATTAGGTATAAGGAGGAAGATTATGGATCTTGTTGATATTATAGAACAAGAACAACAAAAAAACGACATTCCGGACTTCCAATCGGGAGACACGGTCCGGGTCAACACACGTATCAGAGAAGGGCAAAAAGAACGGATTCAAGCATACGAAGGTACCGTTATAAAGCGGTTAGATCGCGGTGCCAGATCGACCTTTACCGTTCGTCGATTAGCCTATGGTACTGGGAGTGAAAGAACTTTCCCGCTCCATTCGCCTAACATCCAAAGTATTAGTATAGTAAAGCGGGGCGTTGTACGAAGAGCTAAACTTTATTACCTGAGAGATCGAACTGGTCGCTCGGCCCGTATTCGCGAACCAAGGGATCGCTAAACCTTTTTGCAACAACTGAGTCCAACCTGTATAACAACAATCTAAAATTCGAACGACAATTAAATCAGAAGGGTTATTCTCGGGTCGCTGGCGTAGATGAAGCAGGACGGGGGGCGTTAGCTGGTCCAGTGGTGGCTGCCTGCGTAGTCTTGCCAATTGGCTTAGAGTTTTCCGGCCTAACTGACTCAAAGAAAATTTCTGCGTCTTCTCGTGATCTACTGCATGACCAGATTCACAACTCTGGTGCTTCTGTCGGTGTTGGTCAGGCATCAGTCGCTGAGATTGAAGGCCTCAATATACTGCGGGCTACCATGTTGGCGATGCAACGGGCTGTATTGGCCACCACACCTAGCCCCGACTATGTGCTCATTGATGGCAACCAATTACCAGAACTTGTTCTTCCAATGAGTTCGTTAGTGAAGGGAGATACTCGTTGCCATTCAATTTCGGCAGCATCCATAATCGCTAAGGTTTTTAGGGATCGACTGATGCTACAACTAGACGAGCAATTTCCCGAATATGGTTTCGGGCAACATAAGGGCTACGGGACAAAACAGCACCGAGAATCTATTTCTGGCCACGGACCGTCGGTTTGCCACCGAAAAAGCTTCAAGCTGAACTGAACCAGCAAGATATAAGGCTATATCAAAAGTACCTAAGTTACATCTCCAGATCTAAACTTTTACAAGCCAAGTCACTAGCAGGCAAACACATCCACCCAATAGTGACTTGATTGCAATAATCTGGCCGATTAACTCTTTAGGAAACCAAAAATCTTTCTAACTTTCCCACTACTAGTAACAAGGTTTTTACTTTAATATCCAACCACAAACAACCAATTACCAGATCAAAGGATTTCTTTCAATAGTGATTCACGTGTTGGGTGACGTAGCTTCCGAAGAGCCTCATCCTCGATTTGTCGCACACGTTCCCGGCTGATTCCCAGACGGCGTCCTATTTCAGCAAGTGTGTATTCGCTTCCATCCCTTAGTCCATAACGTAGTTGGACTACCAATTTTTCTCTCTCAGTAAGTGTATTAAGTACCCGCTCTAAGGACTCTTTGTCAGCATTGACTAAAAGCTCATCTTCTGGTGAAGACTGATCTTCGTCAGCAAGTAAGTCTGATATTGTAGCATCTGGTGAAGCTTCGCTTAGTGGGGAATCCAATGAAACAGTACGTCGAGTACTTTGTACGATCTCAGTTAGTCTTTCCACATCTATGTTACCAAGTCGATCCGCGATCTCTTCGTTGCTCGGTTCACGCTCTAGCTCTCGGGCTAACTTAGCTCGAGTGGCCTCAATCGTTCGGCGTGTTTCTCCCACATAGCAAGGGATACGGATTGTCTGACTTTGCTGGTCTAGTGCACGCTTAATAGCTTGCATGATCCACCAAGTTGCGTAGGTGCTAAAGCGAAAGCCGCGGGACAAATCAAACTTTTCCACTGCCTTCATCAGGCCGATGCTTCCTTCCTGCATCAAGTCCAAAAACGTCAAGGCAGATTTACTGTGGTTATGCTGTTTCGCAATACTAGCCACAAGTAAAAGATTAGCCTGAACGATTGCGTTTTTGGTTTCCTGAACATGGCTTACTGCGCGGTTCAATTCTACCCACAATTTTTCTAGTATGGGTTTGGTAATGAAATCGTCTTCTATTTCATCATTTACTTCAATCCCCTGAAAACTGGGCATGAAATCCCCATACATACGTAATTTGTAAGCCCGAATTTCGTTTTCCATATTTTCCATAACAACTGAAATATTCATTGGGGTCCACCAAGCTTCTACTCCAGTTAGACCATCCTTGTTACAGCGTCTACGATTAACCTTAGGCTTAGAATTTTCCAAAATCGAAGCCGGAAAGCATTCTAATAAGCGAGTAACTTCTTTGCGCTGGTGTCCGAATTCTGCGAACAGCTCTTTTTCTATCTTCGGTGTAAGTAAAGGAGTTTTTGCAATCTCTTGAAGATATGAAAAAGCCTCATCTTTGGAGGCTTCACTATTGTCCCCACTACGTTTGAAATTAGTAATCAATTGGCCCTCATTCGTCAAATCTGTTGGGGCTGACAATGGGGAAAAATCGTTATCATCCTCATCTTCTTTGTTGTCAAAATTTTTGTCATTTTCGTCCTTATGAAAAGGTCCTTTGTCCATTCGGTCATATCCTCCAGAAAAATCTTCTTGGCTTCGTAATTTCCCTCTTGAAGGGAGTTGATTTATAATCAGAGTAGCTCAGCAACCTACTGCGATAGAATTCAAGCTTCTGTACTAGACTTCACTCACTTTCCCGAAACACTTCCACCAATTTTGATTGGACGAAGACCACTTCACCTAGGTTTACTTGGCACTCTATTTTTTTGATTCTTATCAAGAAAAAATAAAATAATATATTCCACGAACCAACAAAAGTGGCGAATATTTTTTCCAACTACTGAAAGATACATTTATCTGAACCATTCGGGTGTAACGCCAATTTCTCTTCGCACACAAAATTCAATGAATTCTTTTTCTTTCTCATGCAACTAGGCACGGTTTCGAAGAGGTTTCACTTTTGTTGCTGGAGATCGAACTCTGTCGCACGAATTCAGTCAAACCAATCGGTTCTACTAGCAGCAAGATTGCTTTTACCAAAAATACAATATAGGATCTAATCCTAGTAGCAAATGGTATACGATGGTACGAAAGTGATAATATTATCATTACGGAA
>JAYZAL010000103.1:0-13223 GCA_036339735.1 Candidatus Poribacteria bacterium
GTAGGCAACTATAGATTATATCTATAACAGAAAGCGAAAACTTCATCAACTCCTTCAAATAGGATAAATGTTCATTTTTGGCTAGCACTTCTTTCTTTTTCACACTGCTAAGTAACAAGTATCTCAACATCAAACGAATGAGTACACCGGATTTCAGCGTTGGTGCGTAAGAATCGACTTGGCTTTTCCGACTCTTGCTACCTAGTTTAGAGAGTAGGAAAAACTATATACATCTTGTTACTGAAAGAAAGTTTCAAATCAACCTAAAATGTTTAGTGCGATTTCTCAAAACATGATGATTAGAAAATCCAGCTACAAAAATGACGGAGTATACACGAATTATTAAGCAACAAATGATGAACTATTCAATATGTGTAAAAAACAAGTAGGATAGGTAATTACAGACTAACTTCCAGCTTGATTACCATTCAAAGACGATTCCGATGCTATCGGACCGATCTTGATTTAACTGTTGGTAAACTTGGCTTGCTTGACTAGGATTGTAACGATGTGTTATCAAGCCTGCAACTTTCATTTGCTTTCGTTTAAGATAGCGTAGGAATAATCTCTGTTGACGAATTGGTGTCCAGTACGAATGACTGGGTGGTAATGATTCGTTGTGAGTGCCAATCAGACGAATCTGCCGCGTCAGTAAATCGGGTGTTAAGTGCTGTTTAGATGGGTGAGGACTGTCTCCCAAAAGTATTACCGTACCGTATTGCTTCGCTAATGGTAACGCTAAAGGCAATACAGAGAAATGGCCAGTGGCGTCGTAAACGGTATCTGCCAAACGACCGTCGGTGTATTCTAAAACGAAGTCTCTAGCGTTGGCAGCACTGCCTTGAAATCCAGCAGTAGCGCCGAGGGCCAAGGCTAAGTCAATTCGGCTAGATACCTGATCAACTACCAAAATTTCGCTTAATCCTAACAATCGAAGATATTGGGTTACCAATTGTCCGATCGGGCCTAAGCCAATTACTAGTGCGGTGTCTCCCATTGCATGCTCGGCTTGCCTGACAGCAGTTTGTGTAATGGTCGCTAATTTGCTCCAGACTGCCTCATCATCACTGACTTCCATGGGCACTTTTACCACCTGATCAGATGGAATTGGTAAGTTTGCATACTCTCGATGTGAAGTCGTATGGAAAATTCGGTCACCTATACTAATATTTTCTACTTCTACTCCTACTTTGATTACTTCTCCTACACAACTGTAACCAGGAAAAAATGGATATTTAACCCACCCGTGCCAGTGGCTACCTACCTCAGAATCAGCTTTGTAACACGCTAGTTCTGTTCCCATACTCATCAACGTTACGCGAGTTCGTATCATAAATTCGCCTGGGCCAGGTTCATCAGGCAAATCGATTTCGATTAATTCAGCTTGTTCTTTATCTGTAAAAATGATGGTTTTAGATTTCAAAATTTCCTCTTGTTACTTTAATTGCGAGTTTAAAATATATTTCTTAGGCGCAGTTTAGTTATATACCAATTCAAATCTAAGCAAATTCCCACGGATCAAAGTCAAATACAGTATTTCTAGAAATAGATGTACCGCTTCAACTGGAGTGCCTAACCCTAAAGTCCTGATCATTTTGACATCTAAAATATAAACTAGGGACAAATTGTATGAAAAGTTTAAACGGCCCGAATCTGCGACAGCTCAGTCTGTTTTTGACATAAGCCCGCATATATACCATCCATAGCTAGTAACTCATCATGTGTACCAAATTCTTCAATTTTACCGTGATCCAAAATCAATAAACGGTCTGAGTACTTCAAAGTTGAAAGTCTGTGAGCAATGGCAAAAACGGTTCTACCTTGGACTAAGCGCTCCAAAGCTTCCTGTATTTTGGATTCGGTCTCTGTATCCACTGAGGATGTAGCTTCATCCAAAATCAATATGCTCGGATTTTTTAAAATCGCTCGTGCGATCGAGATACGCTGACGCTCTCCGCCAGATACGCGCGTACCCCGCTCACCAACCACAGTATCATAACCATCAGGGAATTGGACAATGAAATCATGAGCATTGGCAGCCTTCGCGGCCGAAATAATCTCGTGTGGCAAAGCATTTGGTCGGCTGTAGCTAATGTTCTCCGCAACCGAACCTTTAAATAGAAAAGGTTCTTGTAGGACCACACCAATATGACTGCGCAGCGATTCGATTGAAATGTCGCGAATGTCGCAACCATCTAGCAGTATTTGCCCGCTGTTAACATCATAAAACCGAGTTATCAAATTGATTAGTGTACTTTTACCTGCTCCACTATGCCCAGCCAAACCGATCATTTCACCTGGCTTAACGTGAAAACTAACAGTATCTAGGGCATTCGCTTCACCATCATACGAAAATACTACATCTTTGAATTCAATTTCTCCTCTAATATTTCGGAGATCAGTTGTCTCTGTTTTATCAGCTACATCAGGCACCGTATCTAGTAACTCGAATACCCTCTCAGCTGAGGTTGCCGCCCGTATAAACCGCTCGTTCATATGGGCTAATTCTCTCACGGGGCCAATAAATTGCCACATGTAGCTGATAAACATCGTCAACTCACCAATGGTAAATTTTTGCTGTCCGGATTCGTCGACCTCTAAAATTTCTAGGCCACCAAACAGCCAGACGAGGTAAATGCCTAAAGTCATTAGAAAATGCATGGTGGGGTGATAAAAAGCACCGATTTTACTAACTGCTAAGCCACCTTCTAGAGCATGCTGGCTACGCTCGTTAAAACGCTCCACCTCGTCGTTTTCACGCCCGAAGACTTTGACAACCCGAACACCAGGTATAGTGCTAGCTAGTATGGAACTGATTTTTTCTATTCGACGCCAAACAATACGGTGAAATCTTCCGTATATCTTGCCGATCAAGAAAGTCAAAGTGACTAACAATGGAATAGTCCACATAGACAAGATGGATAGTTGCCAATTTTTCCACAGCACAATACAAGCCATCCCAACAACCATGATACTAGAACGCACCATCGATTGTAACCCGTCGGTGACAAAATCTTGTAGACGATCTACATCATGAGTCATACGAGCCATGATATGTCCTGTGTCTTTCTTATGATAATAATCTATGGACAAAGTGTTGAGGTGTTGATAAGCCTGTGTCCGTAGGTCATGAGTTATATGCTGACCTGCCCAAGACATGATGTAACTACGCACAGCCCCGAAAACACTGGTGATTATCGTAATGCCAAACATCAAACCAACCCAAAGGAACAGGTTAGCCTTGAATTCAGCTGGAACAGATTGTTGATTATTAATCGCACTAGTGGCTGGAACCAACACGTCATCCATCAACCTTTGATTGATTAGGGGAGGTACTAGACCAATAGTTGTTAGCACTATCATCATACAAAAACCGATGGTTAATGGCTTCCAGTGTGGAATAGCATACTTCAACAAACGGGATAATACTTTCCCTTTATCGATACATGCTGTACAAATCTCTGACCAATGTGGTATGGCTTGCCCACATTGGCCACACCGAGTTTTTCGACCTTTGTCTGATCGGCCGGCATTGGCTTTCTGAATTTGTTCGTCTTTAGAAGGGATTAGCTCCTCAATTTTGAATTTGGCTTCACTAAATTTGTCTGATTGCCGTTTGGAGTATCTAGCCAATTCAAAACCTTGATCAGACGTTCGTACTTTCAGAATATTTGATCCATGCAACTTCAAAATTTCAACTTGTTCTATCTGGGCCAGGTTTACTTCTTTGATTTGGTAATCTGGAGCACCATTACGTTGAGCTGCAAAGAGACTCGTTTGGGTGACTAATAGCCAATCTTCGCCGTAGTCGCCGCTGAAGTGCATATCAGTCGCCAAGGCAACTTCCAAAGATGAGTTCTGAATTTCAGGTGCAACTAAAGATTGGATCTGGTCGGGTATTTCTTCAACAAGTAATTGTTTGTTTTCGTTAGAGATAGTCGTAGTTTTTGGATGTTTTTGTTTCTTTTTCGCAGAACGCCCATTTTTTGACTGACTCATACTTTTTGGTGAGACCTCGCCTCTTTGTTTAGTAGTTATCTAACAAGACAAAAGCGGCGTAGATTTATACAGATCCATTCAGATCGCCAAATTGTCATGTAAACTGAAATGCGCTAAATTCTTTCACAGCTTATCAAATTACTCGCCTAATTGACAAGAAAAATAGGGCAAGTTATAATCTTTTTTGTATGATATACAAAGGTTTAAACCTCGATTCTTTCCAGACAGAAGCTATTCACGCTATCAATCGTCAAAAGTCAGTCATAGTCAGCGCACCAACTGGTGCTGGAAAAACTATTATCGCTGAATATGCTGTTGAGCAATGTGTTGGAAGGAATCAACGAATCATCTATACTACACCAATCAAAGCACTCAGCAACCAAAAATATCGGGATTTTGTCAACCTGTACGGAGACCAAGTTGGTATTGTTACTGGTGATGTGGTGATTAACCAATTTGCACCCGTTCTTTTTATGACGACCGAGATTTTTCGCAATACAATCTTTGATGATATATCTCGTCTCGGTGACGTTTCTTATGTGATTTTTGACGAAGTTCATTTTATAAATGATAGTGCTCGTGGGACGGTCTGGGAAGAAAGTTTAATTTTTGCACCTCAGCACATTAAGTTTGTCTGTCTTAGTGCTACGATTTCCAACATCGATCAATTCTCTGGTTGGATGAACGAAATTCGTGATATACCCATCTCGGTCATTGAAGAAAACCGACGACCTGTTCCACTCAAGCATTCGCTTTATATTCAGGGATATGGTTTGGGTAATATCAGTGATTTGCAAAAAGCAAAGCTTGACAGTACGTATCTTGACAGGTCGGGTGTGAGAAAATATCGCCCCGAGACTTCTGTTAGGGGGTTGGTCAACTACGTGGTCGAGAAAGACCAATTACCGTGTCTCTATTTTTGCTTTAGTAGGAAACGGTGTGAGGTCAATGCACAGCAGTACGCTTCAGGTGATTATTTTGTCAATACGAATCTACGCAAGAAGATTTTGGCTCAATTTGATAAATTATGCCGAGACTTCAACATTTACTCTACACCTAATGTGAATGACTTTCGCAGGTTAATACGTAACGGTGTTGCATATCACCATGCTGGTATGTTGCCAACCTTGAAGGAAGTTGTTGAAAGGTTGTTTGCATCCGGCTTGATTCAGTTGCTTTTTACTACCGAAACATTTGCAGTTGGGATCAATATGCCTGCTTGTACCGTCATTTTTGATAGCTTAGAAAAGTATGATGGTGTGAGCTTCCGTTACCTGAAAGCGCAAGAATATCACCAGATGGCTGGAAGAGCCGGACGACGCGGCATCGATGAAATTGGCTATACCTACGCGACTGTTGACCCTCAGTTTTCTGATCTCGATCAAATTGAAACAACTACGTTAGGTAATATTGAACCCATTAGGAGTCAGTTCAACTTATCTTATAATAGTATTCTCAACTTATGTAGTAAATATCAGGGAAAGATCTACGAAGTTTGCACTCAAAGCCTAAGTAACTACCAAAACGTAGAGCGTATTCAAAAAATTGATCAAAAGTTAAATCATACCCTGCAACGGCAGCAAAATCTTGCCGCGCCGAGTTGTATTCATGGGAAAGAACCGAACAAACAGATTGCAAGTTATATTGATCTTGTTATTCAGGCTGATGAGCGGTACCAAGAGTTGAAGAAAAAAGAAAGAGGAATCCGGCGTCGGGAAAGAGGAAGAAAACGACAAGGTATTCGTCGCAAGCGATTAGCTCGCCTAAATAGGGATCGAAGTTTGATCACACATCAACTGACGGAAAATTTGTGTCATGATTGTGACTTCAAATCACCTTGCAAGAAGCTATATCAAAAAGGACAGCAGTTTGACCAAAAATCCAGTACCTTGAGGTCTGAGCGAGAAAATGTCAGTTCGTATCAAAAAAAGCAGATCCAGCTTCGCATCGGCATTTTGAGAAAGTTAGGCTACATAGATGAATATCGATTACTGGCACGTGGACAAGTTGCAGCGCAGATTAATGGTTACGAAATACAGATTACTGAATTACTATTTTCTGGCCTATTTGAAGAGTTAAGCGAAGATGAAATCAACGTTCTAATAACCGCAATCGTTTGTGAGCGTCGGAAAGACAGATTGTCATACGTTAAAATCAAAGATAAAAAGATCCGTCAACTACTAGGTGCTGCTGACCAAGTATTAAGTCGTGTGCGAACCATTGAGTTTGAATTTGGTGTTCTTGATCCTCTACCACGTTTAGAAACAGTTCTCAGTGCTTCTATTTGGTCGTGGAGCCGTGGTTGTAAATTTGAAACGCTCAAAGAACTCGCAGACTTATCGGACGGGGATTTCGTCCGTACATTTCGTATGGTTATCGATCTACTTCGCCAAATGAAAAGGGCTTTCAAAGAGCACCTTCCTTTAAATCAGAAGTTAGAAAATTGCATTGAAAAAATCAACAGGGATGTGGTTAATGCTGAACGCCAATTACGTATTGGTGAGGATTTAGCTAGTTAATTCATCTTGATTCAATTAATTGATCGATATGAAAGAAGCCGATATTAGACAGTCGTTTATTGAAAAACCTTGCGTGGTTTTTATCTTTCCATTAAAATGTAGAGCGGGTGTCCGTATTTAGCAAGAAGTATTTGCCAAGTTTAGACAACACCTATAAAATAAATGGATAGCTAACAGATATGGCAGAACAAGAGTTTGAAGTAGTTGCGAAACTCCGTATTCGTCAAGCCAAATTAGAAGACGCAAAGGACTTACAGGCTTATTGCTTCCCTGACCAACAACTGAAAGCCGTTACTGAATCTTTAGTACATGATCTTGATCAGGAAAAAGATAAGAGTATAGTTCGGTTAGTAGCAGATGCAAGTGGTTATGCTGTCGGTCAAATTCGGATTGAGAGAAAATCTTCTGAAGATTCAGTTGGCAAATTGGCCGATCTATTGGTTGCGCTGCCGTTTCGTGTATTTGGTGTTTCGGGCAGGCTAATCGAAATGGCAGAACAAGTCGGGAGCAAAATTGGGTTAACAAAGTTGAAAATTGATATCCCTGAGTCTGAGGCGGCTATCATTGAAGCCTACGAGCGCTGGGGATTCAAACAAAGCCCTATGGTTACCTTAGAAAAAGAAATTCAGACTTCAACCAAAACTATGGATAAAAAGTAGACTAAATAGCCGAAGCCATGCTCGGCTAACAAAAGAGTATTGCTAATAATGAAGACAACTACATATTGCCATTGTCAAAATCCCCGATTTACTGTGCCTGCAGCATTCTACTTGATAATATTAGCAGTATTTCCATTTTTTGTAATGGGGTGTGGCGACCAAAATGAGAATCTTTCAAAAGGCAAGGAGTTAATTAAGTCCGATAAACGAAGAAAGGAAGAAAGAGCTGTTAGGGAGTTTTATCTTGCCATACATTCTGAACCAACTAACCCTGAAGCTAACTACCTTTTCGGTTACTACAACTCCCCATCGTTATATTCACCTAACCGCAGGTCATCTTGGGAGAAATGGCTGGAAACTAACAAAATTAACAAATCTTTCGAACAATTGAAGCTTCAGTCTCGCCCGAAGGAACGTGGAGCTTTCTTGTTCAAAGCATATCAAGAAAATCCTGGTAAATACCTAGAAATTTTTATTTTTGAAACGTTGAGAGTATCTTCTGATGAGCTACGAGAGTCAACCTTATCGGCCTTAGTTCAGATTTATCAGAGCAAATATAAAAGTAAGCTGTTGTCATTGATCAGGAAAGCAATAAAATCCAAAGATAATCGGGATCGTCATGATGCTCAAATAGTCTTTTCTACAATAGCGAAAGTTAATGCGACATATACCCTTCCGATTGTAGAAGAGTTGAAAGCTTTACTTAAGCACAATCGAATGGAGACACGTCTTAATGCGGTCAAAGCTTTAGGAGAAATTGGTAACACTGAGGCCATCTCAGAATTGGTGGCTGTTATCGATGGTCGACGACCAGTTCAGAACTGGGTGCAAAGATTCTATCTTAGTAATACAAAATATCAAGAAGAAGGGGAAGTTCGTCAACTAGCTGTGGCAGCTTTAGGTCAAATCGGTGTGGAAGATCCAAATTCAGTTGCGGTTGACCGGCTGATCGAAATCGTACAGAATAAGGGTTCAGCTTTGCGGGTCGATGCTATAGAAGCGTTAGGAAAGATTGGTAATACTGATGCTGTAGTTCCCTTGATAGAAATTTTGAAGGAAGATACACGGCGTCAGATTAAAATTAACTTATAAATCAAGACTGTTCTAGAACGAAAAAATGATAATGAGAAAACAATTTGTACCATTTTTCTTGATAATTGGACTAAGTTTCTTTGGGTGTAGTCAGATGGAATACCAAGATACTAAAATGGGCATAACTGTACAGAGGTTGGATGGCGACCTCGAAAACCGTTGGGCAGTAAGCGGTGTTGCGGTTAAATTGGTGGATTCTGGTTCTAAAGCAGATCAAGCGGGCATCGAAACTGGTGCTTTGCTTTCCCATATTACCGGTGAAATCCCACTAACCTCTGGGATATCCTTCAACAGAATTGTGAATAAGGCTATGAGGAAAGATAATCAGGTAACGTTCGAGTTATCTGATGGTACAAGGATAAAACTCTCGGTTCGCCGACGTGGGGATAAACCAGGCTTAACAGTCAGAGCAGGCGGAGAAATAACTGACATTGTACCGGATTCACCTGCTGAAAAAGCTGGATTGCTTATTGGTCAAACCATTTCTAGTGTGATTGATGAACGAAATATTGAGTCAGTTGAAGACTACAAGAAAGCCGTAAAAGATTTTTCTCAGTATCAGAAACCAATTACTTTACAAACTACAGAGTTGAGTGGCGTCAAGGTGGCGGTAGTAAAAGCATTGAGTCAACTTACTAACCAGTCTGCGTTGGATCAATTAATTGCACATGTTGAAGCAAAGGATGGACCGCTTAGGCAGCCAGCCGTTGCGGCTCTAGAACAACTGGTGGCTACTGCTGCAGAATCTCCGAGTTCCACTTTCAACCAAGAAATAATGAAAGATGGCCGAATTTCAGATTTGACGCAGCGGTATATGCAACGCATCTATGAACCAAATCCTGAAATTAGACGAAGTTGCCTCTCGATCTTAAGTGCTTTAAAAACGACTTCGGCAATCCCTGAATTGATAACGGTAGTCAAAGACGAGGCAGAAATACCTGGTATTCGCTTCAAGGCAGGTTCAACATTAAGTCAAATTGGCGCACAGGCTGTTGAGCCGCTAATGGTAGCTTATGCGAATGGAAACGCTAACGTTAAAGACATAGTAGCATCTGCTTTGGGGAATATAAACAACGAGAATGCCAAACGGATGTTGTTGAGTGCCATTTCTACAGAACAAAATCCAACTGTACAGTTAACTTTGGCTGATGCGATAGCAAAATTTAATGATGAAGAATCTAAGCAAACACTAAGTAAATTACGATCTGTTTCACAAGGGAACTCTGGACTCCAAATGTTCATAGATGAATTATTACGACCTAAAGTAAATGTTCAAGCGGAACTAGATGAAGAGGAGGAGTTTGAACTCTAATTTTGATGCTTAAGAATCAACAACTAGCTCAAGTTGTCAATCGTGTAGTGAATGAACAGCCTGTCGTTGATATTCACACACATCTTTTTGCTCCTGCGTTTGGAGAGTTTCTTCTTTGGGGTATAGACGACCTTTTAACGTATCATTATTTAGTCGCCGAAACTTTTCGCCTGTCAAGTATTACATACGATGAATTCTGGGCAAAATCTAAACAAGAACAAGCGGACTTAGTTTGGCAAACGCTCTTCATTGAAAACTCCCCAGTTAGCGAAGCATGCCGCGGTGTTGTTACTACCCTGAAATCTTTAGGCTTAGATTTGTCCGCTCGTAATCTCAGGGAGTACAGAAATTTCTTTGACAACCTAACTGTCGATGAGTTTGTAGACAAAAGCTTTAGTCTAGCTAATGTTAAGTCAGTCGTAATGACTAATGATCCATTTGATCCAATTGAACGTGAAATTTGGTCGACATACCAAGGGGAAGATCCTCGCTTTCAATCTGCTTTGCGTATTGATCCACTATTGAATGACTACGCAAAAACAGGAATTGATACTCTGCAATCATTAGGTTACCAAGTAGATGGTGATTATTCTAACGGTTTGTCACAGAAGTCTAAACACCAGATTTGTAAATTTCTAGGCGATTGGATCAAACGAATAAAGCCGAGATATATGGCTGTTTCTCTCCCACCTGACTTTTGTTACCCAGAAGCCTCGATTCGTGGACAAATGATTCAAGAATGTATATTGCCAATTTCTCGCCAATATGATTTACCTTTTGCTTTAATGATTGGGGTGAAACGTTCTGTCAATCCACAGCTTCGATTGGCTGGAGATGGACTTGGCAAAGCAGATCTAACCTGTCTCGAGAACTTATTAAAAGAAAATCCATCGAACAAATTTTTATCTACCGTTTTGGCCCGCGAAAATCAGCATGAATTGTGTGTACTAGCACGTAAATTCCCAAACTTGATGATTTTTGGTTGTTGGTGGTTTGTCAATAACCCAAGTATCGTAGAAGAAATAACGCGAGAAAGAATAGAACTGTTAGGAGTAAGTGTCATCCCTCAGCACTCTGACGCACGCGTTATGGACCAGTTGATTTATAAGTGGACTCATTCACGACAAATTATTAGTAGTGTCCTAGTTGAAAAATATAGTATTCTGCTTGATTCTGGTTGGAAAATTAACGAATCCGAGATTGAACGAGATGTTGGAAGACTACTCAGTGATAATTTCACTCATTTCCTTTCATCCTAGGCCTTACCTGCTAGGTTACACTAGAAGACCGTATAATAAATTCCAAATGAAAAATGAAAAGAATTGATAAAAGAGAACCTAACCAAATGCGACCTGTTCGCATTGAACGTAATTATATTAAGCACCCAGAAGGTTCAGTCTTGATTTCGGTGGGCGATACCAAAGTTATTTGTAATGCCTCCGTGGAAAATGGGCAACCTCGTTTTATGAAAGAGCAGAATATTCGCAACCGAGGGTGGGTAACTGCTGAATATTCCATGCTTCCTCGCTCTACATCTGAACGGATGAGAAGGGAAGTCACAAGTGGCAGAATCGGGGGCCGAACACAGGAAATACAAAGGTTAATTGGTAGGAGCTTACGAGCTATTACTGACTTGGATGCTTTGGGTGAGAGGACTATTTGGATTGACTGTGACGTTATTCAAGCTGATGGTGGAACACGTACAGCCGCTATTACCGGTGCATTTATTGCACTTTGGGACGCATGTAAATTCCTGATTGATCGAAGACGAATTAAAGATCTGCCGATTATTGATAACATTGCTGCGACAAGCGTTGGTATTCTTGATAACCGGCCGATGCTGGATCTTTGTTACGTGGAAGATTCTAATGCTGAAGTTGATATGAACATTATAATGACAGGGAAAGGAAAAATTGTTGAAGTTCAAGGGACAGCAGAAAAAGAGCCTTTTACAAAAACTGAACTTAACGAAATACTTGAGCTAGGCGAGTCCGGAATACGGGACTTAATTCGTTTACAAAAAAGACTCATTATTGAAGATCTGAATGAAGTTAGTTCTTGCGACCAATAACGTCAAAAAAGTAACCGAAATTCGGCAGATTCTCGATGGTTCATTTGAAGCAATTGGGCTAATTGAGGCGGGTATTGATGTAGAAATGATCGAAGATTGTCAAACATTTGCTGGTAATGCCATTCGTAAAGCATTAGCAGTATCTAGAGCCACAGATGAGTTGTCCCTCGCAGATGACTCTGGTTTAGTTGTAGAATCACTTGATGGAGCTCCAGGAGTACATTCTGCTCGTTATGCTGGAGAAATGGCTACAGATGAAGATAAAAATCAAAAAATCCTGCAAAATCTGAGAAATATAGAGTTGCGTACAGCCTACTTTCAGTGTGCTATTGCTATTGTTGATCGACATGAGAAGATTGAAGTGGTTGAAGCTATCTGTCGAGGTAGCATCACGACTGAACCAGTGGGCAACAAAGGATTTGGTTATGATCCAATCTTCATTCCACAAGGGTATAACGAGACCTTTGCACAATTGGGGTTAACTGTTAAAAACCAGATTAGCCATCGTGCAAAAGCTTTGAGATTAGCAGTGAAGGTTGTACAAAATTGGTATTCCCACCTACAGGTAGATGACTGAGATCTTAAATGTTTTTTCTAAGACACAATCTTCACAGATGGGTTGTAGATTTGACCCAAATCTGCGTCGTATTAGGATCTTCGTTTTTCTTGTCTTGCAGTCAAGAGACGGTTAATACTTCTCCCATAATTGATCGACTGATTGTTCCTGCCGAAGTTTTGGTTGGTGTAAAAACCGAATTTCACGTGATCGCTAGAGATTCAGAAGGTGACTCTCTGTCCTATACTTGGTCAATTAGCCAAGGGCAAATAGTAGAAAGTAGTTCTCGAACCGCCACTTGGATAGCCCCGGATCAACCAGATTCATTTACTGTCTCAGTATTTATTAGTGATGGAATTTCTGAACCGACTACTCGTAGTAAACAAATTTTGGTTAAAGCTCCAAATGAACCTCCTGAGATTACTGAATTGAGAATTCCCAAAAAAGTTAGTGCGGGCGAAATATCGCAGTTATCTTTACTTGCCGTTGATCCCAATGAAGACTCCTTGATTTTTACGTGGAAAATGGACGATGTAGTTCTTGAAGAGGGACCTAAAACCGAAATTGAATGGCAAGTCCCCACTCAAGAAGGTGAAGTTACAATTCAAGTAATCGTTTCAGATGGAATAGCACCTGCAGTAAAACGATCAAATATTGTAATTGTTACTCGTTCACTATTGATAGTGCCGGGTCTCAGAGCTGGTGGTATTACCTTAGGTGATTCATTTAAAACGATCAAGGATATTTACGGTGAGCCAAACATATTCGAAAAGGTTGACGACTTGTTCTTTTTTGCTTTCTGGCAACCTGACCAAGGAATTTCGGGATTCATAGATGAACAAACGAAAACTGTTACAGCAACTTTTATTCAATCACCTAACCAGGCAAAAACTGCTGCTGGTAATGGTGTTAATAGCACCTTAAACAGTGTAGAAAAAGAATTTGGATTAGTCGAAGATATTAGGAATAATTTGGAACATTGGTACTGGACAAAAGGTATTGAATTTGATGTTCG
>JAYZAL010000104.1:0-134832 GCA_036339735.1 Candidatus Poribacteria bacterium
GCTTGGAAAAAGATGGCCTGAAAAGTAATACAATTGTTTTTATTATTAGTGATCATGGTCGTGCTCATATTCGGGACAAGCAGTTTTTGTATGACGGAGGTATTCGTATTCCTTGTATCGTTCGTTGGCCGGACAGAATTGGTGAAGGTTCTATTTGTGATGATTTGGTTAGTGGTATTGACTTTGCACCAACATCTCTGTCCTTATGTGGTTTGGATATACCAGAAGGAATGGAAGGTAATGTTTTTTTGGGAAAAGATGCACAAGAAAGAGAGTATGTTGTTTCAGCTAGGGACCGGTGCGATGGCACCGTAGATCGTATTCGATGTGTGAGGACAAAAACACAGAAATATATACGTAATCATCATCCAGACCGCCCATATATGCAATTCAACGGTTACAAGAAACAACAATATCCATTATGGACACTACTACCTCTTTTAAATAGAATTGGTTTACTGTCGGATGCTCAGCAAAATTTTTTAGAGCCAAATCGACCTTACGAAGAGTTTTATGACCTGATGCTAGATCCATATGAAATAGATAATCGAGCAACTGATAACAAAATTAGAAAAGATTTAGCTTATCTTTCCGATCTTTTAGATTCTTGGACTAATAATTATGGAGATCAGGGAACCATAACAGAAAACCCGGAAATAGTTGCTGCAGAAGCGAACAAAATGCAAACTTTACACATTAAACGTATGGAAGCAAAAGGACTAAGTGCAGATGTAAGCGACGAAGAGTTCGTCGCTTGGTGGGAGTCAAGATTGCTAGATGAATCGAGGTCAAACTTTCATCTTCACAATAGAGTTTAGTAAATCATTCAAAAGAAGCCTCTAAATAGATATTTAGATTTGGAACTAAATTTCCAGACCTATTTGTTCTCTATGATGATTAGACCACGGGAAGGATTTTTCCCATGAGGCTTTGATACCTTCTTAAATCGAAAAAACTTCGGAGGAACAAATGAATCAAGAAGACATTAAACAAGTTGGTGTAGTTGGTGGTGGAACTATGGGATTTGGTATTGCTATCAATTTCGCCTTGTGGGGAGGCTATCCGACTATTATCCAAGATCTGAAGGAGTCTATCCTTGACCAGTCAGCGAAACAGATTCGATCAAGCTTAAAGCTCTTTATCGAGGAGGATTTGATTACGCCTGAACAGGCTAAGGAAGCTTTTGACAAAATCACATTGACTACTGACTTAGCCGAGCTTGCTAACAAGAGCGACTTCGTCACAGAAGCTATTGTGGAGATCCTACCAGACAAACAAAAAATTTTCCAAGATCTAGACCGTTTATGTCCACCGCATACTATTTTTGTCAGCAACACTTCTAGTTTTGTAGTGAGCGAAATTGGTATAGGAATCGGGCGACAAGACAAAATTGGCCTAACTCACTATTTTGCACCTCCGCATATTGTACCAGGAGTTGAGGTCGCTGGTACACCAGACACCTCAGAAAATACGCACGAGATTATTTACAGCCTGATGAAAGCAACCAATCGTATTCCAATTCGAGTAAAAAAAGAAATACCTGGCTATTTGATCAACCGAATTCAAGCTGCTATGGAGCAAGAAGCCCTCCAGCTATGGGCGGAAGAGGTCGCTACAGCGGAGGAAATTGAGAAGGGAATCAAGGCTACATTTGGTTTTCGGATGCCACATGAGGGGCCAATGTCTCATTACGATCTAGCTGGTATCTGGAAATGGCCATATTCAGCCCGAATAGCACCAAAAATGTTGAATGAGTCAGCAGATCCTATGTCAGATAAAATCAAAAACCGGATCGTTGAAGGAACACCGTGGTTCTTGGAACCAGAAAATTTTGACGAAACCGTGGAAAGAAGAGATCGTGAATATATTCGTCGACTTAAAACACTTTATAGTGAATTGACATAAACTACTGGCTAAGGTGCAATGGAAGGCTGTTGGGATAAAACTCGAAAATAATCCTTGAGTTGTTGACGATACTGGATGGGGATTTGCTGAAAATCGACTGATTTCAAACCTTTCTGAACCTCAGTTATCTTTTGCAGTAATTCGGGATCAAGCGGTGAGATTTGGGGTTTTACTAAGGTCGCCTTTGCAACCTCGCCCTTCCGTTTTTTGCCTTCTTCTCTTTTTTGTAAGGATTTAGTACTTTCTAACATTCGGGTTAAGATTTGCTTTTGTTTGTCGAGAACCTCCCGAGTTAAATTTTGACTTTTTAATTCAGATTCGACAGTTTTCATCTCTTCAGAAATACCCTCTAAATCACCTAATAGTTGTTTCATTTGTTCAGCCATCTTAGCCAGTCGTTCGGTAGCTTCTCGTATCATCTGTTGTTCATAAGCCATACGTTGTATCATCTCCTGATGACCGGGTAATTTTCCTTTCTGTCTCATTTGCTGACTAAGCTGCTGGGCCATTTCATTCAGTTTTTCTTGGTTTTGGGTTAGCTGTTGTAATTGCTCCAGCATGTTCTCCATACTACCAGCTCCCATCTGCATATTCATCTGATTCATAGCATCTAATAGGGCCAGTGTAACTTGATTCAGTTTCTCTAATCCCTGTTTTTGGATTGGGCTAGCCAAACTAGGTTGCCGATCTTCTAGTGCTTTAGCAGATCGTTTAAATGCATCGCTAGCAGTTTCCAGTCCCCAAATCAATTCAGGCTTAATCTGCATTTGCTGTTTACCCAGTTCCCACAACCTTGAAGCCAAAGTATCCGTTCCATTTGCTAAGCCAATTTCCGTTGCGGCTAGGCGTTGTAACTGGCTAATTTCTCCTTTTAGATAACGGCCTTTTCCTATCATCAAGATGGACTTTGTCTTTTCCCATACTAGCTGATGTTTTTGTGATAAATAGAGTGTGCTACGTACCGCTGATCGTAATTCAGCTAAAGTTTCTTCGGAGTTAGCACCCTGCAAAAATTCTAATGCATTATCCAGGCCTTGGTATAATTCGGTCAATGTCTGTTCTACAGATTGAGCGGTTTCTGCATTTTTTTCTCCCCTCTGTAGTTGTTTAACCATTTTTTGTAAAGTAGCCGTTAGTTGATTTGATTGAGCGAATTGTTTCAACCGCTGAAGCTCATTGCCTACCTGACTCAATTGTTGTTGACTGACTTGAGCTTGATCAATCATTTCTTGACCCAACTTGCCAATATCAGTCAATAGATCGCGGGTACCAGAGAAAATCCGTTCTTCCTGTTGTGCTATGCGCTGACTTGATTCAGTTTGTTCCTTAGCCAGTTTACTATTTATGTGAATTTGCTGGTTTTTCAGATCCTCGGCTCTCTTAACCGCAGCTTCTAGTTTTTGCTGTAATAGCATCTGCTGATATAATGCTTTCATGCGATCTAGTTTCTGCATAAACTGTTCCTGATTAAAATTTGCTTCTGTTAATTCTTTCTCCTGCTGCTTCAAATCTTGCTGTTCGATTGCTTGAGATAGTTGACGGAGTAGTTCTTTATGCTCCTCCGAAAGAGCTTGTTGCATCAAATCCTGTAACTCTTGATATTTTGCTACTGTTTCCGCATCGAATAATTGTTGCTTCTTCATATGTTCAGTCAGCAGTTTCATCTCTTCTAATTCTTGCTTGACCGTTTTTTCAATTTGTTTTTGCTTGGCCAGAGTTTCTTTTAAGACTTTTTCGTCTGTTTGGCTAAGATCTTGGCTTTTTCTCAGTCGATCAATTAGTTCATCTACCGCCTGTTCAGCAGCGACTTGTTGTTCAAATATAGCCTCAAAGCTCTGAATACCGGCTTGCTGCTCAGATTCAACTTCTCCCAAAATCTCGGCTAGAGAAGGAAAACGGATGGTAAAGGTTTGAGAATTACCGACATTGGGTCCAGAAATGGAGTCATTATCTCTAGCTTCCAAATGATATACAACCACATCTCCTGGAAAAAGACGTAGCAAATCGAGGTCCCAGTCATAGTTGAAATTTGTATCAGTTTCAGGAGAAGCGAACTCAACTAACGTGAGCTGAGAAGTCTTCGGAGTGCTAGAACTAATGTCCGTTCCTTCAATATAGTAGACTAGTCTTAGGCTTTGAACTCCAAAATCATCTTGCACCGAAATTCGCAATCGAACAAGCATAGTATCGTCTAGTACTGTGTCAGTACCTGGCTTTAGGATTTGAATCCGTGGCCGTTGGTCATTTATTGCCCTAATTTGGTAGCTAATGGAATTTTGATTTGTCAAGCCATTAAATCCTTCCAAAGCAATATGATATTGAGCAGACTTCTGCACGATGAAAAAGCCTGAAAAATCAAAATCAGGCGATAATTCTAAATCCAACTTTTCATCAGTGTCAAAAACTAGTCTGGCAAGCGTCACATTGCTACTAACCTTTCCTGTGATAGACACCTCTGTTCCGACCAGTACTTGTAAATCGCCTTGATTTATTTCCAACTTTTCACTAGCTCGCTGAGTATAAGGCGGATATTTTAATGCGAGTTGAAATTCATGAACCGTAGGTTGTCTTATTACCTTTAGTCGATATTTGGGCGTTTGAGTTTTATCCACCTGAACGTAATATTCTAACGGTGTAGTGATGTGCTGAATAGTCGTTTGGTAGTATGAATCAATTTTATTCATCGGGTGCTCTTGCCATGCACCTTCCAATCGCCGATATTGGAGAGTAACACCAGTACCAGAGTAGTTTACAACAGCACTGAAATTGACTGATTCTCCTGATTGAATTTCGCTATCTCCAGGACTGATTTGACTTATTTCAATCTTGGGAGATATTAGTGGCGTCTGATCATCGGCTTCAAATACTGTGACAAATTCAGCAAACGAATTGGGGAATAATATTAGCTCTAGCGTCAAGCAGACTAGCAATAAAAAAGCATAAATACCATATTTCTGGATAGCTTTTATTTCAGAACTCAAGACATAGTTCAAATTGATTTTTGATAGGAAGCTTTGAGCGTATTCAACGATTTTATCCACTAAATTGGTTGAATAATGAAGTGAATTTCCCGATTTAAGTGGATATAACTGCGTTGCACTTAGAACATGATCATTTTGCTCTGGATAGGCTTGACCAACCCAAAACGCAGCAGTGGATAAGGAGATTTTTTTTAAAACAGGTTTGAAACTGAGAAAAGCTTGATAGCCAACAAACACAAAAAAGGCTAGCATCATAGCCATACGAAAAATACGCGGAATGGGAAGCAGTTGATCCAAAAATAAAATTAGACACAATACTGGTAAAATTGAAACGACCCATTTTAAAATAGCCGACAAAATAGCCAGACTTCTAGAAAAGATTTTTAGTTTTTTCAGAAAACTTTCAATCGCTTGGTATTTTTGGTGAGTATCCATTTAGCTTAGTCTGTTCCCACACGAGCAAAAAGCTTCGAGAGCCGATGAGCGTGCTCATCGTATGCTGACTGAAATATTTTTGACGAACGTTCAGAACCAATAAGGCAAGAAGCAGTTAATACTTGTGGAGGCACTCCTGCTTCTGTTAGTCGTCCTGCGACTTCAGCTTTTATTGAGTTAATCAATATGGATCCACCAACGGTCGAGCCTGGACTGACAGGAGTATCTAACTGATCTATCATCACCATGGAGTCTCCAGCAGGGACTCCATTATCCAATACTAAATCAACTACATCAGTCAATTTTATGCCATCAGGATGCTTCGACGAACTTTCTTCGGCATGTTGCCGCCCCACAATTGCTACAACGGGCATCCCAGCTTTTTTCATTTCTTGGGCTACTTCGATCGGTACGATATTGGTTCCACTATTTGATATGACCAACCCGCTGTCCTGAGCGCTGAGATCAAAGTTTCGTAAAATTTGTTTTGCTAAGCCCGTTACATTTTCCAAAAACATAGCCTGACGTTGGCCATTAGAACCTACAACAGCGTTATGATAAGTTAATGACAATTCGACGAGAGGATTAAATCCAGGGAATGAGCCATATCTTGGCCACATCTCCTCCACCATAATTCGGCTATGCCCAGACCCAAATAAGTGTACCATTCGTCCAGCCAAAATGGTTTCAGCAAACCAATTAGCAGCTTGATGAATTTGATTTTCTTGCTGGGCAATAGTGTCAAGAATCTTTTTACATTGCTGGAGATACGTTTGAGTATAGTTTTTTGAGGACTGCATAATATTTCGTTATTTGAAGAAGCTTTCACTTACTAATGTAACGCAAGAACTAAGAGTTCTGCAAGCTACATTTTTAGTTAATTTGGACCAGCTTGACAAGCAATAATCAGCAGGGATATAATCCAAAACGATAGAAATTTAAGCAAAGCAGACGATTGACAGTGTCAACAGGATTGGTTATGGCAACAGCGGCAGCAGCAAAAACGCTCTATTTCCCAGAAGTTAGTCGACAATGGAACGATTGGGTTCAGGTCATTAATGTCGGTCGAGAACCTACCCGCGTTACAGCGGTAGCTCACCACCATGCAACTGGCCAGCCTGTCTGGTCTGATGAAAAACATATTAACTCGTTTGAGTCATGGATTCCGAATTTAGAATCCATTAAGGATAACACTTGGGTACAGTTCAATGCTGAACAGCCAATTGTTGCCGAACGGCACATGCATAAAGATTCCAACATTATTGATTTAATCGGTGCTGCAGAGGAATATGAAACTATTGGAACCCGACTATTTTTTCCTGAAGTGGCTTCAGGGGCTCACGATTGGTTTCGCTTTCTCAACATTGGTGAACATGATGCTATGATTAATATGGTCATGCGAAATGTTAAAGGGCACACCATTTGGCAACATCAACATACAATCAAACCCAAAACTTGTTGGGATGTAGACGAAAAAGTAATGCGTCAGGCGAATGGAACCTTGGAGGTCATTAGTACGCAACCCATTTGCGGTGAAAGGCATATGCACTACCAAGGTGGTAAGACTACTGTTGGCCAATATGGACAGGTAATAACTGATGAAGCACGGACGCTATATTTTCCAGAAGTTGGACCAGTTTGGCAAGATTGGGTGGCAATTGTCAATTTAAGTACTAGTGAATCAGCAAACGTCAAGTTAATTGCACGCCAAGATAACTCGGGACAAACAATCTGGACCAAGGAAAAACAAGTAGCTCCCTTTGAACGTTGGTCGCCACCAATGGATGAGGTCAAAGTTAAATCTTCAGTGGAGGTAACTAGCGACCAACCAATTGCTGCAGAACGACATATGCATAATGGACCAAGCCTGATTGATTTGCCTGGAGCTTCAGAAGGCCGAGGTCAAGTTGGACGACGATTATTCTTTCCAGAGGTTCATGCGGGGGATTATGACTGGTTTCGCATACTGAATATAAGTGAGCATGATGCCATGGTTAGTATTGTTGTTAGAAATAGAAAAGGTGAAGTCGTAACACAATTTCAAGGACAAATTAAACCTTACCATTGCTGGGATTTTGATGATGGGAGATTGAAGGACGTGCGTGGAACAGTCGAAGCTGTAAGTACACAATCAATTATCGGTGAGCGACACATGCATTATAAAAACGGACACAAAGGGGCAGTTGTGGGTGCATATGGAGTAGTTCTTGGTGAGTAAACTTAAGATTTGATCAAACTTCCAATAAAAACTCTAGGTTTGAGCCAATCCTACCAGCAATATTTGGTCTGGGTTGGGTGCAGCGTCATCTTATCTGGCGTGATCGGAGTGGTTCTCGCTCTAAGCTACGAGTCCTCTATACCTATCCTGATCTTGCTTTCCGCGATAGGAGTGCTTACATTTCTATCACCTCAATTAGCTTTTTTCGTCACTTTCCTGTTCTTACCATTCTCATTTCGTTTTATTATTCCTGGCCGCAGCCTTGAAGTACAAACACCGACTGAACCCTTGTTAGGAATGCTAATTTTTGTAAATTTTGTTCAACTAGTATTCGATGGTTCTACACACTCATATAGGAGAATAAGAAAAGATAAAGAAATTTTGCACAAAAGAATCTTTCCTTTAAAATGGCCAGTTATCCTATTCATACTGATGCACTTTGTTTCTACCATCAATTCACCAGACACCATTAGTTCTATTAAAGGTTCAATTCGAGCCTCAGTCTATATTTTGACTTCTTTTTTGACTTTTCGCCTAATCGAAGACAGAGTCGATTTGAGGCGTCTTGGTCTGGTCGCTCTCCCTCCAGCAGTTGTAGCTGTAGTATGGACAATAATTGTTCTAATTTATAATCTGGATAATTGGCAGTGGACGAGTGCGTATAATGGGGCACCTTTCACTAACTATACTGCTTATGGTCAATTTACGGTTACCTTTCTACTAATAGTTCTGAGTAAGTTACTAATCGACCGGTCTGATTATGATCGTATTATTTGGCTAGCGCTATTGATTGTTTTTACATGCGGTGTCCTGATGTGCTTCTCTCGTGGGGTTTGGTTAGCTCTATTATTGAGTATTGGATTTTTAATTCTCAATTTGCGACAAGATAACTTAGGTCCCAAATTAGCATTTGCTATTGTAGTGTCTGTAATTCTATTGGTCTTACTCATTTTGCCTGGTACATCTAACTTGATTCAAGAACGCGTTTTTACCATGTTTGATCTAAAATTTGCGTCTAATCAATCTCGCATATTACGCTGGGGACAAGCCTTTTTGATGTTTCTCGAAAACCCAATTTTGGGCAATGGATACGGAGCTTTTGCTATGATATATGAAGAAAATCCGAGCTTGTCTGGTATCTACAAAGCCCAATTCCAACTTGGAGTACATAGCGAACATTTAAGAATTTTAGCTGAAATGGGGGTGTTAGGTATCCTAACGTGGTTGGGTGTTTTATTTTCTTTTTTCCGGTTAGGTATACTAGCTATTAATCGGACTAGTGACGGTTTTTTTCGCTCACTTATAGTCGCTCTCCTTACCATTAAAGTGTCGATGGTGTTACTATTCTTTTTCAATGATCTACCTGAAGGAGACATACTAGCGATCCCATTTTGGGTCGTGTATGGATTGTTACCAGCTGTCGTTCAGATATCAGACCAAGAAAAGAATAAAAATAATGACAGACCAAATCCAACTATCTACTAAAAAACAATTTCTGTTTTCTATTTTTTCGATCCTATTAACTTGGCTGGTTATTGAGGTCATTTTCCACCTATTAACCTTGGTTGGATGGATCACTTACAATATTTTCACTCCTTCCATTTATACACAAGAGACAGTCAAATACCAACTAGATAGAAACGGTTCCCCTATTTTCACGGATGGACAGAAAGTTTATCGTCAACCTGGAGTCCCAATACAACTTCGAGACTATAACTCTGAGGGGTTCGCCCCAGAAGATGCTCGACGATTTAACAAACACTCAACGAGCTATAACCAAATTGGTTTTTTTGGTGATTCGTACACAGAAGGATTACAGGTCAATCGTCAGCAAACTTTCCCTCATCTCATTGAGCAATATCATGGAAGTAAATCTGTCAAAAAAGAAACAATAACTTGCTTTAATTTCGGTGTCGGTGGCACAGGTACATATCATCAATATTTACGCTATTTGACGGTTTCGAAAAAGACGAAATTAGATCAAGTTGTCGTTTGTTTCTTACCACAAAATGACGTCTTGAATAACCACCCAAAACTGGGCGAACCATTTGAGTTACCTAAAGCTCCCTACTTTTTAACTGCGGCCAGTAAACATACACAAGATAATATTGATAATTCGATTAGACTTATAAACAAAAAACATTACTGGCTAAGACGAACCATAGGCTTCAGTTTTTTAGCTAGTGGTGTTTATCGATTGATGAAACAATTGCGAATGAGTGGACAGCAACGCAAGTCTAACACTTGGAATATTCGCCAGAACTGGCTCGCGGTTTATGGAGAACCACTAAACGATATTTGGAGAGAAGCTTGGCAAGTTACAGAATTGATTTTACTTCAATTCCATAGGCAGGTATTAGCTGATGGAGCCAAATTTACTCTTTTATTAGTGGCCGATTCTTTACAAATCGGAGATCATTCAGTTTTGCCATCAGGCTTAGAGAGTGATTTGGATTTATCATACCCCAATAGGCGGTTAAGATCATGGGCTAAAGAATACAACATTGACTGCGTGGATTCCTTGCCTTATTTTCTCAACAAAAAGAATGAACTTAATTACCCATATTTTTCTTGGCACAGCGACGGACATTATTCTTCAGTTGGGCATACGACGATGGCTGAATTTTGGCATAACAAAGAAAAATAATGAGAAATACTACGGATGATTTTGGCCAGCTTTTGGTTTCTCCTTGCTAATCGTTCGGTTAGGGCCAAAACGGATATGCAAACCAGAATGGGGAATAGGCGTTTGACCGAATAGAACTAAAGTAATCGCCCAAAACAAAAGTGAGAACATCACTAAAATAGCAAAACCATACCCAAAGGCCAATAAGTACGAGTCCTCGATCAGCATTTTAGTAGTAGTTATAACAGTGGGTAACTGAATCGTAGCAACCAAGCACAAAACAGTTGCTATAATACCGTTAAAGGTGATTGTACCTTCGGTAACAATACGTCCAGGAGAAAACCCAGGCAATGCACGTTCGAAGTTAAACGTAATGATCCACCACATAAAAACGATATAAAGTAGCTGCCCCTTCCCCATCCAACTACTAGTTAGTAGATAAATAGGGGTTTCAAGGTGTACAGTTAATAGATAGAATACAGCCAGACCAACGCTGATATAGATAAGTTCAAACCAACCTAAAAACCCCCTAGAGAAAAGAAACATACCTGTCGTTGGAAGTCCATAGAACCGTTCTGGTAAAACATCTATTTGTTCAATCCACGTCAAAACAGCTTTTCTATGATTAAGGTATGTTAAAATGACCAAAACAAAGATAATAGCAAAAAGGTGCGTCCATAAAGGAAGTTCCACAATATGGTCTACTATAGGTTGTGTTGATCGTAGAATACTAATGCCAGCAACCAAGGCTAATCCGAACAGGAATCCTTGTGTTTGCTCCATAATGCTATGCCAGTTAGCTTGCAGATTGGTCTTGATACAAAGCAGTTTGATCATTTGACCCAAGGCAAAAGCAAGTCCACCCAAAAAACCTGTTGTTACCATGGCTAATCCAATTATTGGCAGATCATGTCGAAAGCAAAAGATAATTGCCCCAAAGACTATACCAACACAACCGGACCAATTATCACCACGTGGTGGTGTCATTCGTAATTTGAGTAAATTGACCAATATTAAGAAAGAAACCCACCATCCAGCACCTAAATGAAAAATCAAGGAGGTGGCAAAATCAAAACCACCCCGTATTACAACAACAATTAAAGTCGAGGCCAAAGCAACCGTAACATCCAACCAATCTGTATCATACCAATAGAGTGGGCTTTCGTGTCGCCTAGAAGATTGGTAATCGTAGTTGTAATGCAGAAATAAGTCTACAATCACCAGCTGTAACGTCCATCCAATAAAAACAAATAAGATAGGGAGAAAAAACAGATGAAGCTGTGAATTTTCCAAAACAGCTGGTAATGATAGCGCTAAACCTCCAGGAGCCGCCCATAGGAAACCAATAGCAAATAGGTTGGCAAATCCATATAAAATCGTAAGTGAGTGCCCGGAATGGGTGTACGAAACTACCTGCATGTACGACATACTACCGCCAAACGACCAACCTATAGCACCAAACATAGCAAAGAAATGGATACGCTCTAACCAATCAGAACGACCAGCAGTTAAACAAATAGCCATGGCTGCTAATGCGCCAGGCAAGGCAGCACCTATTTCATGGCCAAAGTTGCCTCGAATTCCCCATCCGATAGACAAAGATAGAGCGCCCAACAACCACATTTGCCATGGAACATCTATAATCAAATCAATCAAGGCCAACTCCTTTAGTTTATGTTTGACTCTGCCAACCGAAGTGTATTCTCAAGAAGTATGGCTCGTGTCATTGGCCCAACCCCACCTGGCACTGGAGTGATTGCACTAACGATTTTTTCCACCGCCTCAAAATCGACATCCCCAACCAGATTTTGCCCAATACGATTAATACCAACATCAATGATTACTGATTCTGGCTTGACCATCTGTGATGTAATCATCCTTGGTTGTCCCACAGCCGCAATCAAAATATCAGCCTTTCGAGTTTCAGTTGCCAAGTTTTCTGTTTTAGAATGGCAATAAGTGACCGTAGCATGGCGCTCCATCAAAAGTAGCCCAGCAGGTTTACCAACTAGAGTACTACGCCCGATACATACAGCTTTTTTACCAGTAATGTCCAAACCAATCTCATCAAGCAGACGAATAATGCCGGTGGGCGTACAAGGGGTAACTTGATGACGACCAATTAATAATCTTCCTTGATTAGCGGAGCTTAAGCCGTCTACGTCTTTGGTCGGAAGAATTGTATCAATCACAGACTGGCCATCGATATGATTTGGAGTTGGCATCTGTAGCAGGATACCGTCTATTTTTTGTAAATTGTTTAGTCTATCAACTAATTCTAAGACATCATTTTGACTCACATTTTCATCTAGTCGATGAACCTCAGAATGAAAATTGACCCGATGACAGTCTTTGATTTTGTTATTGACATAAACAGTTGAAGCCGGGTCTTTTCCTAATTGTATTACAGCTAAACCTGGTGGTCGACTAAGAGTCTTAACACGTCGTTTAACTTTTCCACGAATTGATTTTGCAATTTTGTTTCCATCTATGATCTTGGCCAATCTAGAACTCCTTAACTCAAATGCGAGACCGATAACTGTTGATGGAAGATATCTTCCAAAGATGGTTTGACTAGACGTAAATGACGAATTTTCGCATTTGTTTCGAATGCTAATTGAAAAAACTGGTGACTGATACGATCTAACTGTTGTACTGAGTCAAGAAATTGTTGGTTAGGTATGGCTAAAATTCTTAATTCAGAAACTTTTTCACATTTGAAACCCAATATATCGAGTTGAACCAAAAAGGGCTCTATGTCTCCTTTTAGCTCTATTTCGTAGGCTATCTGTTGGCTATCTCGCATGGTTTTTAGTTCGCCGCTCAAAGCAATTTTCCCATCGTTGAGAGCTATGATAGAAGTACAGGTTGATTCGATATCTTTCAAGATATGGGAAGAGAAAATAACATTAGTGTTTTGTTCTAACACAAGGTTAGTAACTAATGACAGCATTGATTCTCGTCCTCTTTGATCCATACCATTTGTTGGCTCATCCAGTAGTAATAAATCTGGATCATGTACTAACGCTTGTGCTAACTTCAGCCTTTGTCGGACTCCAGTAGTATAGGTTTCAACTGGTCGGTATCGAATTTCATCGATACCAACATAATTTAGAACTTCATGGGCTCTTTGCCTTGCAGCCTTTCGATCCATTCCACATAGCTCACCTGCATAACCAACAAAACTGACAGCACTCACTCCTGGTATATAGCTATCATTTTCCGGCATATAACCAATTAGTTGTCGGATCTCTGTTTTACTAGATTTAACTCTTTTTCCAAACAGATTGATATAACCGGTCGTTGGGACCAAAAAACCAAGCAATGTTTTGATTAGTGTACTTTTACCTGCGCCATTTGGTCCCAAAAGACCTATTGCACCACCTTTAATTTGTAAATTTAAGTTGTCTAAAACCACTTTCTTGCCATAACTGACGGTTAAATCTGTTAACTCAAGTAACATTAGTAAAAATCAATAGAAACCGAAATTCTAAGGTTATGAAGAGAACGTATACATAGATAGAATATATAAAACGTAAAATTATGTTGCATTTTAGAATACCATTCCAGTCTTTATGTCTTTATGTTATCCAAATCGGTCTGCAATTACAGAGCATCTTCAAAAAATTGCATCTCAACCGATTCACCAGCTTTCACTCTTGTATTTGCTGGAATAACAGCCAACCCGTTAGCCAAAACCAGTGAATATAAGATGCCAGATCCTTGTGGACCAGTCATTTTAGCGTAGTATTTTCCTTCTATTTTTTCTACTAATACCCGCACATAGTTAACACGATCCGTATTATTCGCCACATCCTGATCTAAGATAGTCTGAAATGTTGGTCGTTTCAAGGCAGAAAAACCCGCCATCTTCCTCAACGCTGGTCGCACAAATAATTCAAAAACTGTCAGGGACGAAACGGGATTTCCTGGCAGCCCAAAAATGGGTTTTCCATGTACTAAACCGAAGGCTTGAGGTTTGCCAGGTTTCATTGCAACACGCCAAAAATTAATCTGACCTAATCGAGATAGTACGGACTTGACCACGTCAAATTCTCCTACGGATACACCTCCACTGGTAATCAAAGCATCGGCTTTTTGTAAGCCATCTAGCAAAGTCTCCTCTATATTTTTTTCTTTGTCACCACATATACCTAAGTCAATACTTTGGCAACCCATTTCCTTAAGTTGCGCCATGATACCATAACGGTTACTATCTCGAATCTTTCCTGGGCTCAGGTTCGATCCCAAGTCAGCTAATTCATCCCCGGTGGAAATTACGGCCACAGTTGGTAGCCGAAACACAAGAACCTCTTGAACATTCAAAGCTGCCATCATAGCTACCTCTTGTGCGCGAATCGACTTTCCCTTTGACATAACCAAGTCTCCGGTGTTTACACTTTCGCCCGGAAGTCGAACATTTTCCGAGGAATTCACACTCTGAAATACTTTGACATATTCGTTAGTTGACTCAGTATCTTCTACCATTACTACGCTATCAGCACCATCCGGTAGCATAGCTCCCGTCATAATTTTTGCAGCTTGTCCTGGTTGGAGAATTAGCTTGGGAATATTACCGGCTGGTATTACCTCAGTAACTGATAATTGAACAGGTTTATCTATTCGAGCCAACTGTATGTCTTTGGACATGACAGCGAACCCATCCATTGATGAATTTCGGAAGGGAGGTAAGCATTCTTGAGCATATAAATCTTGGGCCAAAACACAACCCAAGCTATCTGAAATATGTCTATTTTCAGGCTCTAAAACTGAAACGGCAGATAGAATTCTATTCTCGGCTTGCTGAACAGATAGCATCATTTTCTAATTTTCCTTTTATTGTAGCAAAAACTTTAAAATCATTATGTAAAAAACCTTTCGGTGAGATGACTGCATTATTGAAGGTAATCAAATATAAAAATAACATCAATATAGTTATCTTGGCAAATGCCTATTCTTTTGTTAAAATCAAGATGGTAAAAAAATTTAGGGTAATAGAATCCCAAAAGAAACACGTAATAAGATTATAGTGCTTTTAAAAAAGAATCCGGGGCTGAGTAGTGCTGAAATTGGTGAAGAATTTAGACTTCACAAAGTAACAGTTCGGCAGCATCTATCGGCTTTGCTAACACAAGGCTATGTTTATTACCGGAAAAAAAAGTTGAACCGGGGTCGTCCTCAAAACATTTATTATTTAACGACTAAAGGAATTAGTGAATTCTTCCCGGGTAGATATTCTGGTTTTGCACTAGGTTTACTCGATTCTGTTATTGCCATTGATGGAGAGCAAAAACTCCACAAACTGTTGCAACAAGAAATGGAACAAAAAGCCAATGATTTCTTTGAGGGGAGCGAAGCCAAAAGCCTCAGAGAAAAAGTAGTTTTATTGGCTGAGTTTTTCAATCAACAAGGTTATATGGTTGAACTAGAAGAAACAGTAGACGCTTTCATCTTTCGAGAGCATCATTGTGCTCTAATCAATCTAGCGAAAAAGCACAACCAAATCTGTCAAGTGGAACTATCTTTCCTAAAGAGACTACTTGGCCAAAATGTCGAGCGTGAGTCCCATATTAATATGGGGGATAATTGTTGCAGTTATCGCATACCCAAGCTAGAGAAAATATAGAAACTACTCTGAACTCATATGCTCAGTAAGGCTGTATTCTCGGTGACATCGGTGGGTGAGCTAATACAGTCTCATCGAAGCTTTTCGTGAGAAGTTCCCATTTCTTTTTTTCCCATTTTGGAATTTCAGAGAGATCCTGGTGTTCCCAAGGGTCTTCAACCAAGTCATATAATTCACATACACCTTTTCGGTGATAATTCACCAGTTTCCATCGATTGTCTCGGTACATTGTAGCATGGGTTTGATCAGGATAGTCGATTGCGCCATAAAATTCACAACGGACGCTTTGTCTGTGCTTACTCGTGTGCCCAGAAAGTAGATCATGCAAAGACTGACCTTGTAAATAGAACGGTTTTTCTAAACCAATACAGTCAAGCAAGGTAGGGACTAGATCGACCAATTCGACCAAAACCTCTGAGATTACTGATTTTTGATACTTTTCGGGGTAAGAGATTATTAGTGGAACTCGGACTAAGCCTTCATAGAAGCGGCATCCTTTCAAAAACAATCCATGGTCGCCAAGCATTTCGCCATGATCAGACATAAAAATGACTATTGTGTTTTGACGCTGTCCTGTTCGTTCCAGAAAATCAAGTAGTCGGCCAAACTCAGTATCAATCTGTTCGATCATGGCATAATAAGCCGCTTGAATTTTTTTAATTTGTTGATCTATAGGAGCTTTTGGTTTCGATTGGAAGTCTATTCCTAAATCGACAAGTTTTTTTTGATGGTCGAGATCAGTATTTCGGAAGTTAGCTCCTGGCAGTTGTTGTTGATTATATTTTTCATAATAAAACAAAGGAGGGTCAAATGGTGGATGTGGGTCAAATGGATTGACTGATAAAAACCATGGTTGATCAATGGCTCTGTTCTTTTGGATAAAATCAATTGCCTTCTCGGTGCACCAGAAAGTTTGATGAAGATGACGAGGAATATTGTCCTCAGTAGCTGACGGCTCATATAACCCACCGAAGTCTCGACGGCATTCGGCATCTCGATAATTAGATGCATTAACTGGTTTTTGCATTAGATGCTCAGGGGCTTCTCCACTTTTTCGTATCCATTCAGCATAGTCATGACCAAATTTGTTCGGACCTTTGTGGTCATGACTATACTGAAAGTAACGGTAACCATCTGCAACACGTTTTTCTTGTCCTAGTGCTGCACTTGAAAGATGCAATTTACCTACTAATCCGCAATCGTAACCGAATCGCTCTAAAATATTAGGGATAAGGCGATCTTGATAATAAGAAGGGAATTTTTCGATTCCGTTACCATTTACACTAACAGCGGATGGATACATACCCGTTAAAAAACTAGCCCGACTAGGTGTACAAATTGGTGATTGACAGTAAGCATGGGTGAAGGCGGTACCATCAGTTAAAAAATTGTCTAAGTTTGGTGTATGTATATAGTGATTACCAAGAGCAGAAACGGTATCAAAACGTTGTTGATCTGTACAATACCAAAGAATGTTGGGTTTTGGTTTCATAGTGTAGGTCTATTCAATTTTCATAAAGAAATCAACTGGGTAATTTTTCGAGCATCTACTAAATTCAATCCATTTATAAAGTAAGTAGATTGAAGAGTCTCAATTTTTAACTGAGATTGTCGAATAATCTTTTGCCATAAAGTTTGTTCAATCGAGATGCATCTGATTTCCAAGATATTAACATCAAACCTAATAATAGCGAAAGGGTACAGACTAAGCATGTTTTGTTCTGTTAAAACTAACAGCTGAGAGTCTGTAAGTACAACAAAGTCTGGCTGAAACACTTGCGATCCGCCAAGTGCACAGAAGCGGATGGGACGAGAAGTCAGTTGTCGGTTGGCCAATTGTTGAATTTGATCAGGCAAATAACCAAATTCAACCATAACGAAATACTATGAAGCGTTGGGTCGTGTATATCGTGAAGTATTCACAAAGTGAGAATTAATTAAACTGTAAAACGACCGAGATCATCATCGTCTAAATCCTCCAGAGAGCTAGTTTCCTTCTTCTCAACTAAGTCATCCTCGGCAAAGCTATTCTTGGCGATGATCTCTTCTTCAACAAAAATTGGCGCATTAGAACGTAGTGCTAGAGCAATACTATCGCTTGGTCGAGCATCTATCTGCAGGGTTTCTTGACCAACAGTTAAATTAATCAAAGCAAAAAAAGTTCGATCTTTTAAGCTATGAACATAAATTGAATCAACCGTGGCCGATAAAGCTTCAATGATATTTTTCATCAGATCATGAGCGAAAGGGCGAGGTGGCAACTCATCCTTTAGCTGTAAATGGATAGCAATAGCCTCACTTTGACCAATCCAAATTGGTAACAGACGCTTTTTCTCGTTTTCAATATTACGTAAAAATACCACTGGCGACCCAGCTGCATCAACTGATACAAATGCCACTTCAACTGGAATCATGTTGTTCCTCCTTGGCGAAATTTCGCATTGGATCGATAAAAAATGCGGATTGGTGCACCTTCAAAACCGAATGTGCGACGAATATTATTGACAAGATAGGCTTCGTAGTGCGCTTTTATTTTGTTTGTGTTAGTACCAAAAATAAGGAAAGTCGGTGGATGTGTTTCAACCTGAGTCATATAACGCAACTTGGGGCGAAACCGGCCAACCCGAGGTGGTTGTCGTTTCCCTTTCAAATCTGACAGCAGTTGATTCAGGTCAGGAGTTGGCACTCTTGTTGATGCTGACCGATGAATTTGTAAACTCATATCCAGCATATTATTAGTTCTTTGACCTGTCTCAGCTGAGATAAAGACTTGTGGGACATAGGTAAGTTGGGGAAAAGTACGGTAAATATTATCCGTAAAGCGGTTGAAAGTGGTATCATCTTTTTTGATTAAATCCCACTTATTAATCGCAATTATGCAAGATTTTCCCTGTCTTGCTATGAAATCGGCTATTATTTTGTCTTGTCTAGATGTTTGTCGAGTGGCATCTAAAATCAACCAAGTAACATCACTTTGGCGAATGCTCCTAATGGCTCTTTGAACGGTCGATTTCTCTAATTTCTCTTTTACCGAAGACTTTCGTCTCATTCCTGCAGTGTCAATCAGTTCAAATGGAATATGTTTATAACTAAACTGGATATTAACTGCGTCGCGAGTCGTGCCTGGAATGGGGCTAACAATCATCCGGTCCTCACCTAACAAATTATTAATCAGTGAAGATTTTCCAGCATTTGGCCGACCAACAATCGCAACTTTTAAGGACATCGGCACCTGGTCGGGCAAATCACTACTAGATGGAAGCTGTTGTAATAAATCTTCCATTAAGCTATCAAAGCCTAAATTCTGCGTACACGAAATAGGATAAGGTGATGTCAGTCCAAATTCGTAAAAATCGGTACTGGCCTCAGACCACCTTGCATTATCTGACTTATTAACAGCCAGAAATACAGGTTTGTTAGTCCGCCGAAGTTTATCCGCAACAATCTGATCCTGTCGTAAGATCCCATCTCGTACGTCCACCATGAATAAGATTACGTCGGCTTCATAAAGTGCAACTTCCACCTGAAGTTGTACTAGATCGATTAACTCATCAATTGGTTCTATATCCATTCCACCGGTATCAATAAGAGTGAACCGGTGACTTCCCCAAGTAACATCAGCATACATTCGGTCACGAGTAACTCCGGGCATATCATGGACGACAGCTAGTTTTTTACGAGCTAGTAAGTTGAAAAAAGATGACTTACCAACGTTTGGTCGGCCAACAATAGCCACCACAGGTTTTCTTGTTATCGTGCTCATAGATTAAATGATCTTAACTTCCCTCATTACAAACCAAGGTCATACAGTGAATAACGTTTATCAATAGTATTCAGCATCATGTTTTTCTGTTTGAGGTGTAAGAAGTTTAATGAAAACTGAAAATCCAAAAACTGAAGAATATAAAATTAATCAGCCTCATCTTTGAAGGGTTAATTAAATACTCATACTTTTACTTACTGTGGTGTGTTTTCCGCTGACTGATCTTTCAAAGCATTCAACTTTTTTCGTGTTTGACGATCGTATCGATTTTGGCTCAAATATTCCTCTAAGGTTGAAATTGCTTGGGCTCGTTGATCAAGTTTTAAATAAACTTCGCTTAAAGCGACCGCGGCAACTGATAGCCGTGGATTTTTTCCTAAAGCGATGGTGAAAGCTGAAATCGCACCATCGCTATCATCATTGAATATCGCAATTTGGCCAGTGGCATAATCTAACATCGCATGATCCGGGTTAGATTTGGCCAAATCCTGAATGATCTGGTTGCCATCTTCTGGTCTACCTATTTCGTAACTAGTTATAGCTGCTTGAATCTTAGCCTGTAAGATCTTGTTCTCTAACGCACTTTTATCAGCTTGGTTTTCTGCTTTTTCTAATTCGCGTTGGGCAATCCGAGCAGCATTGTTATACCTAGATTTGGCTTTAGAGTGCTGGCCATAACGATTAGAGACTTCCGCCAATTCTATTTGAACTTCATAGCTATTACCTTTACCTTCAACGAGGTCTTGATAGTATCCAGCACGAGTGCGTTCCTTCATCCTGTAATTTAGGGCTTCTGCCAAACTTTGGAGGGCATCTTCATAATCAGGAGATGCTACTACGGCTCTTTCCAAATACTCGATTTCCTTTCCTACATCTTTCATTTTTTTATATGCCAATGCCACTCGCCAGTAAATTTCAGGGTCCATTTTTCGGTTAAAACCAACAACTGATTTGTAGGTTTCGATCGCTTTCTCGTATTCTTCGTTAGCATATTGAGATTCACCGGCTCTAACAACTGCATTCAAGACTTCTTTATCCTTCCGAATGGCTTGTCGCATCAACTCTTGTGCTCTAATACTCATGCCAACCTTACGATAACAAATAGATAGACGAAGATAAGCGTAAGGGTCAATTTTTCCTTGATCGGCTTTTGCTAATTCAATAGCTCGGAAATAAAGAGCTCCTGCATCTCTATAATTTTCTTCTTGAAGATTCATATTGGCAATCATCAACATGGCATCGTAGAAAGTCCCTTGGTCATCACCTTGAATCGTACCGAAAGAAGCCATCACTTCCTCGGCTGTGACTCCAAAGCCTGAATCCTGACCCATTCCCGCTATGGCACGACTTCTTTCTGCATTCTTGGGCCGATCTCGTTCTATTCGCCTCCGTTGACGCTCCATAGCTTGTCCTACAGGAGTTTGCGTAGGATCATCTGGCCTCGGAATAAATGCTCCCATTGATTTAAGCTCTACCTTAGCTGCATCTAATTGCTCACTTAAACCTTGCACTCGCCCATACTTCTTAACAACCTGCTGATAAGTACGTTCTGCGTCTTTATCGGCCCCCAAATGATTTTTTTGGATTTTTGCCTTCAATATTAGTGCATCTGCAGCCCTTTCACTCTTAGGATTTCTTGCTGCGTATTGGTCATAAACCTCAGTCGCTTTTTCAAACTGTTTTGCTTTTTCAAAACTCTTAGCTAACATCAACTGGGCCTTATTGCTAATTTCAAGTTGAGGAAAGCGATTGACAATCAATTCAAAATTAATTCCAGCTTCTTTATATTTTTCTGTTTTGAAAGCATGAATACCAATCCGATAATATGCTTCTGCAGCCTCATCGCTTTCTGGCGCATCAACCGTTAACTGTTTGTAAGCACTAACGCCTTGATCTGTTTTTTCCATAACTCTAAGATAGAGCTCACCCATGGCTAATTGTGCCTGTCGAGCCTGAGTAGTTCCAACCTTAGTATTGATCATTTCTTGGTAAAGGTCAATTGCTCCCTGGTAATCTTTCTCATCAATTAAAGTCTCAGCTTGGCTAAAACCGCTGGACAGTGAGGGGACACAACCATGCGACGTTATTAACAATAGGCAAAGCAAAAACGCTAATCTGTAATGCACAAATTTCATCATTTTTCTCCCACAAACCATCCGGTAGAATTTAAACTTAGTACTTGAGTCTAGTCAAAACTTCCAGCAAAGATTACACTCTTATTAGGTTCTTGACTTTATTATTCTTTGAACAAACACTATATCCAGGCACTTTACTACGATTAGCTACACTTACAAACACGCTCGAGCGGGGAATAATTCGTTTAGGCACTATCGTCATGCGAGAGTATCTAATCTAATAATTACTTTTGGTAGATAAACAATTTAATTATTTAATTTTCCTTTTGGTAATCATCCCATATTAGAGAATAAAAGCCACAATTGATTTACAACATCTAAGATTCACTGTTTTGTACAAATCCGTTTGTCCTAAGGAGTTGATAATGAATACCGCATTAATACAAGACTTCAAAAACCGCTACTAAGCAAATAATTATGATGCCCCGTAAAACAAGCAAGCTGACAAACAAATTATTGCGTGTAACTAGTACTTGAAACCCGTGGGGGCCTCTGTCTCCGACGAACTTACTGTTGAGTTAAGTGCGTCAATTATTCCACTAGAATGCCCGCGATATCTAGTCATTAAATATGACACTCGAAAAATACTGGCAGAAACCGACTACTATTTGGTCCAATATATCGGGGTAACTAGTTTTACAATGCTCTATTAAGATAACCAACGTCTATGCCAGCTAGATACTTCGCAGTACCATAGGCACAACAATCTTACTTATTTGATTGATCTTCTTCTCCTTCACTGAATAGCGATATTTGAAACCATTGAGAGAACAAATTCGCCGACAGAAAGCTAAATTATATCAGTTGCCTGATATACCAGCAAGTGTATTTGAATACCACAGATAACATGTTAAAATAGGAGTGAACTATTCTTTAGCACAGGAAGTCGTCGATGAACCAACCCCCAGAATCTTATGTCATAGTTAAAGAGGATGAATTAGTTTCTTTTACAACGTGTTGTTTTGAAAGAGTAGGATTGTCTTCTGACCACGCTCACCTGATTGCTCGTTTTTTGGTCAATTCAGATTTGCGAGGTGTTCGATCTCATGGAACGAGAACAATTAATGGATATTGTAGCGCTTTTGAAAACATGAGTCTTAACCCTTCGCCCAAAATAGAAACTATAACCCAATCACCTACCACTATTGTCTTAGATGGAGATGGTACACTCGGGTATCTCCCTATGGCGCAAGCAACAGAACTCGCAATCAAAAAAGCTAAAGAGGTAGGTCTTGGAATGGGTTTAGTTCGAGGAATCGGACATTATGGTTCTGCAGGGCATTATACTCGCCTTTGTTCAGAATCGGGCTGTGTAGGTTTTTCTGTACAGGGGTATCATAATCAGGGTGACTCTAGTAGTGATCAAGTCAAACCACAACTAGGTTACTTTGGTAATCCCCCTATAAGTTTCGCGATTTCAGGACAAGACGAACCACCTATTATTCTAGATGCCGCCACTTGTATTATGGCTGATTACCAGCGTGGTGAAACCTATGATCGGTTACTATCTCTGGTTCCAGCAGCGTTTTTTAAGAGTATTGGCTACACTGCCGTGGCTAGTTTATTAGGTGGAGGACTGACGGGTTTTACCCTACCTGAAAGCGAAGAGACACGGAAAAGTTGGCCCGCCGCAAGAATGGGGGGTATGATCTTGGCTATCCACATTGATACAGTAGTCCCGGAGTCAATATTTAAGACAGAGGTCGATCGAATGGTCCGAGATGTCAAGAACACCTATGAGCCTTTACCTGGGATGGAACAAGCTCTACTACCAGGAGCAATTGAAGAAGATCGATTTGAATTTCACCGACAGAACGGTATTCGTTACGGGGAGATGGAGCAGGAGGGGGCTCGCTTAGTCAGTCAAAGACTGGATCTACCACTACCTTGGAATGAGTAAAGCAAGCAGAAGTCCCAAATCTCAGAACTAACATCTCTTATCTTACCTTCTTGCTTGCTTTTTACTTTACTTGAATTCAAATTAAGGTGCTTAGACCAGCTGTATGTACGCCATCTGAGCACCATCGCCCTTTCTGATATCGGACCTCACAACTCGTGTATAACCACCATTACGGTCAGCATAGCGGGGGCCTATTTCGTTGAATAATTTGCGCAAAACATCATGCTTTCCCTTCATTCTTGTGTGCAAGTTGGAACCGAAAATGACCTTGGCTGCTTGCCTTCTAGAATTCAAGTCGCCGCGCTTTGCTAGCGTAATCAATTTCTCGGCGAAACTTCTTAGCTCCTTACACTTGGGTAATGTAGATTGAATTTGCTCATGCTCAAATAATGCGGTGGCTAAATTTCGTAGTAGTGCTTTTCTGTGGCTTGATGTTCTCCCTAGTTTTCGACCTCTTTTTCTGTGTTTCATATTTTTTGCAACCTCTTACGCAATTCTGACTACGATACTAATCTTCATCTAAATCCATACCCAACTCAAGCCCCATCTGGCTTAAAATTTCTTTAATCTCGATCAAGGATTTTTTTCCAAAATTTCGTTGTTTCAACATCTCTTGTTCGCTATGGATTACCAAATCCCGAATTGTTGTGATCTGGGAAGCTTCTAGGCAGTTGGCAGATCGAACTGAAAGTTCGAGTTCAGCCACTGGCTTATTGAGAAACTTTTCGCGCTGAATTTTGTTTTCATCAATTACCTCGATGGGCTCAACGTAGTGTTCATCAAAATCAGTAAACAAACTTAGTTGGTCGCGTAGAATCTTAGCGGCTTCAGTTACTGCATCTTTTGCTGTCAAGCTACCATCGGTCCAGACCTCTAGCAATAACCGATCGAAATTAGTTATGTGCCCAACTCGCGTTTCTTCAACTTTAAAATTAACCTTATCAACAGGTGAGAACTTGGCATCTATTGGAATTACGCCTTCTACAGCATCGCTATCTGCTACATCATCGGAAAATGCGTAGCCGCGCCCACGCGCTACTCGTAATTGCAGACCTAGACCATCGCATCTATCCAAGGTAGCGATATGCTGGTCTGGGTTTATGATTTCAACCAGTCCATTTGGTATAATGTCAGCTGCTGTTACTTGCTTCGAACCCTTTGCGGTCAAATTTAACGCGACTTCTTCATCTGTGTTAACTAAAAAGCGGATTGACTTTAAGTTAAGAATGATTTGCACAACATCTTCACGCACTCCCTCGACTGTATCATATTCATGGTTGACTCCATCGATTGACACAGAAACAACGGCAGCCCCCTGAACACTTGAAAGCAGCACTCTACGTAGTGAATTACCAATAGTCATCCCGAACCCTCTTGCCAGCGGTTCGGCAATAAACTTACCGTAATTTGGTCTTAGGGACTCCTGTTCCGCCAGAAGACGTTTTGGTTTTGTTATTTCTAACCCGATCATCATCCTCCCCTATTGATTGCTCTAATCTTAATTATTAGATAATATTCATCAGTGTCTTGCTTAAACACGTCGACGCTTTGGCGGTCGACACCCGTTATGAGGAATAGGTGTTACATCTTGCATAGATATAATATCGATGCCAGCAGCCGCGAGGGAACGAATTGCGGACTCACGCCCTGATCCAGGACCTTTTACTCTAACCTTGACCCTTTGTACCCCATGTTCTTTGGCTTTTTGAGCACAGACTTCAGCTGCTTGGCCTGCCGCGAATGGTGTACTTTTTCGTGATCCTCTGAAATCTGTTCCAGCACTTGCCCAAGCCAAGGCATTGCCATTTGGGTCGGTAATTGTAATAATAGTATTGTTAAACGTCGCTTGGATGTGGGCTATACCTTCAGGGACGTTTTTTCTTTCCCGCCTTCTTGATCTCAATTCAATCTCCTTCTTTTACCAGAATTTACCTTAGTGTTATCCAAAACAGCAAAATTGACTTAAGCCTTGCGACCCACTTCTTTTGCTTTACGACCTACGGAAATGGTTTTTGCCCTTCCTTTACGCGTACGAGCATTTGTACTGGTACGTTGTCCCCTTGCCGGCAATCCTCGACGGTGGCGCAAGCCACGGTAACAACTAATATCGCTTAGACGCTTAATGTTTTGATCAACGGACCTTCTTAAATCTCCTTCGACTATGTAGCTAGCTCCAATTTCATTTCGAATTAAGCTAATCTCATTCTCTGTCAAATCTGCCACTTTAATGGCTGGGTCAATACGTAAATTAGCAACAATCTGAGAGGCCGTTGTCCGACCAATACCAAAAATATACGTCAACCCAATATCGACTCGTTTGTTTCGTGGCAGATCTACCCCAGCAATCCTAGCCATAGTTCAGGCCTCCTACGTCAACCTTGTCTTTGTTTATGTTTGGGATTAGTTGGGCAAATCACACGAATTCGCCCCTTTCTCTTTATGATTTTGCAACGTTCGCACATTTTTTTAACAGAAGCTCTTACTTTCATATATTTTACCTTCCTCGACTTCTCATTGGTCCATCACTTAAGAAACCGTCGTAACGACGAGTCGTTAAGTAAGACTCGATTTGGTTCATAGTATCTAAGGCAACCCCAACAACAATTAGTAAAGATGCCCCCTGAACCATCGTACCAATTTTCAACCATTGCTGAAAAATCATTGGAATAATTGCAATCGCAGCCAAAAACACCGCTCCTGGCAGTGTAATTCGGGTTAGAATGTTATTGATATACTCCTCTGTCCTTTTTCCAGGTGGAACACCAGGGATATGTCCGCGATTTTTGCGCAAATTGTCGGCCATATCAACAGGATTAACCTGAACGGCGGTATAGAAATAAGTGAAGCCTATAATCAAAAGAGCATAAATAATATAGTAAAGGAAACGCGTTGGACCAAACCAAACTTGCAGGCCTGTAATCCAGGTCGATGTTGGAAAGGCTTTCTGTAAAAAACCAAATACAATACCAGGAAATTGCATAAGTGTCACTGCGAAAATGATTGGAATCATACCCGCAGTGTTAACCCTTAGTGGGATGTGAGTTGATTGACCTCCATAAACCTTTCGTCCGACAACCCGTCGTGCATACTGAACCGGAATTCGTCGAATAGAAAGAGTAATGAAGACAGTTCCCGCAATTGCAACAAGAGTCAACAGAATCAATACTGCGATCTGTGGAAGACCTATTTGCCCACTAATGAGATCAGCTACAAGCTGTTGAATGCCACTAGGTGCTGCAGCCACGATTCCAACGGTAATTATAATCGATATACCTTGTCCAACTCCTTTTTCGGTGATTTGTTCGCCCAACCACATTACAAAAGCAGTTCCTGCCATCAAGGTAATCATTACCAAAACTGTCCAGCCAAGGTTAGGGTTAGCAACTATCGAATTATCTTGCCCCCAACTCTTTAGCATAGTTGTGATGGCTATACCTTGAACGGCACTTAGAATTACTGTGCCATAACGCGTGTACTGGGTAATCTTCTTTCGTCCACCATCTTCTTTAGATAATTTTTCCAGAGAAGGTACCACCACAGCCAATAATTGCATAGCAATCGAGGCACTAATGTAAGGCTGAATACCTAATGCAAATATGGACATTTGTTTGAATGCACCACCAGAAAAAAGGTTTATAAAACCCACAATATTTTCAGCGGCCTCGTTGGCATCAAGTTGTTGTTGAAACCAACTAGCCAAGGCTGCATCGTCAATACCTGGTAGTGTTATATGGGCACCAACCCTGTAAATAAAAAGGAGCAACGCAGTGAAAAACAAGCGTTGGCGGAGTTCCGGAATCTTTAGAGCGTTTCGGAATGCTTGGATCACTTAAATAACCTCTACTGTTCCGCCTTTTGATTCAATCTGTGTAATTGCAGATTTAGAAAAACCATGTGCTTGCACCGTTAACTGTTTTTCTAAAGTGCCAGTTCCCAATATTTTGACCCTCGGATTTCTCGCTGGGACCAAATTAGCAGAAATCAGTCTCTCGACAGTAATAGTTTCACCATCATCAAAGAGATTCAAAGTTTTGACATTAACGACATCGTATTCTACTTTCTTATGTCTGGCTCTTTTAGGACCACGTTTAGGAATTCGCCGAACTAATGGCATTTGGCCACCTTCAAACCAGGCGGGAATGCTACCACCCGAACGGGATTTTTGCCCTTTATGCCCTCTACCTGAAGTACCACCAAGGCCCGAAGCATCACCGCGGCCAACTCGCTTTTTCGAGCGCTTAGCCCCACTATGAGGCTTTAGCTGATTTAATCTCATATTGAAAGAACTCCGATTAGATTCTATTTGAGCATGGAAGATAATTTGGTACAATCTCTAGCTGAGTAAATCATCCACACTAATTCCTCTGAGCCGTGCTACATCTTCTATCCGCTTCAGACTTTTTAGGCCTTGAATTGTAGCTTCAGCGATATTTTTCAGATTTCTACTACCTATTCTTTTTGTTAAAATGTCACGGATACCTGCGTATTCCATAATAATTCGAGTGGCAGGTCCAGCAATAACCCCTGTACCTGGCCCTGCTGGTTTAAGTAAAACGTTACAAGCTTTGTACTTTCCGACAATTTCGTGCGGAATCGTACCATTGATCAATGGGATACGGATGAGATTTTTCTTCGCATCTGCCAAACTCTTAGCAATTGCAGATGGAACCTCATTGGCGCCAGCAAAACCTAAACCGACAATACCATCCCGATTACCAACAGCAGTTACTGCATTGAAACTCGGTGTTCGACCACCCTTTCTGACTCGCATGACCCGGTTAACTCCTATTAACCGTTCTTCCAACTCAAACTGACCGGCATCGATTTTATTTACCAACATAAACTCCTAGAATTTCAGGCCATTTGCCCTGGCTGAATCGGCTAGGGCTTTTATTCTTCCGTGATATAATTTTGAACCTCGATCAAAAGTCACCGTCTCTATATCTCTATCTTTTGCCTTCTTTGCAATTAATTCACCAACTTTCTCAGCAGCAGTTGTATTACCCGTTGCCAAAAGATCCTTTAATTCAGGGGATAAAGTTGAGGCTGAAGCCAAAGTAACACCATTAATATCGTCGATAATCTGAGCGTAAATATGACGCAAACTTCTAAAAACGGATAAGCGCGGTCTGTCACTAGACTGCCTGATCTTGTAGCGAACGCGCAAACTTCGCCTTTTTTCTGCCAATCGTTTTTTCTTAATAACAGCCAATGCAAATCTCCCTTTTCCACATATCCTATGTTTAATAAAAAGCTATACTAAACTCTAGCTTTTCCTTCCCTCATACGAACACGTTCACCCTCGTAGCGAATTCCCTTCGATGGTTTATAATCTTCTGGCTTTTTAATTTGACGGATAGTAGCACTAACTTCACCAACTAGCTGCTTATCAATACCACTGACCACGATTGGAATATGGGGTTGTCCATCGACACTTTCTGGAGCTTCCACGGAAATCTCGATTCCTTCTGGTGGAATAAAAGTTACCGTATGAGAATAGCCAACGTTCAAGACCAACTCTTTCTGACGATTAATTTCAGCCCGATATCCGTTTCCAACAACACGTAACTTCTTTTCAAATCCAACAGAAACACCGGCGACCATATTTGCAACTAAACTTCTAGATAAACCATGCAAAGACTTATATTGCCGAAGATCGTTCGGCCTTTCTAATGTTGCAATGTTTTCTTTCAAGTTCAGGCGAATTCCATCTGGTAGAGTCCAACTCAACTTTCCCTTTGGCCCCTCTACCTCTACATCTGAATCAGCTATGCTGAGCTTGACGTTAGATGGGATTTCAATAGGTAAATATCCTACACGTGACATTCTTTTTCCTCTATTTGAGCTCTTTGGGGGCCTCTACCAGACATGGCAAAGAACTTCTCCACCTACATTTGATCCTCGACAGGCTTTATCAGTCATAACTCCGCTCGAGGTGGATAAAACGGCGACTCCTAAACCACCGAAGACACGAGGTATAGAAGACTTATCGACATAAACACGTCGCCCTGGCTTGCTAATGCGCTTAATACCAGAAATAACGCGCTCTTCCGTCTCCGAATATTTGAGATAAATTCGGATGATATTCTGCTTATTATCTTCAAGAACACGATAACTACGAATAAAACCTTCTTCACACAAAACGCGGGCCAATTCAACCTTAACTTTGGAAGCTGGAACTTCCACTCGATCATGAAATGCCTGACTAGCATTCCTGATTCTGGTCAACATATCCGCGATTGGGTCTGTCATTGACATTTGTATGATTCCTTTTACCAACTGGCTTTTCTTACGCCAGGAATTTGTCCCGCCAATGCGAATCCACGAAAACAGATCCGGCATAAGCCAAACTTTTTCAGATATCCTCTGGCTCGCCCACAAGATGAACAACGGTTATACTTTCTGGTGGAAAATTTTGGTTCACGCTTCTGCTTAGCTACCAATGCTTTGGTTGACACGCTAGTCTCCTTCTTAATCCCTAAAGGGCATACCCATTAGTTTGAGTAATTCTCGGCCTTCCTCATCCGTCGTTGCCGTTGTAACAATTGATATGTTCAGCCCACGAACTTCGCTGACCTTATCGTAACTAATTTCCGGAAAGATTACTTGTTCTTGCAACCCGAGAGAATAATTTCCTCGACCATCAAAGGAATTTGGCGAAATCCCTCGAAAGTCACGAAGCTGTGGAAGAACAACATTAACTAATTTATTATAAAATTCGTACATATGATTACGGCGCAAGGTAACCTTACATCCAATTGGCATGCCGTCACGAATTTTGAAGTTAGCTATTGACTTTTTTGCTCGTGTAATTACCGCTCTCTGACCAGCAATCAACGATAATTCCTCAGTTGCATTTTCTAGCAACTTAGGTGTCTGAACAGCCTCACCAACTCCCATATTAAGTGTTATATGCCGAAGTTTTGGCAACTGCATGGGGGATTTGTAGCCAAACTGTCTTTGAAGTTCAGGTATAACTTCCCCAGTATAAAATTCTTTTAACGTACTCATTCTATTTAATTTTCCTAGTCTATGACTTCCCCTGTTTTCCGAGAAGCCCTAATCCGAAATTTTTTCATACGACCATTAACTTCTTTTTCTACAATAACACGCTTGGTACGGATTGGCTGTCCGGTCTTTGGACAAATCAACTTTAGATTTGATAGGTGAATAGTCCCTTCAATTTCAACACGCCCACCTTCCGGAGAGTCAGCAGAAGGCCGTACGTGTTTAGTAATTATGTTGAGGCCTTCAACTACGGCACGCTGCTTTGCTTTTATAATCTCAAGGACTTTTCCTTGTTTCCCAGAATCTTTACCACTCAGCACTAAAACTGTATCGCCTTTCTTAATATGTGATCTTCCTATACCCATTATCTTCCCCCAATTAGATGACTTCGGGAGCCAGAGAAACAATTCGAGTAAAATTCTTATCCCGCAACTCACGTGCTACTGGCCCGAAGACTCGAGTCCCTCTTGGCTCAAGCTGCGGAGTGATAACCACTGCCGCATTTTCATCAAACTTCACATACGAACCATCAGGTCGGCGGTATTCTTTCTTAGTACGAACAACGACGGCTCGTACTACCTCTCCTTTGGCAACTTGACTATTTGGAATTGCTTCCTTGACACTAGCAACAACAATATCTCCCACACGGGCATAACGCCTACGACTACCACCAAGAACTTTGATGCACATCAGCCTCTTTGCACCAGAATTATCAGCTGAATTAAGCATTGTATAAACTTGAACCATTGAACTTCCCTTGTTTTTTTGTCGATCTAACCAGATATCATCGAAAAAAATTAAATATCTATAGTTTCAACCCGCGCCAGAGCTTCGGTTAGTCCGCTCTCTCTAATACTTTCTGTACACGCCATCTTTTACGACGACTAAGCGGTCGACTTTCGCAAACTTGTACCAAATCCCCCAATTGACAATCATTATTTGCATCGTGTGCTAACACCTTAGATGATGTCTTGATTGTTTTTCGGTAAACCGGATGTTGATAAACCCTAGTAATACTAATAGAAACAGTTTTATCCATCTTGTTACCAATCACGATACCGGAACGAACTTTCGGCTTACCTCTTGTTCCCATAATACTTAATTCTTCTCCTGTTAGTCAGACGTCTAGACATTATTCGGTAAGTCTCGCTCACGAATTATTGTCCGCATACGAGCTATACTTCTTCGAACTTTCTTGATTTGTGAGTTATCTTCAATTTGTGCTAGACGATTCCGGAATTTTAGATTGAACAAGTTCTCTTTTTGATTCTGGATCTCGGCTTCCAATTCTTCACTTGATTTCGTTCTTATTTCACTAGCTTTCATAAAAAGATCACCTTCATATTTGCTGAGATACAAAACGAGTTTTGAAAGGTAACTTGTGTGCCGCCAATCTCATGGCTTCACGAGCTATATCTTCAGGCACGCCGCTGAGTTCGTATAGAATACGCCCCGGCTTGATTACATCAACCCAGTATTCAGGCGCCCCCTTCCCACTTCCCATCCGAGTCTCAGCGGCCTTTTTAGTGATTGACTTGTGGGGAAAAACCTTAATCCAAACCTTTCCACCCCTACGAACATAACGTGTCATTGCTACCCGAGCAGCTTCAATCTGGCGACTCGTCATCCAACCTGATTCTAGAGCTTGAAGTCCATACTCTCCAAAAGTAATCTGAGCTCCTTTCATCGGTGTCCCACGACGACGGCCTTTCTGTATTTTACGGTATTTAGTACGCTTTGGCATCAACATCTAATACTCTCCCTCTTGTCTCTTAACTACAGAATACTAGTAGATTTAGGATTCGCTCCGACTCGAATTATTCTCTCTTCTGGCGAAATCTCCACTACGTCTTCTTGGGCCAGACCGACGACGTGATCTTCTTTCCGTACGAGCTTGGCGCTCGGCTCTTTGCTCAAATGGATCCCCAATAATCTCCCCTTTAAAAATCCATGCTTTAACGCCAATTTTTCCATAAGTTGTCATGGCTTCAGAAAAGCCAAAATCTATATCAGCACGCAACGTATGGAGTGGTACTCTTCCCTCGATCGCTGACTCATTTCGTGCCATATCAGCACCACCTAGGCGACCGCCAATTGCGATCTTTACACCTTCTGCACCAGCTCTTTTTGAATTTTCCAAGTTCTTCTTTATTGCCTGCCTAAAGTTAGCTCTCCGTTCTAGTTGCATCGCCACCGTCTCAGCAACTAGTTGTGCACTTAACTCTGGCCGCTTAACTTCTTTTACCTCAATCTTGATTGGCTTATTAACCAAATTTTGCAAACTTGCTTGCAGTTTATCAGATTCTGAGCCTTGCCTTCCTATCACAACACCGGGCCGAGCTGAATAAATAGTTACCGTTGTCTGTCCTGCAATTCGCTCAATCTCAATTTTTGCGATTCCAGCCCGTGTGAGTCGTTCTTTGATGAACTTTCGAATGTTAATATCTTCAGTAAGCCACTGTGCATATTCGCGATTGCTAAACCATTTGGAATCCCATGTGTCTAAAATCCCCAGCCTTAGCCCGCGTGGATGTGTTTTTTGTCCCACTATATTTCTCCTCAATTATTCGCCGAACGAAGTAAGATCCAAATCTAAGTTGTACTTTCTGGAGACTCGACCGCTAAATCTGAATCAATATCTAATTCAACAGTTATATGACATTTACGTCTCAGAATTCTATGCGCCATCCCCCGGGCTCGTGGACGAATCCAACGGCGAGTTATACCTTCATCAACCCAAATCCGCTTGATGAATAAGTCTTGCTCGTTAATGCTAGATTGCACGTATTGTGCGTTAGCGATAGCAGAGCGAATGAGCTTGTGAAGTACCGGCGATACTGCTTTATTTGTAAACGCCAATTGATCAAGAGCATCTTCTACATAGTGTCCGCGAACTAAGTCGGCAACCAGTCGCGCCTTACGCGGCGCAATTGCCACATTTTTTATACTTGCACGTGCAACCATAACTGACAAATAACTCCTTTGTAACGGTCTTGGACTAATTAATGCATCTTAAAAGTTCGCGTGGGAGCAAACTCGCCAAGTTTATGGCCAACCATATTTTCTGAGATATAGACAGGAAAAAATTTAGTCCCATTGTGAATCGCTAATGTATGGCCCACAAATTCAGGGGCAATCATTGATCGACGAGACCAGGTCCGAATAACCCTCTTTGCACCAGATGAGTTCATTTGGTCAACCTTTTTGAGCAACTTTTGATCAATATACGGCCCTTTTTTTAAAGATCGTGGCATAAAAAACCTCACTTATTTCCGTCTACTAGCAATGTAGCGATTCGATTGTTTATTGCGATTTCGGGTTTTATACCCCTTTGTCGGGACACCCCACGGGCTGACTGGGTGACGACCACCTGAGCTTTTCCCCTCACCTCCACCATGCGGGTGGTCGACAGGGTTCATGGCCACTCCTCTAACTTTTGGCCGGCGGCCAAGCCAACGTGAACGACCAGCTTTACCAATAGTAACATTATTATGATCTGGATTGCCGACTTGGCCAATGGTAGCATAACACCGACTTAAAACTAAACGTATTTCCCCTGAAGGTAATTTAAGACGGGCATACTTACCTTCCCGTTCCAACAGAGTAGCAGAGTCCCCGGCGCTACGTGCAATTTGTCCACCTTTTCCGGGCCTCATTTCGATATTATGTACATCAGTTCCCGGAGGAATACGATCAAGCGGCATCGAATTGCCAACGCGAATTTCGGCTTGAGGTCCAGAGTTGAGAGTTTCGCCAACTTGTACTCCAAGCGGTGCAAGGATGTAACGTTTCTCACCGTCTTGATACATCAACAATGCGATTCTCGCTGACCGGTTGGGGTCATACTCTATTGCTGTCACCTCAGCTGGTATGCCATATTTGTCTCTCTTGAAGTCAATATCACGATAACGACGCTTGTGCCCACCACCTCGGCGCCGAACAGTAATTCGCCCCTTAGAATTTCGACCAGACGAACGCTTCTTACCTGAAGTTAGAGACTTTTCGGGCGAAGTTTTGGTGATTTCCTCAAAACTATGCCCTGTCATCGTCCGACGACTAGGTGTAACTGGTTTATAACTTTTGACTGGCACTTTGTGCTCCTCTTCTAAATGCTATCAAAGATTGGGACGGTCTCACCCTTCCTCAAAGTAACAATTGCTTTCTTATAGTTAGGCGTTCGACCTTGATTGAATCGCATAAGTCTCCCCTTAGGTTTGCCACTTACATTCATTGTTCGTACAGATCGAATCTTTCCCTTCAAGTCAAAAGCTTGTTCTACTGCTTCCCGAATTTGGTGTTTATTTGCTTTTTTATCAACAACAAACGTGAATTTAGGCGACTCCATTTCCCTCAGTGAAGTACTTTTTTCTGTCAACATGGGTCGCTTGAGAATTTTGTATGGATCAACCATGATTACTAAACCACCTTAATATATGAACCGGCTCCAGCTTAGGCAAATTTTTCTTCCAATTTCTGCATGGCACTTTCAGTCAGAATTAAATTTTCATGCCAAAGTACTTGGTAAACGTTTATCAAATCCCAGGTACAAGTATTAACACCTGGAATATTCCTTGCCGACAAATGAATATTGTGCTCATTTTTGCCGAGTACAATTAATGATTTTCCTGTTACAGACAATGCATCTAGAAGCCGAAGAACATCCTTCGTTTTGGGCTGCGCTAGTTCGAAATCCTCAATAATTTTGCAAGATTGGCTTTGTAACTTATCTGCCAAAGCGTAGTGAACACCTAACCTACGTACTTTCTTTGGCAAATATTGTCTATAACTCCTCGGTCTCGGTCCAAAGGTCACACCACCGTGAACACGTATGGGAGATTTCGCATCTCCAGCTCTAGCACGGCCCGTCCCTTTCTGCCGGTATAGTTTTCGGCCACTACCTTTAACTTCTCCCCTTGTCTTAGTAGAAGCCGTGCCCCGTCGCTGGTTAGCCAAATAAGCTACAATGCACTGATGGACTACGCCTGGGTCAATGTCGGTGTTACTGAAAGCAGCTGGTATATCCTGTTGCCGAACAATTTCACCAGACCGATTATAAACATCCAATGACATAAATCTAACCTCTAATCATTACTTAAGAACTACTTTTGACCGCTTTACGAATCATGAGCAATCCGTTACGTGGTCCCGGAACGGCCCCCTTGACAACCAGCATATTTCTTTCCACATCAACCTTGATGACTTTCAAGTTTTGCACTGTACTGCGCTTGTTACCATAACGACCGGGCATTTTAACGCCTTTGAAAACCTTAGCGGGCCAAGCACTTTGACCTATAGAACCACCGTGTCTCAAGACTTGCTCATCCCCATGTGAAGCACGCCCCCCTTTGAATCCCCAACGCTTTACCACACCGGTAAAACCACGACCTTTGGATGTTCCCGTAACATCGACAATGTCGCCTTCACTGAATAAGCTAGCATCAACGATTGTACCGACTTCAACACCGTCCAAATCTTCAGCCTCAAACTCACGAAGATAATGTTGTACAGACGCGTCGGCCTTCTTAAAATGACCTAGGCTTGGCTTATTAGCTTTTTTTTCATCCTTAGCACCAAAACCAAGCTGGACAGCGTTATACCCTTCTCGATCTTCAGTTTTAACTTGAATAACCGGACATGGCCCTGCCACTAAGACAGTAACTGGAATCGCCTCTCCAGATTCATCAAAAACCTGAGTCATACTAACTTTTTTACCCAAAATACCATTGACCATGTCCGTCTCCAAAATAATCTATTTACTACTTACTTATTTAGCTCAAACGAGATCACAATAGCTACAAAATCTTAATATTAACATCGACACCTGGTGGGAGGTCGAGTCGCATAAGAGCGTCCACAGTCTTAGGAGCTGTCTCTAAAATGTCGAGTACCCGCATGTGAATCCGCATTTCAAACTGTTCACGCGACTTCTTGTTAACAAAAGTTGACCTCTGCACGGTCCATAGATGCCTTTTTGTTGGCAACGGTACTGGCCCAGCCACCACAGCTCCAGTATGTTTTGCTGTATCGGAAATTTGTTTGGCCGATTTATCCAACAATCGTGAGTCGAAGGCTTTTAAACGAATGCGAATCTTTTGATTATCCATGTATCTCCTCGGTTTACTACAACCCCCTACGAGTGCAACAAAAAAAGGGCTATAGTCTTTAAGACTACAGCCCCTTAGCCGCTTTTGCTTTATTCAATGATCTTTGTAACCACACCTGAACCAACGGTTTTCCCACCTTCCCGGATTGCAAACCTGAGTTGTTCTTCCATAGCAATTGGTTTAGTGAGTTGAACACTAATGGTAATGTTATCCCCGGGCATTACCATCTCTGTCCCTTCTGGTAGATTCATGATGCCGGTTACATCAGTTGTCCGGAAGTAAAATTGTGGACGATAGCCATTAAAGAATGGAGTATGGCGACCACCTTCCTCTTTGCTCAAAATATAGAGCTCAGCTTCGAAACCAGTATGAGGATTTATGGAGCCTGGAGCAGCTAACACCTGTCCACGATCAACAGACTCACGGTCGACTCCCCTCAGTAATAAGCCAGCATTATCACCAGCCTGACCTCGATCTAAATTTTTACGAAACATCTCAATTCCGGTAACAACGGTTTCTTCAGTATCTTTCAGCCCTACGATCTCAACCTTATCGTTGAGATTGACAACCCCACGCTCGATTCGGCCAGTTACGACCGTACCTCGACCTGAGATAGTGAAAATATCTTCGACAGGCATAATAAAAGGTAAATCTTCATCCCTTTCAGGCTCTGGAATATAGCTGTCAACCTCTTCCATCAGCTGTAATATTTTCTTGCCAGCTTCACTTTCAGGGTCTCCATTTGCTTCAACTGCTTCTAATGCTGACCCCGCCACGATCGGGATATCATCACCAGGGAACTCATATTCATCTAAAAGTTCTCTGACTTCCATCTCAACCAACTCGAGTAATTCCTCATCATCAACCATATCGGCTTTGTTTAAAAAAACAACCAGATTTGGCACATTGACCTGGCGAGCTAGTAAGACGTGTTCACGCGTCTGTGGCATCGGGCCATCGGCAGCAGAAACAACCAGAATTGCACCATCCATCTGAGCTGCACCTGTAATCATATTCTTGATGTAATCAGCGTGCCCCGGACAATCAACGTGAGCGTAATGTCTGTTGTCGGTTTCATATTCAACGTGGGCGGTATTGATTGTAATACCCCGTTCTTTCTCTTCTGGGGCAGCATCAATCTCTTCGTAGCTCTTGACGTACTCCTTGTCCATGGCGTTTGAAAGCACCATCGTAATTGCCGCTGTCAAAGTGGTCTTTCCGTGGTCGACGTGACCAATTGTCCCAATATTAACATGGGGTTTACTACGATCAAAATCTTCTTTAGCCATTAGTTAAACTCCTTAAAAGAATGTAGGTATTAAAAGAAATATTGTACAGTACATGTATTTTCGTGAGTAATCTCTACGTACTTACTTTATTCATCAGTTGGTGAGGATTTCTTCTGCAATATTAGATGGAACACCACTATAATGAGAGAATTCCATTGAATAATTAGCTCGACCTTGTGTGAACGAGCGCAAGGATTTGACGTATCCAAACATCTGGGCCAATGGGGTGTATGCCTTAACGACTTGCGTACTCGATTTAACCTGTAACTCAGTATCCAGAATCTGTGCACGCCGAGTATTGAGGTCGCCAATTACCTTACCCAGATATTCATCTGGTACGATGACTTCTGTCTTCATCATGGGCTCTAACAAAACAGGTTTCGCTTTCTTGACGGCTTCTTTAAAGGCCAACGATCCTGCTATCGAAAAGGCCATTTCAGATGAATCGACAGGGTGAAATGAACCATCATATAACCGCACCCCGACATCTGTCACCGGGTAGCCAGCTAGCACACCATTAGTCATAGCTTGTTCAATACCTTTTTTGACAGCAGGAATGTATTCTGTCGGAATAGTCCCCCCCCTAATTTCATCCACGAACTCGAACCCAATACCTTTCTCAACTGGATAAACTTCTAAAACCACGTGCCCATATTGGCCACGACCTCCAGTCTGTCGTGCATACTTGTGGTTAGCCACAGCATGTCGCTCTACAGTCTCACGGTAAGCGACCTCAGGATTACCAATTTCGGCAGAAACACCAAATTCTCTAAGTAGTCGATCGACAATGATTTCCAGGTGAAGTTCCCCCATTCCTGAAAGAAGTAATTGGCCAGTTTCTTCATCAGTCTTAGCCCGCAGTGTCGGATCTTCCTCAACCAGTCTAGCTAATGACAGATTCATCTTTTCTATATCAGCTTTAGTTTTTGGCTCTACTGCGATTGAAATGACAGGGTCAGGGAAATCCATTGATTCCAAGATGACTGGGGAGCTAGGCGTACAGATTGTATCACCTGTCGATACGTTTTTGAGTCCGACCGCAGCAACTATATCGCCAGCGGATAGAGAAGACAACTCCTCGCGTTTGTTGGCATGCATCTGAAGTACCCGATCCAATCGGTCTTTTTTTCCATTAGTTGCATTCAGAACCCTCGAACCCTTATCAATTTTTCCAGAATAGACACGTAAAAAAGTCAACTTTCCAACATGGGGATCCGTAGCTATTTTGAAAGCAAGAGCCGAAAAATCGTGATCATTTCTCGCAGACCGAGACTCATCCACCCCACTCTGTGGATTCTTGCCAGATATATCCGGGACGTCCAGCGGAGATGGCAAATAATAGTTAATAGAATCTAGTAGTGGTTGAACACCGACATTCTTCAAGGCTGAACCACAAAGGACAGGAATCAGGCCACTATTCAGTGTAGCCTGCCGCAAGGCTCGACGAATTTCGTTTGCTTTGATTTCTTGGCCGTCTAGATATTTGACTAACAGATCATCATCCCAATCGGCAATACCCGCTAACAATTGATCTCGGTAGTCTAAAGCGGTTGACTCTAAATCACCAGGTATCGGAGACCTTTTGACATCTAACCCCATGTCATCCGTATTCCAAGTGAGAAACTCCATATCAACGAGGTCGATGACACCTTTAAAGGACTCAGCTGAACCTACAGGCACCTGGACGAGAACCGGACTTGCCCCCAAACGTTCTGTCATCATCTCAACGGTACGAAAGAAGTCAGCACCGACGCGATCGAGCTTGTTCACAAATGCAATACGAGGTACTTGATATTTATCCGCTTGCCGCCAAACGGTCTCTGACTGAGGTTCCACTCCCCCGACCGCACAAAAAACTGCAACAGCCCCATCAAGAACTCTCAAGGATCGCTCAACTTCCACAGTAAAGTCAATGTGCCCGGGAGTGTCGATAATGTTAATGCGGTGCTTATCCCAATGACACGTTGTTGCAGCTGCGGTAATGGTAATCCCACGTTCTTGTTCTTGCTCCATCCAATCCATTGTAGCTGCGCCATCATGAACTTCACCTACTCGGTGCAACCTACCCGTATAAAACAAGATTCGCTCACTTACTGTTGTTTTCCCGGCATCGATGTGAGCCATGATACCGATATTCCTTGTGCGTTCTAAGTTCATTTATACCAACTAATCTTTCTCTGCATGTCTGCTATCTACTAAATTATTTACTAAGGTTCCTGCGAATTGCCAGGTTGATCACCAGCGATAATGAGCAAAAGCTCGGTTAGCTTCAGCCATTCGATGCTGGTCTTGTTTTTTTCGAATGGCAATCCCCTCATTGTTGAACGCGTCAATCAGTTCCGCAGCGAGGCGTTGTGCCATCGTCCGTTCTCCTCGACTGTTTCGAGCAGCATCAACAAGCCAGCGAATCGCTAAAGTCACTCGCCTTTCAGCCCTGACATCAACGGGAACCTGGTAGGTTGCACCACCAACTCGCCTTGGCCGAATCTCCAGAACCGGCTTTACATTACTTATTGCCTGATGAAAGACCTCAATGCCTTCCTCATTCAATCGCTCACCTGCACGATCTATAGAGTCGTACAAAATACGTTGTGCGATACTTTTCTTTCCCGAATACGTCAAGCTATTAATAAATTTACTAACTAACTTACTATTGAACTTTGGGTCCGGCAAAACCTCACGTTTCACCGCCACATTACGTCGTGCCATTCGTTACACCCCCATTGATCTATTAGTCTTGTGGTCTTCTCGCACCATACTTTGACCGACCTTGTCTCCGGTTTTCGACTCCAAGGGTGTCTAAAGTACCCCGCACAATCTGATACCGAACGTTAGGCAAGTCTTTAACTCGGCCGCCCCTTACCAAAACAACAGAGTGTTCCTGCAAGTTATGATCAATCCCAGGGATGTAGCACCATGCCTCAAATCCATTACTGAAGCGTACCCGCGCTACTTTCCGTAATGCCGAGTTAGGCTTTTTAGGTGTTGTTGTTCGGACCTGAAGACAAATCCCTCTCCGTTGCGGACAGGCCTGCAGTAATGGAGCCTTACTTCTATTCTTACTTGATTTTCTACCTTTTCGCACTAATTGACTAATTGTCGGCATAACTACCCTTAAATCCAGACATAAATAAAGCCCCGAATGTAGGGGCAAGATTACTACACAGCAAAACCAAAGACTCACTTACCAAAAGCTAAAATCGTTCCCTAGAGTCTGCCCCCTCGAAGTGAACCATAATTAACCGCTCCATTATATTTAACACGCCTTCAGCATGTCAAGCCTATTTACTATTTTTTCTTTTTTTTTTGTATTTGTGCGAAGTAGAAGTACTATGCCTTAATCCAACCACCACCAATTACCACATCGTCGTGATAAAAGACAGCTGCTTGACCTGGTGCAATTGCACGACGAGGATGATCAAAAATTACTTTAGCTTCATCATCATCAGTCAATGTTATAGTACCCATTTCGCCTTTATCGCGATATCGGATCTTAATTGATGCACGAATTGGCTCAGATGGTTGGTCAAAAGGTATCCAGTTTATTTGATTAACTATCATTTGTTCTTTTAGTAGATTACTGGCTTGCCCTACAACAATAGTATTGTTTTCAGTTTTGATTTCAGTTACGTATACTGGTTTGCCAACAGACAACCCCAAACCACGTCTTTGGCCAACAGTATAGAATGGGATTCCATCATGATGACCAATCTTATTTCCACCTATGTCCTGAATGTCGCCAGCTTTAATTTGTTCTGGTATTCGGTCCATTAAAAATCGTTTATAGTTATCATCAGCAATAAAACAGAGTTCTTGGCTTTCTGGTTTGTCCGCGGTTTTGAGCTGATAACGGCGAGCAATGTCCCGAACCGATTCCTTATCCAAATCACCTAGAGGCATAAGTGCGCGCCCAAGCTGTGGTTGCGTCAGAGAAAATAAAAAGTAGGACTGATCCTTTTTTTCATCTGTTCCCTTCTTCAGTATATAGCGACCAGTTTCTGGATCTTGATCAATTTTGGCATAATGTCCAGTTGCAACATACTCGTAGCCCAGTTGATCAGCTAAATCGATCAAGGAGCCAAACTTCAAGTCTTGGTTGCAAATGACACAAGGACTAGGAGTTCGTCCTGCGGTATATTCTTGAGTGAAATAATCAACGATACGCGTTCGAAACTCCTCTTCATGATTGACAGCATAGAAAGGAATATTTAGCTGCATGGCAGCATAGCGTGCATCGTCAACTCCCTCGACAGAACAACAGCTTGGCTTTTCGGTATCATGTTCAACCGTATCGTGGTCACCCAATCTCATAGTCACAGCAACTACATCATAACCATCTTGCACCATTAGAGCTGCCATGACCGAACTGTCGACTCCACCACTCATAGCAGCAATCACTTTTTTACTCATCAATGTTTCCTCTAGCTTTCTCACTAAGGCTTCGAATTCCATTGGTAGTTTGGTTAATGCTTATATTCAGACTGCCTGACCTGTAACCAGACAAATCAAGACCAACCCGAGAATAACCTAGTGTTCTAAAATAACATACAACATCTTTCCGATTACCATTCTCTGTGAGAGTTTTTATACCATCGGAATCTAGTTCTATACGTGCGTATTCATCGTGATGTCGAACTCTAAACTGACGAATACCAAGATCATACAAAAACTGTTCGGCTTGGTCGACTTGCCTTAGCTTTTGCCGAGTTATACGAGTTCCGTAAGGGAAGCGCGACGAAAGGCAAGCAAAAGCAGGTTTGTCCCAAGTGCTCAGTTTCCATATCTTGGACGCCTGACGGATTTCCGATTTAGATATGTTTGCTTCGATTAGTGGTGCACGAATGCCAGCTTCTCGAGCTGCTTCCATACCGGGACGATGATCACCAAGGTCATCTGGGATCGCACCGTAAACGATAGTACCGATTTGGTACCTATTAGCGATTGGCTGGAGCTTGTCGAACAACTCACTTTTGCAAAAATAGCATCGATTTACAGGGTTGCTGGCATAGCCATCGATTTCTAATTCTCCAGTATCTACTGTTTCAAATCGAATACCGATTTCTCGAGCAATTTTTTCTGCAGCCCTCATCTCTCGAGCAGGATAAGAATCAGAGATAGCCGTTACAGCCAAAGCATTACTGCCAACCGATCGGATGGCAGCTTCTGCTAGAAAAGTACTGTCTAAGCCACCGGAAAATGCCACAACTACTTTGTGATAGGATTTTAAAATTACGTCTAAAGCTTCTAATTTTTGATCTAGTATTGGCATGTTGCTCTACTCCTGCATGACTGGCCAGTTTCTGTTATCAAGGATTAGTGAGTGGTCAGTACGAATCAGAGATCGGTTTTGAGAAGGTCAACACATTCTTGATGAATGTGACCATTGGTAGATAAAAACGAGACGACTCCCCCTTCATAGGCAGGATCATCAGGTTGCAGAGGGAAAATCGGTTTACCCGATGGGTCTGTGATTTCCCCTCCGGCTTCTCTTAGAATAATAGCACCAGCAGCAACATCCCACAACTTTGTGCCAAAATCAAGGCTACCATCCATGTAACCTGCGGCTACTGAACAAAGGTGCAATGCGGCAGATCCAAGATTTCGGCCTTTGGAGATATGCTGCATAAAAGATAATCTGGCTTTCATATTGCGAGAAGAGAAGCTAAATAAGCCGTCGGGAGTAATTCTCGGGCTGGAATTAACTTGAATCAAGGTCCCATTCAACCTAGCACCAGCCCCAGAGACTGCGGTAAAAGTGCGATTACTGACAGGGTCATGGATAACGCCCAAGAGTGGATTACCTGATTCCAACAAACTGATAGACACTGCAAATACGGGGAAATGTTTCGCATAGTTCGCAGTTCCATCCAATGGGTCAATTGCCCAACAGTATTCAGTGTTGGCATTCGATAATCCATATTCTTCACCTAATATTGCATGTTTTGGATACTTCGCCTGAATAGTTTCAGTAACAAATAGCTCTGACGCTTTATCAGCTTCTGTGACTACATCGCCAGGACTTTTATGTTCAATCTGGTGAATTTGGCCGTAATAGCCCATTAGGATTTCCCCTGCTTGGTGGGCCAGACCTTCAGCAAAGGGTAGAATATCTATCACTTCATTTGGTCCATAAAAAATAGCTTTCAACTACAAGTTCGCTACCCACTAGGTTAACCCAAACCCTACCTTTAATGAAAGGGAAACTTAGGCAAGTTAGTAACAAATGTAGCATATCTGGTCAAGATCGAATTCAAAGAGTATAATTTCGATATGTCGGGGTTATAGGCCTAAATAATCAATCAGAAACAAACTTTAAAAGAGAGATCACAAGTACTAATGTCGAAATATGAAACTGTAATTGGTTTGGAAATTCACGCTGAACTCGATACCAAGAGTAAATTATTCTGTAATTGCGACGCAGGATTTGGTGGTGCAGCTAATACCAATACCTGTCCCATTTGCACTGGCATGCCCGGGGTGCTGCCTGTGGCTAACAAGAAGGCAATAGAATATACTATCCGGGCAGGCTTAGCCATGAATTGTGAAATTGCTAACTATAGCAAATTTGATCGAAAAAATTACTTTTACCCTGATTTACCTAAAGGGTATCAAATCTCACAATTTGACTTGCCACTCTGCAGAGAAGGGTACGTTGACTTTGAACTAAACGGTGAACATAAGCGAGTTCGTATTAACCGTATTCATTTAGAGGAAGATGCTGGTAAACTAATCCACGGAGACGTCACTGGAGATCAAAGTAAGAGCTATGTCGATTTTAACAGATCAAGCGTCCCACTGTTGGAAATTGTCAGTGAGCCAGATATCCGAACACCAGAAGAGGCAATTGCATACTGGCGATCAGTAAAAGAGATCCTAGAATATATCCAGGTCAGTGATTGTAACATGGAAGAAGGTAGTTTTCGTTGTGATGCTAACATCTCACTTCGTTTGTTCGGAAGTGAAAAATTGGGGACTAGAACTGAACTAAAAAATAAGAATTCTTTCCAGCATGTTTTGGCCGCACTAAAATATGAGGAAAAGCGCCAATCACGGCTTCTTGACGAAGGAGAAACTGTATCTCAGACGACTCTACTCTACGATGTCGACAGCGGCCGTACATCACCAATGAGAAGTAAAGAAGAATCCCATGATTATCGATACTTCCCAGAGCCAGATTTAGTACCATTCGAGATAGATAACGAGGAAATTGAACAGATTAAAGCGGATTTGCCTGAATTGCCTAATTCAGTTCGTCAGAGATTTACTGCAGAATATGATTTGCCGACCCACGATGCTCATTTTCTGAGTAGCAGTCGATATTTAGCCAGCTATTTTGAAGCAGCTGCAAAATCTAGTCAGGACCCAAAAGGATGCAGTAACTGGATCATGGGAGATTTATCAGGACTTCTAAATAATGCTGGCCAGTCCATTGAAGATTGCCAGGTAACGGCAGCGCACATCAGCCAGTTAGTTGTATTAATTAATGAAGGATCGATAAATGGGAAGATTGGAAAAACAGTAATTGCTGACTGTTTCGAAAGCGGAAAAATGCCGAAACAGATTATCGAGGAGAAAATGTTAGCTCAAATTTCCGACTCAGGCGAGTTAGCAGACATTATCGCCCAAGTAATCGCACAAAATCCAAAATCAGTAAAGGACATTCAGGAAGGTAAAACAAAAGCGATTGGATTTCTGGTAGGTCGAGTAATGAAAGAAACAAAAGGGAAGGCAAACCCACAATTAGTGAATCAAATTTTAAGAGAGCAATTGGGGGTCTAAATATTTCTCCTATTTCTTAGCTTCGGTTATGTCTCTTAAAAACTCAATAATATTAGCCAGATCTTGGTCAGATAATTTACTTTTCCCTAATGCTGGCATAAGGTAGCCTCCTTGGCGGGTATAAGAAGCGATCTTGTGCAATCGAGCTTCTAAGTTAGACGGAGGTCGCGAACGAACTAGCTGCGTACCGATACCACGTTTCTTAGGCCCAGAATGACAACCTGCGCAGGACTTGCCATACAATTTCCATCCTTTATCAGCATCCCCGTCTAATTTTAGAATTTTATCCGCCGTAGCTTGAGCTTCAGTACGACTCAGTGGGTTGTAAGAGACTTGCTCGGTCTCACCCACTTGGGTTTTGGTAGTTACATAATCAAAATAAGCCATTAATGCTTTGGCTTTTTGCTCAGGAATCGCAATAGGGTTTACTTTTTTCGCGGGAATACCTTGCAGAAATCTTTGGTAACAAACCCCTGCCCCCCCAGCAGACCGAAGAAGTTGATTCGGCTGAATCTCCTTCCACTGCGATTTTTGACGCTGAGTAACGCCAACGATGCTGCTTCCTGAACGGATTAGTCCATCGCTATATTCGTCTTCCTTGAAATCTGCGTGGCAAGTAATACACGAAAAACCAGTCGCTTTTTTAGGGTCAACAGAACCTCCAAAAGAAGGATCATAAAAAAGCTGTCTCCCCAACCTAGCTAATTCCGGCATTTCCTCGGTCAAACTTAGTCCTGCAAACGAAAAAAAGATCACGTTTAAAAGAAGTTGGAAACGAAAAAACGTTCGGAATAGAAACATATCAGCACCAATGCTTTATCAAATAGTTTATTTAGGTAAATAGCGAACTAACCTAGAATCGGTTCGTACTTGCTAGTATCTTAATCTTACCCGCTAAGTACAAGAATAATCCATTTAAAATCTGGTTTACAGTTTGATCTGGCGAAAGTTTAATAACTTTTACACAACAGGAAAAATCAGCCGAAAGTTCACAAAAGCCCCGCGGTATCAGGCTACATTTCCAGTACTAGTCAATGTGAATTTCCTTTGTAATACAGGCGCAAAAATGTTCTAGGCCTAGCACCTGATTTGATTTAAGAATAAACCTTCCACTTAGTTTGTCTTGGCTATTATGTTGCTGTATAGAAATAAATGAGCAGCTAGCCTGCTGGAATAGATCTAGCACTCGATGTAATTGTCGAAGGGAAATATGATGCTGTTAGTAGAACTATTTATGTGCAATCAGTCTTACAAAAGACCTAACAAGTTGCAGTACTTACGAAGCAAGTGAGTATAGTGGCGAGTGAAATTTTGAGACAAATAACGACGCTGAAGGTTCACATTTATACAGATAGATGATTGCTAAATCTATCATTTAAAAAACACTGGGTGAAGTTTTCAAATGAGAGCAGAACCACTATTAGGTTTAAAAATTTGATCATACAAACTATTTATTGGTCCTGACAAAAAACAAATACTGTTCTCAAGAAATTGGGTGTTATTTCTAGCAATCGAACGATTGCCTAACTGTTTTAACTAATTAAAAAGCAACAGGCAATTTCAGCTACTGACTTTTCCTTTCGGTATAACAACTGCAGCTTCAATTGCTTGCAATTCCACACGTTGCCCCACCTGAAACGGGCAATCGTAGGGCGTTTGAACAAAACAATGATACTCCTCAAACTCAATCTGATAAGTTATGTCATGGCCTTTAAAATCTCGCTTACAAATTGTTCCTACGTAGCCACCGTTAGGTTTTTTCATTACAAGGTGTTCGGGACGAATTGAGACATGAACAGGACCAAAACTTTCAGCTGTCAGTTGGAAATAACCAAATTTGGTTTTTACTCGGTAACCATTAGCTATCCCATCAATGATATTCGATCTACCCAGAAAATTTGAGACAAAATAAGTTTTGGGACTACGGTATATTGGTTCAGGTGGACCGATTTGTTCAATTCTACCTTCCGACATTACTGCGAGCTGATCTGAAAACGACAAAGCTTCTTCTTGGTCATGCGTCACAAGAATCGCTGACATATTAACCGACCTGAGTAGTTGATGAACTTCCAATCTTGTCGACTCACGTAATTCAGCATCTAAACTCGAAAATGGCTCATCAAGCAAAATCAGTTTCGGATTAGGTGCAATAGAACGTACCAATGCGACTCGCTGTTGTTCTCCACCAGACAAATCGTGTGTTCTTCGATGCCGCATGTCTGATAACTGAACCATTTCCAGTAAATCTTCAGCTTTTTTGATCCGCTTAGTTTCAGGTAAGTTTTTTAAACCAAAAGCCACGTTTTCAATTACGGTCAAGTGTGGGAACAGAGCATAGTCCTGAAATACAAAACCAATATTTCTCTTTTCTGGTGGTATTGCATATTTTTCCCCGGACAAGCAATTCCCCATTAGATCAATTCTACCGCTATCTGCTTGCTCAAGTCCTGCAATAAGTCGCAAAATAGTTGTTTTCCCACAACCGCTAGGTCCAACTAGAGCGAAGATTTCTTCTTCTCCTACGGAAAAACTAACCGAATTAACCACCTGCCTGTTATCGAAACTTTTAGTCAAATTTTGGATTGTGAGCATGTCAAGCGGATTCTACCTCTTTGAAAAAAACAATGGCAACGAAGAATAAAGAGACTATGACAAGTACCATGGCATATGGTGCAGCCTCAACAAACATTGCCTCCTCCGCATAAGACCAAAGTCGAAGAGCGAGTGTGTCGAAGCCGATTGGGGATAGCATAATGGTGATTGGTAACTCTTTCATTACAGCTAAAAAGATGAAGGTAAAACTGACTACCATACTATTTCGGAGAAGTGGAAAAACAGTATGCCAAAAAGCGGCAAAAGGTGATCGACCTAAGGAACGAGCGGCTTCTTCCAAATGAATTGGAATCTGTAAAATAGCTGACCTGATTGGACCAGTAGATTCCGCTAGGAAGTGTAGCATATAGGCCAAAATCAACAAACAAAAAGTTTGATAAATAATAGGCAATGCATATAAAGATAAGAAAATCCAAGCCAACCCGAATGCCAAGGGTGGCATCGCATAACCGATATAACTCAAACGTTCAAATGTACGAAAAGAAACAGATGGATAACGAACACTAGTATAAGTAAATAGCAGAGCCAGTATGGTCGATAAAGTAGCGGTTAATACTGATACTGATGCTGATTGCAGAATGACCTCCACCAAGGATATGAAACTCAAAGCAGAAAAACCTCGACCAGACCAAAACAGAACAATAAATGTTGGGATAACGACACTCAGAAAAAGTATGCCGACTAAAAACGAATACGCCAACCATTTCCATTTACCTAGCGGCGTTAAATTGGGCGGTCGAGTTTGGGTCTTCCCTGTTTGATGGTAATACTTGTATTTAATGAAGTTAAACTCCAAAATTAGCAATAATACAGTTAGCGCAATCAAGATCAAAGCGAGCCAAGCTGCATACGTACGATCGTACGCAGCCATGTATTGTGAAAAAATAGCATAACTAAAAGTTTCGTATCTCATCAGAGAAACCACACCAAAATCGCCAATCACATGTAAAAACACCAACAACCCACCGGAGAAAAAGGCTGGTATAAGCTGGGGGAATGTAACATGCCAAGTTGCAGACCACTGGGAGCAGCCTAAACTACGAGCGGAGTCAAGCAGTGTCGGGTTTAGGCCTAACATCGCTGATCTGAGATTCAAGAATAGGTATGGGAAGGTATAAAAAGTTAATGCGATTAGGGAACCAGAAAAACCACTCAAACTTGGAAGGTCAATTCCCAAAGTCTGTTGCCCTTGAAAACCCGTTAAACTCAGTAAAGCATAGGCAGTCACATAAGCAGGAACTGCCAAAGGTAGAACTCCTGCTAAAGTAAAAATAGTCTTGAATTTTAGATCGGAACTGCTAGTCAACCATGCCATTGGGGTTGCAATCAAGGTGCTACAACACACCACAGCCATAGCCAAAATTAGGGTGTTCGACAGAAGATCGAAATTACGTTGTCTAAACAGTAACCCTATAATTTCCGAAGGTCTAACACTAAAAGCCTTTATTAGCAAATATCCTAGTGGCAGTAGTATAACCATCCCTACAAAAAAGATGGGCAAAGCTAGATACCAAGGCGGTTTTTTCACCTATAGTAGTCCAACCTTTTGTAAGAGTTTAAGTGTACCTTCTGTATCATTGAGTTGACTTAAATCAATTTCTGGAGACTCCTTAATCAATTGTTCTAAAGATAGTAGCTGTTGATTCGGTATGATCTGGTCGGTGACAGCGTATTCAAAAACTTGGCTAGAAAAATATTGTTGAGCTTTCGGGGATAACAAGTAACGAACCAACTTTTTAGCTAATTCGGTTTGACGGCTACTCTTCAGTATACCGATCCCCGCGACATTAACGAGATTCCCTACATCTTGAGATTGAAAAAATTGTTGATTTACCGGGAATTTAGAATTTGCCTTCTTAAAACGAAGCAAATAATAATGATTCGGTAGACCCACATGGATGTCTCCAGCGGCAAGGGCTTGAATAATTGGAGTGTTTTTTGGATAGCTTTTGGTTCCATTATTCTTCATAGCAAGTAACCAATTTTCAGTTTTTTCCTCACCAAATAAGACTCTCATTGCCGTAATAAAAGATTGAAAAGAAGCGTTCCTAGGGGCCCATCCAACCCGACTTTTCCATTTTGGATCTGTCAAATCGAAGACACTTGCGGGTAAATTCTCTACCTTCAGATGTTTTGTGGAATAAGCGATGACCCTTGCGCGACCGCTAGTGGCTACCCAATCTTGGTTTTCTGCAGCCTGGAACTTTGATGGTACAACAGACAAGATATCTGATTCTAACTGGGAGAATAACCCATTTTTGCTAATTGCCCCCAGAGCCCCACCATCCTGAGCCCAAAAAACATCGGCTGGAGATTTCTTACCTTCCTCCATTAAAGTTAAAGCTAATTGAGCTGTATTACCGTATTTAACCTGAACCTCAATGCCATTTTCTTTCTCAAATTGCTTGATAATTGGATCAACTAAACCTTTACTTCGACCAGAATAGACAACGAGTTCTTCTTTCGCTTGAACAGCAGAAAAAATGCCACAAATCAAGATGAGAGACAGACCAATCCAAAATTTATATTTCAATTTTAATCCTTTTCTATTACGGTTTTACTTCACTGTCAATTGAAACTGAGGCTCAGTTTCAATTGAGGCGCCGGTCACAATTTTATCAACAATTAAATTTTACTGTCAAGTGTAAAGCTACCAGTCTCGTGAGTTAATCAATCCGATAACTGATTAACAATTGTACGACCTCTTTTGAATAAGTCATGAAGATGCAGATATTGAAATAGTGCGTTACGGCCAGTTAGGTACATGTTGTCAAATTGCTTACAGTAATCAATCAATCGAGCGACCTTACTCTCAAAACCAACAGTCAAAACTGGATAGGCAAATGGCAGTTTATACATTTCCTGTTTTTGTATTTCGCTTGATCTAATTGGAAAAATATCTTGAAACATTTGCCAAATCTGATCTTGTAATTTTACTTCTGTTTGATGCCAAAGAGAATCATTTTGATTACAAGGTAACTCGAGAACGATAGCTGTTTGTGTTTTCGGAGCCATTTGTTTACTGCGGTTCTTGGGTTCATACAATCGAGTAAATGGTAATTGTGGATCAGGGAAATAGATTGAGGCATTCTGACTGAGGCTTTCACGGTTTATACAGTAAGCCAAAAGAATCAGATGTCGAAACTGAATTGATTTAGCAATGTCAATCAACTCAGATGGAGGTGCAGGCTCCAGGATCTGTAAAGTCAAGGTTAGTGGTAACGTATTAATGATTTGGCATACAGGTATTCTCTGGTTATTATTTATAACAATACTTTCAATTTTTCTTTTTCTATGTTGAATTTTAGTTACTCGACAGCCTGTTTCAATATGCTTCAAGCTAACAATCTCTGTGAGCTTATCGACAATCATACCGAAACCGTATTTTGGATACAAAAATCTTCCATCTATATGTTTGGTCGATTTTTCAGGCCCCAAAAATGACTCTCGAATGAAAGTCTTGAGGTTTAAGCCTTTCAAGCGACCACCGGCGACGTTTGTAGACAGCAAGTCAGCGTTTAGCCCCCATAATTTTTCGGTATAGTTCAGCAAAAATAATTTCGATAGAGTTGGGCCATATTGATTTTGAGCGAAATCAGCAAAGTTTTTTGCTGATTGAGGCTGAGGCCGAAGCGATAAACTTTCAAGTACCACCTTGAGTAATGTCTTTTTGTCCAAATGCTCAACTAAGTTAGCCAGGTTTAGTGGGAAGTTGACAAATGAATTCTGATAAAAAATTTGACTAGGGGCAGAAACATCGATTAAATCATCACCTAACAGGTTCTTGATCATTCGAGTCGTCTCGGGGTCTTTATCGTGAAAACGGTGGGCCCCAGTATCAAACAGACAATCTCCTAACTTCAGAGTTCGGCAATTTCCACCCAAGTTGCTACTGCCCTCAATCAACTTAAAATTTAAACCTTTGCTTTTAGCAAAATATGCAGTAGCTAGACCTGCGGGGCCACCCCCCAAAATATGGACTTGGCTTAGGAACTGTTTAATCATTTTCATAGATATGGGGCAAATGCACCAGTATAACATAAGCAGTAAGGCCAAGAGTTCACAACATGATCTTTGGTCATAAATTTAACTAAATCCGAAACATTTGATCACAAATCCAACTAAATTCGAAACATAAAATTCACTTTCTTTGGAAAAGACTAGCACTGATTGATACAATCTGGGAGGTGAATTAGAAAAAGTACTCAATGTTAGGAGCAAAAAATTTGGTTATGGAAAAGAGTCAGATCAAGCGTCGAAAGTTCATTAATCAGACATCACAAATGGCTGCTTGCAGCCTGTTACTTTCTTCAGGTATAGGTTGCGGCAGTGTGGATGAAGAGCCTAGCCGAATTACCACAGACCAAGCCGAACCTGTTACCTCTAATGAGACAAGTTTACCAAAATCCACTGACCCCAAAGATAATAAACCGAAGGACATTGAACCAGAGCCAAAATTGTCTGTCAAAATTGGGGTCGATTTGAAAAAAATTGGAGGAAGTCAAAGTATTAAAGACCCAGTCATACTTGACAAGTTAGAGATTAAAGAACCAAAAGATCGCATTTTACTCATTCGGAAAGATGAAAATACTATAACAGCGACCAATCTACTTTGCACTCATAATGGATGTGTTGTTGCTTACAATAAAAAGCAGAAATCTTTGGACTGTCCGTGTCATGGTGGTAGATTTAACTTGGACGGTTCTGTAAAAAATGGTCCACCCAAAGTACCCCTCAAAACTGTTGTTACAGAAATCAAAGATGATCGTGTCATTTTTTTAGGTGAAGCCAAGAGATAAGAAAGTATTGTATCAAATCTTAATTTGTGATTCGAATGGTCGTTCCGATTCTTTTTAGTCTTGCAAGTTGCTAATCGTTAAGTAAAGTCAAAAAGGAGGCTCAGGCAACTCCCGAACTAGTTCTGGCATAGCTAGATCGATTGTTATCCTTGCGCAGATCGCAGTTATGGTAGAAGGACGCTCCTAGCCCCCAAATCGTTCTTTAGAAAGGTTGTCTAGTGGTAACAGTAGGAAATTCAAACTCAAGCTGAAAAGCCATATTTGAACTTGGAATGACAAAATACTCGCCGAGCCGCTATTCCGAAATGTAGGTCGTGATACAACTCATACAATCAGCTACAATGGTGATAACGCCTAGGACTAGTTTTATAATTAGTATATTTGACAAGAACCATTCAGTACGGCTGCTATTACTTCTGTGATTGAAGTAATGAGGCTGAACTTCAATCGGGAATAATTAGTTCATTTTCTCAAGGTCCTTGTCATCACTTAGTAGACCGATTCGTTCAAATCAGCAATGGAATCCTCTTTTGCTATCTGGGACCTAATTTGAGCCTTCCATACTTCAAACCCCTTGCTATTTCTCTATTGATTCACTTGCTTATATTATTTCTGATAACAATATTTTATAGACCCAAGAAGTTTCCTATCATAGTAGATGAAATTTTGGCGGACATAATTGTTCAAAAGGATAAAAACAGAAGGCCATCACTAGTACGCCGATCCATCTTACCATCTGTAAAGACACCTAATTTTTCGTATATGGATAGTCGAACTCAGAAGAAGTCAGGCCTCCAACCAACCAAATCGGTCAATGAGATTTCTTCAGTTTTACCCAAACATATTGTCAGTGATAACATATCTTGGTCAACTGTTTCGGATATTCCTCTTGGTACTAACCAGGCCAATACCAATATTAAAATTAGTGAGCAATCATCAAAACTACCCGAGCCTGTATTTGAAATTCGTAAAATTCAACCATCAGTTCCGGTATTTAGACGAAATCAACCTTATTTGTCCCTTGAAAAACCCTCGAGCGATTTGTCGTTGATGACCCCAGCTGATCTAGCTCTGATTAAAATTGCATATCATATTACTAGAATAGAAACACAAAAATTAGATTTAGTTTTCGTCATTGACGCCAGTCAAAGCATGAAGAATGATATTGAGTCAGTTCGTTTGCACTTAGGTCGAATGACTGACCATTTCGAACAAAAGGGGCTAGATTTCACAGTAGGTGTGGTTGCTTTTCGAAACAACCGTGGTTTCTCAATTATCGGTTGGGATTTTGAGATCACAGCTCAAACTCGATCCGTTAGAAAAATCGAAAAAGTTCTAGGACGTATCAAGTGTAAAGGAAGTGAAAAAGCTAAAGATGCTTTGATCAAAGCAGCCAAACAAGTTAGGTTTCGAGCAGGTGCTAGCCGGCGGTTTATATTACTGACAGACGAATATGCCAGTGGTCAATCCTCTACAAGAGAAGTAGTAGAATTCTTGAAAGAAAACCAGATTAACGTTGACGTACTAGGTCGAGATGACCATTTTCAGCGTACAGTTAGCGAGCAATTAAATGGTATTTGGTTGCCTATATCTAGTTTGAGATATTAGGATATCTTGGCAGGCAAGCTGAGGTCTGACAACCTCATTATTCATTGCTCATTTAGCTGCTAGTTTTGCAACAACTATCTCCTGTCAATTTTTTCTTGACCCCTAACTTACCAGAAAGTATACTCCAATTCTAGGAACAATTACCGATATTATTAGTATAATAGTGAACCCGATAGCTATCATAACCCGTTGAGGTTTTGAATAAGGCTTAGCAAGGCACGGCGGTGCGACGTAGGCAACAATTTGTCTTGTGTACGTATCGCAGATACAGGTATTTAAGGGAAGAACAAACGCAAGACAGTGTGAGCCCTTATTAACGTCAAATGATCTTGAAAAAGATGTGGAAGCAGGCCTTTTATCTGAATTTTGCTGAGACGTACGAAACGGCCAAGCACGCCTTACAGATATTGATAAGGCCTAAGAGCTATAGGTTCGATTCCCATTAACCTGATCTAAATGATGTACTGATATATTTCTCGAGCAAGGCTGTTGAGTCCTTTTCGTCTCAAATTTGGGCGCGTACTGAATCATGGTTAGAGCTTCAACTTTCGAAGAGCTGAGTACGATCAGTCTCTAAATGAAGAGATCGGATTAGAGGCCTGTCGGCTTGGGGGTCGTATAATGAAAATTTCGCCAACGATTTCGTGATTCTTGTCAAATACGTTCAGGCAGAGAATAGTGGTAATTTTTAGTGGATCGGTTCATCCAACATAAAACGATAGGAGAAAATATGGAAAACACGAGTAAGTGCCCCGTATTGGGCGGCCATCACCGGCACACAGCGATCGGAACTACACCAAATCAAAACTGGTGGCCGAATCAATTGAACTTAAATATCCTCCATCAGAACTCACCTCAATCCAGTCCTATGGATAAAGGTTTCAACTATGCCGAAGCATTCAATACACTAGACCTGAATGCTGTTAAAGACGATATCGAAAAGGTCATGACTACTTCTCAAGAATGGTGGCCAGCTGACTATGGGCACTATGGGGGGTTCTTTATTCGAATGGCTTGGCACAGTGCTGGTACTTACCGCATTGCTGACGGTCGCGGTGGGGGAGCCTCTGGGACACTCCGCTTTGCTCCTCTCAATAGTTGGCCCGATAATGGCAACCTCGATAAAGCTGTCAGGTTACTTTGGCCAGTCAAGCAGAAGTATGGTCGAAAATTATCATGGGCTGATTTAATCATTCTTACTGGTAACTGCGCTCTGGAATCGATGGGTTTCAAAACCTTCGGATTTGCCGGTGGTCGTGAAGATGTCTGGGGCCCCGAAGAGGATGTCTATTGGGGGCCAGAGACAACTTGGCTCGGTGATGAACGCTACACCGGTGATAGAGATTTAGAGCAACCACTCGGTGCAGTTCAAATGGGGTTAATCTACGTCAATCCACAAGGACCGAATGGTAACCCTGACCCGCTAGCTGCAGCTAGAGACATTCGAGAGACTTTTGCCCGAATGGCTATGAACGATGAAGAAACAGTTGCGCTGATTGCTGGTGGACACACATTCGGAAAAACACATGGGGCAGCGGATGCTGATCAGTATGTCGGCCCTGAGCCAGAGGGCGCCGCAATCGAACAACAAGGTTTTGGTTGGAAAAATAGTTATGGAACAGGAAGTGGTGGCGATGCCATTACCAGTGGATTGGAGGGTGCTTGGACGAACCAACCGGCTAAATGGGATAATGGCTACTTCGATAACCTATTCAACTATGAATGGAAACTTATTACAGGCCCTGGTGGCGCGTGGCAATGGACACCTGAAGATCCCGCAGCACAAGGGACAGTTCCAGATGCCCATGATCCTGAAAAGAAGCACGCTCCCATGATGTTGACAACAGACCTATCCCTGAAAGTAGATCCAATCTACGAGCCAATCTCCCGGCGTTTTCACGAAAACCCGGATCAGTTTGCCGACGCCTTTGCTCGGGCGTGGTACAAACTGACCCATCGTGACATGGGACCACGTTCGCGCTGTCTTGGTCCTGAAGTTCCCGAAGAGGAACTGCTGTGGCAAGATCCTATCCCCCTCGTTGATTATCAACTGGTCAATGAGCAAGATATTGATTTGCTTAAGGCCAAGATTCTGGAATCTGAACTCTCTATTTCACAGCTGGTATCGACTGCATGGTCTTCGGCTGCTACGTTCCGTGGTACAGATAAACGTGGTGGGGCTAATGGAGCTCGTATTCGCCTTGCGCCCCAAAAGTATTGGGCTGCCAACAATCCTACCGAATTAGGAAATATATTGAACACTTTGGAAGAAATCCAGCAGGAATTCAACAGCTCACAATCTAATGGTAAAGCAATTTCACTGGCTGATCTGATCATCTTGGGTGGAGGAGTCGCCATAGAAGAAGCTGCTAGAAAGGCCGGAGAAGACGTCGAAGTTACCTTCACACCTGGTCGTACTGATGCATCACAGGAGCAGACTGACATTGACTCTTTTGCTGTACTAGAGCCGACCGCAGACGGATTTCGGAATTATTTGGGGAGTGGGCACTCAAGCAAAGCGGAAGAACTCTTGATAGATCGAGCACAAATGCTAACGCTAACTGCCCCTGAGATGACAGTTTTGGTGGGAGGGCTTCGAGCCTTAAATGCAAACGTTGGCCACTCTCAGCTTGGTGTTCTAACCAATCGACCCGAGACTTTAACAAATGATTTCTTTGTTAATCTTCTTAACATGAACACAGAGTGGGAGCCGTCCTCCACGTCCGAAGGGCTTTTTGAAGGGCACGATCGATCGACTGGTGAACACAAATGGAGTGGTACTCGGGTGGACCTTATCTTCGGTTCTAATTCCCAACTCAGGGCTATTTCAGAAGTTTATGCTTGTGAGGACTCTCAGCGTCATTTTGTGGAAGACTTCGTAGCTGCTTGGGTAAAGGTCATGAATCTTGACCGGTTTGATCTTACCTAATTCTCGATGGAATTCCGGAAGAAAACATTGGTAACAACCAATTCGGTGAGTTTTCTTTCTTATTCATGCATGCTAAACCAATAAAGGGTTCTTTTTTGAACCTACATTCAGAATTAGTTACCTAGCTTAAAGATGCTAATAATGGCCCCGATCCTGACTGGCTGCGACTATTTTCTCTTTCTCGTTCTGTCTGCGTAATAGTAGTCGTCAGTTAGTGTGGTGAGGCCATTATTAGTATCTAACTATCCCATCAACGTGCGATTGTTCCAATCCTATCGGTTTTCGGCAAGGAAGATGCTAAGTGCCTGGCGTCAGGAGTACGGTTGTCATAGGAACCATCAGGCTTAGCAAAAAGGTAGGAGATTTCTAGCCAACATCGATACAGTAACTAGTTAACTCTGTCCCCAGTACTACAACCAGCCAACATCAACCCTTGGCCGTGTCCTCCATCATGTTGGCCATTGATGCTTTTATCGGCAGGGTCATTTACCTGAATCAATACCGTTTTACGGATCTGTTTACTGTAGTTGATGTCGGAGCCATGAATGGTCAAATAGTGAAAAAACAAAACTTGACCTCGCTTGGCCGGGACAGCAGTAGCTTGGTCGATTGGGTAGTCGTCCGGGTCAAGGTAACGGCCCCGTTGGTTGAAGACGGGAAGATGTCCTAACTTATGGCTTTTAGGATAAATCTTCAGACAGCCCATCTCTTCGGTTGCGTCAGTGAGGTGAATAATGGCTGCCAATAGTGAGTCTTGCTCATGCTTCATCCAAGCTGCATCTTGGTGCATGGGAAACCCAATTCCTTTGCCCGTACCTTTATAGAACAATTTCGTATGGTGGAGTTGGACATTCGGTCCCATCAAATCCACCAAAGCCTTTATCAGAGGTTCGTGGCTCAACATGAAGCGAGTCCAGTTAGAGTGGAAGCGTTGAACGTCATGTAGCCCGTAAACAGCCGCAGCTTCGGGCTCATTTTGCTTCCAATCGCCATGTGTGAAATCCCGCATTCGTCCTGGAATCGAAGCGTCATAAGCTTCTTCTAATTGATCAATCTGTTGTTGATTGTATAGACCATCTACCATTAAATAACCATTTTGATGGAAAAATTCTACCTGTTTTTTGTCTAACATCTTTATTTAATCTTTTAGGTTCAAAAACACTAAACCATATACGTTAGGATTACAAAAAGCAAATTCACCTCTATGAAATAAGGAGCATAAAGAGCTTTGGTGCTGATTGGGAGTGTATCATTCCCGTAACATTAGAATGAATACAAAGCCGGATTTCCCTATTGGGATGAGGCCAGTAATGAATACCGAGTACTGCCTATCTATCATTGTCAAAAAACTTTCCATTGACTGCCGTTTCCTGTTGAATTCACCCATCGGCAAAACTATTTTTTTCAAACTGGACGACTTTTTACATATTTTTACCACACTATTCTTACTATCTAGCTCAGCCGCTTTACCAATTCTTTCGTAACGTATTAGCTCTACCTAACATTTTCTGATTAGCATTCACTATAACTTATACCTTTTTCATTTTCTTCGAAAAGCAAACAAAAATCAGGGAATCCATTCTTATTTCAGTTTTTGTCTCTAATCTAATCCAATTTAGAGAAATAGTTAGAAGTGGCGCGAAAGCCTAATTTTCCTGAGCGTGAGCACCATTTTTTAATTTCTTTCTATTGCCCCATAGTGGCATCTGGCAATATAACCTTTTGGTTTCACTGGTAAACACCCGTCATTCGAACTAATAGGCCAAGCAGTTGTCGAAGAAGAGTTTAGTGACAACTTAAGCATTAGCGTTGTAAGTTGGGCAGGAACATCATATTCTGCTCAACGATAAAAAGCAATAAAAAAAGGAAAATATAATTATAATGGTGCCTATCATAAGTTGGCTTTGGTAAGACTGAAAAAATTAATGAAATGGCCAAAAATTAAATTAAAGCTGTCCTTATACTTCACCAGTTGATAAAATTGAAGGCAGAATACTGAGCACAAAATGAACTTGGAGAATCTTTTTCAGAGCTGGGAAAAACAACTATCTATCTTAGATGGTGATGATTTGTTGCGGCGGTTACCAGAAATTGAGTCAGTAGCAACAGGAAAAATAAAAATGAACGGCAGGGAGATTATCCAGCTAGCCTCCAATAACTATCTTGGCTTGAACATTGAAACAACAGTCATTGCTGCTGGACAAAGAGCCTTATCAGAATATGGAACAGGGGCTAGTGGTTCTAGATTGCTAAGTGGGAATCTGAATCTATACCAAAAGTTAGAAGATCAGATCTCCGGCTTGAAACAAACTGAAGCAACTCTGGTCTTTAGCACAGGATATCAAGCTAATTTAGGCTTGATATCGACGCTTTGTCAGGCTGGGGACCTAATTCTAAGTGATGCCCTTAATCATGCTAGCATAATCGATGGTTGTCGATTGAGTAAAGCAAATCGCCAAATTTACCGTCACTGCGATTTAGATCACCTAAGCTATCACCTCTCTGAAACAACAGCAAGCAATCGACGCTGGATTATCACAGATGGTGTTTTTAGTATGGATGGAGATGTCGCCCCCCTACCAGAGATTTTGGAGCTTGCACATCGATGGGATGCTTATGTAATTGTCGATGATGCACATGGATTTGGCATTTTGGGAGCAGATGGTGGTGGAGCAACCTCTCACTTTGGTCTCAAGGACGATAGAATAATTCATGTAGGAACATTGAGCAAGGCTGTTGCAGGTTTGGGAGGGTATGTGTCTGGAAAAAGAGTAATGATTGATCTCCTAATTAATCGCTGTCGACCATTTATTTTCACGACAGGTTTACCTCCATCAGTTATTGCTGCAGCGACTAAAGCTATTGAGTTAATTACGACTCAGCCTGAACGCAGACAACGTTTGCTTAGCCATGCTAACTACTTGCGTGTGCAATTAAGTCAGCTTGGATTTTCAGTACCGTTCGGTGAGACACAAATTCTACCGGTAATAGTTGGCAACTCTTTTCAAACGAAGCAACTTGCTGATCAATTACTTGAGTTGGGGGTTTTTGCACCAGCTATTCGCCCTCCAACGGTACCTCCAAATACGGCACGCCTACGCCTTTGTCCAATTGCAACGCATACTCAACATGAAATAAAGTTGGTGGTTGAGGCTTTTGCTACTTGTCTTGAAAAATAACAAACTAATAACTGAGGGTAGACAATACAGTGTCTGAAACTTCTTTCAAATCTGGATATGTTAGTATAATTGGTGAACCCAATGTAGGAAAATCAACTCTGCTGAATGCAATACTCGGTGAGAAACTGGCCATTGTAACGCCAAAACCCCAAACAACACGTAACCAAATTCGGGGCATTCTTTCTGGAGAAAATTACCAAATTGTTTTCTTAGACACACCTGGTATTTTGGCTCCCAAGTACGAGTTGCACGACTGGATGGTTAGAACAGCTTATGCTGCTATACAAGATGCCGATCTCGTCCTTTATTTGGCCGATGTAACAAAACCATTACCCAAAGCAGAAACGAGAATACTTGATCGCATCCATCAAGCTAATCAGCAAACAATATTGGTACTAAATAAAATTGATCGAATTGATAAACCGCATCTCCTTCCAATCATTGAAGATTACAACCAGCGTTTTGAATTTGTGGATGTTATACCTATTTCAGCTCTGAAAGAGGATGGAATTGACAGGTTAAAAAAGTCTGTTTTGAGTCTCATTTCTGAAGGGCCAGAGTATTTTCCCGCTGACCAAATAAGCGACTTGCCACAGCGGTTTTTCATTTCCGAAACTATTCGAGAAAAAGTTTTTTTACAAACAAAGCAGGAAATACCATATTCCACTAGTGTTGTAGTCGAAGAGTTTATTGAAAGAAATAAGAAGAAGTGGTACATTCGTTCTATTATCTACGTCGAACGAGAATCCCAACGTCGAGTTCTAATTGGAAAAGGAGGGCAAATGGTTCGGAAAATCGGGCAATTAGCACGAGTAGAAATAGAACACTTCCTAGACCAGTCAATCTTTTTAGAACTTCATGTGTTAGTAAAATCTGATTGGCGAAGAGACCCTAGAAAAATGCGCGATTTGGGTTATGCTTAGGATAAAAACAGATTTTTTGGCCTGATCATAGGACGGGGAATAAGAAAAAGAAGCAAATATTCCTTATCTTATAATATAGTTTATCCGAAAAAACTAATTATTATGAACTAAGACAATAACAAATCACTCTATATCGAGTTCCTGATACTGTTATTCGTCTCAGACCCATCTGTCATTACTTTAAATGTTTGGGTCCTGTACGCGGTAGAATTTGCTTTGAATAAACTCTACTACAACTGGTGGGACCATTTCAATCAACCGTTTTTTATCAATTCTAGGATTAGACATTAACGCAACTTCCATAGCCAGTGTGGAACTGATATGTGTATGTGCCAAGTCAGACATCATGAATAGAGTGTCTACTTCGGGAGCAATCTGCCGGTTCATACGTGCCATCTGAAATTCTCGCTCGAAATCTGAAAACTCTCGCAAGCCACGAATGATCGTTTGGGCTCCACAATTAATTGCGTATTGAGCGGTGAGTCCCTCATAAGGCGCAATGGAAACAATTGGGTAAGGTTGAATCACGGATTTAAGCATCTCGACTCGTTCTTCTAAGCTAAATCGAGCCTCTTTACCCGGATTAATGCCTATAGCTACAATCAACTGGTCGAACAAACTTAAACTACAAGCTCGATCTATCAAGTCTATATGACCATTAGTAATTGGGTCAAAACTACCCGGGAAAACGGCAATTTTCGGTAATTCATGTAGTAACGGATCTTTGAACAAGTGGTGTACCTTTTCTGAACTAGTTCTGGTAAAACTAGTAGATGCCATGAAATTAGATCCTAGCACATCTATCAAGTTTTAGGAAAGTTATTATACTCTCAAGAAGCAATGGGGAAAAAATGGCGAAAATAAAATCTATTGATTGTATTCGGACAAGACGAAGCGGCATGTGGACTATTGTCAAGGTTTTAACAGATCAACCAGGATTATATGGTATAGGATCAGCCAGCGATGTCAACCATCCAGAAACTGTTATTCAAGCGGTTGAAACTATTAAACCAACGATAATCGGGCGAACCGTTGATCAAATTGAGGATATTTGGCAGTGCGTGCATACCAGTGGTTATTGGCGTAACGGCTCAATCCTGAATACAGCCTTAGGTGGTATTGACGTAGCTTTATGGGATATTAAGGGAAAAGTCGCAGGCTTGCCACTCTACCAACTACTAGGTGGAAAATGCCGTTCCGCAGTTCCTTGTTACGGGCACGCAGGTGGCTCAGAGTTGCCAGAACTGGAAGACGAGATTCGACGGTTTATGGAAGAAGGCTATCAGGTCATTAGGTGTCAGTTGGGCGGATATGGTGGAGGTGGTTTTTCGCCAGCAGATCAGTCTCCTCAACCTGAACCTCCTTGGTCTGTCGGACGAAATGTATTCGATGATGAAGCCTATTTGGAAAAAATCCCCCAAATGTTTGATTATCTGCGTCAGAAATTAGGATTTGGCGTCAAATTGACACATGATGTCCATGAGCATTTACGACCACAAAGTGCAGTCCAATTATCGAAACTACTAGAGCCGTATAGGCTTTTTTTTCTAGAAGATGTTCTACCACCTGAGCATATCCAATGGTTTCGCTTGATTCGAGACCAATGCACAACGCCGCAAGCTATGGGTGAGTTATTTACAAACCCCCATGAATGGATGCCATTAGTAACTGAGCGCCTGATTGATTTTGTTCGAGTTCGCATTTCAAAAGGTGCAGGTATCACCCAGTGTCGAAAAATTGCTGTGTTGTGTGAATGGTTCGGTGTACAAACAGCTTGGCAAGAAGGCGGTGACAATGATCCTGTTAATCAGATGGCGGCTTGTCATCTGGATTTATCCAGTCCAAGTTTTGGTATTCAAGAAGAAAATCATTTTAGCTCAGAGGAACTCGCAGCCTTCCCTGGTCATGGAACTATTAAGAATGGGTATCTATATGCTAATGATAAACCTGGTCTTGGTATCGACATTGATGAAGACCAAGCCAAATCTTTACTAGATCCAGACGAATCTAATCGCCACCGATATTTCATACCAGATCGGCGACCTGATGGTACTGCTGTTCGACCATAGAAAGAATTCCACATAGAAAAAAGCACTTAAAAATATCACCTAAGAACGTAAATAATATGATGCAACCACGCCAAAATAGGCCGCGTATTGAAAAAATCGCTAATGGTATAGACAAACGATCGAAATTAGACTAGCATGGCTAACCTATTTCTTAAAAGGATAGAATATTTATGGCCAAATTCATTATTTTGAAAATTACTAAGCCCCACCATGATGAAAAATAGAGTCTACATAGCTGGAATTAAAAGTGTATTTCCTCAGGCTTACCCGTCAGATCAGGCTGTAGATTTACTTTATCCTGTTCATAAAGCTGGTAAAAGATTGAACCAATATGCCAAGAAGGTTGCCAAATTTATTGGCATAGAAAAACGTTTTTCAGTCCTCGACGAAGAAAGTTTTCCTACAAGAAAACTTTCTCATCCGACCTATCATCCCTTACATTGGGGTACGAAGATCTTAGAACAAATTTCAGATAGAATTGATCTAAAAGAAATTGGATTTGTTAGTGTTTCTTACAATATTACTTCACATATCAACGTACTACCCAATTTGGCTTGTCAGCTAACGTACGAAACTAACCTTGAACTTGATCAAATGCCAGAAGAAATTGCTTATTATGGTTGTGCGGGCGGATTATTTTCTCTGAAGTCAGCAGTTGAATATTGCGTGCAAAACAGAAAAGCAGCTTATATCTACAACTTCGACCAGTGCTCGTGGATTGCAAACCCTATATTTGATCAAAAACACCCAGACTTTAAAGTTAACTTGATATCTTCCCTGTTATTTTCAGATGCTGGTGTTGGAATTCTTGTCATACCAGAAAATATGAAACATCGTTTTCAACAACCATTAATGGAAATTGTTGATTACCAAACTGATTTTCAGTTAGGAACGGCTGTTGGCATGAGAGATGGGTATTTAACCCTAGGTGAAGAAATAAAAAATAACATGCCCGACATCATCTCTGAAAAACTTATCAAACCAATTCTAAAGAATAATAATTTGGCTGTAAATCAAGTTCAGGACTGGAGTTTACATCAAGGTGGACTTCCGATTCTGCAGTCGTTTACTGACGAAAAAAATTTAAATCTTACTAATGAGCAAATAAAACGCTCCAAGCAGATGTTTCAAAAACACGGAAATCTCAGTTCGCCAAGTGCTTTCGTCGTTCTAGAATCGTTTTTTCGACAACCTAGTACGAACTCTTCTTATGGGATAATAGCTAGTTTTGGTGCTGGGTATTATCTGGGTACGTTTCTGTATCGGTGTTAATCTAGGTATCTATTTTTGACATGAAAAGATCAAAGAGACTATTCAAGTTTACGCTCTCGAAAATTATCAGGTACCTTGTTTGGGGCTTTATCTCTTCCACGCTTCTACTGGACAAGTTGTTTCGTAAACCGTGGAAAGTTAAAAAACCGATTTTTATCGTTGGACATTTACGAAGCGGTACAACTTTCCTTCATCGATTTATGTGTGATAATTGTGTAGAGTTGAACGGAATGAGACTCTTGGATATGCTTTGCCCATCGATTACTGCACAAAAGATACTAGCACCACTAACTCCTCTTCTTAATAAAATATCGCTTGACCATATTTACAATCCCAAAATACATAGAACCCAACTTTCATTACCCGAAACTGACGATATTGCTATTCACTTCAGGTATGGTGAGGGGATTCTTTCTTGGGTTTATTTCAACTCATGGCAAAAATATTCTTCAATAGAAGATTTACAAAATAGCGTGTTTCAATCAGCAAATCAGGAAAAATTTATTCACTACCTCCACTTAATTCATCGTCATAGAATTCACGAATCTTCTCAGAGAATGATATCCAAATCTTTTTTCGCAATATTCAATATTGAAACAATCTTGAAAACCTTTCCAGAGGCCAAAATTGTTGTTTTATTACGAAATCCACTGCAAGCTGTACCATCGCTAATGTCTCTAGAAAAAAATGTGCAAACAAAACTATACGATTTTGATAGCCAAGATGAAAACGACAAAGCTCGATTCTTTCAGAATTTGTATTCTATGTCTATGTTCTATTACCAGTATTTGGCCAAGGTTATTTCTGATCATCAATACAGGAGCAACCTGACTTTAGTTACATATGATGATCTAAAAGATAATTTTAAAGATACTATACTTAGAATTATGGACCACTGCGACTTGGAAAGTGGACGTGGCGTATTACAAGCCATCGAAGCGCAAATGCATCAACAAGCTAATTATACTACTGAACATAAATACCAATTGGTAGATTTTGGCCTAAATACAGAGCAACTCCAAAAAGATTTTGATTTTATTTATCCCTGGTTATAGAGTGATGCTCATACGAATTCTTCACATTGACAGTTATATTTTATAAATAACACTGATGTTAATAATGGTGATACCGATAATATTTAGGATTAATGTTGTATAATAGTCCTTGATCTTAGAACAGAGATAATAATCTAGTTGATTTTGCCCGAATGGAGCGACTTTGCTAGATTCCATTTCATGACGAACAAGGAAAATATAATGTCTGAGGACACAAAAATCGCTTTCGTAGCCGGAAGGGCTAGCCATGGTAGTGGGGCCCATGAACACCCTGGTGGATGTCAGTTTCTAGCTGACATGATAAACCGACATGTAGAAGGTGTTGAAGCCGAGGTTCATTTGTCTTGGCCAACTGACAGAACTGCCTTTGACGATATTTCAGCTCTTGCAATCTACTCAGATGGTGGACAAGGTCATCCTATCTTGCCTCATTTAGAACAAGTCTCAGACCTGGCCAAAAGAGGAACAGGTCTGGTAATGATGCATTATGCTATTGAAGTACCCAAAGGAGACGCCGGTGACCACTTTGTTACATGGGTCGGTGGATACTTCGAGACACATTATTCAGTTAATCCACATTGGATAGCAGAGTTTACAGATTATCCGGACCATCCGATTGCCCATGGTTTAAAGCCATTTGAAATGGATGATGAGTGGTACTATCATATGCGCTTTAGCGATGATATGAAAGGTGTGACCCCCATCTTGAGTTCGATAGCACCAGAATCAACACTCACTCGTCCTGACGGACCACATAGTGGGAATCCGCACGTCAGGTCATCCGTCGCTAAAGGTGAAGCCCAGCACCTGGGATGGTGCATCGAAAGGCCAGATGGAGGACGTGGGGTAGGTTTTACAGGCGGACACTACCACAAAAATTGGGGGCATGAACAGATGCGCAAGTTTATGCTCAACTCAATTCTTTGGGCTGCAAAAGTCGATATTCCAGTGGAAGGTATTGAAACTCCTGAACCGACAGCTGAAGAGCTCGACACCTATATCTAAAAGCCTAAGCGAAACTACTAGCCCCACATTTCAAAAACTGTGTATTGTGGGACTAGTAGTTTCGCCTCATATTACTTACTTAGGATCATTCTGAATTAGTCTTTGGTAGTCCTCAGGCGTATCCATATCCTTCAAAATGCTATCGGTATCGACCGGCAAATAGTGAATTTGATCAAAATATTTCTCCAAGATTTCTTTCATACCACGGCCATCCCACTTCAGCGCTAATACTTCATCGATTAACATAGAGTCAAAAATTGCAGGGTGTCCTCTCTGGCCATGGTAACTTGGTATGGTAATTGGCAGAGGGGTAGACTGATGAGTATCAATTAATAAATCTATCGTGTTAGTGGCAATTAGTGGTTGATCTACAAGAGTAAGAGCAAATTCGGTACTACTAGATGATATTTGTTTAAGGGCTGCTTGAACAGAAGTCAGCATTCCAAGTCGATAATCTGGATTATTGATAATTCGCAATTTTTTGTTACCCAACGCTGCTTCAATCTTTTGGTAAACCAGTTTGCGCTTATGTCCTAAAACCACCAGAACTTCATTCAAAGACGAAGCAAGTAGTGTAGAAATAACGGTTTCAATTACCGTTTGATTTTTAAAGGGTAATAGCTGCTTGGGCCGTCCCATTCGTGTTGACATGCCAGCAGCCAGTAGTATACCAGTAATTCTCACAACCTAATAATCTAGATAATCTATAGGATACACCCGTTAAGATTAGTTATTGGCTCAGATACTTCTTTTACTGTTCCATTTGATAGGTCTTTTGTTAGTATGTACTCAGAGTTTATATTAATTCAGTTATGATAATTCCGTGAGAAATTTTCACGGCTGACCAATAGATCGGACGCATACAGGGATCTATATAAACTGAGATGTTGGCATGCTAAACAGACATGGAAAGAAATTCTTTCAATGTTTGTTACCTTCAATCAATCTCCCGCACTAAACGGTGTAGTCAAAAACCAACACATCTTCTACCAACGGGCGGATGAACTCTGTTGCTACCAAAAGGTGTTCGGGGTGAGGCAAGTAATTGTCTCGGGCCTTCTCATCCTTAAAACGAACAATGAAGCCATAACTGAATCCTTGACTTTTGCCTTCTGGGCTATTATTTACTCCCTGAGTTACCTCAAAAATATCAGGTATCTTATCTTTCATAGAGGATAGTGCCGAAGATAAATCAGCTAACTGTTGGTCGGTGGTATCAGCCTTAAGTTTGAGTAAAACAATGTGTTCAACCATATTAAAGAACTCCTTGGTATCGGTTACTTATACCGGACATATCTTAATTTAGAAGTACAAAAGTGATAGATTGTTCAAACAAGATTGAACATCAGGTCTGACGCTCAATGCCTTCGGACACATTTCTATTCCATTGACTTAGTTTAGCTCCTAAGTCTTCAGCACGTGCCGGATATTGATTAACAACATCAGTCGATTCTGCTAAGTCATCAGCCAGGTTGAATAGTTGCCCATCGTCGATAAATTTCCAATCCCCCTGACGAATACAACTTTGGTTCTTGAATCGCCAAAATAAGGACCGCTCGGGCAAGGCTAACCCCTCTACCATCAATGGCCAGAGGTTAACACCATCGAGTTCCATTCGAACTTCAGCTTGTGCTAAGTGAGAAAATGTTGGGAATAGGTCTAAGGTCGTAGCGGTCTGACTTGTTACACAACCGGATGGAATTATAGAAGGACAACAAGCAATAGCCGGAACACGGTGTCCTCCCTCCCAAATGGTTCCTTTCTGCCCTCTGAGTCCACCAGTAAGCCCTGGGCTAACAGGTCCATTATCAGAACAGAAAAAAAACACAGTTTGACTAGCTAAATCCAGCTCTTTCACTTTAGCCACAATGGCGCCTACACCTTCATCCATTGCTTCCATCATTTCTTTGTATGCCTCTTTTTTGTTTTGTCGGCGACCATGTATTGGATAAGGATTACCAATACTTCTATCCGCTGGGTCTTTGCGCCCTTGATAAGGATAGTGTGGACATTCATGAGCTAAATAAAGAAAAAATGGGGTGTCAACGTTATTTTCAATAAAAGATAACCCGTACTGAGTAATCAGGTCGGTAGTGTAACCGAACTCAGATTTTAGGTTCCGGTCTGACCACCAATCAGCTTCTCCAACCTGATCAATATGAGAATGATAATCAATATTCCCAGAAACAAAACCACGAAACTCGTCAAAGCCAAAATTACACGGATTATACCGGGGGTGATAACCTAAATGCCATTTGCCATAGATAGCAGTGGCATAACCAACCTGCTTCAAGATTTGAGCGATTGTAGTCTGGTCTTTTCCTAATCCACGATCTCTGTGACTTTTAGCTGTAATTACCCCCTCAATACCAGAACGTTGTTGATATCGACCTGTCATTAAAGCCGCACGTGTAGGACTACAAACAGGAGCATTCGAGTGAAAATCAGTGAATTTCAAACCTCCACCAGCTAGTGCGTCGATGTTAGGAGTCTCGAGATCTGACCCACCATAGCAGCCAAGGTCACCATAACCAAGGTCATCGGCTAAAATCAGGATAATATTGAGAGGTGTGCGTGTTTTTTTCAAAGCTCTCTTCCAGTGGTCTTTACAATACTTGTCATTTTTTATAGTTGGTGATTAAATATTCTAGTCCTCTGTGATCCCAGAATACTTCCAAAATAAAATGTCTCAGGTCAAATTATGTACCATGTATACTTTTTTTGCAAAACATTCAGGAGTTTGATAATTTGAAACAAGATGATCCCTCGAAAAATCATAAAGCTGACCACTTTTCGCAGTTTGCTACTCAAAGTATCCATTCTGGTGAAAATCCAAGCACTTCAGCTCCACCCATTTATCAAGCTGTCACTGTCGATGGCGTTTACTTACGTTCAGGCAATCCAACTATTGACGCTCTAGAAACTCGTATTACCACATTGGAAGGGGGCACTTCATCCATAGCCACGTCGAGTGGTACATCTGCTATTAGCCAAACGCTAACAGCTCTACTTTCAGCAGGAGACCGTATAGTTTGCCACAAGACCATTTATGCTTGGACTAAAGTAATTTTGGATTCTTACCTAGCTAAATTTGGAGTGGAAGTCGCCTATATAGATATGCGTGATTTAGAACAGTTACGTCTGGCTTTGGAAAGGCCAACCCGATTAGTCTATTTTGAGCCAATCACTAACCCAACAGTAGATGTTATCGATACCGAAGCTGTAGCCCGCATCGTTAAAAGGACTGAGGCAATAGTTGTTGTAGATAACACTTACCTTACGCCCTACCACTTAAAGCCATTTAACTGGGACATCGATATCGTTATCCACAGCGCAACCAAATATTTATGCGGGCACGGCGACGCATTAGCGGGTCTGATTGTTTGCCGAACACCTGAATTTGTCGAAAGAATAGCTCACGTACGCAATGCTTACGGTGGAGTTCTAAGTCCTCAAAATGCTTTTTTAACTCTCAGAGGTATTAAGACTCTCTCATTAAGGATGAAGCAACATGCAGCCAATGCCCAACAAGTGGCAGAGTACCTAGAAAATCATCCAAAAGTTTCTCAAGTCAACTACCCAGGTTTAAAGTCCAACTTGGGATACAAAGTAGCCAAGAGAATGATAATAAACGGATTTGGAGGTATGGTCAACTTTGGTTTGATCAATTCAGCACAACAAGAACGTTTCCTTAAGCGAGTTCAACTTTGTAAACCTTGGGTCAGCCTCGGAGACACACAATCGCTCGTAACCGCCGAAAATTTAGGTGGATTGATACCTGGAGGATATGATCGGATTCGGATGTCAGTTGGTTTAGAATCAATCGATGATATCATTGCTGATATAGAACTTGCCTTAGGTAACTAACTTAATTGATTAAGCAAACGATTGGTAATAGCAAGCGTTTACTCGGTGTTTGAATGTTGACAAATAATGAATTCCGTTAAGTTCAATGAAGGTATTACTATTTAAATTTAGGAGTAGCAGATGGAGATTCGACAGGTCGTCGTTACAGATCAATTAGAAGTGGAATTACAGGCTAGCGAAATAAATACAGAAGGACTTGGTCCTGATGAAGCTATTATTACTACGGAATATAGCTACATTAGTACTGGAACCGAAATAGCTAATTATTCAGGCCGTGAACCCAAAGTATTTGAAGCTGATCAGTGGTGTACGTATCCATGGAGGTCAGGTTATGCAAATGTTGGATATGTAGAGGAAATTGGAGCAAATGTTAAGCGAATATCAGTGGGGGACAGGGTGTTCACTTATGGTAACCATGCATCTGTTCATCGCTATAATACCCAAAGGTTAGCAGTTGTGGTCCCTGAGGAGATCGAATCTGGTATTGCTGCGGCATCTCGTATGGCTGGTGTTGCTATGACTGCGCCAATTATGAGTGAAATCGCCAATGATCCATGGGTAATTGTTTTTGGTTTAGGTATGGTTGGTAATTTAGCAGCTCAAGCTTATAACATTTTAGGCTGCCGTGTAATTGGTGTTGATCCAGTTCAGCAACGACGTTCAGTAGCGGAAAAATGCGGAATTTCATATACAGTAGGTGGTGAACCTGATGAAGTACAAGCACAAATCGAAAATATAACCAATGGTGAACTCGGTAATATTACAGTCGATGCTGTCGGGCACAGCTCCGTCATAATGCAGTCGTTGAAAGCGACAGCTACATACGGCCAATTAGTAATTCTGGGAACACCGCGTGTCTCGGTAGAGGGCAATTTGACTGACCTACTATCGGAAACTCATTTACGTTGGATCACCATTAGAGGAGCACTAGAATGGTGTCTACCCATGTATCCAACCACTCGAAATGCTGAATCTCAATTCAGTAAGCAAAAAACGATCTTTGGGTGGTTGGCAACTAACCAACTCCAAATCGAGCCTCTTATCTCACATTGCCTAAAACCTGAGCATATCAAGCAAGCTTATGATGGTCTGTTTTACCAACCCGACGTTTATACTGGTGTCTTACTGGAGTGGAGCTAAATAAAAGAGTGTAAGCTAACACATTCAATACTTGATTTCTCGTAGTATTTATGACAAACAAAGGAATATATCAAGTCGATAAAGAAATCAACTTACGTTTCCATTCATGACATCAAGTTGTCATAGCTGACGGGGCGAAACTAGAGCACAAAATTAAACAGTAATTGTTACATGTTATAAATCCATTCAAAAGAAATGATTAGTTTATGATTGATAAATTCAGCTGACTGAGCTAACAATCTAGCCAACAGGGTATGTTAAAATTTAAGGTAGTCGTCGAAAAGTAGAATTAATCGCGCCCAAATTCTGGTTTTTCGTTTCTAGGGTTGTCTACTGGGCCAAAAGCTTGCCACGCATTATTAAAGTAGCTTTTTTGATCTGCATTCATGAAAGAAAAAGCCTGATCTGAGGGGCGACGAATTTCTTGACAGTGATAAATAGCCGATCTGTCATTATACTTGTAAAATAGGCCGTATCGAGGTTCATTATTCTGCCAAGTATTTGCACCATGTGCTAAGGTCTCGGTAAAAATAACTGCTGATCCCTTGGGTGATGCTATATTTTGTACAAGCGGGCCACCTACTTTGAATAGTTCTGCTCGGTCATCTTCAGGTACACTGAAATCAGATTTGTGCGAGCCAGGGATACAAGCGAAGCCACCATCCTGCTCAGCGATATCCTGCAAAGTAAAAGATATCACCGTCAATCCGGTGAAAATGCGACTACCCCTCACGTAATAGCGGAAATTTACGCTTCCCCCAGCGTGTCCACCGTGCATTTCGAAGGGGGGACACCCTTTAGTTCTTACAAAGCTGTAAGCACTTTCCAGACGTAATTTAGAAGAGATGATTTCCTTTAAAACCGATATTGTTTTGGGATGGTCTATTAAACTTGTAAATGGATTCCCGGCATCTAGTAATGCACCAGTTGAAAACCATGTTCCATTGCTGTCGTAACCATCTGGAGTTTTATCCATAGGCTTCATGCGCTCTTTAATTTTTTCGACTGCCAAGTCACACTCTTCCATAGTTAAAACGTTTTCGACTACTAAAAACCCTTGCAAATCGAAAAGGTACTTCTGGCGTTCTGTCATTTTTAGTTCAGTTGTCATAATCTTTTTCTCTTCATGTATTACTAAGTGATTGGCACTCAAACGAAGTTAATTAGCTCGGTCTTAGAGAGGAGACCTTATCATACTGAGAAATAACCTTTTTGTAATCCCTCAAACTACAGAAAATTAGGCTGTAATTCCTAGAATTAAATAACAATTAGTGGTCTTTGTATGATTGGGCTAATTTTTGCTAGGTCTAGGCTCAGATTAGTTTTGAGATGGTAAAATTTCAGTAATTATAAATCAAAACTAGTTTTCTCGATACTATTAATGTGCTCTAACAAAACTGGGGCTAATTTGACAGTAAAGCTAACTCTTGTAAATTAAAACGAACGTTATCTTTGTTAAAATTTGGAAAAGATTCTTCTTTGTTTAGTGACTATAAAGAGCGCCTTACCTTTAGGTAAGGCGCTCTGATCGATTACATCAACGCTGTATTAGATCGTTAGCTTTGTTTACTAGGAAACTCGAATCTCGATTTCTTTTGGTTTAACTGCTTCAGCTTTAGGAATAACTACGGTAAGTAAACCGTTAGTGAAGCCGGCTCGAGCCAAGTCGGTTTGTAGATTTGGTGGTAGTGAGATAGCTCGCTGAAAATTACCAAAACGGCGTTCTTTTCGATGAAATGTGGATTCTGAAACTTCGGTATCGACCTTTTCACCTTTGATTACTAACACATTATCGGTAATCGTTAGTTTAACCTGGTCTTCTGGCATACCAGCAACTTCTATGGTAATCTCGAACTCGTCATCATTTTCGATAATATCAAGTGCAGGCAACCAATCACTTTTTCCGTTATCTTGTTTAAAAGAGCTAAAGGCTAGTGGACTTTGAACAAAGAAATTATCGAATAAGCGGTCTATATCGGTTGTCTTCCAAAGGCTAAGTGTTTTCATTGTATTTAATTACTCCTACTGGTGGTATTTTTTTGTAAAATCCGTTAACCGGACCATATCTTATCTATAAGCAGGAGATATGCCAAAATTTTTCGCCCGATTTATGAAGAAAATGACTTTTCCTCATGTAATTAATGCTTAGATGAGATTGTAACCTGTCAGCTTATACCAAAAAAGAAAATGAGACTGCCAAAATGACAGACCGAAAGTCCATTTCTAAACTCATGAAGTAAAAAAGTCTTATTGAAACTGCCTACCAAAGCGAGACTAAGGCTTTGATCGGTTTCATAATTATGTTTTCATGATTCGAAAACTCAGCCTCCAAAAATTCTTCTTTGCTCTTTAGCAAAAACGCCCTTACTTAACCGAAAACCAGCGTTTTTTCGATAGTTACTCAAAAAACGACTCCTATATAAGTAATTCAATATATGAACATTTGGAAAAACAAATGTTACCAATATCTAAATCTGGAGTTAGTGAATCATATCTCGTCGTTTAAAAATCTGATATCGCAACCTAAAATTACTTCAGCATTCTGAATTAAAATCAAAAATTATTTGGTCGATAGTTAAAAATCCAATTGGCTTCAGGTGTCAATGATTAACCCTGATATTGCTTTCTGGGTAGATTCCTCTTGCCAAAAATGTGGACTTTTGATAAAATGAGTGCGTGGTAATCCGTAGTTGGAGCATCAGGTGTGTTTTTCATATTTAGTATTAAATCGCCTGACACGAAGACGAGATAGTCGGTTGTAGCAGAGGAGTCGGTAGATGTCAGAAACAGTGCTTTGGGGAATTACAGGTGTGAGCCTAGGTATTGCAGGTACCGTTGGTGTTTTTGTCTTGGTTATGTCGGCTCAATTGGCTAAAATGGGTCTTAGAATTCGCAATGAAGAAAAAGACCGGAAAAGACTAGTCCAAAATATGCAGGAAGCCACTCGGATTGGTGCGGCCTACGATGCGACAGTCGCAATTAGAAAGTTCATCGAAGAAGAACAAAAAAAACTACCAGAATTCTTCATCGAAACAGGAGATCCGGATGAGCCGTACATGGAATATGATCTAAATTTGGCACGCAGATGGATGAAACCAATTCGTATTCTACTTGAACAAGAATTAGCTCATGGCCAGCATGTAGTTAGTGAATCTGCGGAATCAGGCGGAGAGCCAGCTCAAGATGACCCCGAAGGCGAGGGTACAACTAACGACGATAGTTAGAGTGAGAAATGTCGGTTACGACCGATAATGTCGTTAGTGAACAGTGGGTCAAGCCCATTATTGGCCTATTAACGTCTATACCTGATCAAACTGAATCGGTCTATGACGAAGTTATAGCTGAGCTTGGTCCCGTTGATTTTCATACCGACTGGATCCCTTTTGAGAGTACGACTTACTACCAAAAGGAAATGGGATCGAAGCTACAACGTCAGTTTATCAGCTTTTCGAATTTGATTGACCCTAGTCAGTTGGCAGATATCAAGTGTTTGACAAATCGCCTGGAGCAACGCTTTTCTCAGAACAAAAAAAGGCGATTTAATCTAGACCCTGGCTACCTAAGTTCAGCTAAACTAGTCCTCGCAACAACCAAAAATTTTGCTCATCGCATCTATCTTCACTCGGGCATTTTTGCAGAGATTACGCTTACCTACCGCGGCCGTAGATTCCATGCTCAGGAATGGACCTACCCAGATTATCGAACACCTGTTTATTTGCAGATTTTTGAAAAAATTCGGCAGAAATATCTTAATCAGCTGAGTCAAATTTCCTCTCTGGATTCCACTGATCATAGCTATAGTAACCGACGTTTGAATCTAATAGGAAAGACTCCTAAATATGCCATAGGTCTAATGTCTGGGACGTCGGCAGATGGTGTCGATGCGGCTCTGGTTTCAATTAAAGGAAGTGGAAAATCGACTCAAGCTGAGTTGATTTGTTCTATTTGCTATCCCTATCCAGTAGAATTACACCAACGTATTTTCAATTTATTCCAAACGGAGCAGAGTCGCGTAGACGAGCTATGCCAAGTTAATTTCTTGGTTGGTCAAATATTTGCTGAAGCCGCAACCAGAGTAGTAGAAATAGCTAATTTTGATCTGAAAAATATTGACTTTATCGGATCGCATGGGCAAACCATTTACCATCTGCCACCTACGGAAATAGGTACTGCCTCCACCTTGCAGATTGGTGAATCAGCCGTCATCGCTAATCAGACTAACCTGCCTGTAGTATCCGACTTTCGTGTGGCAGATATTGCTCTAGGTGGCCATGGAGCTCCAGTAGTACCTTATGTTGACTTTTTGATTCACCACCAAGACGAAAAGTCGGTTGCATTACAAAATATAGGTGGCATCTCGAACGTAACATTCATTCCAAAGAATGCTGGGCCAGAAGACATCATTGCGTTCGATTCGGGCCCAGGTAATATGATCATCGATGCCACTATTGAAATAGTCACCAATGGGCAGAAGAAATACGATGAGGATGGAATGATGGCTGATCAAGGTCAAGTCAATCAAGGACTTTTGGATATATTATTAAAGCATCCTTACCTGAAGTTACCCCCTCCTAAATCAACAGGTCGAGAGTCCTTTGGTTGGGCTTTTGCCCAAAAAACCGTAGAGAGTGCTAAAAAATTAGGAATTTCGGATTGTGATCTTTTAGCAACAGTAACATTCTTCACAACCCAAACAATTGTTAACCATTATCAAGATCATATCCCCTTTTTGATTGACGAAATCCGAGTTAGTGGTGGTGGCAGCCATAACCGAACATTAATGAAAAACTTATCCACATTAGCCGAAGCTATGTTTAAATCAGTATCAGTGATAGTTGATGAACAACCGGATGCGAAAGAAGCCATTGCTTTTGCCATTTTAGCCAATGAAACATTAGTCGGACACTGTAGTAACCTGCCAAATGTCACTGGTTCGATTCGCCCAACTATCTTGGGCAAAATTACCCCCGTACCTCACAAAATTCTATAAGGTTGAGAGAAACAAAAACAGGCCGGGCTATTCGGGATTTCTTAAGCGTTTTCTTATAGTCTGAAAACGTACCGAGTCAATTGAAGCGTATGAGACAACTGGCAATTTCTGGATTTGCTGATTGACTCTGGTAACTCTTTCTCTAGTTCCTGGATGAGTAGAAAGTAACTTTTCAATTTTGGTAGTTTGACGCTTTTCAGTGCCCAATAACTTTTCAAAGAAGGTCATTATCCCATTTGGGTCTATGCCAGATGAGTGCATCTGTTGAACAGCTAACGTGTCTGCTTCACGCTCAGCCTCCCGGCCATACTGGAGTAACACACCAGAAGTTACAACTTTTGTCGCCAAGTTTTCTAGCTGGCTCTTATCCTTCCCCAATAGAAGTTGAGCCAAGGCAGCAAAGCCATACTGTTTAGTCAATTGCTTCATCCCGTGCCTACCGACTATGTGCCCAACCTCGTGTGAGATAACACCCGCAAGTTCAGCTTCGGTACTTGAAAATCGGATTAGCCCCAAATTGACGTATATGTAACCTCCAGGAATAGCAAAGGCGTTAATTGAGTCATCTTGAACCACTTTGAAATGATAAGTAATATTCGGACGGGCAGAATTCCTTACTAATACCTGTCCCAGCTGATTAATGTAATCCGAAATATGGGGGTCAACATAAATCTTTAACTCTTTTTCAATTTTAGCCGCGAATTCACTACCGAGTTTAATTTCTTCGGCATCACTGAAAATATTGATGTTAGCCAACTGATTAGCTAACCGCCCGCCACACCCCAACATTGAAAATAAACTGGCCCACAGAAGAAAAGATAATTGAGACCAATTTAAACTTGATCTAGATATCACGTGAGATAGCGCTATCTAAAATTTTGGAAATCAGCCGGTCATAGGAAATCCCTGAAGCTGCAGCCTGAGCGGGCAAGTCGCTAAGTTCAGTAAGCCCAGGGAGAGTGTTGACTTCCGTCACAAAGGGTTGGCCCAACTGATCTACGATCATATCAACTCGAGAGTAACCATGGCATCCAAGTGCTTGATGAGCACGTAGCGCAATTGACTTAGCTACTTGACTCACCTCATCCGACAATCGAGCAGGAATCACGAACTCGGTCAAGCCAGCGGTATACTTAGCTTGGTAGTCGTAGAACTCACGTTTTGGTATTAACTCTAAAATTGGCAAAGCCTGAAGATCAGCCCCTACACCAATTAATCCTACCGTGATTTCTTGACCCTGCACATACTTTTCAAAAAGATTATCCTTGAATACGCGATTTTTTTCTACTGCTCGATATATTTCATCGGATTCATGAATAATCGAAACGCCTAAACTTGATCCTTCCGAAGCAGGCTTGATTACTAGTGGTAAACCAAGTTGCTCAATGGCATTTTGAGTTTGTGCTTTCAAGTTCTCTTCTAGATGAATTTTCAAATAGTCAGGCGTTGGGATCTGCATTGTACTAAAAATTTGCTTTGACATTATCTTGTTCATACCCAAAGCACTCGCCAAAATACCTGACCCAGTATACGGAAGACCAAAATGACTGAGAATTGCCTGTATCGTTCCATCCTCATATCCTTTACCATGCAGGGCTAGAAAAACGGCATCGACCTCTTCACTTATCAGCTGGGTAAGCCAGTCGTCTTTGACGAGATCTATTTCAATCACCTCATAACCTTGCCGTCGTAGTGAAGCAGAAACTCTTTGCCCAGAAAGAAGTGAAACTGAACGTTCCCCCGAGTTACCACCTAGTAAAACCCCCAACTTATTAAACAGGCGCATTTTCCTCTAGTACCAGTACTCAGAATTGATTAAAAATCATCATCGACTAAAAAATCATCGAAATTGTAGTCAGCTAACTCATCAAAATCATCGTCCACACTGTCCTCATACAGTAGGTGCCCTGGGGGTAGTTCCAATTCTGGAACATCAATTTCTTTTGCTTCGTTCCATAAGCGTTCGAGATTGTAGAATTGGCGTACATCTTCTAAAAAAACATGGACGACGAAATCTACGTAATCGATCAAAACCCAATCACTTTTCTTGTCGCCTTCTCGCCGCCATGGTTTCGTCCCCCGACTTTCTCTCAAATCTTCTACAATTTTTTCTGAAATGCTTTCTACTTGCCTGTCTGAACTTCCACTGCAGATAAGGAAAAAATTGGTAAAAGCATCTAAATGACGTAAGTCTAAAATACGAGTATTTTCGGCTCGACGTTCTTGGGCAGAAACAGCTGCGGATTTTACTATGTCAAGTGAATCTTCGGTGTTGGTCTGTTCAATCTTTTTTTGCATTTTTTCTTTGGCTGATTGCGTAAAATTGGCCGACGCACTCCATTTTTGGGTTAATATCCAAGAAGATTTATAACAAAATCAATTCTTAGATTATCCATTCACAGATAGTGCATATCTACCAAACTTCTGCTTTGAATAAAACCTTTTGGGCCGGCACATCCTACCAGAAAATCTCTACTACCGTCAAGTTTGTCTCAGATTTTCTAGGTGTCTGTTTTATAAACTGATTCGTGCAATCCTTTAATATAACCAAGGGCAAAAAGTCGACCAATCGAAGAATAACCCGGGTTGTCGTTGTCGTCGCCAGCCATAGTTGGTACATGATCGGGTCGCAGAACACCATCAAAGCCTATATCTCGGTAGGCTTCTAAGCAAGCATGCATATCAGTTTTTCCGTCGTCATGAAAAGTCTCTTGAAATTTTTCTGGTTGCCCAATGACATCTCGTAAATGAACAAAAAATATTTTTTGTTGGTTTCCAAAATACCGAATTACTGTAGGTAAATCATCAGTCATTAAAGTAAAGTTGCCCTGACAGAGTGTAATACCATTTACAGTACTTGGCACTATATCCAACAAGCGTTGAAAATTATCCGTACTCCGCATAATACGACCTAAACCACGAATCGGGGACAAGGGAGGGTCATCTGGGTGCATTGCGAGTTTGACATTTGCTTCTTCAGCCACTGGAACTACTTGCTCCAGAAAGTAAGTCAGGCTATCCCATAATTCATCTTCACTAAGACTTCCATGTTCTGTAAGAGGTGCGCCAATCATTTTTCTATGATCATAACCTGTGACTAGAGCTCCTCCACGAGAAACAAGGGCTTTATCTGTACGAACCCAGTTCAAGACAGGCATCCATTCATAACACCAAACCGGAATACCCAACTGGCCCATATTTCGAATTAGCTGGCAAACTGATTCAATCTCATCTTTTCTTCCGGGTCTGCCGAATTTAGCACGGTGGAGTGGTGGTCTGCTTTCTAAAACAGCGAACTCAAACCCACCATCTTCGTATGACCGTTTCAATCGTTCCAAAGACGAATAGGACCAAGGCAAATCATCAGGATTGTTTCCACTTAGCTGGTTTCCAAAATCCATTGTTCCAACTACGTGATCAACACCACATTGTTTAGCCATATCCCAAAGCCGATTTCGTTTCGGTGGCAAGATCTCCGCTATCTGGATCATGAATTCTACCTCAAAATTTCGATTAGTCCTAGTTCATTTCATTGAATACAATCATTCCAAAGATCTTTGTATTACCACATTGAAAATGACTTTCAATTTGTGGCAAAATATGTATTCTGATCGGTTAGGAGAACAAATTTTAAATCGATGGAAAAAATCACCACTACAACCAAACCTAATGGCTCTGGGCGTAACTGGTTAGAAGTAGGCCATTTCGTCGACGATGAGTTTGGCCACTCTAATTGGATTAAAAAAGGCGATCCTAATCAGGATCGGCAATTGACTGTCAACCGTCTGCACAGCGACGGAGGGGCTACACTGGATTGGATAATTTTGATCCCCGAAAACTATCAGTGGACAATAGTCAAAATTAATTACGATCGCTTGAATCCACGGAGCTATCAAATCTTGTGGCAACCAGCAGCATCATCTAAAACAGATCAATTAACCAAACCAGAGAAAATTAAGCGAATATACCAATTAGCTGCTGGAAACGAAGAACTTACGAATTTGCTCCACCAGTTGCTCCCTCAATCACCAGAGTAAATTCTCCTTTGGGTTTTTTAGTTTGATCAAACTTATCGATGGCTTTCTGTAAGTCTCCACGGAATATCTCTTCGAATTTTTTGGTTAATTCACGCGCAAGGCAAATTCTCCGATTACCTAAAATCTCAAATGCATCTCGCAAAAATTTTACTATTCGATGAGGTGATTCATAAAAGATTAATGTTCGCTCCTCGTGGACTAGTTCAGTAAGCCTGCGGCGCCTTCGCCCCGCTTTAGGCGATAGAAATCCCTCAAAAACAAAATTATGCAAAGGAAGGCCTGCGACCGAAGCAGCGACAATACAAGCTGAAACGCCTGGAATAGGAACAATGGGAACATTAGCTGCTAAAGCGGAAACAACCAATCGGTACCCAGGGTCTGAAATTGTCGGGGTTCCCGCATCTGATACTAAAGCCAATGATTGTCCTCCCCGTAAGTGATCAACAAGCCTACTTGACTTAGCGCTTTCATTATCTCTGTAGAAACTAGTCAACGGGGTCGTTATCTGGTAGTGATTCAATAGACGTTTAGTATATCTTGTATCTTCTGCTGCAATAAGTTCTACCTCAGATAAGATGCGCACCGCACGAAAAGTAATGTCCTCCAAATTACCAATTGGAGTGCTAACAATGTAGAGGGTTCCCATCTGTACATGAGACATAAAATTTTCTCTAAAAGTCAAAACGTTTGTATCGTCAATCTCGGGAAAAGATCGAGACGATGATAAAAAACAAGCTGGGAAGCAGCCTACCATAGCTAATTCTAATCTGTCAATCAGCACCACTTAGTCAGTTCAGTCTAACCATGCTATAATCTTACTGAGTAATATCAGCATAAATTTTTCAGGTAAAACACTGGCAATTATAAAGAATTTCCAAATAACTAAGAATTTGGTTTATAAACGGACCACCTCCTTATCGCTAGAGCTTGACTTATATTGGATTAAACCACCAGACACTAATCCTAAAGGACAATCAACCCCCTTAGTCATCTGGATTCATGGCGGTGGTTGGCGAGGAGGTTATCGACAAGATTGCCGTCATGCACTCAGTTTAATTGAGATTGGTTTCGCCGTAGCAAGTGTTAGCTATCGATTGAGTCATCAAGCTACTTTCCCTGCCCAAATCGAAGATTGTCGCGCTGCAGTCCGCTGGCTGAGAGCTCATGGCGACTACTATAATCTCGATACTAGTCGGTTTGGTACTTGGGGTGTATCAGCTGGCGGGCACCTTGCAGCTTTACTTGGTACAACTAGTGGCCAAGACCGTTGGCAAGTTGGTGAGCATCGAGATCAGAGTAGTGATGTGCAAGCTGTTTGTGACTGGTTTGGTCCAACCGATTTTTTTCGTATGAATGATATTACAGGTGCCATTGATCACGAATCGGCCGATTCACCTGAATCTATGCTGATTGGTGGCCCTATTCGTAATCACCGAACACAAGTAATTGCCGCTAATCCAATTACTTATATTAGCAATACAACTCCACCATTTTTGATCATGCACGGACAAGATGACAGAATTGTTCTGCCTAACCAAAGTGAGTTGCTACATAAGGCATTGAAACGAGCTGGCGTCAATTCAGAGCTGATTTTACTGAGTAATTTCGGTCATGAATTTAGCTCTGAACAAACTGAAGTTGTTAAAAACTTCTTTAATGAGCATCTAGGGAAAGGTTAATAAGATGAAAACAAAATTCAAAGTAGCAATCGTTGGGTGTGGAGGAATTTCGAAGGTGCATGCTAATGCTTGGCGTGATTCCGATCAAATTGACTTGGTTGCTGCTTGCGATGATGATGTCCAAGCACTAAAAAGCTTTGTCGATCAGTTTGAAGTGCCTAACAGCTATCTAGACCTGAGAACTTTGTTAGAAAATCAAAAACTAGATGTCTTAGTAATTACTACTTGGCCGTCATCTCATCTCAAAAATGTGTTGGAAGCTGTAAGAGCAAGGGTCAAAAGAGTTTTGTGTGAAAAACCTTTAGCAATCAATACTAAGCAAGTTGAGCAGATGATCCAGGTAGCAAGAAAACCGCAAACCAACAACACTCCGGTGTTGTTGACGGAAGCTTTTATGTATCGGCACCATCCTCTAACTCAAGAGGTCAGATCAAAAATCCGTGATGGTACGATTGGAGAATTAAGGTCAATTAACCTTGTGTTCAATACTGGACTTACTGATCAAACCAATTGGCGATTACGGGGCGATCTTGGTGGTGGTACAATGATGGATTTAGGCTGCTATTGTATCGATCTAATTAACTATCTAATTGATCAATCACCGCAGTCGGTTTATGCGACTGGGAATTATTCATACGGTACTAATGCTTGGGAAACGATGTATGCTATTATTCGCTACAATGATCGTCTCGTTGCACAGATAGATACTGGATTTGGCATGTGCTGGCGAGAGTATTATGAAATAGTTGGCAGTGAAGGAGTAATCAGGGTGAACCCCGCTTGGGGGAATAATGTCGGTGAATGTCAATTTTGGCTTAATGATCAACCTATAGTTGTTGAAGGATTGAACCCTTATCTAGCTGAAATACTTAATCTCTGTTACGCAGAAAGTCAGTCTGATTTAATAATGCCACTCACGGATTCTTTGCGCAATATGAAATTGATTGATGCGATTCATGAATCCGCTCATGCGGGGCAGGCAGTTCAATTCATTGATTAATTTAGAGCATGCCACTATCAATATAAGCCTAATTTAGAAACTACTTCTTTTTGACTCAGTCTATGGTCGCAATTGATTTTTCTCGTTTTTAGGTTAATATAATCTTAACTTCTTAAGTGAATTGCTTAACTAAAAGTCTGTAGATGTATTACTCTTTTCACCTTAAGAATTCGAGTAAACCGATAGGTTTTCTTAGGCTCGACCATATAAAAATAGGATCAATAGCATATGAATAAGAAAAGTGGACCAATTTCTCACCGAATCATGATTTACTTCTTTTCTGCTGTTTTAACATTATTACTGATTTGGGCAATAGACTATCTTTTGTCAGATATTGGAAATATCCCCGGACCTAGTAGGAAAACAATTGAGATGCGTTTTGTGGGAAATGACCTGACGGAAGAACAGAAAAGTTTAAATAGTGAAAAAAAGAAAATTACTACCCAAATCAAAAACGAAACTGAGAATCAAAAAATATTGGAAATCAGTATGAGTGGTTCAAAAGACACAATGAATCAGCTGCTTGATCTTCATCGTTTGGCCTTGGAAAAAAACGTTCGACCTACCCTTGACCAGCAAAATGCATTGGCTGAAAGCCAAACACTTTACCTATCGAACCAGAAAGAGTTTCAAAAGGCTAATGCTCAGATTTCCAATTTAACTAAGCAGCAACAAGATTTAGAGCAACAAATTAATCTTATAAATCAAAGAGTTACCGAACGTCTAACTCAATCTAAAGCTGAATTCAATAATCTATTACAAGCTCACCGATGGAAAATGGCTGGCCTAAAGCTACTGGTTATTCTCCCACTTTTAGCAGGCTCAACTTGGCTAGTAATAAAGAAAAGGAAGAGTGACTTTTCACCACTCATTTTTTCATTTTTGATCGCGACTTTTTTCGAAACGGGAACTGTAATGCATCAATACTTTCCAGCTAAATTTTTTCGATACATCGTTATTGGTGTTGCAATCACTGCAACCTTAATAATTCTCAGACATCTGATACGATTGGCTATTTCACCACAAATGGATTGGCTATTAAAACAATATCGAGAAGCCTATAAAAGATGGCGATGCCCGACATGCAACTTTCCTATCCGTCGGGGTATACGAAAGGAAATTGATTGGGGGTCATCTAACTTACGTGGTGCAATTCCAATTCAATCGGAATCTATTGATAAGGAGGAGCAACCGTATGCTTGTCCGTCTTGTGGACAGCATTTATACGAGGTATGCCTAGAATGTGAACAAATGCGACATACTTTACTTCCGTTCTGCCAGACTTGCAGTCACCAAAAAGAAATAAGAGTTAGTTAATCCAGATGAAACATTTAGCTAAATATATATTGCAATTTACCATTCTCGTTTGCTCAGTGTTGTTGGGAGTTTTTTATCCCCAATCGGCTCATGCTGAGCTTAAAAAAGTCCACTTTCTAATTCCTGGTGGGGCCGGTGGTGGTTGGGATAGTACTGCTCGTGGAGTAGGCCAAGCTCTAACCAATTCTAAACTAGTTAAACGAGCGTCTTACCAAAACATGTCAGGTGGTGGAGGTGGAAGAGCAATCGCGAATTTGATAAATACTGCTAGACGACACCAAAACACACTGATGATTAATTCGACGCCACTTATCATCCGTTCACTACAAAAAATCTTCACATACACCTTTCAGGACCTAACACCAATTGCAGCTGTGATCTCTGACTATGGAGTGCTTGCAGTGAGTATAAACTCGAAACTAACAAGTTGGTCGGATGCCTTAGATCAGTTCCACAAAGATCCTACTCAATTAGCCATCGGTGGTGGTTCCGGTAGAGGGAGTTTGGACCATCTAGTAGTAGCACAAATTTTTCAAGTAGCAGGCGCTGACCCAAAAGAAATTCGTTATATTCCCTACGACGCCGGTGGAAAAGCTATGGCAGGACTTCTTTCAGGGGAGACTCAAATTTTGTCAACTGGTCTCGGTGAAGCTTTAGAACAACACAGAGCTGGACAGATTCGCATTTTAGCGATTACTTCCGAGAAACGGTCACTAGCTATCCCCAATGTGCCCACTTTTACGGAATTGGGCTGTCCCGCTGTTTTCCTTAATTGGCGAGGGTTTTTCGGTCCGCCGAATCTGTCTGAAAAAAAAGTTAACATGTATAATCAAATCTTAGAAAAAATGTTCAAAACAGCTGAATGGGAATCCATCAGAAAAAGAAACGGTTGGCAGAATCAACACATTGCTGGACAGAAATTCCAAGAGTTTCTAAAACAACAAGAGATACAAGTCACCCAGTTAATGAAAAGTCTTGATTTCTTGAAATAAATTAACGCATTCGCTTGATTTGTTTGATGTCCCAAAACAAAATTGGTGCTTTAATATTTCTAGCGTTATCCATTTTCTACGGTTACCTTGCTTCCCAGATACCGGTTGCTACAGGCTTGGAAGGTCCAGTAAAACCTGCAACCTTACCACTTTTTCTGAGCGCTTCTGGTGTCGTAGTTAGTATTCTTCTCCTTCTACTCCCATCTGAAAAAGTGCGAGCTGACTTAGTATTAGACCGAAATAATCTGTTTCGTGCAGTAGGGCTACTAGTATCAATGGTCATCTACGGTTTAACTATTAGTAGTTTAGGCTTTTTGGGGGCCACGATTCTATTTTTAATAACTGGTTTTTGGGTGATGGGTATACGTCAACAAAAGGTTCTTTTTTTGCTGCCTGTCATCGTTGCAACCTTCTTTTGGTTCGTTTTGACAAAAATACTTGGTATATATCTTGATACCGGTTGGGTCAGTTGGCTACTGAGTAAATTTATCGATTAATCTAATGTTAGAAGGCATTTTGACCGGATTTTCCACAGCGTTCTCGGCGACCAATATTTTCATGGTTTGTGTCGGTGTCTTGGCGGGCACACTAATTGGTATGCTACCAGGGCTTGGTCCAATATCGGCAATAGCTTTGATGATTCCAATTACGTACAGTTTCGATTCATCTTCAGGTCTAATTCTAATGGCTGGTGTTTACTATGGTGCCGTTTTCGGTGGCTCGACTTCCTCAATTTTAGTCAATGCTCCCGGAGTAGCAGGAACTGTCGCGACAACCTTTGATGGTTATCCGCTTGCCAGAAGAGGGCAGGCGGGAAAAGCTCTTGCCGTAGCTGCTTACGCATCGTTTTCAGGTGGTACCGTCGGTGCAATTTTTTTATTACTAGGTGCCCCCTCCCTTGCTGTAATATCGATCAGTTTCCAATCAGCCGATTATTTTGCTTTGATGTTAATGGGATTATTAGCGGTTTCAGCCTTCACACCTAAAGGTCAGTTCCTCAAATCCATTCTTATGACTATCTTTGGGTTAATGCTTTCAACTGTTGGTACTGACAACGTCACTGGCATTCAGCGATTTACCTTTGGACAACTAAACTTGGTTGATGGAATTAGTTTTTTATTGTTGGCTATGGCAACTTTTGCTTTATCAGAGGCTTTGATGATGGTCTTAAACCACAAGATAACAACAGTTTCAAATAAGACCACTCTCAAACCGGAACAATTGAAACTATCTACAGCCGAGTTAAAAGCAATTGGCCCAACTATTGGTAGATCATCAGTATTGGGTTTTTTGGTGGGGGTCCTTCCAGGTGCTGGGGCCACTATTGCCTCTTTTTTAGCCTACGGTATGGAACAAGCTATAGACTCAGGTAGTAATTCGTCGGTGGAATTCGGAAAAGGTAATCTGAAGGGGTTAGCAGCTCCTGAAACTGCTAATAATGCTGCTTCTACTGGTTCTTTCGTCCCACTACTAACTCTTGGTATTCCCGGTTCCGGAACGACAGCAATAATGCTTGGGGCTTTGATCTCTTATGGAATACAACCTGGACCGCAGTTATATGCTGAGAATCCAGAAATTTTTTGGTCTGTCATTATTTCTATGTATTTGGGCAATGTAGTCTTACTGATTCTCAATCTACCTTTGATTCCTTACATCGCTCGGTTAATCTCTATCCCTAGACAATTCTTAATTCCCCTAATTTTGTTCTTTTCGTTGATCGGTGTTTACTTAGTTTCTTTTAATACTTTTGATTTATATTTAATGGTTGGGTTTGCGATATTAGCCGTTTTTTTTCGTTTTTTGAATTATCCTCTAGCTCCAGTTTTATTGGGTTTTGTATTGGGTGATCTGTTAGAGGATAATTTGCGTCGGGCATTATTAATTAACGATGGCCAGCTATCTTTTTTATGGAATAGACCAATTACTAGAACCATTTTAATCTTTACATTCTTGTTGCTGCTGCTTCCTTTAGGCCGACAATTAATCCGACATAATAGAGGTAATTAACAATATAGATTTTCACCACCGGACCTAATATTTACTCCTCACAATTTGGTAACCAATATCATCATCTACCAGAAGTTTATAAGAACAATTTAGAACTTAACTTATATGAAGTCCGATTTACTTGCTCTTTATGTCATATCGGCTATTTGGTCAGATAATATGACTTTTTGCCCTAGAATCAGCTCATCAGGGTATATACAAGCTATTCTTGGTTCTTGATAACTTTGCTATTACAAAGGGCTGTGTGAATCACGGCTTTGATATTGTCTTACTTGTTGTACTCCCCAGCGATAGTTATATTTTTCAATCAAAACGCAAGCAAAATCATCAGGAATAAAAATTACTTCGCAAATATCTCTAATTTTATCCGTAATGATTCAACCACTTGCGCGCCAAATCTAGGACGGAAACACCTCTGGCACCCATTACCTCTCAGATTATAGAATATTTGGAACAAGGATTAGTTTCAGTATCATCTGTCGTTATTGATTAATCTGGGCTAAGGTCTACTTTCTATGTTTTTTGAATACGTTATTCAACGTTTTTAGTAGGATTGCACGCAAAACTCTTTTGTTTTCAGCCCAGTTCTTGGTACATCCTGATTTGTTGTGATAGAAATAATCCATCAATTGATACAAATATAGCAACAAGGGTTAAGGAAACATCATCCTTTACCGGCTAGTTCAGACTGTTCATCAGTTAAAATAGAAACTTGTATGTTGGAACTTCTAAGAAAGCACCACGTATCATCCACAAACTACCGATGATGAATTCTCCCAAAATAACACCAATGAAGAATGGAATTGCTCGCTGATGGAATTTCATACCACCTAACTTTAGTGTAATTGATTTTATACACCAACTGATAAAGATCGAAAACCAAAATAAATTGATGGACCAACTACTTGAAACTGCGTAACCTGCAGGATGAAAAGGCCACCAAAACAAGTTCATTCGCAAAACAGCTAGTAGAAGTGTAAAGGAAAATCCGAATACTATTCCGACACATGCACCATAATCGATAGAAGAAGGCGCAGTAAGCCATCTTTGAAGTTGACCAAAGGATTCTGTAACTCTTCCACTACCGAAAGCCCCAAATTGATAGGAAGCGTCTAGAGCTGCCCAAAAAGAGGTCAAACTGCCAACAATAATGGAAATTAAAATAGCCAGGAATAATCTGTTTAGTTGCATTCGACTACGTTCTGCTAGCTTAAATCCTTCCAGTTGGTGTGGCATTATATGCCCTCGGTACGCGCGATTAAAGAATTGATAAAATGAAAACATTGCCAAATTACCAGGCGAAAACGTACGAGAGCCAATAGTGTTAACCATCGTGTAATGTGTTCCAGCCCAATGCAGATCGTGAACAGGTGAACCCAATTCAGCTCTCATACGAGTAATACCAATTGATAAAGCAAAGTAAATCGTGAAAAAAAGAGCAGCAGCCCATAATGACATCCCAGCAAGAACAGAAAAAGCAATCAACAAAATGTACCCGAGACAAGCTCCAGCAAACGCCCATACTTCTACACTTTTTGTTGCACTAATATTATTCTTTTTTTTCGCTAGTACTGGTGAGAAGATTTGTTTCAAATGCCGTCGTGTTGACCAGAATGCTAATAGACATAGACCAGTATAGGAGCCAAAGGTTTGAGCCTCGATATAGGGAAAATTTGGTAAATTTCGTAACCCTAGGAAACTACCTATAATAAGTTGTGCTTTCCAAAATAGATAAAAAAACCAACAGGCAAAAGAAAGCTCTAAGGGCATAAAAAAAGCCAAACCAACTGCATAGGGAAATATTGGAATCGGTGTCCAACCAATGGCATTCCAAGGTGAAGTGGTAAAAAATGGATGTAAATCGTAGAGCTGACCTCCAAAGCTTGGGACCGAAGGATAAAGAAAGTGAAGTCCATTTACCAAATCAATACCACCAGATAGGATAAAGCCAGTCCACATAATCTTATTTGTTAAAAAAGTATTTGGTTGGATGGTGAGATGTAAGGGTAACTGAATAATTGGATAGCTTAACTTTTCATGTTCAATCCACTGTTTTCGAACAACTACTGACAGACATAACATCACAAAAGCTAGAAGCGTAATAAAACCTGACCAAAAAATTACTGACCTCAACCAAGCTAGAATATTAGATTTTAGATATATACTGGAATCGCCCTCGTGGAATCCTGCCAAAACGTCCAGATCACTCACAATCAACCATTTAGGAATATGGTGAAAGAACAACTCTCTCCACTCGTTTTCTGGGTTAGCCATCCACGTGATCCCACCCACATAAGTAATTAATTGCTGCATCATATCTAACCCACAAATCGCGGAAGCCACCGACAACATTGTATAGATCACCAGCAGTTCCGAAGGATTAAGACCTGAGATTTGAAATACACGCTGCATCAAAACGTTCAGGACTGTAATTAAGAAGAGAAAGAAAATGACATTGAAAAACAGGGAAAGAGTGGTCGGATAACCCGCCCCCCAGATGGCTGCACGCATCAGCCAAAGATTGTTGACCGGTATCAAAAAGACACCAATCAAAATGGGGAAATAATGGGTCCTTTTTTGGGGGTAAGATGTGTTAGTCAAAGTTTTAGATGATTGACATTTTGGGTTCAATCCCACAGATTATTTTTAAGCATTTAGTAATTTTTGTTTCACAAAGGTCTCGTATTGATTTGAAACTTTCACTAACTTTTTGCTACTGAAAGTTTCATTTTTCAAGACTTATCAACATTGATTGAGCAATGGGTAATCACAGATCATGGTATGGAAAGATGATTCTTAGCATAAGAAAAGACAAACGAAAGATCATAAAGCCTAGCACTGAATTTCAACAGAAGTAATTAATCAGTAGATTTTTTCTGATTGCCTGAGAAAAAATTATAATTGTTGATTATCATATTTTAATTGAAGAAAAGTAAAAGGTGAATTAAGCAAATTTAACCCACCTTTCAAAAAAGAGACTATGTAAATGTTCTGACTATTTCAGATTTTTCGGGCCAGAAGTCTTGATTTTGGACCAATGAATAGCCTTATTATTGACAGCCTCTACAATCAATTTTCAAGCCCTCTATCTACACTTTAGCTTCAAGAGCACCATCAAAAATTGCTACTTCATCAATGATTCTCTGAAAAAAGTTAGTTAGAATGACGCGAGAATCGGCATCGCTAACACCTATCTTAGAATCTTCTTTCCCAAACAGTTTGATGTCTCAGATAAGTCTAAGGTTTGTACCCTAAAAAGTCTTAGCTGGTTGTTGCTACCACTTGTCTTGATCGAGTTTTCCTGATCCTATAGCGAACCGCACACCCTCACCATTAGTCTAGCTAAGTATAACTTCTATTTTGTACCAATTGCCCCTGTTATCTGCACTGATCAAAATAGCATTACCATATTTTGGGGAACCTGTCAGAATTTCGTCTGGCTCATTTCCCACTTTTTAACACTATTGGCGTAGAAGACTACCGTAAAACAGTTCAAATGAAAAATTGGGTGCTATCTTTGGAACTGTACCAGTTTCATCTAATGCTTCACCGAAATTTCCATCGACCGAGCTAGTCGTACGGATTGTCTCGCCGTCGATGTTATTGCCAGATGTGTCTTTAGCATTTTCGACCAAACACCACTGATCCACCATGTTTCCTGAAACTGACATCATAAAATAATAGAAGAAAGACAGAAACTAGTGCGTGGCTAATATGTTTTAGACATTTAGCTATAGTAATTTAATTTTTTATATTGAAATTTTCACCTATCGACATAATAATGGAAGTCGCAAAGAAAGCAAAAGCGTCGTTCTGCCATATCCATTTCAATAATTGCTATATCTAGTAAATTGAGACTAATGAAAAATGATCAGTTAACATTATTTACAATTTTATAAAAGATTAGATTAAAATTCTGTATTGATTTGTCAATTCGATTAATCAATTCTGCATCTTTTTAGATTGACAGAGCTTTCAAACATCAAAGCTTATATTTTGATGTACTTGATAGAAACAAGAGATGTATTCGTAGAAAACAATTTTCTCACCAACCAAATAATCTGATCTTTTTAATTTTGCACTTACTAAGCTGAAGGATCTAAATACTAAAGCCTATGAATAATTAATTGAGTGTCAAAGGGTTTATTCTGAAAATGGAACTAACTACTGAACAGAAGTCTTACTGGATCAAAAATGGTTTTCTTAAACTAAAGAATGTTTTTGGCCAAGATGATCTATGCCAAATTAAAGCCTGGATTACAAAAATTGAAACGAGTCCTGTTGATTCTGTAGGAGGGATTTTACATTATTACGAGATAATAAATGGTGAAAAGATCATTACTCGTAGCGAGCGATACTTGAATTTTTCCAAAGAGTTGACAGATTTTATAACTAAAGGAATCATCATGAAAATATTAGAACAGCTAATGGGATCTGGAGTGGTTCTCTTTAAGGAAAAAATTAACTATAAATACCCAATGGGAGGAGGATATGCCCCCCACCAAGATGCAGCCGCCTACAAGTATGTGTCACACCATGTTACTTGCCTTGTAGCTCCAGAATCTACCACTAGTAAAAATGGTTGTTTATGGCTAGCTGCCGGCCATCACCAAAAACGTTTAATCGCCTTAAATAGTGATGGATGCATCGATAAAAAAGTTGCCGAACAGTTACCTTGGCGTGAATTATCAACTAACCCTGGAGACTTAATTTTTTTTGATTCCTACACGCCACATTTCAGTTCGCCGAATTTAAGCACTAGGGCAAGAAAAACTTTGTATCTTACCTATAACGAATCCAAATATGGTGAATTTAGAGAGCTGTATTACAAAGATCGTTCCCAACAACTCGAAAATTCTAAAAATAGAAACAAGAAGCAGATTAGCACTATTCGGCATTTCCAAGGAGAAGCAGAAAAATAATTATGGATAATCTTATTGACCCAAACTTAGCTAATTCATTTAAAAATAAATCTCCGGAAGGAAAAGCTATTCTTTTAACGGATTATATGGTTAAAAATGGAATCACTTATTACGACGAATCAGTTACTCAATTGGAACATGCTCTACAAGCTGGTAATTTAGCAAGAAATGCTGGGGCAGACGCTTTTTTAACCTCTGCAGCACTGCTCCATGATATTGGACATTTTTTACTGGATGAACATGACGCACAGCAGATTTTTTTGGAAGAAGATTTAAATCATGAAGTCGTAGGAGCTAATTATCTGTCCCCATTTCTTCCTGAGAAAGTAATCATCCCGATACGCTTTCATGTACCAGCCAAGCGATACCTATGCACTACCGATAATGGTTACCATGAAACTCTTTCAGATGCTTCAAAAAAAAGCTTCCAACTACAAGGGGGAAAAATGTCAAGCGATGAAGTTGAAAAATTTGAAAGAATTCCTGATTTTGAAACTGCCTTACAAGTTCGCAGATGGGATGATCTGGCTAAAGATACAGACCTCGTAAGTAATAACATATCAGACTTTATTGGGGACTTAACTTTAGTTTTTGAGGCAGCAATAAACATGTAATTGCAAACAGTTCGACAATGAATGGAATTTGAAATTTGCCCCTTTTCTCAGGTTGTGCTACGATCGACGTATTGGAAGAACAAACTAAGTGAGTAATATTCAATGAACAACAAACCGATTTTGGTACGTTTTCGTTTATCACTGATGATGTTTCTACAGTATGCAGTCTGGGGTGCCTGGTCTCCACTCGCTGCCCGTTATCTATCAGCCAGTGTTGAAAACGGTGGACTTGGTTTCAGCTCGCAACAAATTGGTATGATTTTGGGGCTAGCAGGTTCAATCGGAGCTGTTTCTGCCCCATTTATAGCAGGCCAAATTGCTGATCGATATTTCAGCACCGAGCGGGTGTTGGCATTTTTGATCCTGGTAGGTGGGTTAGTCAAGTGGTATACGGCAACACAAACTACTTACAAATCGTGGCTGCTGTTATCTATTCTCTACAGTGTACTTTATATGCCAACCCTAGCGTTATCAAACTCAATTACTTTTTCACATCTGACTGACCGAGACCGAGATTTTCCTAAAATACGAGTCTGGGGCACAATAGGTTGGATTGTGGCCAGCTGGGTTTTTGCCATGTTCTGGTTACAAAAGCAACTTGGATGGCAGTGGATGCCTCCCTTTTTGGTTGGCGTTGAAGTTGAAGGTGTCACGCGTCGATTAGCTGATTCCTTGACTTTCGCTGGCGTATTATCGATTATCTATGCTGGGTTCTGTCTCTTTTTACCAAATACCCCACCGAAAAAAAATGCGACAGAAAAACTAGCTTTTAAAAAAGCGTTTGCATTATTACAAAGACCGAATTTTACGGTTTTAGTCCTTGCGAGCTTAATTGTCAGCGTAATTCACCAAATTTACTTTTTGCAAGCCGGTCCTTTTTTATCTTACATTGGTTTGAAAGATAGCCAGATTGGTCCAGCAACAACGATTGGTCAGTTTGCTGAGATTTTAACTATGGCTTTTCTCGGGTACTTCATAAAGAGACTTGGTTTCCGAAAAGTTATTACCATCGGGACATTTGCTTATTTTGCCCGTTACGTAGTTTTTGGTATGACTAATTTACCTGTTTGGTTAATAGTAATTAGTCAAGCATTCCACGGTTTTTGTTATGCTTTCTTTTTCGCCGCAGCTTTTATTTATGTTGATAAAGTTGCTGATGAAGACGTACGCCATTCTGCACAAACAGTCTTTGGTATCATTATTTTGGGCGGTGGACCAGTTTTGAGTGGTTTCTTATCCGGTGCTTTGGAAAACGTTTATACGCCAGAAGGTGGCGATTTTAATTTTTCTCAATTTTGGTATACGCTAGCTGTTATTGGTCTGGTTGCAACACTATTTTTTGTCTACTTTTTTCGGTCCGAAACTGAACACGATGCAACTGAAGCCTGACAATAAGGATAAAAATAAATTATGAAAAAAGTATTATTGGTTGTTAATAATCAGCAGCCACCGTATAGTGATTTCACTCAAATGTTTAGTCAAATCACTCTCGACTCAGGTCAATTTGAGTTAGATGTTAGTGAAGATCGTGATAGTTTTACTAAACTTGATGGGTTTGATGCGGTTGCGCTCTATATTGGTGGAGGTGAACTAACCTCTGATCAAGAAGAAGGCTTGGCTAAGTTTGTCAGAAGTGGTGGTGGACTGCTAGCTGTACATGCCTCTAACGCCGGATTGGGTCATTACGGTACTTATAGTGATTTAATCGGTTCAGAATTCGTCGAGCATGACCCTTTAGCTCCCTTCGAGATCCATGTGGAGAACAATGTTGATGACATTCTTCCAAGATTGAGTAAGAATTTTCAAGTTACCGATGAATGTTATCAAATGAAAATTCGCACTTCAGCCGAGCTCCGCTATTTTCAGTATGGCAGTTGGCGTATGGAACGGTACCCTCTAGGTTACGTTTATGATTATGGATCAGGTAGAGTCTGCTACAATGCACTTGGGCATGATAAAAGAACCTTTGAACATCCTGACTTTCAGGATCAGTTAATTAAAGGGCTTAGATATGTATGTCAATCGAACGACCGGTTAGAATCAATACGAATCGGTCTAGTCGGTTATGGCCCACAGTTTGGAATGGGTAAACACCATTCAGAAAACATTGACCGAACGTATGGCTTCGAGTTGGCTGCAGTTTGTGACCAAGATTCGTCTCGATTGGAAGCAGCACAATCAGAACAAGGAGATAGCATTTCTGTTTTCACTTCAGTTGAAGAAATGGCTCAGAGTGGATTAATTGACATGGGTTTGGTAATTGTTCCTCATGCATTCCATGCGCCAGTGGCTAGAGTTCTACTGGAAGCAGGGTTGCATACCATCACTGAGAAACCATTTGTTTTAAAAGTTTCAGAGGCTAACGAATTGATTGCTATCGCCAATGAAAAAGGGGTTATGTTGTCCACTTATCATAACCGGCACTGGGATCCTGATATCTTAACCGCTAAGGCTGCAATCAATTCAGGCTTAGTTGGTCAGATTTTTTCTATCGAATGTAATATGAATGGATATGGAATGCCAGGTCAGCAATGGCGTTCTCATAAATCGATTTCTGGTGGTATGCTTTATGATATGGGAGCACACCAATTTGAGAAAATTCTGCAATTGGTACCACAAAATGACGAAAAAGGAAATCGAATCAACAAGAAAGCTACTCTATACGGACACTTTATTAAACCCAAGTGGCATGCCAGTACTAATGAAGACTATTGTCGTTCGTACATTCGGTTCGATAGTGGTTTGGAGGCTCAATTAGTACAATCCAATTTAAGTGCGGCTAATAAACCACTATGGACGATTTTGGGTACTCAAGGTGCAATTACCATTGAAAATTTTGATGGGCAAACCACGGTTACTTCGATCTTAGACGATGGCCGACAAATGAAAATTGATTACCCTAGAGTTACAACTGGTGGATGGCAAACTTACTATAAAAATGTGGCTGACCATCTACTATCGAACCTACCCCTAATTATTACAAAGGAATGGGCGAAAGCCACCATTCAGTGTATCGAAGGCTGCGAAACCGCAGCACGTGAAAACCAATTAGTAGAAATTGAATTCGATTTCTAAACTCAGTTGTTAATAGTCATCTAATTCAAAGATCGATGTATTTGCTTTTAAACTGATGGTGTACTAACCTGGACCAATTGTTTCCCCAGATTTTGGCTTTTTAGCAATCGCAGAAAAGCGCTGGGCATACTGTGAATATCTTGTACAATGTCATATTCACAGTTCAGTAAACCTCTTTGGTACCAATCAGCCAGACATTTCCAAGCTTTTTGATGCCGATTTTGGTAGTCGTCAACTATAAATCCTTGAACACGAGCCCTAGCGACTAAAATTCGTCTCAAAAATCGTTCACCTATGTCGGGTTTATCAAACCGGTCAGCTAGACTAACTGTACCACAGACGACAATACGAGCAAAAGTTGCGAGGTTTTGCATGACCGCATCGTGGATTGGCCCTGCGGTATTATCAAAATACAAATCAACACCATTCGGGCAAACTCTAGTAATCGCATCGACTAAATTAGGTTCAGTTTTGTAGTTAATTCCGTCATCGTAGCCGATTTTCTGACACCAAGCCAATTTTTTCCCGGAGCTAGTAATAGCGATTACCCTACAGCCAGAGAGCTTGGCGATCTGGCCAGCGATTTGCCCAACTGACCCAGCTGCAGCTGAGATTACAACCGTATCACCTGCTTTCATAGAGCCCACTTCAATTAGACCGAAATAGGCTGTTACACCGTTTGTACCCATAAAGTCAAACCAGCACGGCAGTGGGGCTATTTCAGTATCAACCTTTCTCATCTCATTTGGTTTCAAGGCGGCATATTCCTGCCAACCGAAATTCCCAGTTACAATTAGTTGTCCAACCGGATAGTCCACTACGTTAGAGGTAACCACTTGACCAATAGCACCACCAATCATCAGATCCCCTAGGCCTACACCAGAAGTGTAGTTTTTTTGTGGGCTAATCCTACCTCTCATGTACGGTGCAACATCAAGATAAATCGCTCTGGCTACAACTTCATTTTCTTCCGGCTCAGGTACTGGTGATTCGGACATAATCCAATTATCTTCGGTCGGCATACCGTCGGGATAAGTGGCTAACCGCCACTGTCGGTTTGTTTTATTCATTCAGAAATCCTTCTACTGGTTGAATCAGTCGATATATTTGAAAATTATCAACAAGGTTAGTTATCTCTTAAGGACTTAAGATTATATTACGTGTCTATTAACAAAAAACAATTAATTTGAGCCCAAAGCTATAAAATCTTTGATTTCTCTCCAGTTTAATTCAGCTCAAAATCGAATTGCTTCTCGCTTAATTCTTGCTAGTTTGTCTATCGAACTTTTATCCTGAATATTCAGATTAATTAAGGCAAAAGGATGAAACAACCAACTCCTGATTCAAGTCTCGACAGCTACAATGTCCTGTGATAACATTGTTCCTCTCGTTACGCAATTAAAGGAAAAACTCATGCCTGATTATAACCGAACTGCAGTTTTAAACCGATTACATTCGATTATAGCCGACAAACAGCCTCTATTGGCAGTTGGTGCTGGGACTGGAATCACTGCAAAAATGGCCGAAAAAGGGGGCGCCGACCTAATTGTAATTTATAATTCAGGTCGTTATCGTATGTCCGGTTTTGGTTCCTGTGCTGGACTTTTGGCCTATGGTGATGCTAACGCTATCGTTATGGAAATGGGGGAACGTGAGGTTCTGCCGGTAGTCACAGACGTACCTGTTATAGCAGGGATTAACGGAACCGATCCTACACGAAGGATGAGCAATTTTCTAAAACAAATAAAAGACATTGGTTTTGATGGTGTCAATAATTTCCCAACAGTTGGCGTAATTGATGGTAAATTTCGTCGTACCTTAGAGGAAACTGGTATGGGATTTTATAAAGAGGTAGAAATGATTCAGGAAGCACACCAAATGGATTTATTCACGATGGTTTACGTTTTCAACCCTAATGAATCAGAGGCCATGGCTACAGCAGGTGCTGACGTCGTAATCGCTCACATGAATACCACCGTTGGCGGAACGATTGGGGCAGATAGCGCCTTCGGTTTGGACGAAGCCGTACCATTAGTTCAAGATATTTGTGATGCAGCTACAAGCGTCAACCCAAACGTTATCTGCTTGTCGCACGGGGGGCCAATTGCCACAGCAAAAGAAGCCCACTACATTACCCAAAGAACCGGTTGCGTTGGTTTTGTCGGTGCATCGTCAATTGAGAGATTTGCTTGTGAAGCTAGTATGCCAAGTATAACTCGTTCCTTTAAAGATCCTAACTATACAGTAACCAGCTAAATTAGACTAGCCGGATCGATGGAATATTCCTTTCAGCCAGTTCCATCTCATGCAGGGAGAGACTGGGATCAATTAATCAGCAAGTGTGAAAATACAACTGCTTTTCAAGCTTGGCATTGGCGGACCTCTCTATCTGAGGCCTTCAATCAACTTCAACCTCACTACTTTTGGATTCTCGATTCAAAAGAGGTTGTGATTGGAGGCTGGCCAGCTTTTATTTTTCGACCTTTACCTACTGTTAAAATTTTATTTTCGCTGCCTTGGAATCTGTTTGGTGGGTATTTTCTAATCCCTGAATTTCAAGGTAATTATCGTCAACTGTGTAGGGATTTGGAGCAGCAGTTAACAATGATCACCAAGAAAGAGAAAGTATGCCAGACTAGTTTCACATTGGACTGGAATCAATCACTATTTGGCGATTATTTGCTCGAGAAGGGTTTTAAATCAGGTAGACGTCATTTTACCCACAGGTTAAAAATCGGACCAGATTATGACCAAATCTGGAGTTCTTATAACAAGCGAGTGAGGGGTGCCGTCCGAAAATCTCAGAAAAAAGGTGTTGAAGTCTATGAAACTGATAATTCGAATCAACTAGACCAATTTTACCAAATTTACCTGCAAACTCAACAGAGGCTCAGTGGTACACCAAAGCCATTTTCACTAATGACTCAGTTGTTTGAAAGTAATTTAGCAAAATTAGTTATTGCTAGGCAGGAAGGAAAAACAATCGCAGGTCTATTATATTTTTATTTTAATAAAACCGTTACCCTTTGGGCTGGAGCTTCGGACCCGGATTGGTGGTCGTTTCGACCTAACAATGCGATTTTCGATCATATCATTCGTTGGTCTTGTAACGCGGGCTATGATTGGGTTGATTTTGGTGCTTCTCCACCAGATAATACCGGCTTAATAAAGCATAAAGAAGAATATCGGGCAGTTCCTTATTACTTTCAAACCTATACCAAAGTCAACCTACCACTACAATTGAAGCTGTGGCAAACCTCAGAGCCCGCGATACGCAAAGTGTATGCCTTTCTCCAACAAATCGGACATTAATCAATAATAAATCAAATAGGATTAGACCATGATTTCACGAGTCTAACTGGATATGCAAAAGTTAAATAAAAATAAGAGGAAAAACATTGGTATTGGGGTTATCGGCATGGGTTGGATGGGGATGGCTCATAGTCGTTCCTACCGTAATGTAGTAGAACGATTCCCTGATTTAGAAGTTGAGCCCAAATTAGTGGCTTGTGCAGATGAAGTAGCCGAACGTGGCCAATCTGCACAAGATCGTTTTGGGTTCATTTATTCGACCCAAAACTGGCAAAGATTGATCAACGATGATGAAATTGACGTAATAACTGTTGCAACCCCCAATAGTAGGCACCTAGAAATTGTCACTTCAGCGATTCGCGCAGGAAAGCATGTATTTTGTGAAAAACCCGTTGGTCGAACGCCAATCGAAACTCAAAACATGGCAGATTTGTCCAGTCACGCAGGGATTATATCTGGCGTAGGATATAATTACCGCTGGGCTCCAATGGTTCAACATGCTCACCAACTTATAAAAGAAGGTAAATTAGGACAAGTAACTCACTATCGAGGTCGCTTCTTTTCCAGTTATGCTAGCAACCCTAATTCGGTTTTATCTTGGCGATTCCAGAAGGAAAAAGCTGGTAGTGGCACACTCGGCGATCTGATGTCACATGTTATCGACATGGCTCATTTTTTAGTCGGTTCAGTAGATAGTTTAGTCGCACACAGGGAAACATTCATTCGAGAACGTCCGCTCGCTGTACCAGGAGTTGGTACTCACTTCACCGTTCGAGATGATGGTCCAAAAGGTGATGTTACTAATGAAGATTACGTTAGTGCACTGGTACAATTTGAAAACGGAGCGCAAGGCACACTAGAAGGTTGTCGAGCAATTGTAGGGCCAAAATGCGAAATGGCCTTTGAAGTCAACGGAACTAAAGGTGCAATTCGTTGGAATTTCGAGAAAATGAACGAGCTAGAAATCTATTTGCCTGAAGAATCGTCTTTTCATGATGGTTATGTGCGATCGATTTCGGACGCAAGCTATCCATTTCATGCAGCTTTTAATCCCGCAGCCGCAACAGGGCTTGGATATGATGACCTCAAGCTAATAGAGGCCTATCACTTCCTAAAAGCCATTCAAATAGGCAAACCCAATAACCCTAGTTTCCGTCAAGCGGTAACGGTGGCTCAAGTACAGGCCGCTATTCAATCATCCTGGGACAACCGCAGCTGGCAGTCAATTGCCAAGATCAATTGATCGTCTAATTTGAAACTTTATTTGGGTTAGCCTTGAAACCAGAAACAATTAAGTTGTTATAGGGAGTAGAAGGCTCGTAATTTACAGGTCGCATAGTTGTGCTGTGGTAGCCAAAACGGACTGATTTCCTCCATTTGTCTGTTCTGTTGCAGTCTGACCAATGAATGGTACAGTAGCTGAAAAAGATGACGTCACCAGCCTGAGCGGGGATTTTAATGGTTTTGACAAAGTCAGGATGAAATTGATTTGTTGGTAAGTGAGGTGCCGTATCTGCACCTGTTACATGTTCGAGTGGACCTTGATGATGGCTACCTGGTACTACTTCTAGACAACCACTTTCAAGAGGCGTATCATCCAAATGAAGTAGACAATCCACAAAATCCAATCCATCATGTGGGTAGAAAGGGTAATCTTGGTGCATTGGAAAGGGAGTACCAAGTCCAGGTGGTTTAGCATGTAGGACCGTATGGTGCCATTGTACATTATTGCTTATCAGATCTTGGACTGATCCTACTAACTTTTGATTGAAGATAACGCGACCCCAAGCAGAAGAATAGAAATGGGGATTATGCATGAAGACAGCCTTAGTATTCAGCCGTTCCTCTTGATCTAGATAATGGTCCCGCCAAGGACCTTGCCAACCGATAGTTTCATTGCCCCAATTTTCAATTACCTGTACCATATCAGAACTTAGTTCGTGCACTTCTGACTCAGTAAACAGAGCCTCGACCTTTAAATATCCATTTTGCTGATAAAATTCAATTTGTTCTTGATTCAACATAGCGCATTCACCCAAACATTAAATTTGATCCTAACTTAAGGTTATCATTGTTTTAAAACAAGGTTCACTAAAATAACAATGTTATAATAGAGAGATGTTATCAATTAGTAATTGTCCTCATTGCCAATTTTCAATTTCGCCTGAGTTCCAACTTGAGGACTGGTCATCAGAGATACAATCAGCGAATAAACCAACAGAGGAATTCACCAATCATAAACACCTTTCATCTGGTGATTGCCCACGTTGCAAAAGGTGGTTAGTGATAGCCAAATGCCAAGACTGTGGTAACCAGTACTTAAACATTAATGAGTCTCCAACAGTTCCACTGTGCCATTTATGTGAAGGCATATTATCTCCAACACTATTTACAACACAAACATCGGATGAATTACGTAACCGTGAGGCGAAACTACGAACCATTTTTGGTAGACTCTGCGCAGGCATAATGCTGACAGCAGTATTACTGCAATTGATTTTGGCTTTAACGATTGTATCGTGAATATAAACCCAAAAAGCTAAATTAGCTAATGGTAAGATTTTTTGAGACGTGGACTAGAAAATACAATTTGGTTGGAACCAATATTAGACGGTACACAGATAATATTCTGAGGCCAAAAAACTTACCAAAAGCGAACTAATCAGAAAGAAATTCAGATAACCTAGCAGAATTAACAGTATTATTGACCAATGCCTTTCGCTTCAGGAAACGGGAAGCAATATAGCGTTTCATTCTATACGTACTGACAGTCTATCATATTATCATTTCGTCTATTCTAGAGGATAACTCCGATTTTTGCAAATCTGATAATTCCATTGTCTAGATAAAAGAAAATGTTCTGGATCAGTGCATGTTGCTAGTTTGGATGAAGAGAAATAATTTCGTATCTTTAAAAGTATAGTCAAACACCCTTGTCATACAATTTTCCAAATCAATCTTGTTTTTGGCCAAATGACCAGCTATGATAGGCGAGCCTAGGTTCGGGTGCTGGTCAAGATTTGACCAGATAATAGGGAAGACGGTGTAAATCCGTCACAGCCCCGCTACTGTGATCGACGCAAACATGTATCGATACCACTGTTCTAGAAGAATGGGAAGGTGATACTTGTTGGATGTTGTCTAATATCCCGTCGTCAGTCAGGAGACCTGCCTTTTAGAATCTTGCAGTTTTCAACTTTCGCGGGAAGGTTGTGCTGTCTTTTTAAGTCTTACGCTGAACCAACAAGTGGTAATTAATCTGATTATTGCCATTGACTAATGTTGTTTAAAATCTAATGTTATAAGCGTTGTGTATTTGCGTGAACGTATGAGCTTAAGACGGGTAGCTTCTCAGCTAAGGTTGGATTTCATGATTTAATCTAACTCTGTATTGATTAGGAGCTATCTTAGTGTCAAAAAATTATAACCAATCACTATCACAAACTAATACCCTCTCCGTCGTTTATTTCCTATTATTTTCTCTGTATTTAGCAAATCTATTTATCATTCCTCCGGTGACAGCACAACAACAGAGAATGGCCGTGGTAATCAATGGGCTAAACAAATTTGAGACTCTATCGGTTGTCAATTTAGATCATCCTGATTTGAAAAAAGCCGTTTCTGCCGATATTGCTCAACTTGGAGTCGCTCCTAACGATGTTCAAATTACTGGGAACTTGGCTTATATCGTTAACACATTTAGCCACCACATACAAGTAATCAATCTTAAAACTGGTGACAGCTTAGGAGTAATTTCAACTGGTATTGGTAGTGAGCCAGAAAAAATAGCCCTGTTAAATAATGATCGAGCTTATGTTACATGTGGCGGTACCGACGAAGTCGTTCTGATAGACCTGAAAGGTAAGATGGTTTTGCAACGAATACAAACAGGGTCAAAGCCTTGGGGGCTTACTATTCTGAATAAAAAGGTTTATGTTGCTAACTCTGCAGCTATATGGACTGGCCAGGAAATGAAATACGGGCAAAGCAGTGTTTCAGTCATTTCAACCGATACTAATCAATTGATCACAACAATTGAAGTGCCAACTAACGCAACCGAAGTTACTTCAGATGCTAACAATACTGTCTTAGTCGTATCAACTGGCGATTATAGCCAAGTACTTGGTGAGTTAATCTTGATCGATAGTAACAAGGATAATATCAAAAAGCAAATAAGCCTAAAATCTACACCAGGAGCTATTACTGTTAATCGAAAAAAACAACAAGCCTACATTTTGACGCCAAGTGGAGCTATTGTCGTTGATTTGATAAAACAGAGGTTAGTGGTTAAGCCGTCGTCAGCGTTACAGGATTTCAAAGGTGGCTTCAGTCTGACCTTCGACAATCAACGTGAACTGTTTTTATTAGCAGTCCCAGACTGGTCAGGTGGAAGCCAGGATCAATTATTAGTACTTGATTCAAATGGCAAAGAAATCAACCGTTACAATACTGGTACCAAAAAAGGAAAAGGTTCTTCCTTTGTAAGTTTAGCCGATATAAGTGGCTATAATGATGTTGGTGTTCAACCACGACCGAACCAGTCAGTCATCTTCTGGGGGCGAGTGAAGCAGCATTAATCGGATTTTGTCCTTTTGTGATACACAGCCCGACTTGATTGACTCTGCATAGTCCATCGTTTATAATGGTAGCTATTCCTCAATTTAACCAATGGTTAGAGTAATAACTATCGTGAACTTTTCTTTCTGTTCGCAATTCAGTCTGGTCTTCTGGGTTATCTTCGGGCTAATCACAAACCTACCAGTTAGTAGCCAAATCTTCTATCAGCAAAATTTTGATCAACTCGAGAATGGTGCCTTAGATGGTCAAGATGGTTGGTCAAAAACTTGGAGTGATGGTATGGCTGACTTCCCTGAAGATATTAGTCATGCTGGAAGTTGTAAGGTTCAAGAAGAAATCAAGTTTGGTCAGGGTGGGAAAAGCATCTGCATTACAGACCAAACAATGACTTTGCGACGATTCGTTGGAGATTACGACGGTATACAATATTTAACGTTGCGTTTTCTGTATCAATCTGGGAATGCGCCACTTTCTCTATATGCTGGTGGTAGTTTGGTCAAGTGGTGGGCTGCTGCCAGCATTAATGTACTGCCAACGGGTCAAGTCTCGGTCTATAATGGAGATATAACTGAAAACGTCGGCTGGCTACAACCCCAGATCTGGCACCAGATACATCTCATCCTCGATTTTGATCAACGTACTTTTAGCTGTTACCTCAACGATCGTCTAGTTGCACAAAATTTTAGATTTAGAGGAGAAAATACAAGGCTAGTTCGCAATGTTAGTAACCCACGTTTAGCCTGGTTCCATTTTGGCAGGCACAAAAAAGATGAAAAACTAACTGCTTACTTAGATGAGCTCGAAGTCGGTTCAGGTCCAGGAGGTGTCTATATAGCTGAGAGTCAAATAGAAAGAAAACTACGAAAAGTTTTGCAGAAAAGTTCCTTTGATTTAATCTCCAAAAGAGACTTGGAGCAAATTGAAACGCTTGACCTATCTGTTTTGGGTTTGACTGACTTAACTGGCTTGGAGAACTGTCTTGGTTTGAAAACGCTCTCACTCAACGGCAATCAGCTAAGTGATATTTCCCAGCTATCGGTTATGACAAACCTAAAGGAACTTGATTTAAGTAACAATCAACTAGCTAGCTTGACACCCTGTCAAAATATGAACCAGCTAGAACAGATTTCGGTTAGTCAAAACCAAGTCCAAGATATTTTGCCGTTGGCCAATTTAACTAGACTAAGGGGTATCGACCTCTCTCGAAATCAGGTTAATGACATCAGTCCTCTGGAAAAATTATTTAGCCTAGAATCCCTAAATCTTAGCCAAAACCAAGTTCAAGACCTGATCTGGCTCAAGAATCTTTCTAAGTTAAAACAATTAAAAATTAACCAAAATCAGATTAAAGACCTGACAACTTTAACCGCTTTAGCTGAATTAGAAGCGCTCGAAGCTTCAGAAAACCAGATCAACGAGGTTGAGTCTCTTGAAAGTTTGGTTAGTCTAGGTCAACTCAATTTGAGCGATAATAAGATCAAAGCTCTAGATGGACTGTCGAGCCTAAGGAAATTGACAAATTTATTTTTGGATCATAATCAGATTCAGGACATTTTACCACTGGGACGTTTGTCTAACTTGAGAACTCTTCACCTAAATGACAATATGATTGAGTCGGTGGAGCCATTAACTCCATTAGCAAACCTGCAAGATTTAAGATTGGAAAGTAATAAGATTCATGATCTCGAGCCATTGGTTAAAAATTCGGGTATTTCCGGTCGAATCTCAGTAGAAGAAAATGAATTATCTAACAGTTCTTCAACTACTTACATACCGATTCTAAAGTCTCGTCAAATCATAGTTACCCATGACCTCTTTCTACCAACTATGGTCACATTCGTGGATTCTCGGCTAGAGGTAGCTGTAAGAACAGCAATTGGAGCAAAAACTAAGCCCCTAGATTTACAGATATTATCGAAGTTAGAAGAATTTGATTTGAGTGAAGTTGAATTAGTTGACCCCAATGGTATCGAAGGAAAAATTCGGAACTTGAGAGGTTTGGAATTCTGCCGAAACATAAGATTTTTGAATCTGAATGGAAAACTATCTCCTCCAGAAGGCAAGACACATTTTGACATCTCGCCACTAAAAGGATTAAGCCGTTTGGAATATGTTGACTTAAGTCAGAATCGGATTCAAGACTTACGTCCTCTCAAAAATTTGGCTAACTTGTCAACACTCATCTTGGAGCAAAATCATATAACCAACCTCGAAGCACTGGCTGATCTAAATCAATTGAAAAATCTAAATTTGAATCAGAACCGGATTCATGATCCACTGCCTGGAAAAGAATCGACATTATCTAAAATAACTAGTTTGGAACTGCTCCTTCTGAGTAAAAACCCGATTTCTGACTTAGATGTTCTTTCCAATCTAGTGAATCTCCGTGAGTTAGACGTGAGTTACTGTCAGTTATCTGATATTGATCCACTGAGAAATTTGACAAATTTAGTCATGCTCAACTTTTCTTATAATCAAGTTCGTGATTTACATGCCATGTCTAATTTGAATAACCTAGAGTATTTGGATGGTACAGCCAATCAAATTGACAATCTAAAGGCCATCGAAACAATAGAAAAATTAATAACTATATCCTTTGCAAATAACCATATTAGAAATATTTATCCTTTGGTAAGTAGACTCGATCTTTTGGAAACTCCATCAGGCCAAATCGATTTACGCCAAAACCCACTAAATAATACAGGTATTACGAGCCATATTCCTAATCTTAAAAAGGGTAAAATCCAAGTCGAATTTGATAGTCCAATACTTGAGCCAGTCACATTGGCTGACGATAATCTGGAAAATGCTATCCGTAAAGAGTTAAAGATCCCATCGCGTATATTGACAACTGAAGATCTATTAGAATTAAATGAACTAAAATTGGACACCTCCGATACGGAAATTACTAGCATTGTAGGGTTGGATCAAGCTGCAAATTTGCAGATTCTGGAGATTCAAGGTTGGAAAAATAATCCATTTTCTGATTTGTCGCCACTAAGTGAACTCGAGAACTTAACTCAATTAATCCTTTGGGGACAGCAAGTCACCGATCTAAACCCTTTAGAAAAATTAGTGTCATTAACTAAGTTAGATTTGGGGCCTAATGGCTTGGATGAGACAACAGACCTGTCGATACTGAGCAACCTAGTAAACCTAACCGAACTTGCCATTCGGCACAACGATATTGTAGATTTGTCGTTCTTACAATCACTTAGTATGTTAGATTCTTTGAACTTAGAACAAAATGAAATTGATGACATTTCAGTTTTAGAAAATCTAAGTATACTGAAACGCTTAGACCTGAGTGATAATCAGATCAGAAACATTGGGGTCCTGAAAGAATTGCCTGAATTAGAGTGGTTAGAATTACAAAACAACAGAATTACCGATATTACACCACTAGTTGAAAATCCGTGGAAAGGCCACCTTAGAATTCATGGTAATCCGATAGACAACACAGCCCAACTGACCCATGTTCCAACCCTTTTAGAACGAGGTGTTTCTGTTATCTACGACCCTCCAACGGTAGAAGCAGTTATCTTTAAGGAAGCACAGCTTGAGAATGCAATTCGAGAAACACTTCAAATTCCAATTAACCCGCTAACAAAAACTGATCTACTCAATTTAACAGAACTGGATGTTAATGCTTTAGATATTAGGGATTTGACAGGGTTGGAACAATGTCTCAATTTGACAAAATTAAAGATGAGCTGGAATTTTGATCTAGTGGATATCTCCAACTTGAAAAAGTTAAAAAAATTGCGATACCTTAGTCTTCACTATAACCGCATCTCAAGTCTAGAACCCATTAGCGACTTGACAAAATTGACTTATTTGGGCTTGGATGGTAATCCTATATTCGATTTGTCGCCTATCCAAAAGTTGAAAGAATTGCGACGGCTAGATTTCAATAATAGCGACCGGTTAGTTGACCTTTCACCATTGGTAAATTTATCCAATTTGCGTGTTTTGACAATGGACAATCAACAATTAACAGATTTACTTCCCTTAAGTCGATTATCAGGATTGCAAGTCTTAAGATTGGGTAATAATTGGATTCATGACTTGACTCCGCTACTTGAGACGGTAGAGAATGGAGCCGAGCTTGAACTACAAAAAAACCCATTGAACAATGTTGCCTATAATGTGCATATTCCGCAATTACAAAGCAGAGAAATACAAGTCAAGTTTGATCCACCGCCTGAAGATATAATACCAATTACGGATTCAAAAATTGAAGCACTCATCCGAGACACTTTACAAGTGGACTTCAACCAGCAACCACTTGGAGCACTAACGATCTCTTTGACTGAACCAATAGAAAAATTGATTGCCAAAGACCTTAACCTACAGGAAATTGACGTATCGGCATTAAAAGCTTTGCCAAATCTTATTTCTATTGACCTAACCAATAATCCACTCAATCAAACAGCGCTAGTTGAACAGGTACCTAACCTAGAAACCTATGGAATTTCCGTCATTCTAAACGGAATGGAAACCGAAAAGGTATCGATATCATCGTTAGCTCAAAACAATCAAATACCGATGATTTCCAGCGCTCGAACGCTGATTACTCTGAATTTAACTAATTCTGACGGGTTACCAGTCAACCATGAAACAGTTACGTTAGACGCAAGTTATGGTCAAATTCAGTCTCCAGCAATAAATCAAGGGGATGGTACCTACACGGCTACCTATTACCTGGGTGCTGTCAACCAGAATCAGATCAAGCAGGTTGAAATTTCGGCTGTAACTCAAAATAAAAAAATAGGCCAATTAAAGCTGTCGGTCGTTGATCAATTAACGATCTTAGGCGATATAAACTATGACCAACAAGTTAACATTCAGGATTTGGTGTGGGTCGCTAATCATTTTGGGCAGTCGGGTAAGCATCTTGTAGGCGATATCAATGATGATCAGAGAATTGACTTATTCGACCTAACTTTAGTAGCCCAAAACTTTGCTCCTCTGGCAGCCCCGATAACATTATTGGAAGAAAAAGTAGAAAGGTTAATCCTTCATCAAAACTATCCCAATCCCTTTAATCCTGAGACATGGATACCGTTCCAATTAAGTGGTGAGTCTGCTGTTAAATTCGAGATACATAATGTATCAGGCCAGTTAGTTCGAAGACTTTCACTAGGCCAATTACCTGCCGGAAAATACTTGGATCGAAAATTGTCTGCTTACTGGGATGGTCGATCTGAGTCTGGTGAACTAGTTGGTAGTGGTGTCTATTTTTACACTATTTTCACGGACCGGCAGCGACTTACCAGGCAGATGATGATTTTGAAATAATAAGCTAAGGAGAAGAAAATGGCTAAATATCGTTTAGGTCTAATCGGTTTTGCTCATATGCACATCAACAATGTAGGAGGACAATTCGCTCAGCATCAGGACATTGAACCAGTTGCAGTAGCAGATACCGTACCTCTTACCCCAGAACTTCGAGATGCCCCATACACAAGAGGTTGGAACTTGCAGCATGCCCTTGAGAATCTTGGATTTAAAAAATCTTACGAAGATTATCGAGAAATGCTGGATAATGAAAATTTGGATATCGTTGTGTGCTGTTCCGAAAATGCACGACATGCGGAAGTCGTGGAAGCATGTGCAGAAGCTGGTGTTCACGTTTGTGTTGAAAAACCAATGGCTGAATCCTTATCGGGTGCATTGCGAATGGTTAGAGCGAGCCAAGCCTACAATACGAAATTAGTTATTAATTGGCCAATGACCTGGTCGGCAGGTGCTCGAAAAATTAAGGAACTGATTGACGAAGGCGAAATTGGACGTGTTTTGGAAATCAAGTGGCGAGGTGGCCATACAGGCCCACTTGGGCCTGGAGCTATGCACTCCGGTGTCAGTGAGACTGCCGACCAAATGACTGGTTCTGAACGTGGTGCAACTTGGTGGCATCAATCAGACACAGGTGGTGGCGCCATGCTTGATTACTGTTGTTATGGATCAATGGTATCTCGTTGGTACATTGGAGAGCAAGCACTTTCAGCAATTGGTATGAAGGCTAACCTAGACAGTCATTGGGGTGATGCCGAAGATAATGCGGCTGTCATTGTCCGATTTCCAAATGCTATGGCTTTATTCGAAGGCTCTTGGACCACCTGGGATCATGGTGTAGCAACGGGACCCATCATATATGGAACTAAAGGCACAATTGTACTCGATTCTGATGGTATCCGTCGTGAGCAAGGTGGTGGAAACACTACTAACTACAAAGTTGATCCATTACCTGAAGGCAGAAGTAAAATTGCAGATGAGTTTATTCACCATATCAGGACCGGCCAACCACTTCACCAAACATTAGAAGCCAAATTTAATCTAGAAGTCATGGCTATATTAGATGCAGGTATTCGTTCTGCTAGTAGTGGAAGGTTAGAATCGGTCAGTAACAGCACTTGGCAAATCGGTTAATTTGATAGGACCTGTTTTGTGAGTTACATGCTAAAAAAGTTATGAAAGATACCACAAAAAGCTTCATTGCAGGCGTTTTTGCCACAGGATTATCCGTGGGGCCTTTATTATACTGGATTTTCACAGTTCGAACGAATTTTCTTTGCCCGAATTGCAAGCTCCTAATTCGTCGTCAAAAGCCGCAGAGGGACTTCGAAGAAAAAACGCTAACCCCATCTATTGATGTTAAGAGAAAGCCTGAAATTTCACCAGAGATAGCATAGACAGGGTTATTTAAGTGAACCAATGTGTTTCTGTCATAGTTTTTGGTAACTGCATTATAAGATACCGAATAAAAGGTCAAAGACAGGTCGCTTGTCAGTTTGATGTTTCAAGCGAAACCTGTGACGAATTGTTTTTCCCATATGAGTTTGGCAAGACAGTTGTATCTTAATCTCGGTGCCGGGTATTATTTGGTCTAAGGCAAAAACTTCATAAAAATCCTGGCGTTCACCCGGCGCAATTGTAGTGGGTAGACTGTTACGGAGAAGACTGGGAAAAATATTAGCTTGTGGTACTTGGTATAATTCAGCAGTATGCCAACGACGACCAATTTTGGCTTTGAAACTACTGTTGTCAATTGTGACTGGTTGTGTTTCTAACAGGTGATCACTATCATTATAAACTCGTAGGGACACCAAAAATAACAAATATCCACTACGAGTAATGAAACAGTTAGTTCGTCCTGCGAGTAATCCCAAATGGATTTTTGCTTTACTAGATTTGGGCCGCCATAACCGAAACAAGTCAAATAAATAACGACCTAAGCTAAGTCCTAGTGCTATTAGACTGATTATGAGAGCAAGCGTAGAGCGATCCAAAAAGAACTCCAGTTTTCTGATAATGGTTGAACTAAGTCATATAGATGACTATGGTAGCCTCAGACTTGAGTTTCAATTAAGGTAACACTTCTTTTGTCAAGTTTGAAGTAGTTTGGGATTTCGTAACGATTACCATCAATGTCTTTAATTAACAACCGCCCCTCCTCGAACTGGGTAATGGCTGATCGGGAGCTTAGGTCAAACGTAACGGGCCCTCGATTTGTTTCGACTTCCCATTCTGTGACACCAAATCGGCGATTGATCGATAATAAGCCTGTAATGATTGGCATAAAGTAGGCTTTGTCTAAGGCATTTTCTAAAACTTTGCGGTTCTTTTCATTGAGCTGTTCGATATCTTCAATTAGGCAAACTTCCTGGGGTGATCGATCGTCGGTTTGTATGGCAATGTAACGATTAGCATCACTTAAAGGGAAAGACCTGATTGGTACGACTGGGCAGTGAACTACACCGTCTGGCATTTGGACGGATAAATTTCCAAATGAGTCGAATGTTAACTGAATTCTTTCGACATCAACAAGTTTCAGTTCATCTTCGATATTAATTGGTTTCATAGGTATTATGCCTTTTCTAAACAATTCATTGGATTCTACGACAGACCACTTTCGGGACAGGATACAAAAAATAGTAACAGATGAATAAAAAAACGTTTGCCATTCTATTTGGCACCATGTTTATGATTATGCTGGGGGTCGGTATTATCATCCCCCACCTAAATTACTATGCTCAAGAAATGGGAGCCACCTCATTCCAAATCGGTTTGTTGATCGCCACATATCCGGTAGTCCAATTTTTTGTTTCACCCTTTTTGGGGCGGTGGTCGGATCGAATTGGACGAAGACCAGTTATTTTGTTTGGGTTGGTGTGTAACACTCTAGCGTTATTGGGATTCGGCCTCTCTCAGGCTTTATGGCAACTGTTTATAGCTCGTGCAATTTGGGGACTATCTTCAGCAATTAGTGTAACCATCACTGCTTATGTAGCAGACACAACTGATGAGGAACATCGAGGAACAGGTATGGGACTCATCGGAGCTGCTGTAGGTTTAGGATTTATCCTTGGGCCGGCCCTTGGCGCTATTTTTGGAAGTTCTCATCACCTGCCTTTTATTGTATCATCATGTTTGTCAGGTTTGAATACCATATTTGCAGCATTACTATTAGCTGAGCCAGGAAATAGAATATCCACAGACGAACCATACAACAGCTTTTCCTTAAAAGCCTTACTAACACACCGACTAACCCCACTTTTTTTAGTAGCTTTTATTGCTAGCTTTGCCTTCGCGGGCATCGAAACAATTTTCCCACAGTTTATCAAGGATCGATGGGGCTACGACACTAAAGAGCTTGTCTACATTCTAGTAGTTTCTGGCTTGATTGCCGTTGGCTTACAAGGGGGTTTGATCGGTCGGCTGATCAATCGGTTTGGTGAGTTTTGGCTGATAGTCACTGGTTTAGTAGCGATGGCTGTTGGATTAGCCATTCTACCATGGGCCGCTAATTTTCCAACCTTATTGGCCTACTTTTGTTTAATCGCCATTGGAAGTAATACTATTCGCCCAACCAATAGTGCTTGGATCTCTAAATATGCTGCAGCGGAACAAGGGACAGCCATCGGATTTATGAATTCTTATATCAGCTTAGGCCGAATCCTTGGTCCTATTATCTCCGGATTATTCTACACCGACACACAAAGAAGAGGTGTCGTTTCTGGATTTTTAGTTGATCAATTCACACCATTGGAAAGTAAAGAACTACCAGCTTGGCTACAATGGGTCAGTTCGGCTTTCGATTTACCCTATTTACTATTATCCGTAGTTTCAGTATTGGCTCTTTTACTTCTACTTCGACCTCTGATGAAATTACGAAAATCGCTAACTGCTAGCTAGCTTGCACCAAGACTTTACCGGCTAGGTATCCATTCTCCACCATCTACCCTTAGGTTGGCCCCAGTAATGTGGTCGGCTGAAGCCGAGCATAAAAAAGCAGTGGTCTTCCCGATGTCAGAGATGTCCGCGGCCTTCCCCAAAGGTAGACTTTTCCAAGCAGCTTGCAGTTGGTCTTCGTTCATGAATTGGCGTTCCCCTGGTGTATCAGTCCAACCAGGCTCAATAACGTTAACATTAATACGGTGCTCGGCCAGTTCCCCTGCAATAGTATAAGCCATATTATTAATGGCTGATTTAGACATGTTATAAGCTACCGCTCCAGCAAAGGGACGGAACGAATGAACTGAACTAATAATCACAATTTTCCCCCCTTGTGCTCGATTCGCTTGATGCTTAGCAACTACATGTGTAACATGAAATACACCCCACATACAAACATCTATCGTTTTCTCTATATCCTCAATATTTGCTTCTAAGAAAGGCTTTCGTATACTCATGGCTGCATTGGCGACCAAAATGTCGATTTTACCAAAGGCCTCCACACCTTGATTAACCATGGCTTCTACTGCATTTCGGTCGGAAACATCTGCACCAACAACGATCGCAGATCGCCCTAAATCTCTAACAGCTTTTGCTGTCTCTTCACCTTCAGCGTGGTGGCTACGATAGTTTACAATTATGTCTGCACCAGCTTTAGCAAGTTCAATTGCACAACCACGACCGATACCACGAGACGATCCTGTTATTAATGCCACCTTTCCAGTCAAATCTATCATTTTACTGCCTTTTTAGTTATTAACCTTAAGAAAGCATCTTCAGGTTAGCTTCTAGTTTTTCTTGTTCATTTTCAAAATCAGCTAACAATTGACGTTTCTGTTCTACTACTTCAATTGGAGCACGAGAGACAAAATTTTCGTTATCTAATTGTTTTCTGACACCTTGAACTTGTTGATTGACTTTTGCTAGTCGTTTCTGCAACCGTTTTTTTTCTTTCTCTAGATCAATTACGCCTTCTAAAGGTACATATATGGTTAGTTCGTTGACCACAGCGGTGGCTGCAGATGTTGGCTTTTCTTGATGTTGAGAAATTGAAATTTGCGAAAACTTGGTAAAGGACGATAAATATTGGCTTAAGTGCTTTTGTAAGGTCTGTCTTGTTGCTAGTTTCGGTGCCTGAATCAGTATTTCAACTTGGCTAGAAGGTGGAACATTCATTTCACCTCTTAAACTACGAATTGCGTCAATAGTGTCCATGATCACCTTCATTTCTCTCGTTGCTGATGAATTCTCCAAGTCAGGGTCAAACCTGGGATAGGTATCAATCATAATACTAGAACATGAACGCTCCATCGGTAAATTTTGCCAAATTTCCTCAGTAATAAAAGGCATAATTGGATGCAGAAGTCGCGTAACCCCATCGAGGATTTCAACTGCCACTGACTGTGCCGTCCGCTTAGCAACGGTATCATCAGCGTAGTAGAGTCGTTGCTTAATCATCTCCACATACCAATCACAAAATTCATGCCAGATGAACTCATACAAAACATGAGCCGCATCACTGAATCGGAATTGATCCAAGGCTCTTAGTGTATCTGAAGTTGTTTGATTGAACCGACTACGAATCCAATGATCAGCTAACTGCAAATCACGCTCTTTTTCAGGTAGTAAATGTTCATCGTCTATATTCATTAATAAAAAGCGAGATGCATTCCAGATTTTGTTGGTGAATCGCTTACCGGCTTCTATTTGATATTCAGGTAAAGGCATGTAAGGGCTAGGAATAGTACAATATACAATTGCAAAGCGGAAGGCATCAGCCCCGTAACAGTCAATTGTTTCGACTGGATCAATAGTATTCCCCTTCGATTTACTCATTTTTTGACCGGTTTCATCAGCAACCAAACCGTGTAAATAGACATGCTGGAACGGAACTTTATCTGTACACTCTAGCCCCAGCATAATCATTCGTGACACCCAGAAAAAAAGTATATCCCAACCTGTTACCAAAACCGATGTTGGGTAGCAACTGGCGAGTAAGTCGGTTTGCTCTGGCCAACCCATAGTAGAAAATGGCCATAATCCGGAGCTAAACCAAGTATCTAAGACGTCGGTATCACGATGTATATTTGAAGAACCACAGCCAGAACAAACTGCAGGGTCTTCTAACTCACATGTCAATGCTTCGCAATCGTCACAATACCAAATTGGAATTTGATGCCCCCACCATCGTTGCCTAGAAATAGCCCAAGGCTGAATGTTTTCCATCCATTGATGGAAGCGCTTGGTTTCACGCTCAGGAATGAAAATAATATCACCATTTTTAGAAGCAGATAACGCTCGTTCAGCTAATGGCTTCACGTTGACATACCACTGTGGAGACAAGTATGGCTCAACTATATGACCACATCGATCGTGATGCCCCACGGCATGTCGGTGTGGTTCTATTTTGATCAGTTGCCCCGTTTTTTGAAGCCTTTCGACAAGTTTTCTTCGGGCTGCAAACCTGTCCATACCTTGGTAGGCATCACCTACGTTTTGGTTCAATGTACCATCATTATTTAAAATATTAATCTGATCTAGTTCATGCCGTTTACCAATTTCATAGTCGTTAGGGTCGTGAGCGGGAGTTACCTTCAAGGCACCAGTTCCAGTTTCTAAATCGACGTAATTGTCGGCAATAATTGGGATTTCCCGTCCTAACACTGGTAGAATAACCGTCTGTCCAATTAGATCTTTATAGCGATTGTCAGATGGGTTGACAGCTACTGCAGTGTCTCCTAACATAGTTTCGGGTCGAGTAGTGGCAATTTCCAGTACTTTGTTACTATCTTTAATTGGATAAAGTAGATGGTAAAAGTGTCCATCAATTTCACGCGCTTCAACTTCTAAGTCAGATACGGCAGTCTGGCAATGAGGACACCAATTCACCATATAGTCTCCACGAAATATTAACCCCTTTTTGAACAATTTCACGAAGGCTGATCGAACTGCTTGAGACAATCCATCATCCAAAGTAAAACGTTCACGTTCCCAGTCACAAGAACAACCAATCTGTTGTAATTGATCAATGATGCGGCCTCTAGATTCATCTTTCCATTCCCACATTCGTTGGATAAAATTCTCGCGGCCTAATTCTTGTCTACTAGTACCTTCATCTAGAAGTTTTTGTTCCATGATCAACTCGGTAACAATACCAGCATGATCAGTTCCTGGCATCCAGAGCGTATTGAATCCCTGCATTCTTTTCCAGCGAATTAGTGTATCTTGCAGTGTGTTATCTAGGGCGTGCCCAGTATGTAGGCTACCTGTAATATTAGGTGGTGGAATCACGATAGAAAATGACGGTTGGTCAGACTGACTTTTGGCTTGAAAATATTTTTTGTCTAACCAGGTTTGGTACCATTTCTTTTCGATCGTTTTTGGAGTATAAGTTTTGGCAATTTCTGTTTTGCTATTTTCTGGCATAGTAACCCTGTTCGCCTTCTATGTTATTTATCTGAACTATTATCATTTGGTTTGTTTATGAGCAACTAACTCAATTTACTACTGACGCTGAGTGAATATAATAATTCACAAAATCGAGCTAGAAATAAACAGGTGTCAAAGCTTAAGCTAGTAAACGACCATTTTTAACCGCTTGCTGGATCATGATTTCAGCTTGTTGCCAAAGTACAGCTGATCCATCTTCGATTGGCTGGCAGCGTATCATCACTTGCTCTTTACTAATTTTGTGTTCTTGCCAACGTGAACCACCAGCGACAGTGTGTTGTAACAACGGTAAAAATCGGTCTAAAGCGTTGGCGAACTGCGCTTCAGGTGTTTCTCTATCCTCAAACTCTTTCCACAGAGTATAGTAATTTTGGCCTTGTTCTGTTGGCAGCAAGCCGAATATACGATTAGCCGCTTTTGCCTCACGCTCAGCTTTATCTTGGTTAGCAAAGACATCGTGACAATAGGTATCCCCAGCATCAATTTCTACAAGATCGTGGACTAGTAACATCTGTATTGTTCTAGTTAAGTCTATTGACTCATTAGCGTACTCAACAAGAGTGACAGCCATCAATGCTAAGTGCCAGCTATGTTCCGCGGTGTTTTCCAACCGATTACCACTACAAAGTGAGTTCTGGCGAATAATCTCCTTTAGCTGGTCAATCTCGCTTACAAAATCTATCTGCTGTTTTAATCGAAATAATTGATCAACTGGTTTGATGATTTTCGTCCTCCGTGATTTGTAGATTGACTTCAACCAGTTCTTGGATATCACTACGATAAACCCAGGTACCTTGACCGACATAATGAATTGCAAAAGCTCGCCGATACTTACTTGGTGATAAGTTGGCATAAGAACCATGGATTGTTAGCCCTGTAAAAAAAACACCACCGCCTGCTGGTACCGACAAATGTTTTATGTCCATTTGCTCTAAGTCATCCATTTCAAAGGAACACAGTTCTTCAGACCATTTTTTACCATCAGGAGAACTCATGTCGTAGGTTTGCACCCAACTGACGTGCTCATCAGTATTCTGATTATGATGCGCTTTTTTTAACCCACTTTGATGACTATTGGCAACTATACAAAGTCCGCCATTCTCGGAACTGGTATCATCCAGAGCCAACCAGCAGGCCATCAATGTGTTTGGCTCATTAGGGATATAAAGCGTATCTTGGTGAAGAGCAACACCAGGAGAGGCTGAGTCTAATTCACCAAGAGGAGCCTTAGGAAGGTACATAGTTTGTACAATCATGGGTTTAGTTTCCAAGAGTTGAGCAGCATATGCGGATACTTTAGGATGATGTGCTAAATAAGCCCATTGTGGATCAACAACATGTGTTCTTAAGCCTAAGCGCTTCTTATTTGGCTTCTCTTCGTTTTGTAAGAATGTGTTGATCTCAGTCGAAGTCAACAGATCAGGAACAACTAAATAGCCCATATCCTTATAGGACTGAACTTGTTGATTGCTAAGTTTCTGGTTGAGCGTTGTCATTCTGATTAAATTTAGCTTTTGATTAAAAACGTCAAGTATTCGTATGCTTGCCTGACATACAAAGGTAGATTTTCATGGTCAATTACTTCTAATTCTAACGCCAACGCCCCTTGATAGTTGATCGACCGAAGTTCATCAATTAGGCCAGGTAGATCAACATCACCTTCTCCAATCGGTACCGATTGTGCCCCTACCGTATCCTTTAGATGAACATTATAGATTTTATCTGCGTACTGACCAATCAGAGCCTTCCAATTCACATTAGCGGCATGAAAGTGGCCAGTGTCAACGGTTATACCGATCTGGGGCGAGTTTATTTCAGAAAAAATAAAATCAAAATCTTCAGCATCTTGAAACTGAGAATTGAGATGAGGTTCCAAACCGATCCTAATCGGTCTGTTTTCGATCAAATGGCTTAATTTTTTTAATCCAGCAACAGAAGCATCTAATCCGTTTTCAACGCGTTTCCCACCAGAAAAAACTAACAGGGGGCAACCCAACTCAATAGCAGCCTCAACATTGAGCATCAAATCGTCAATAGCTTCTTCAGCAGCCTCAGTAGAATCAGTGGGAATACCAAAAGCATACAACTCAGTAATATGAGTTAACCCTACCGAATTAGCTCGTTTGAGCAAATCTGGAATATCCATTTGCTTGATAGCTTTTCGAGTCCAAGTCAGCGGTCCAGCAATCCCCCAATGGGAAAAACCTACCTTTGGAGCATGTTCCAATGTTTCCAAAATTTCATCTTTACCTGGTTGTCTCAGGGCACAAGTAGTACAAGATAGAATCACACCAAACCTCAATTTACTTTGACCATGATTATAAATAGGCTATACCTCATTGTCAAGCGACGAGACAGCTGAAAGTCGCTTCACAAAAAGAAACATTCGCTTGTAAATCAGGGAAATTCTATTTGGCATTCTAGCAAACCTAATTCAATTATTCTCCTGGATCTGAGCTAATTAGACAGAAATATTTATTGGACTTATTTTTGTTTAATTAACAATCGAAGGACGGAGAGAGTATACAAATATGACAAATTGAATAGGTAAAAGGCTAATTCATCAAGAATTTTATATCGACGAGGAAAACAATAGTCTAGACGTTAAGAAAGATTTGTAAACAATAACATCAGTATAGACTAGGTAGGGAAAATAAGGAATGCTCAAGAACAAATAATTTGGAAACTATTTAGATTTAACAATGAAAGGTAAAACACTGTACTCTACACACAAGAATGAGAGTAGTAGGACTCTAGTAGGTCTGGGTCAGTTAACAGAATAATAAAGGTAAGTGAGATTACTAATTTTTTATTAAAAATTAATATCATCTTTACTATTAACATTATAAGCCTAGAGTTCAAAAACAACGAATATTTTTGGCTTTTACCCAAAGATATAAGGGGTAACCAAGTCCATAGGATTCAAACTAAATTGGTTATTTTCTTAAGTACAGAATTTGATGGAAACTAATTGTCAGGTTACCAAGATTTACAACTCAATTCTTTAAAAAATCTTTGAATAAGACGATGCAGACGTTGACAAAGGAAGAACTAGCTAACTCACCCTGTTAGCTTTCCTTTTGCCAACATCCACTGGTTACCATCGAAAAGTTTTTTAACTTGAAGTAAAAGTCTATGTTTTTGCCAGAATAGATTTACAACTAATGGATATCTCAACCTGATTTCAACCGCCAAGAATCGACACCTGTTTAAGATATGAAGTTCGGCAAAAAGCTTAGATTGTTGAAACGAAGTTAGTTGATTTTCACTGGTAAGAATTCACGTAATTCCACGTCTACCTTAAACGGAAAAACCTACTTCTCAGCTTCTGGGTAATACGTAGCTAAGGCTTCGATACTCTGTTTCAAAGCTGTTGCATGCTCTTTATCAGCATTTTGCTTAGCTTTCATAGCAGCCAAGATAACCCCATGGTGCTTAACAAGTCGTTCGGTATAATCTTCTTGAGTAGGCTTAATTCTCTGAGTCATAAAATAGTCAGATATGGTAGAGATGATATTCTGACTATGAGTTTCTTTATTCGTTACCCAACGAGAGATTTGATTTAGTGATTGAGCATCAGAATGGCCAGATAACTCTTCAATGGATTTGGTAGACTTGATTATAGTATCCGCATCTTCCAACATTGATTGAATTCGTGAATAATCATCGTAGATTCCACAGGGGATTTGGCAATGAGCATGAACCACCTGATAGATCCCTTGAGGCAAACCTAATCCTAGACTTACCAAGGTACAAGTAAGAAATAACACCACATATCGATAGCTTTTCATATTTAATCTCCGTCGTTTGTTTTTGTAAATTCATTTTGTGAAGTAGATTTTTTCAAAACAGTTTATCCTAAGATTATGACTAGTTAGTGAACTAGGCATGTGATAAGTCTACGGACGAAACTCAATTGGGGCATCTAAATTATAACACAGCACTTAGAGTTTTTTACCTCAATCTGGAAAATTGGTAAAGCCTACAATGCGACAAAACGACATCATTAGAATTAAATGCAGGTATCGCTAGACGTGTAAATTATTCTTCATTGATCTGCAGGTTTATCCTTTGCTATTGACAGGTAATAATAGCTTTGATAGAATTCTCCCTTGGCATGTCCCATACGATCTTGTTCGACACAAAAGGACAAAACAGAATTAACTGACTGAAGGAATGTTATGTACCAAGAATATACAGTTCGGATACAAGAAATCGTTGATCAGTTAAGATCCAGAAACCCCTTACCTAGCTTAGAAACTGACTCAGTTTGGGATCAAGAGATCATTGATCTAATCCAGAATGTTTCTCTAAGTGATTTATTTGAGGGGCTCTCTGTTAGCAACAATGATTCTAGTAAATGTGTTCAGAGTGGCTTACTACTCTGGGCCGATGCGCTAGATGCGTCACATGATATTTCTCAGCACATCCAAACCCAGACTGGTAGTTACTGGCATGCTATCATGCACAGAAGAGAACCAGACTATAGTAACTCTAAGTACTGGTTCGGTCGAGTAGGCGATCACCCAATTTTTCCTCAGTTGCGGCAAGAAGCTATCGAAACATTAGCTGAATTTGATGATAAACCTGTAGTACTGTCTGAAATTGAGGATACAATCAAAAACAAAAGTGATTGGGATCCTTTTAAATTTGTGGATTGGTGTCAGTTAGCTAACAGTTCAGATGGCCAGAAAATCCCACCTGCTCTAGTTAATTGGTTACAAAAACTACAAGTTGTAGAATTTAGTAACCTACTAGAGTATTCTTTTCAGCAATCACTTGCATAGGTTGGTCATGATGAAAGTAGAATGGTTTTATCGGCGGAGTGGCTGAACATCGTGTAAAAAGGCTCAGGCGGCGCTTGAGCAAGTGGAAATTGTTTCCTATGGAAATGCCAACAAAGAAAAGTTGAACCAAGAAGAAGTCGAGAGATTATTGGCTCAAGTAAAGAAAGTCAAAGTTGCGAAAGGAAAAAAGACATTAACTTTCGACAATCTACGGAACGAACGTAAGCAAATACTGGATATTATTTTAGGAAGAAGTGGTACACTAAGATCGCCGACACTGCGAATCGGAGACCAGCTGATTGTTGGTTACAACGAAGAGTTATACCAGAATCTTCAGTAATATTTAGTCGGAATGAATATGAACGAAACAAAAAAACGCTATTGGGTGTATTTTTTATTGCTGTAAGTTTTAGTTGGATTGTTCTATGGGATCAGGCAGAAAGACAAAGGGATCTGGTAGATTGCGGCACCTACTTAGTAGAGACTGTGGGCGCCTGTGGCCACAGGTATATCCCTCGTATTGGTGCGGAACCTGACTATACCCATCATCTGTCAGGACACCCGTCTGATACGCCATTGCCACAATACGATAATAGTTTGTCGCAGAGTGGCGTCTTCTTTATGGTCACAGTTCATCAATGACGGCTTATAATTTGGTACGGTTTACGCTTCAAATTTAACACTCGATGAGGAAACTGGTATGGGTATACTTGGAGCGAAACTATGTTTATCAAAGGATATCATATAAGGGAATACCAAGAAACGTCAGATTCTTCACCTATGCCTACTTGTTACTACAGAAATCTGAGTGAAACTGATTTGAAAGCCATTTGGGTTTACCTCCAAACCGTTAAACTCGTGAAAAATGAAATCCTACCTCCACTTAATTCCCGTGGTCGTCCTTATTAAAGAAAGCCTTTCTTTCACCATTAGACGATAATAAGTAAACTAGACCGAGGATGATTGCGTTTCGTGCAAAGTTGATTTACGAATTAGTTTGTCCTTGTGTCTTGATTGAATTTTGAATCTTTTTCTGCTGATTAATCAGAAGTGGCCGAATCGTGGCCGTAGGAGATGTACAGTTGTATGCTGGACTTTTTTGTTTTTTTTCGTTCAACTAAGTTACTATTCACCCTGCCCCTTGTCTTATCGGTATTGGGGTCTGTCACAGAAGTAGTACAAGCTGGTGCGGGTCGGACTGGCGCACAAATTCTCAATTTGGGAGGTGGTACTCGTGCAGCCTCGTTAGGAGATGCATTTTCCGCCATAAACGGGGACGTAACTGCACCTCTGTGGAATCCGAGTGGGCTAAACGGTATATCGAAATTACAAACTACGTTATCTTATAAAGATTACAGTCAGCTTTTTGGAGATGCTAGTGAGGGGCTATACTACGCTTTTTTTGCTGGTGCGACTCATCTCGATGGTCTTGGGACTATCGCTGGTACATTGCAGGTACAAGGGCAGGGTAAAATTGCTGTTACTACTAATTCACCGGAAGTTATTAGAGAAGAAGATCTTGGTACAAACTGGGTTTTAACAGCATCTTATGCCGATAAATTAACCAAAAATTTAGCGGCCGGCATCAGTGGGAAAATTATTCGCCAACGACTTGCTCAGTATGGTGGAAGAGCTTACGCTATCGATTTTGGCGTACAATACGATATTCAAGAGTTATTCGTACCTGTCAGATTTGGAGTCGCTTTACAAAATTGGGGTACGCGAATAAAGTTTAAAGATGAAAATCAAAGTGATCCATTGCCCAGAGCCTTGCGTATTGGAACTTTAGTTACCTTATTAGATGTGAAGCACCATTACATTAATTTAGTTACGGATCTAACTGCTGCTATTGACAAAATACAGGAAGATGACGAGGAAGGTGTTAAGGTCTATTTGGAAAATAACCCGGATATGACACGTGAACAGTTGATGGCCGATCGTGGAGTTGGTCTGCACGCCTTTCGTTGGAAACATCTACAAAAAAGCATTGGTCTCGAATATACGCTAGGTAAAATTCTCTACCTGCGAGCAGGTTACAAAAAAGACCCTGGGATGCCTACATTTCCCGAGTTTACCGACTATCTAACTTATGGTTTTGGGGCTAGGGTTTACTTTGGCCAATTGGATTTCGCTCAAGTACCAGGTGGAGGACCCAACAATAAGAGGCTCAACGTGTTTGCCCTGAGACTAATCTTCGACTAGGATCATAGTTCAATCTTATGAAATACATATTTCTACTACTATTCTGGCTAGCAACAGCCGTTTCTACTGAATCGGCTGAACCAATTTCGCCTTTTTTAGTGCGTAATTCATTGTCTTCGGTTTCATCAATACAACTCGTTAATTTTCAACAAGTTCCCCCGGAAGGTAAAGACGTTAATCGAGCATTTATACAGTCTTTAATTTTGCCAGGTACAGGACAGGTATATGCTGAATCTAAGCGTGGTTATGCTTGGCTGGGAGCAGAGGTCGCGTTGTTGGTATCGTATGTGATCATTCATCGGCAAGCTCGACAATTGAAGTCTGATTATGTTCAAGGTGTTAAGGATGGAGTCGCTTTCGATGGTCCGACTAAATTTGATCAGTGGAATATGGAAGATTTTGAACATGCTACCATGTATGATAACTGGTACAACGTATACAATGAATCAAGTGGTGAACCTTCACATCCCCGAATTGGCAAATGGTACTGGAAAGATCGAAAAGAGTTTAAAACCCAGAACCGAAAAGATCAGGCTGATTCGCCAGCTAGAGTAGTTGCTCTTCAGGCACGAAAAGATTCTAATCTTACCTACGAAAGAGCCAGAACAGTCCTAGGTCTACTGATATTGAACCATGTTGCGAGTGCAATTGACGCAAGAATCTCCGCTAAAATATTCAACAAAAAATATCAACTAGGACACCATATCAGGACGGGAATTTCTCCCCAACTAGCGACAAAAACCCCTCAGATCGAAATCACAAAACGCGTTGTATTCCGATTTTGATCCCATTCGTTTAGAGCTATACAGAAACTTGCTGTCTTCTATTTCTGAAGAGATGGGGGGAGCCCTCTGCCGGTCTGCATTTTCATCAAACATAAAAGAACGTAGAGATTTCTCTTGTGCTGTTTTCGATAGCAATGGAAATATGGTAGCTCAAGCCGCACATATTCCTGTCCATTTAGGAGCAATGCCCCTTTCTGTTCAAAGTGCCATTGAACACTTTGAAATGGCCGAAGGCGACTCTATTTTAATCAATGATCCATACGCAGGTGGTACTCATCTTCCTGATTTCACATTAGTTTCACCCGTATACATTGGTGATAGTTTATCTTTTTTCGTTGCTAACCGAGCACATCACTCTGACGTGGGAGGTATGACCCCAGGTTCAATGCCTATTTCTCGTCATATTGTGCAAGAAGGTATTCGTATTCCACCAGTCAAGTTGATTGATTCGGGTCATATGAATACCGATATATTATCTATGATTTTAGCTAATGTGAGGACACCAGTAGAGCGAAAGGGCGATTTAGATGCTCAAATAGCGGCCAACCACATTGGTCAAAAAAGATTAACAGAAATGACTATTAAATATGGTCTAAAAGATGTTAACCAGTATATGTCTAAACTGCAGGATTATAGTGAAAGAGTGATGAGGCAAAGGTTAATAGACATTCCCAATGGTCATTATGTAGCCACCGACTTTTTGGATAATGATGGTCTTTCTAATACTCCGGTACCAATTCAGGTTGCGATTACTATTACCGATGACTCAGCGACGGTAGATTTTTCTGGTAGTTCTCCTCAGGTAGAAGGCAGTGTGAATGCGGTTTATTCTATAACCTTATCAGCCATTTTTTATGTTTTTAGGTCTTTGATTACAGACGAAATCCCTACTAATTCAGGTTGCCTAAGACCTATTAAAATCATTGTTCCAACTAGGAGTGTAGTCAATGCCCAATTCCCAGCAGCTGTTGCTGGTGGAAATGTGGAGACTTCACAAAGGATAGTGGACGTATTACTACGTGCACTTGCTGAGGCTAATCCTCAAACGATTCCAGCCGCAAGTTCAGGGACAATGAATAACTTGACGATTGGTGGACTTAAAAATGAAAAGGATTTTGCTTATTATGAGACAATCGGTGGGGGAATGGGAGCTCGATACTACAAAGATGGTATCTCAGCTATTCAAACTCATATGACTAATACTCTAAATACGCCAATTGAAGCTATAGAAACAACGTATCCTTTTCAGATTGATAAATATGCTATTCGTCGAGGTAGTGGAGGAACTGGTAGAAAATGCGGAGGTGATGGGATCATCCGCGTATTTCGTCTATTGACAACGGCTGAAGTAACAATGTTATCTGAACGACGAGAAACTGCACCATATGGTTTACAGGGCGGTACCACCGGTAAAATTGGAAAAAACACATTGATTCGTTCAACTCAAAAAATCAGTCTGGGAGGTAAATTTAGCTTGGTAGCAAGACCTAATGATATCTTCCAAATCGAGACTCCTGGCGGTGGAGGACATGGTAAACCAGATGAACTAAATTCATAATTCAATTGCAAAATTTGTCTATACTATTTCGAATCGATACATCATATAAATCATGGACTGGATCAAGTGAGATTTAATCATTTTTTAATAACGTACTAAAAAACGGTTTGGATAAGCTCTAATCAGTCTGAACAAATGTCAAATAAGGCTAAAAAAGAGTAGCGAAAAATCGGAGAATAAAGAAAAAGTTGCGTTTATGTCTGAAGTATCTAAGGAATAGATTCATTGTCCCATTAAGCTAAGTTTTCCTTATCTCTTGAGACGAATTTTTATGTCAATCAAATGTGTTAAGTACATCTACTAATTAGTAATTATGATTTTCCTTTTCAGGTAATCAGCATAATTGTCAAAATAGAAATTTGGTAGTTGAGCGTATTGAGTGGTAAGATAGTTTGAGTTTAAGCCTGAGAAAAAATGAAAAAACTATCAACGTATCGTGATCTGATTTATTCTTATTGCGGAAAGAGATTTTGTCTAATAATTTTCATTTGTTTCATTTTAACTCTGTCGACTCCTGCAGAATCGCAACTCGGGTTTAGGTTGCCAGAAACATCAGTTGCTACTAGCGACGGTGCTCTGGCATCATTTTTCAACCCAGCAGGTTTGGGACATAATCAAACAATTGATTTTTATTACTTAAGAACTATGAACTCTCCGCCTCGTCAGTACAGTCGAAGTGCATATTTTCTTGGCCTATACAATTTAGGTTTGGCGGTAGAAAATATGGATAAAGGAAATCAACTAACCATTGCTACTAGTTCTTTACTTCGTAGCGGTATTTCAATCGGTACGAGTTGTAGCTGGACTAGAATTGACAGTAAAAATCAGGATCGGATTTGGTCTCTCGGTATGCTCTATCGTCGGCATTTCTTTTCAGCAGGTCTCGTAATACGAGATTTGAGCCGTCGCCCCCAAGCACCCCATTTCATCCGCAGGAATCAATTCGGATCTCAATTTTTAAACAATTACGGTAGAACTATGGACGTTGGTATTGCTGTTCGTCCTAGTACTTCACGCATGACACTATCTTGTGACTGGCGTGGTATGGGCAATGCTTTCACAGATGGATACAAATTGACTGACCATCTGTTTTTGGGGGTCGAACTTCGACCGATTGATACACTAATTCTCAAAGCAGGACGGACCGCCGACAAGTATGAAGTCCAATTTCAATTGAATTTAGCTCAATTTGGCATAGGTGGATATCGCTCCATCTTGACTGGCAAGAAGTCCAAGTCTAACAATATTGGTTTCATTAATTTTACGCATGCACACAAAACTAAACCTGTTCGTCGTAGTTTTTACCTTGATCTAAATGCTAACGAAATCGAAACGGCATTGGAACTCTCTACCCAAGATCCACGGGTTCAAGGAGCGATAATACGCTTTGAACCAACTGGTCTTGGGTTGGCTAAAGTCCAAGAACTACGACAAAAAATTACGAATTTTCGTCAACGAGGTAAAAAAGTATACGCTTATTTGGAAGGGCAATGCTCAACAGGAGACTATCTGCTTGCAAGTGCTTGTAACGAAATACTAGTTCACCCTTCTAGCTTGATCAATCTAATCGGAATTCGTTTTGAAGTTTCTTTTTATCATGACTTTTTAGAAGAATTAGGGATTGAGATTGAAGCCATTAGTGTAGGACAGTATAAAAATGCACCTGATTCATTCACGAAAACAGAAATGACCGAATCTCACCGAGAATCGTTGACAACTGTTTTAGATGATCTATACAGTCAAATAACACAGGATATAGCTCAAGGCCGTAGACAGTCAATTAAACAAGTCAAATTGATGATAGACGATGGACCCTACACTGCTAGAAGAGCTGTAAGAAATCGGGTCGCTGACAGGATTATTACTCGGCAACAATTGGAAAATGTGTTCAATAGTAAGCGACTAACAGATTCTACAGGCTTGGATCTATTAGAATATAACTGGCAAACACCCAAACCAAAAATTGTTGTTATCGAAGCCATCGGCAACATGGTCACTGGAAAAAGTGTCAATTCGTTTTTGGGTCCATCTATTATGGGGGCAGACACAATAGCCCGAGCAATACAATCAGCTACTGATGATGATGCAGTTAAGGCTGTTGTCTTACGTGTGGATAGTGGTGGTGGAATGGTTTTAGCCGCGGATATTATTTGGCAGGCCCTCGTCCGTTTGAAAAAGGCTAATAAACCACTGGTAGTATCCATGGCTAGTACTGCCGCTTCCGGTGGCTATTACATTGCGGCTCCTGCAGACCGAATTTTCGCTAACCCCGCAACAATTACTGGTTCGATTGGTGTTTTTGGTATGAAACCAGTAATTACGGATCTTTACCAGAAATTGAGTATTAACCACAAAATTATAAAACGAGGTAAAAACGCCGATATTTGGAGCATTCATCACAAATCAACTCAAAGACAGCAAGAAAAGCTTCAAATCGATCTCCAAGAGATATACAAAGACTTCGTTCAAAAAGTAGCCGACGGCCGCAATTTATCAGTCGCTCGAGTGGATCAAGTATCCAGAGGAAGAATTTGGTCGGGTCGTCAGGCACTTGATAATGGTTTGGTTGATCAATTAGGTTGTGAAGCAGACGCTATTCTGGCAGCGCAGCAACTAGCAGGCCTCGACCCTAGCCAAACCGACATTCAGAGGTTTTCATCTAAGACCTCATTTTTTCAATCTTGGGTTACAGGATGGTTAACTATGAGGCAAACTAGATGGCAGCCGCCGCTACTGGTATCGATGTTACAAAATCGACTTTGGTTTTTAACCCCTTATCAACTAAAAACTGACTGATTTTAATACAAATTCGTTCTTCAATATAAAATGATAGATAATCAAATTTTTCAAAGGCAACGCGCAAGAATGGTTGATAAGCAAATCCATTGGCGTGGTATTCAATCGAAAATTGTATTATCAGCTATGCAAAAAGTACCTCGACATGAGTTTGTTCCTAGTAGCCAGATCAATGAAGCGTATGAAGATCAAGCCATGCCAATTGGTTTTGATCAAACTATATCACAACCTTATATAGTAGCTTTGATGACTTCATTATTGGATTTACAAACCTATGACAGAGTTTTGGAGATTGGTACTGGTTGTGGGTATCAAACTGCTATATTAGCTCAAATTGTTAACCAAGTTTATACAATCGAGCTTATCGATCAACTGGCACAACAAGCTTGGGATAGATTGACTCGTTTAGGGTACGAAAATATCGCTTGGAAAGTTGGGAATGGTTACCTGGGTTGGGTTGGTAGTGCACCATTCGACAGAATTATTGTTACTGCTGCCCCACCTACGATCCCTCCTCAATTGATTGAGCAACTAAGAATTGGTGGAAAAATGATTTTACCGGTAGGACTAAACACGCAAGAACTTGTGATGGTTACTAGATTGGAAAAAGGTATTAAGCAGAAATTTTGTGGCAGCGTTCGTTTCGTTCCTATGAAAAATAAACCACAGGATTAGTGAAACCTTAGAACAAGAAAAAATGCAAACTGCTTACGATTACTTAGACCCACTTGCACTATCACAACTAGGCAACTTAGAACTTATCGCTCGATTAGTAGTAGAAGGCTTTGTAACAGGTTTACACAAGAGCCCGCACCAAGGGTTCAATGTAGAGTTTTCAGAACATCGTCAATATATGCCCGGTGATGAAATTCGACACATTGATTGGAAAGTATTTGGCAAATCTGACAGATATTACATCAAGAAATTTGAAGAGGAAACCAATTTACGTGTGTACCTAGTTTTGGATGCTAGTCGGTCGATGGCGTACAAATTTGACGACAGTAGTGTGACTAAATTGAGGTACGGATGTTGCCTAGTTGCCGCACTAACTTATCTAATGCTACAGCAAAGAGACTCTGTAGGATTAGTAACATTTGACCAAAAGATTCGCGATTATATTCCTCCACGTAGTGTGTCTACACATCTACAAGCAATCGTATCGAAACTCCAAGATACGGTGGCAGGGAGTGAAACTGACTTGAGCCAAGTTTTAGCAGATCTGGCTAAACGAATCGAAAGACGAGGGCTAGTTATAGTTATTTCCGACTTACTTGATCGACCCGACGAAGTCTTATCTGCTTTGAAACTCTTCCGGTATCGAAAACACGAAGTAATTGTATTTCATCTGCTTGACCAAGCAGAGAAAAACTTCCCCTTTCAAGGATCAATTTCTTTCGAAGATATGGAAACCGGTGATCAAGTTACCACCCAAGCCGAAAGGCTAAGGGAAAGTTACCTGACACAACTTCGTTCTTGTATCCAGAGCTATGAACGGGGATGTGGTAATAACAAGATCGACTACTTCCAGATTGAAACTACTACACCGTTTGACCAATCTTTGTCCGCATACTTATCCCATCGGTGGCACTAAATCTCGGATAAGCCATAATGAGCATTAAGTATGGATGGGGTGTATCTAGCGAGAAATCTTGATGTCACTCCAAGTGGTCGTAATCTTTCCTCTGGGAGCAACTGCAACCTCGTCTGTTCCGATCTGAAATGCTACGTTTTCTAGGCCAACAGTTTCTCCTCTCAGTTTAGGTAGAAAGCTACTTTGAGAATTCCAGATTGACATGATTTGGCTGTTTCCATCGGTTAATTGGATATTATCCACAAGAAGAACAAACAATCCTCTTTTACCACTATCACCCTCTGTTCCTATTGAAATAGCAGAGATCGTTTTTCCCGCGATTGAATCAAGTGGTAGTTTTCTGTGTACCCAACCATCATTTTCAATTAACCGCATCTGTTGCACTTCGTTACTGGGTTCCAAAATATCGCCTTCTTTTGTCATTACATAAACCCCACCAACTTTGTATGGGTTAGAAGTAGCAAACTTTGATTGGTATTCGATAAATTGTCCTTTTTCAGCTTGAATTCCTTGCTCATTGTTCCATACATCGGCCAAGCCTTTTACGGGTTCACCATTCTCTCTGATTTCGGCTTTGAAGGTCAGTATTTGTCCACCTTCTTCGTGTTCCGTGGCAACAGGAATCTTTTCTGTTAATAACTTCATGCCAATTGTTTTGGCTGGAATGTTATTTGCCTCAGGATCTGACAGTTTGACTTCAGACAGATTAAGAGCTGAGTCCCGCTTTGCCAGAATCTCGAAAGTTGCAATTGCTAGAGTTCCGTTCGCCAATTCTGAGGCATTTCCGAGAGAAGTTGCTCCGAACAAAACTTCGCCTGGCACTTCTGTTTTAGCCGGTACAGCAAAGGACTGAGCCGGGAGGAAATTGGCGTTTTCAAGACTAACAAATTTGACAGCCGTTTCATCAAAAATCAATTTGAACTGATAAGCTAAAACATTTTTTGCTTCTGAGATGCTGATATTACACTCGACTGTCTTTCCAACGGCCATGATAGTAACTTCAGCCGGATCAATATAAACAGTAGTTTGTGAAAAAACAGCTGTACAAAATAAGAAAACAGCTAACAAAAGGGCTACATGTCGCATAGTTGGTTCTCCTTAGGATTTACATTTAAGAAAAAAACGACCGCCTGTGCATTGTATCATAATTTATGCACAGAATACATTAACATTAACTAGGTACCCACACCATTAGGCTACTGCTGATTGAAATCTGTTATACTTTTGTCCTTTGTTAAATAAGTGTAAGTATTGGGACCAATATTTTTGACGGTTGAAAATATAATTTATTAAAACACGAAAAAATTGGGCCTAATACTGAGTGTATTCATGTAGAGGAGTGAGAAATTGAAATTAGAAAAAGATAATACTTTGCTATTTATTGGGGATTCTATAACCGACTGTGGACGATCCAGACCCATAGGAGAGAAAAATGGATTAGGTAATGGATACGTGAGCCAAGTCAATGCAATTCTTAACGGAACGCGACCACATCAACCCATTAGGGTATTAAATACAGGGATTAGTGGAAATCGAGTTTGTGACCTTAAAGAACGCTGGGAAAGTGATGTCATGGAATTAGAGCCAGATTGGTTATCTATTATGATTGGTATCAATGACGTATGGCGGCAATTCGACGATGCTCAAGCTCCGAAACAGATTGGTCTCACTGAATACGAAGAAACATTGCGCTTTTTGGTCAAACGAGCTAAGACAACACTGAAGGGATTAGTGTTAATGACCCCATTTTACATTGAGGCTAACAAAAAAGACCCGATGCGAGAAATGATGGATCAGTATAGCCAGATTGTGCGTCAAATCGCTGAAGAACAAACCTCTATTTTTGTTGATGTTCAGAGTGCATTTGATCATTATCTTATTCACCAACCGACCCAATCCCTATGCGGGGATCGTGTACACCCTAATCCTACAGGCCACTTGATTATTACTAAAGCATTTTTAGACAGAATTGGTTATCAGTGGAATAAACCATAACTGTCATTAGTTCTAGTTTTGCAGTAGCTACACCGAGAGATTTCATAATTCAGGCATGAAATCCTAGGATACACCTTCCAGTTGATCAACTAGCTTGACAGTTTTGATCACATCTCTTAAGTCGCTAGATGGCACTTGGCCGTTTTTAATACAATCAATAAAGTGCTGGTGTAAGGCTAAGATCCCTTCGTAAGCTGGTTGATCACTTATAGAGCTATTTGTAAGTTCGTATCCTCTGATCGTCTGCATAGCGTTATTGTCTCGGCAAATATCGATTTGCTCCGGGATTTGCATATAACACCCTAACCCAACCGCATGCAGTTCAGATCGTAGTACTCGCCCACCTGACGAGCGGTTGCCAAAAACTGTACCTACGCATTTATTAGCAAAACGAATCATACCTGTATAGCAGTTTCGACCTCCACCTTTGTTAGACCGGTTTGCTGAAGTGTGTACATCTTGGTAAGCTGTCACCTCTACGACTTCACTCAATCCGGCTAAAAATCGAACCAAATCGACAACATGGCAGACATCATCCCAAAGTGTAGTTTGTCCACGTCCGCCCTCAAGAGAGGATTTGGGATAGTCAACCATGCATTTATTAAAAGTCCCAATAACTTGTGTTGGTTCTGAGTGTTCCGCAGCCAACCGGACAGCTTCTTGAGTTACAGCAGAAAATCGGCGCTGAAAAGCTGTCATGCAGTACACATCATTGCTAATTGCAGTTTCTAACATCTGCTCTGTCTCACTTGAATTCCGGCCTGGTGGTTTTTCTATCATGACATGTTTTCCGGCGTTAAGACAATCTAGTACAGGTTGGAGAAGCCAATTTTCGTGCATGATGCAGTAAACCACATCTAAATCTACTTGCTCTAACATTATCCTATGGTCTGAAAAAGTACGAGGAATATTATATTTCTTCGCTACTTGTTGTAGCTTATCCGTATCTAGTTCACAAACCGCTTGAACGCTAACACCATCCATACGGTAAACTGTTGGGTAATGAGCATCTTGAGCTCGTCCACCAGCACCAATGAATCCAACTTTTAACATCAATTTGCACCCTTATCTGTATTGCGGAAATAGATTTTCATTATATAGAACAATTGATTATTTGCAATACAAAATTAAGAGGTGCTCATTGAAACAGCCATATTCGAATTGAGTATAAATCACACCTGCTATGATTCGATCGGTTTTTCTAATTCTCGATGGATCTTGGTCTCGTATGCTGGAACTTATCAGTCTGGTGTAAATCTATCAGTTCATTGACAGAACAATATTCGATTGATGGCATATGGTTGTATCTGTAGTGAGATATTGGATGTCTGCTTATACCGATTTGGTAAAATCGTTAAAAGAACTAAATAAGGTTCAGTTTCTAGATTTAAGTAACCAATTTTTAACAGAAATTCCACCTGAAGTTTTTCAACTGACTAATCTGAAAAAACTCTGCCTATCATACAACCAGATCGAGGTAATTCCGTCTGCAATTAGTCAACTAACTAATCTCACAGAACTTCATTTGTTCGGTAATCAAGATGCCGGAACTAGATGGATTTAAGGTAGTTGAACAAATCAGAAAGTTGGAGAGAAAGTTAGGCCAAAAAGAGGTGGCGATTCTAGGATTATCCGCAGATGTTACGGGAGAAGTTCAGGATCGTTATAAGTTGGAAGAAG
>JAYZAL010000105.1:0-6021 GCA_036339735.1 Candidatus Poribacteria bacterium
CAACAAATTTTGCCCAACTTGGCTGTCAAATGGCAAGTCAGTGACCAAGGCAAGACCTATACATTTTGGCTGAGGCAGGAGGTGCGCTGGTCGGACGGTAGACTGTTCTCGGTTGATGATATTCTGTTTTGGTATAACCACGTGATTCAAAACCCACAACTAACACCCACCACCCCGCGTGAATTCCAGAGAGATGGTGTACCGATGATAGTGGAAAAGGTAGCCGACCATATAGTTCGTTTCAAGTTTGTCAGTTCCTACGGTTTGTTTCTGAAAGCATTAGCTTCGGGTCGTAGTTATCCGATGGTCGAATACCCAGCCCATTACTTGAAACAGTTTCATCCAGATTTTGTGGCAGTAGAGAAACTGACCGATCTAGCCAAGAAAAGATCGTTTGATTTCTGGTATCAACTGTTTGAAGACCGAGCAGATTGGCAAAACCCGGAGATACCGCGCCTTTGGCCTTGGATTTTAAAAGTGGCCCCGCCTGCGCAGCAAATAGTGTTTGAAAGGAACCCGTATTACTGGAAAGTAGACGGAGCGGGAAATCAATTACCGTACATAGACCAAATGCTATTTCAAATCTACGATGCACAGATAATAAACCTGAAAGCGATGAATGGAGAAATTGGGATGCAAGGTCGGCACCTCCAATTTGATAATTACCCCAAATTTAAGGCTAACAGTCAGAGTCGAGGATATAGCGTACGTCAATGGATCAGTAGCGGAGGAGGACAAGCCTTGGCATTAAATCTCAATCACAAGGATCCAGTACTTCGAAGTATTTTTTCTGATCGTCGTTTTCGCCAGGCGTTGTCACTAGCTATTGACCGACGTGAACTTAATGAAATCGCTTTCTTTGGTATTGGTAAAGCCTGTCAGATTTCACCTCCACCGATTTCCCCATTTTATTCTCCCGCTTATGAGAATGCCTACACGGAATTCGATCCTAGTACTGCTAATCTTTTGTTAGATGACATGGGACTTAAACGACGAAAAAAAGATGATATTCGATTACGACCAGACGGCCAACCTCTACATATTCGGATTGAAATCGCCTCTGTTTTTCTAGGTACTCCGATGTTTGAACTCATTGCAAGACAATGGACGGAGATCGGGGTAAAGACAGAGCTTAAGCTGGAAGCTCGCCAACTATTCTATACTCGTAAGTCAGCTTTACTCCACGATGTCGGTGTCTGGGGATCTGCAGATGAGTTAATTCCTGTTATGGACCCGCGCTGGTTTTTCCCATACAGCGAAGAATCGATTCAAGGAATTGGGTATGCCCGATGGTTCCAATCCAACAGACTTAAAGGTATTGAACCACCATTAGAAATAAAGGAATGTATGCGCCTCTATCAGCAGATCGAGAAAACGCCAGAATCAAGTGAGCAGATTCGGCTGTTTAAGCAAATTATCGATCTCAATCAGAAAAATCTATGGATTATTGGTACTGTTGGCCGTATACCATCGATATTCATTGTTAAAGAGACCTTTCGCAATGTACCACAAATAGCTGTTTCAGGTTGGATTTTTAGAACGCCTGGTAGTACTGCTCCTGAATGCTATGCCATTGACAATTCATCTTAAATTAATTCTGAGAAAGAGATAGATTGTGTTTCACCTAATTGTCAAACGTATTTTATGGATGTTTCCGACATTACTGGTTATTTCTATCATTTCTTTTTTACTGATACAATTGCCACCAGGTGATTATTTAACTGCTTATATTTCGGCTTTGGAAGAAACTGGAGAAACTGTCGATGCGGATTTGGTTGATGCGCTTCGTCAACGGTATAACCTAGATGATCCTATCTATGTACAATATTGGCGGTGGATGCGTGGATTATTGAAGGGTAACTTCGGTATGTCGTTTGAATGGAATCGGCCTGTGAGTGAGCTAATTTTTGAGCGACTTTTCTTAACTGTTGCGATCTCGATTTCAACCCTGGTTTTCGTGTATACCTTAGCTATTCCAATTGGAATTTACTCGGCAGTGAACCAATACTCTTTGGGAGATTACACGTTTACTTTGATTGGTTTCGTTGGTTTAGCAATTCCCAATTTTCTTTTTGCACTAATTTTGATGTTTGTCTCGGATGCCCTTTTGGGTTGGAGTGTTGGTGGGTTATTTTCACCATCCTACCAAAACGCACCTTGGTCGATGGGCAAGGTCGTTGATTTAATCGCCCATCTTTGGATTCCGGTTATTGTACTTGGAACGGCCAGTACTGCTTCATTAATTCGGGTGGTGCGTGGTAACCTTCTAGATGAATTACGTAAACTTTATGTGGTAACAGCTCGGGCCAAGGGCGTTCCGAAGGTCAAATTACTCCTTAAGTATCCGGTACGAGTGGCACTCAACCCAGTAGTGAGTAACATCGGTTGGGTTCTACCACAAATTGTCTCCGGTTCAGTGATTACCTCAGTTGTATTGGGTATTCCGACTACCGGTCCACTACTATTGAGAGCATTAATGAACCAGGATATGTACTTAGCAGGTAGTATGGTGATGATGTTAAGTCTATTAACAGTAGTCGGAACACTGATTTCTGATTTACTACTAATTTGGTTAGATCCACGCATTCGGTATGATCGGTAATTTAATAAAGATATATCGAAATTGAAGTTCAGCAGAAAATCTTTTTTCTGGATAGCTGGAGGGGTATCTACGTTATCAGGGTTGGCTGCAGTTTACGCCCGTTTTGTAGAACCCAAATGGTTCTGGGTAAACAAAACCGAAATTAAGTTTTCCGCTTTATCTAATGGTCAAAAAATCAAAATACTACACTTATCAGACTTTCACTCTTCGCCTGAAGTTCCTTATTCTCAAATTGAAACTGCTATCCGGCTTGGTATTAGCCACGCCCCCGACCTAGTCTGTTTGACTGGTGATTTCATCACACACGAAATTGAGAATTTTGACCGATATCATCGATTATTAAAATTGTTGACCGATCAAGCTCCGACCTTTGCCTGTTTTGGAAATCATGACCGCGTGTATCTAAACAAAGATAACCCCGGAGAAAAATATCACGATAGTCGGCAGGTCGCTCATTTACTTGAATGTAGTGGTGTATTCCCATTATTCAATGAAAAGTTCAATTTGCAAATCAAAGGGTTGTCTCTTACTATGGTCGGTGTTGGTGATTATCTATCTAATTCATGTCGTCCGGTAGAGGCTTTCCAAGGCATAGATACTATGCATAATCGTTACCCGACCATATTGCTCTGTCATAATCCAGATGCCAAGCAAATCTTAACACCACATCATTGGGACTTGATGTTGTGCGGCCATACTCACGGGGGACAACTCAACTTACTCGGTGCACGGCCCTTCTTGACGATGGCTGTCAGGGACAAAAAGTTAGTAGAAGGGCTTTATTCTTGGCCGGATGCTTCCAGTTCTCGATCAATTTTTATCACCCGTGGTGTTGGGAGTTTAATGGGAGCTAGATTCAATTGTCGGCCTGAGGTCAGCGTACTTAGTTTAGTTTCAACTGGATGAATAGCCTACTGGTAAGGAGCCAGATTCATATTAGGGTACATAATAGCTAGGTTTTCAAGAGTTTCTTGACAGTAGTAGTCAGATCCAGGAGCTGGCCAACCGAAGAGTGTGCGAACGCGAGGAGTTGTTCTTTCCCAAAATGGTTTTATGAAGGATTGTTCTGGTCCTACCCAAGGGTTTGCTAACTTTGTCCAGCGACAAGTGTCAGCCCGACTCATTGACAACGTCCAAAATGCCCTCTGCTTTCGTTTGTTCCGAAATGGGACAGCGGCATGAACCAAGTATGAAGAGTAGAAAAGCACACTTCCTGCTTTAGCAGTAGCTGGTACGGGCTTAGCAAATTGACTAATTTGTCGGATGTCATTCATCTGGCTAGCCAAACGGGGTAGGATATCAATCGCCTGCAGATGAGAACCTGGAATCACGTGCATCGGGGCGGATTCTTCGCCTACGTCGTGAAGATATATTCCACTATTAACATAGTCATAACGACCAATATCTGATGTTGGTGGTAAAAAGCAATTAGTGTAATGATCTATATGATATCCCTGCCAAGGGTGCTCAGAGTGCCTTTTGTCTGTTGGTCCCGAACGCATAAACAAATGAGCATTACAGTAGTTCATGTCTTTAGCACCTAGGCACTCTGAAAAGACATCCAAGTAGGTATCATTTTCTATTAACCGATCCAGTTCATCAACACCACAGGGAAATTGAGCTCTTCCAAATTCTGTTTCACCATAGTGTGGAATAGCTTTCGTTGTCTTTGGTTCCACTGAATCTGTATTTTTTCCAGCATCGAAACTTACTAGATAGTCTGTGAAGGTTTGACCATAGAAAATTTGTTCCATCGCTCGTAAAGCCAATTCCATTTCATTAGGCTCGAAAAGGTCGGGTACAATGATATAACCGTTTTGATGAAACTCATCCAATTGTGTGGCATTCAACATTAGGTTTCCTCCTAATCCTTAATTCAGTCGACCACTTCGTTCCAAGTGCTTAATCTCAGTTTCCCATTCGACTCTTAGCTGGGGAGAATAGGATTGCGGTAGTAGCGACTTGCGAGTACAGTTGATAAGTGCTTGCAAAGTTTGGTAGCGGCGAATAATACCAACGTTCGGTAAAATTCGGTCTTCAGCCACTTGAATTACTTGATCAAGGCTAAGTTCATTTCCTTCTGCCTGTAGGTCCGAACGGAGCGAGGCATAGCTGGCGGCGGAGTATTCAGCTGTGATTACCTTAAGTTGGTTGATAACATCTGTAGATATTTTTTTTTTGTAAACGCCGGATATAGACCAACGGATAAAAGCTTCCCGATCTTTTCCTTCTGGATCTAAGACTGGAATAATCAGATCACCAACGCGCCCTTCGCGTCTCAAATCGGGAGATAAGTTGTGGATACGAGCAGTCATCAATAACCAAGCAACACGGCCTTTTAGCTGTGGATCAGACATCATAGCCTGAATTTTACCGGTCAATCGGCGTTCAGTTGCGTGCGCATTTTTGTCTATCCCACCAAATTGAGTGTCAGCTTCGTCGACAAAAATCATTACTTTGTCTAGAGCCATTAACAATCGACGCAATCTTTCGAAGATCACATCAGTTTGACCAAACCACTGGCTACGAATGTTTTTCAGTACAATAACTGGCATATCTAAATCACCAGCCAAACCCTCGAAAATAAAGGTTTTCCCACAACCAATTGGGCCTCCAACAGCTGCGCCTGCAATAGCACCATCTCCTGTTGATTTTAGCCGGGGAATTAGTTTCTCACGCAAAAAATTGAGAAGCTTTCGATTTCCTATTACATCTTCCAAACTATGATTAGGTTTCTTAAACTCCACAACATCTTCACCTAATTGTGACTGAATGAAATCAGAAACCTTATGAACCACTGTCGATGGTTCTAGCTTTTGGTTTAATTTGGTGGTTTGATAACAAGCTAACATCAGTAACTGTCTCAGTGCATGCAAAGTAAGACCTGCAGTTAATGTAGCTAGTTGTTCTTGTGTTCCCCACAAATTCAGGCAATTGCCCGCAGCATTTTGTTTTTGGTTAAACCAAGAAATAAAATGCTGCCTAGCTATCATATCGGGTGCAGGAATTTCAACGGAAATTACCTGTGGCAACCGAGAAATTTGTGAATTTAGCAAGCTTTTTGATTCAGAAATAAATATTACTGCATCTTTTGCATTAACAAATGTAGGGTCTAAGAACCAGTCTTGCACGATACTTATGCGATGCCGATCAGGTACAGATAAACGAGAAATTTCTCCTTCTGGAAGAAGTAAATCAGCTGCTTCGACCAAAATTAGGAGGTTCTCTTCTAAAAAAGGTCTAGCATCTTCGGAACGGGAAAGTAGACAAAGCTGCCGCAAGAACTCTAAAGCGACTGTTGGATTGCCAATTGCGTTGTGTAGATATTCATCAAATTTAGGTTTATTTTCGAGTAGTAAATTTTCTTTGCTGTTGATACTATACTTCCATTTATCATAGGCTTTTCTGACTTTGTCTTT
>JAYZAL010000106.1:0-11098 GCA_036339735.1 Candidatus Poribacteria bacterium
AATTGGGTCCGGATTCTTTTTTTGTGCCCACCTGAATGTAAGCGGGTTTCCCCACCAATTCCTCTTACATTCACAAAAGCCTCATCAATGAATAAGCCATCATGGCCTGCGTAACGACGAATATGTGAAATCCAGGACTCATGATCAATTAACTCTTCAAACCCCTGTCCCGCTTCAATAATATTGTGAATCTCATCTGGTTTTAGTCGATGAATATTGCCATTCCACTCATTTAGAGACATCGATACATAAGGATCTAGCTCAGTGTTGAGTCGTGTGACCAATTCTGCTGATACGGCTCCTTTAAGGTGTAGGTAACCACGTAAATCGAATAGATAATCTTCTAAGTTCTGTTCCATCTCTTGCTATGATCTCCTACTGATTTTTCTGAAAAAATTTGTTCGGTACATAACTATTATAGTTTTGCTCAGCCTAATTCTGATCCATCGCTCTAACTGCTGTTGGTGAATCTGCGGCTATATTATCTTTTATAACAAAAGTTTTATTTTACTCATCTGGGTCAGTACTGACTAATCAACTTTTGGCATTTCTGGTAGCTAGTTATATCGTGGATAATCGTACCAATTAAAAAATATTGCGAAACACCCAGACTTACCATCGACAATAGTGTATCAAACTCTCGGACTGACAAAAAGATATTTGTCCGTTGAGGTGATAGGCCTGTTGGAACTTGACCCTTTCCGAAGGATAGTCTATAATCTTTTCTTTTTTCATCCGAGTTATAAGCCAAAGAATAATGGAGTAAGGATATTGTCCAATAAATGTTACGCTCGTTATCCGAGTATATATCAAGATCAACTAGTGTTTGTGGCTGAAGACGATTTATGGTTAATAACCGACACCGGTGGAATCCCTCGTCGTTTGACCGCTAATTTGGGTGAGGTCACTCGACCTTTGATTTCTAACGATGGGCAGAAAGTGGCATTTATCGGACGTGAAGAAGGCCAACCTGAAGTCTATGTTATGCCAACGCTTGGTGGGGCTGCCAGTCGGTTAACCTACCTAAGTGCAGCTAGTGGGATTGCTGATTGGCAAGGCGACCAAATCATCTTTTCTAGTAATGCGGGTACACCATTCAGTCGATCTTACCAACTCTTCTCGGTTTCAGTGGATGGTGGGCTAGCTGAACCACTTCCATACGGCTCAGCTCAAACGATGGCCAAGGGAAAAAATGGAGGCTTGGTTATCGGTCGGTTTACAGCCGATCCCGCTCGATGGAAACGATACCGAGGTGGTACTACTGGTGTCTTATGGATTGATTTTAATGGTAATGGTCAGTTCCAAAGACTCGTCAATCTAGATGGAAATTTGGCATCTCCGATGTGGATTGATCAACGTATCTACTTTTTATCCGATCACCAAGGTATTGGTAATATTTACTCATGTGACCCAGAAGGTCAAGACTTACAACGCCACACTGACCACGAAGATTTTTATGTTCGTAATGCGACTACTGACGGGAAACGGATCGCTTATCATGCTGGAGGAGACCTGTTCATCTGTGCCCCTAACGACGATACAGTCATACCTATCGACATAGATTTCAGATCATCTGGTATTCAAAGAAACCGAAAGTTTGTCTTGGCAGGAAATTATCTAGAAACCTTCGATTTATCACCTAATAATACTGATCTGGCCCTAATTAGCCGAGGACAAGCCTTCAGTTTTGCTTACTGGGAAGGTGCGGTAAGCCGTCATGGCAGACTAACCCATTCTTCTGAGTTTCAGCCACTAACCACTGTTCGACATCGATTGGTGAGATGGTTGAATGATGGAAAGCGATTGGTAATGGTTAGTGATTCGGGGGACTCAGTCAATGATAAAGGGGACGAACGTCTAGAAATCCATCATCTTGACACTCAGATAGCAACCACAATTTTAGACCAGTTAGACCTTGGTCGACCAGTTATGATGGTTGTATCACCAAAAGCTGATTTGTTAGCCTTGACTAATCATCGAAATCAACTAATTTTGGTTGATTTAAAAGAAGAAACTGCACAAATTTTAGATGAAAGTTTGCATGGGTCGATCTCAGGCTTGTCGTGGTCGCCTGACGGGCACTGGATAGCCTACGGTTTTTCGGCTACTCAGAATACCAGTGAGATCAGGTTAGTAGAAATTGAGTCAGGTCAAATTCATACGGTTACTCAACCTATTCTACAGGATACTAATCCGTCTTTTTGTCCTGAAGGGAAATATTTGTATTTCCTTGGGAAACGTGAATTTAATCCTGTTCACGACAATCTACATTTCGATTTAGGGTTTCCAAGGGGAGTACGCCCCTTTCTGCTGACATTACAAAAAGATCTAATTTCACCTTTCGTACCACAGCCAAAACCACTACTTGATCCAGATAAAGAAAAGAATCAAGACGAAGACTCTAATGAAGAAAAAATTCTGGATGGCCAAGATTCCATCGCTGATTCAGAACGAGACGAAAATGCGGATACTGGACAGGAGATAGACGAGTCAACAGATGATTCTGATTTAGTCGAAGATACTAATATTCGTATTGATTTAGATGGTATCCAAGACCGGCTGGCAGCCTTGCCGGTACCAGATGGTCGATACGGCAAAATTATCGCATTAAAAGACAAAGTTTTATTTACTTCCTTTCCAGTTGCTGATCGAAAAGGTAAAGTTGCACTTGAGATGTATGACCTCGAAAAGCAAGATAAGCAGACTATTGCTAACGATGTAACAGATTTTACCATCAGCAAAGATGGTAAAGTCCTCACCTATCGGTCTGGAGCTCGCCTCAGAGTAATTAAAGCTGGTGTCAAAGCTCCAGAAAAAGACGAAGTTAATCGGACTGGTGGTTGGATAAATTTACAAAGAATAAAAATTTCTGTCGATCCGGTTGCTGAATGGCATCAGATGTATCGAGAGGCTTGGCGTTTACAAAGAGACCATTTCTGGGCTGAAGATATGTCGGGAGTAGACTGGACTCGTGTGTACTCCCGGTATCTACCCTTAGTTGACCGTATTGCTAGTCGGAGTGAATTTTCTGATTTGATGTGGGAAATGCAGGGCGAACTTGGTACATCCCATGCTTATGAAAGTGGTGGTGATTATCGTAAAAATCCACATCAATATGGGCAAGGCTATCTGGGTGTAAAATTGAGTTTCGATCCAGTCGACAATGGTTACCAAATTCAGCATATTTTGAGCGGGGACCGATGGCGAGAGGGACAAGATTCTCCACTCAATGCTCCCGGTATTAATGTGTCCGTGGGAGACAAAATTATGGCTATCAATGGTCAACCGTTAGACAAAGATATAACGCCCAGTCAGTTACTAGTTAACCGGGCTGGCCAAGAAGTGAGCTTGACAATCCAACCATTTTCAACGGTAAATGAAGATGAATCGGTAGATAAAGAACAGAAACCGGAGTCTAGAGTAGTGACGATCAAAACAATGGTGGAAGAAAGATCTGCTCACTACCGAGAGTGGGTTAGTCTGAATAGGCAGCAGGTTCACTCCCAAACTAAAGGTCAAATTGGTTACGTGCATATACCAGATATGGGCGTTGCAGGTTATGCGGAATTCCATCGGGCATATTTAGCTGAAGTTGAACGAACAGCGCTAATTATCGATGTGAGATGTAATGGAGGTGGTAACGTCTCTCCATTAATTCTCGAGAAACTAGCCCGTAGAAGGATTGGCTATGATCGACAGCGTTGGGGACAACCTATAGCTTACCCCTATGATTCTGTTTTAGGTCCTATGGTAGTGGTAACAGACGAGCTAGCAGGCTCGGATGGCGATATTTTCAGCCATTGTTGGAAGTTAATGGGGTTAGGTAAGTTAATCGGAAAAAGGACTTGGGGCGGCGTTATTGGCATTTCACCCAAACATGGATTAGTTGACGGTGGTAGAACGACACAGCCCGAGTATTCATTTTGGTTTAAAGATGTTGGTTGGTCTGTAGAAAACTACGGTACCGATCCCGATATTGAAGTGGATTATGCACCACATCACTACGTTGAAGGTGTTGACCCACAACTGGATAAGGCAATTGAAATTATTCTGAATTTACTGGAAACTGCCCCTCCAGAGATACCTGATTTAGAAAATCGACCTAATTTAGCACTGCCAACTGAACTACCTCCTCGGCCACAAAATTCTTCACCTTAGATAAAACGGTAGAAGCAAGACTGATTCATTGTTTTGTCCTGATAGACTAAAGTTAAGCTGGGAGATTCAATTTTGTTTCTTGGTTCTTGTAAGGTTGTATAACCACAACACTAAAGGATTAAAAACAACCTGAATCTCCAGTTTCTTTTGATCTGTTGATTTTTGTGGTATCGGAGAAACCTTTCTGGCTATTGCTTGGCTATGTGCTAATTTGAACGAAGATTTTCCACATTATCAGGTTTACCACTTGAGTCTTTAAACTTGCTTCCTTTTTGCAGCCAACTCCTTATCACAGCGAACCTTTGTATATACTACTTAAAATAACTCGATTTTTCTCACTGTGGAGTAAAAGATAAGGCCTATCACTTCCTATTGGGTGTGTTTAACTGGCGATCAAGATTAGTCGTTGAGGCCGACTGTATCTGTTTTGCTGGCATATTGACAGGTAATAACCAACGTGCTATAATCGAGGCCATCTCGACTTTTCATGTTAGAAGGAGCATAAAATTGTGAATAAGAGGAATATACTGCTGTGTCTTTTTGTGGCTGGTATTGTAGGAATTATAAGTGGCTGCTCGAAAAATGTCAGTGAACTTAGCCCGCAACTAAAAACACATCAGCGAGTAGCCGTAGCCCCGTTTTTGACGGATAAAACCTCAAAGGGGATGGAGAGACGATTTGCCATCGACCTAGCAACCCGACTAAGTTTAGCAGCAAAAGAAAATGAGTGGATCTATGATCAATCGGCGACATTAAATCCAGTATCTGTTGCGCTAACTGAATTAGAACAAGTAGAAACAATTGAAGAAATCAGTGCAGATGGCGAATCCAAAGAAATTAAGGTTCCTACAATTAAAGCTGCGTTCGAAGCTGCCGCAGATAAGGATTCCGAGGATGCTACCCTCGCTGCTGCAGTTGGTGAAAAAGTAGGAGCTGACCTAATTTTAATTGGCAGTATTGAAAAACTCAAAATCGACGAGGAAATGGATAGTAGGCCAGCCTTTGACATGAGTAATCAAGCTGGTATTTCTGGAACGACCCGTTTTGTATTAGTTTACCAGTGGGCTGAAGTCGATATGCACGTAATTGCTGTGGATGTAAAAACGAAAGAAATTGTTTGGAACAATAAAGGATTGAAAGGATACATTAAATATTGTAGGGAGTTTCAAACACAAGATCCGGCCAAAGAATATAGCCGAGTATCAGAAGAACAAATCAGAGCTGACCTGAGAAAGCATATGGTATCACGTCTGGGTAATCAGATGATGGGTGATATTGTTCGCGGTCGAGATATTCCCGATTACTTGATGAAGCCTTCTCGTCGACTGATTCGTGCGGGTGGTGAAATTCGACTCAAGTAGCTTGCTTCGAAATTGGGTTCATCCAAGTTGGTAAAATCTTCGAGGGGTGGTAGAATTTTTCTACCACCTTTTTTTGTTATGACACGTAAAATCGTGGGGGAAGCTATTTCCTAGAAGCACCTCTTTTCTTTCTGCTGTGGTAATCAGAATAATATCTGTTTGGCAACATAGAAATTGGTAAATTAACCAAGATTCTCCGTGCTATATTCAAGTTGTTTTGAAATGTCTAAAGTATTTGTTGTTTAGGCGACCAGTCGGTATTCAGATTAGCATAACCAATTATTTGGATGATTCTTTTTATCCTGTCAATACCACTCCATCTAGTGGTAACTAAGAAAGTTTTTAGACTCTCTTGTTTGGCCTTACAAAAATTTATTTAAGTTCATTCGTTAGGAGAATCACTTTGCGCCGAATGTTTTCTTCCTCACCCTATTCTTTGATTCATATTTGGTCAACATATATTATCACTGTATTTTGTGTCTTTTCACAATTAGAACTATCGGCAAAACCGGTTACAGATCTAGAACAAGTTACTGCACTAGCACTCAAATGCCAAAATTTGGGTTTGGCTTACCTAGAAGAATCCCAACCACAGAAAGCTGCCGAACAATTTGAGCAATTGATCAATCTATTACCAGAAGAAGCCATAGGATATGGTAACTTGGCCGTTGCACAACTGCGTCTTAAGCAATCTGATGAGGCTTGGACAACGATACAAAGGGGACTCAGAGTTAACCCAATGAATAGCCAACTTCACTTTATTTCGGCTGAGATTTTGCAATTAAAAGGTAAATTCGAAAAAGCAACCATTGAAATTGAGGAAGCCGTCCGACTAAACCCGGAGGACCTAGAAGCTCGCTACCAATTAGTTCGACAACACCTCCGTATCAGAGGTGATGTAAGTGAACAGGAAAAAGCCATTGAGGGTTTAAAGGAAATACGTCTGCGAACACCAACGAACATTGTTGTCTTGATGAAGTTAGCTCAATTGGCAGCCACTCGAGGGGATATTGACTTAACAATGGAAACTGGCCAACAATTAAAAATTTTGCTAGCCGATATTCCTATTGATAAATTGCAATTCCTTATCGATGGGCTAACAGCTATCCAAAATCAACAATTAAATAATCACCTACAAGTCGCCAACCGGAATTTGCGAATTTTCGAAAATATCAACAAAAACACTCCCCGTTACCAGCAAGGTATTGCCGAATTGGATACCCCGATTTTAGGTCATCCTATCGAGGATTTTGAAACTGGTTTTCGTTCCCGCTTAGTTACCAAAATAACTCCACCTATCTCCGTCCATTTCACAACCATTCAAAAACATTTCGAGAAACCTAAAACTAACAATATTCAGTTTGACTATGATCATGATGGAGATTTAGATGCCTTAGAACTCAATAGTGAAAAAATGAAAATGTGGCGTAACGATGGAGATGGCACATTTTCTGACGCATCCCAGACGACCTTTGGTCGGGATTTTCAAATAGCGGCTACTGGTGGAACCTTTGCTGATTTCGACGATGATGGAGATGTAGATTTGATTACTATTGATCATACTACCTGTTATTTTTTTGAAAACCTACGTCAAGGTCGATTAAAAGCTGTAGTAATCGTTTCAGATCAACACCAGCTACAATCCATTGATGATGGGGATTATGATAATGATGGAGATATTGATCTGGTGATCACTTCACATCAGGCAATTCAAACCTACAAAAATCGAGGTGATGGCACTTTTGTGAGTGATCAAGTACTTCCTTTTTCCAATGGGTTGGATTGTCATTTCGTAGATTACGATAACGATGGGTTTCTAGACCTTTGGATTCTTAATCCCACAAAGCATTCGATTTGGCGAAATAATGGTTATGGCCGGTTCAAGAACCAGCCTGGTTTATTACCGCCCAAGACTGAATATGGGGGATTTGGGCTAACTTCTGATTACGATAATGACGGAGATTTAGACTTAGTCCATTTCTTAGCCGACGATAAGAGCTACGTATTACAGAACGATGGGGGGAACCAAAACCAATGGTTACGAATTGAACTGGAAGCAATCGTCGAGGGTAATAATAAGAATAATCTAAAAGGTATTGGTTCGAGATTAGAGGTCAAGGCTGGAAATCATTATCAATTGACCTACGTCGATCAACAGATCTCTCATTTTGGATTAGGCAACAATAAATTGGTGGATGTCGCTCGGATCGTTTGGACGAATGGTGTACCACAAAATATTCTTCAACCTCGTAGTAACCAGAAAATCGTAGAAAAACAGGTATTGAAAGGATCTTGTCCGTTTTTATATGTATACGACGGGGATGGCTTTAGATTCATCACTGATTTACTATGGAAAAGCCCACTTGGTATGATTACGTCAATTGGTACAGTTGCGTCGTCTAAATCAGCTGATGATTATGTTCTAATTGGAGATAAGCTAAAACCCAAAGATGGTCAATACATTTTGAAAATTACCGAAGAATTATGGGAAACAGCATATTTTGATCAGGTCAAACTTATCACCGTTGATCATCCAGCGAGTAACCAAATCTTTGTGGACGAAAAGTTTACACCAACACCCTATCCACCATTTGAAATTCATCCAGTCAAAATAGCTCGAAGGCCATTGAGCGCCATTGATCATAATAAAAACGATGTACTAAAAAAATTGAAAAAATTTGATTACGATTATGCCGTTGAACATAAGCCTGGTCGCTTTCAGGGCGTAGTCGACGAGCATATCATTGAGCTTGATCTTGGTCCTACTAGTGATCAAACTCCAATTAAACTGTTTTTGACTGGCTGGATTTTTCCCACGGATACATCCATTAATGTCTCTATCTCGCAAAATCCCGCTATTAGTTCTACTTTTCCCTATCTGCAAGTAAAAGACCAGAAAGGCCAATGGCAAACGGTAATTAATCCAATTGGCATCCCTGCTGGTAAAAATAAAACTATGATTATAGATTTAACAGATAAGTTTCTATCGACCGATAGACGTGTAAGGATTATAAGCGATATGCAAGTCTACTGGGATCGAGCCTTTTTTACCATTGGGGACCAAGACTTTCCAATGGTTATAACCGAACTCGAGGTTGAAACTGCCGACTTACAATACCTTGGTTTCCCTAAGATGTACCGGCCAACACCACATGGGCCACACTTATACGATTATAACCAAATCGATCGAAACCAACGTTGGCGAGATATGGAAGGATTCTTTACCCGATATGGAGACGTAACTCAATTATTGAATAATCTAGATGATAAGTTAGTAGTGATGAACGCGGGTGACGAGATAACGGTCAAATTCTCAAAAAGCAAACTACCTGATTTGCCGGCTGGATGGACGCGTTCATTTGTTTTATTTAGTGATGGTTGGGTTAAGGATGCAGATATAAATACCCTGGCTTCCCAGACTGTTGGCCCGTTACCTTACCACAATATGAAAGATTATCCACCGAAAGAATATCCAGAGCACCTACTTCCGTATCAGCTTGAGTATAATAGTCGCCGTGTACGACACAAACTACCCCCATTTTAGGGCCTAGTGATTTGGACTGTCTGGTTGACCAAAAAATGATCCAGATTTTCGATGTCTCCATTTGGCCAACGTATTACAATTTGCTCGATTTGTTTGGCATTTCCGACGCCGAAATGTAGAGAAGTTTCGCTGTGGGAAAGATAACCAGTATTATTGCCGACCTCTTGGCATTGCTGATGTCGCCGTCCATCACTACTGATGGTTTGAATCGTGATACGTGTACCAGTAGCAATTCCTTGAATTATAAATCGGATCCAGTTTTGTCTATTACCACCCTCATTTCTCAGCAGGCAAGGCTTACCATTCGAGGTTGTCACTACCAAATCCAAATCACCGTCTAGGTCATAGTCAGCCACAGCGGCACCTCGACTAATAATTGGGTGTCCGAGGTCACCTAAATTTTGAGCGACCTCGGTTAAAGAACCATCTACAGCTTGATGAAACATAAGATCAGATTGAGCGTAACTTCCATTTTGACCCAACTCAACTAGATTATCGTGTAGATGTCCATTTGCCACATACAGATCTTGATAACCGTTGTTATCGTAATCAAAAAAAAGTGTTGCCCAACCAAGATAAGGAAAAGTAACATGGCCAGTTTTTGAGGCTCTCGTAATATCGGAAAAAAATCCATCTCCGTCGTTTCGGTATAAAGTGTTGGTTTGATCAGCATAATTAGTTACCGTTAAGTCAAGCCAACCATCGTTGTTGATATCTCCAAACGCGGTGCCCATTCCATTCTCGGGTGTTCCGTTTTCATTGACTGCTACACCCAACATAAAACTCACTTCTTCCAGAGTTCCATCTCCATTATTTCTATAAAAAAAATTTTCTGTCGAGTCATTAGCAATGTATAAGTCTGGATCTCCGTCATTGTCATAATCACCCCAAGTCAAACCAAGTCCTTTACCTGGTGGAGAAACATTAGCGATACCCGATAATTGACTAACATCTTTAAAAGTTCCGTCTCCATTATTTTGATATAATAAATCTGGTACTCCTAGAAAACTATTAGGCTCGCAATAGGCCCGAATATTAGACTCTTTCAATCCACACCAAGGATTAGTTGCTAAATCAAATTCTATGTAGTTGACTACATATAGATCTAGATCACCATCTAGATCGTAGTCAACGAACGCACAACTAGTTCCCCAATCAGAATTTAAAATACCCGCTACGAGTGTGGCATCAGTAAAAGTACCGTCTCCATTGTTACAATATAGCGTATCTGAACCAAAGTTAGTAACGTAAAGATCTAAATCTCCATCGTTATCGTAATCCCCAACGGCACAGCCATGGCCATAACCAGTATCCCCGACACCTGCATACATGGTGACATTGCTAAAAGTGCCATCTCCATTGTTCCGGTAGAGTTGATTGGCAGGTAGATCATCATCAGTCGGATAACCAGGCAAATGGGAACCATTGACAAAATACAGATCGGGATAACTATCGTTGTTATAATCAAAAAAAGCAACCCCTGATCCCAAAGTTTCCATGAAGTACTTATTTCCACTTCGTCCGTCAACATGAAAAAATTCTATCCCAGCTAAGTGAGTCACATCCGTAAAACGTACACTACTCTCTAAGCTCAGTAGTATGAAGAATAAAGAAATCGAAATATATCTAAAAAAATACCAGTAAAACAATGAGTCAATCCTGATTTAGGTTATTTAATTTTCGGATTAGTCTTTTGAAAAAATAAAAATTGTACATAGTTGTTTTTAAATGGAATATTTGCAACAAAAGAGGTCAGCTTTCATATTTTAGATAGAATAATGCATCCACAATTCAGCCTCTTTGCCGTATAACATCATACAAGTTTGTTCGAAAACTTATTAAATTCACAATAAGTTTTCCACTTTTGATAGATATATTTTTGCTGACTTCTTAGTCTATGTGGTTAGTAAGAAATTAGTTGCTTATGTACTATTAATCTTATAGGAAGTCGAAAAAAATAAAAAGGAAGATATGATGTTAACTAATAAGGTGATTATTTTGATTGTTTTTGCATTGGCCGTTGTTTTCAACCTAC
>JAYZAL010000107.1:0-5476 GCA_036339735.1 Candidatus Poribacteria bacterium
AATATGAGAACCAGCAGAATTAGAATTAGCTTTCCTGCACTAAACTGATACATTCACCAACCTCTCCTAGAGGATTACGCCTGGGAGGAATCGAACCCCCGACACGAGGCTTAGGAAGCCCCTGCTCTATCCTCTGAGCTACAGGCGCGCCGTTCTTTCAATAATTTCAATAATTTTACAAACTCCCTATTATACCACATCGAATGACTAAAATTCAATCAATGAGTAAATGTCATATCCGGGGAAGTGTTGTCTACCATTCAGAAAAACTAGTTCGATGAGGGTAGCAATACTTACAACTTGCCCTCCTAACTTTTCTACTAGATTTATAGTTGCAGTTAGGGTCCCACCGGTGGCGATTACGTCATCGCAGATAATGACATTAACACCAGGATTAACTGCGTCTTCGTGAATAGCTAATGTATTGCTACCATATTCCAAGTCATATTGCTCTTCAATTGTTTTATAAGGTAGCTTACCGGGCTTCCGTACAGGTATAAAACCAACTCCCATCCGATAAGCCAATGCTGAAGCAAAAATGAATCCACGCGCATCAATACCAACTATGGCATCAATCTTTTTATCACTATAATGTGTCGAAAAAGTGTCTGTAACAAATCGAAAGGCTGATGGGTTACTGAGTAGTGGTGTAATATCTTTAAACACGATACCTTCCTGAGGAAAGTCAGGAATATCTCTAACATATTGGGTCAAGTCCATAAAATAAGCTGGGTGAGGTCCTACGAAATTTCCTGCTACCCAGGCCTCCTTTGGTCATTATACTACTTTACGGTATACTCTAGAGGCAAGTTCTAGCACAGATTAAACTGTCTATCTTTCATGCTTGACTTTTGGGCTGAATCAAGTATAATTGTGTCCTCTTTTTGGGTTGCTTCTCACCACTTGTTCAATCAGCAACCTGGCCGGAGTCTAGTAAAGTGCTAAACATACCTGAACGAAATCGGTCAGCAGAGATTATATCATTGTTGGTTTTAGTGCACGCATACTGTATGAAACTGATCGTGGTCTTTGTCGCGAGCCATCAAATTAATTACCCGTTAATTTGACTGAATACAAGTTGTCTCTCCATTCCTGATCGTTTATCATGCAGATTCAACCGAACTTACTTATTCATGTTAAACCATGCACAAACTATCTATTGTAATTCCCGTCTACAACGAAATCGATACACTGGAAGAAATTTTAACACAAGTCAAAGCTGTTGAACTTAAATTTGAAAAAGAGATTATTTTAATTGACGATTGTTCAACTGATGGAAGTCGGGACCTTTTAAAACAGATCGAGGGTCAGCGTGAGAATGGTATTTCTGTTTACTATCACTCTGCCAATAAAGGTAAAGGTGCGGCACTAAGAACTGGCTTCCAATTTGCCACTGGTGATGTAACCATCATACAAGATGCTGACTTGGAATACGACCCAAAAGATTACCCAAAACTTTTGCAACCTATTATAGATGGAGATGCTGATGTAGTATATGGTTCTCGATTTATAGAGGGACGACAAACAGGACTTCTGTTAAGCTATATCGCCAACCGATTTCTGACCACTCTGTCTAATTTTGTTAATGGGCTTAAACTAACCGATATGGAAACATGTTATAAAGTTTTTCGCACTAGAATTTTATCAGAAATCAAACTTAAATCAGATCGGTTTGGCTTTGAGCCCGAGATCACAGCTAAATTAGCAAGGAAAAACTGCCGATTCGTTGAGATTCCTATCAACTATCGCGGACGGCACTTCACCGAAGGGAAAAAAATTGGTTGGAAAGACGGGGTCGCAGCCATTGGCCATATCATCCACTTTCGCTTTTTTGATTAATTTCTAAATTTGATATAGAAACGAAAAATGAGTATATCCCAAATTAGCCAAACAAAAAAGCTGTGAAATACTTATGAAACTGAATTTATCCATCACTTCAATTAAGGTATTTCTACGCCAATCAAAATGGCTACGATTCTTGATTGGCTGTCCATATCCAGCCCCAAGATGGAATCGGGCAGTTAAAAGGGTAATCCAGTCGTTTGGAAATGGAGCTAAAGTTTTAGACTTGGGTGCAGGAGCGGGTCGTCTTTCAACGAATATCATTAATCTAGATATTGTAGAGACACCGGACACCGATGTGATTGGAGATGGACACCGTTTACCATTCCAAGACCAAATTTTTGATATTGTCATAAACTGTGCTGTCTTAGAACACGTAAAAGAACCCAAGTGGGTTGTTGCGGAAATCGAGCGAGTCCTAAAACCCGGCGGTTATGTGTGTGCCGCGGTCCCCTTCTTACAAGGCTTCCATGCTTCCCCATATGATTACCAGCGTTATACTATTGCCGGGTTTGACCACTTATTCGTTGCTTTTACTAAAATCGAAGGAGATGCCTGCTCCGGTCCGACAACGGCTCTTCATTGGTTTTTCAGAGAGTATGTAGGCTTAATACTATCGTTTGGGAGTTTAACCTTGGCTAAGTTGATTTCGCTTTTGATTGGCTGGCTAACTTTTCCTTTAGTATGGCTTGACTATTTGCTGTTATTGCATCCACATGCTCATATTTTATCTTCTGCCATCTATTTTATTGGTCAAAAGCCTAGAAGTTAGTGTGATAGTGATGTAGTTAATTTTTCAAATTTGAGTTTAGCTCAATCAGGATACCCTGTAAAAATCTGAGCATCTTTAGGCGGGGAATTACCTGTCTTTAATCACTATCAGAACTATGTTGATTATGCAGTAGAAACCAAATTCCAATTATCTGTTGTAACAGTTTGCTTCTTTCAGTCTTTAATTACCATCTATCCATGGTTGACAGCTAATCAAATTTGTAAAAAACATCATCGTAGATGAACACCGACTTACCTTAGGTCTCTATCCTAGTATGTTAGCTGTGAGCTTTCGTCTCTCAATTCTGGTTTTTGAATCTCACTCACACGAATATTGTGTTCCCGTGAATGTATATCAAACTTCATATTTTGTTGACTGGATCATTATTAGTGAAATAACAAGATCAAGACGCCTTACATTAGGTCTCTTGTGAAGTCAGCCATATTCAGTTTCCATCACTTATCTTCATATCATTCTCATGTGACATTCCAAAGTAATTTACTTGATTCCATCCTACAAACTCCTTACAATGACAAATGACTTTCGTAATTCCGTATTACGTGTCGTGCAAGCTGTAACTTGCGCGTGTTTGAGAAAGTCGAACTTAAAAATCTACAAACTTACTTTCCCTATGGAGATCGCACATGACTAAGTTGACCCAAATCAAAGGTATTGGAGGAGTAACAGAAGCGAAATTAGTTTCTGTAGGTTATACATCAGTGGAGGAATTATCCGAGGCATCTGCAAGTAATATAAGCAAACAAACGAATATCTCAACCAATCAAGCTCAGAAAATCATAGAGGCTGCGGGTAACTACATTAGAGAATTTTCACGAACGAAACAAAACGTCGAGGATAATTCCGAAAATATTAACCAATTTGGAGAAAGCAGTGGTGAGAATCATCGGATTTTTCGCTCTAAATTCAAGGCCTATCGTAAATTGGCAAAGGCCAATTTCAACCAGAAAAAGTATAAAAAATTCCGCAAGATTGAAAAACAATATCTCAAACAATTAAAAAAACTAACTTCCAATTAATAAAATAATAAGTTTAGTAAATTAAAGACATACGGAAGAGCTATCGAATAGACATGTATGTTATTGCAATCGCTAATTACAAGGGGGGATGCGGAAAAACCACTACCGCAATCAATCTGAGTGCCTGCTTGGCATACGAAGGTAACAAGACTCTTTTAGTTGATTTCGACCCACGGGCATATGCCACGATTGGTGTCAGTCGGCTTTTGAAGGAAACTAAGAGGAAGATCTGTCCAGTGATTATGAATGCTGGATTAGAAGGTTGTCAGATTGTTGACTCTATCCAAACAGTAGAAGAAGGGCTGGATTTCATTTCAGCTGATGAAAGTTTGATTCAAGCCAATGAACAGCTAAGCCGCCAAGTACGTCGCCATGAACGATTATCTACTTGTTTACAACAGATCGAGAGGCAGCATTTATATTACGACTATGTAGTGATTGATTGCGCTTCGAGCATGGAAGTTTTGACGGAAAATGCGCTCTTCTGTTGTGACGAGTTAATGTTGCCTATAAAGACAAGCTTTTTGTCTTTGCACAGCATCACGCAAATGTTGAAATTTTGTCATCATATAACTGGCAAACGATCTTACCCAATTCAAATTCGAGCTGTTGCAACCATGTTTGATGTGCGTAAAAAAATCGCTAGAGAAGTTTTATCTAAAATAAAAGATTACTTTGGGGACTATCTCTATCAGACTATCGTTCGAACTAATGTTAAGTTAGAAGAGGCTGTAAGTCTTGGTATACCTATTACAACATATGATAGACAAAGTTCAGGATTTCAAGACTACCAGTCATTAGCACGTGAAGTATCCAAACAACGTATTGTGAGGAGTTAGATCTTGTAATTGAGTCTAACTCAGAGTAATTTGTGCATCCTATTTTGGTATACTAACTAATTAATTTTTTGAATTCTAATGACCTTCTGCTTGTATTTATTTAGAAATTTTGCTTTCTACATTTTCAGAAAATAATTATTCAAAACGAGGTGTTGATATTGATATGAAAATAGTGGTTGTAGCCTGCTTGATTTCCATAGATTTAAGATATTAAAAATAGTGAGTAATTAAACTGTTAAATTGAATGTATAGCGACCAAAGTTCAAATCATACCAAACGGGTGATTCAGAAACTGCTTAAACAAACGCAACAATCTTCTGAGTCAGACCAGAATAAGCATTTTAGTACATCTAGAGCTCGAGTACTGTGTATCACCAGTGGTAAAGGGGGAGCAGGTAAATCTGTTCTTACATATAATATTGGGTTTCACTTTGCGCAAAAAGGCTGTCAAGTTACTATCCTAGACGCAGACATGGGATTGGGTAATATCCATAGCCTATCTGGCACTTCGCTAAATTATGATTTGGTTGATTTAATACACGGCCAGATGGATTTGGATGACGTAATTTTAGAGACAGATTTTGGGTTTTCCCTAATCTCAGGAGGAAAATCTGCGGCATTGGCCAATTTGACTTATCACGACTTTCGAAAGCTAACTAATTATTTAGAGCCCCTAAAATCAACAAACGACCTAATTCTGGTCGATACGGCGTCCAGCCTCTCTCTTCAGACAACGGCTTTCCTTCATACCCTGAATGAAATTGTTGTTGTTGTGCCCCCGGACCCAACAGCCGTCTCAACCACTTTGACTATAATTAGATCGATCCTTCAATTCAATCGGTCAGCGCTAATTGGGCTGATTATAAACCAAGTTCCAAAAAAGCGAATAGCCAAAGAGGTATTTAGTGAAATAAACCGAATTTGTATTTTGGAGCTTAATAAAAAACTAATCGATTATGGTCAAGTGCGCACTGATTCTAATATTG